>CAVYUB010000005.1:0-51150 GCA_963771565.1 uncultured Acidobacteriaceae bacterium
GCGATTGATGGAAGTGATGACGTCCATCGCACGTCCTGTCAGGCAAAGCTTGCTGAATTGAAACATTATATTCAATGTAGCTGGGCGTGATCAGCGGGTGTCAAGGCTCGTCACACCCGGGTCCGTTTCCTGATTTGGATTCAGCGCCGGGAAGCCTCCGGACACGGTAATGATTGGAGTGATTCCATCGCTTACGAAAAACGGCTGATAGAAGGGTTCGTTAAGCAAGCCTGGCCGCTCCAGAAAATGCCGCCTCCGGCGCTTACGACGGTATTTTGGGCGATCATCTTGGCAAAGCCGATCCTCGGTGCAAAGTCGAGATGATCGGTAACAGTGAGCGAACGAGAATTGCCATTCTGGCCCGCTATCTCTGATAGGCCGCTCTCCCTCATGCTCCAGAACGAAGGTTTAAAGGCCGAGAGCATCGACACAACCTGCACAATCTCGCTCGAAAAAGGAAGGCGACGGCTTCGCGATCAGAAAGAGCCACCTGGACTTGAAACCCGTCATCCCTGGCGCTTCCGACGACGCATTTCAACGCGCCGCGCGTAACGCCAAGGAAAACTGCCCCGTATCAAAGCTATTCGATACCGAAATCACGCTCAACGCCCAACTCGAAACCGCCGCCGCTACACGCTAGAGTTCACCAATTTTCGGAATCTGGTCGCGTGGCGTTTTCGAGCGACCAGATCAGATCCTCTTATGTCAGAAGTTTAGTTTCAGAGCGAATTGAATCTCCCGTTGCGGGAGCACCGTTGAGGTGATCACGCCCGCAGCACCGGGCCCGTCTGTAATGTAGTTGTCGGGCTGCGCGAATACCGGGTGGTTGAAGGTGTTATAGAGTTCGAATCGGAACTCCAGGTTCTGATGCTCGGTGATATCGAAGATCTTCCGGAAATCGAGGTCGGTCGTGACACCGCCCGGTCCGATAAGCACATTTTTCCCGGAGTTGCCGAAGGCGTGGCCGTTCGGCAACGGGAAACAACTGATATCGAACCAAAGATCGGGTGAACGCTGGCCTGAAGGCAAATTGCCGTTACAGACGCGATCTGTGCGAATGAGACCAATAGACCCAGTATTCGAAGGGTCATACCCCATAAGCGGTGAGAAGTAAAAGCCGCTGCGGAGCGTAAGAATTCCGCCGAAGTGCCATCCACCAAGTATCAGGTCGCCGATGCGGCTGGAATTCACAAAACGCTGCCCTTTGCCGACGGGAAGTAGATAGTCGAAGCTCGAGACCCAGCGGAACTTTTCGTCGAAATCAGAGGGTCCGCGGTCGGCCGCGACATCGAAAGAGTTCTGCGGCCACGGAGAGGAGCAGCAGATTTCCGGCTGATCGTTCATCGACTTGCTGTAGGTGAATGCACTCAGGAACATGAGACCATGCGACAGTCTCTTCTCACCCTTAATCTCCAGGGCGTTGTAGCTCGAATTGCCGCGGTTCACGATATCAGTAAACGGTCCATATTGCGGATAGAGGCGGCGCGACTGGACGTCACCCCGACCCGGCGTCGGATCCTGATTGGGATCGAGCAGCGTCTGCAAATGCGTCGATTTGGAACCGACATACGCGACCTCCAGCAGAACGTTGCCGGGGAACTGCCGCTGAATGTTGAAGTTCCATTCATCCAATACAGGCGCGTGTAGATGCGAACCAACGCCAGATCCTGAAGCAGTGACACCCGCGTCCACCGCCTGGCTTGGGTTCAGTGGCGGGAAACCTCCCGAAACGGTGAGAATGGGAGTAACTCCGTCACTAGTGAACGTCGGTTGATAGAAGAAAGGCAAGTTATACGCGAGCTGTAGTGGGTCGCCAGTGCGAATCTCCTGGTAGCTGAAGAAGCGGCCGTAACCCGAACGGATAACGGTGTCTTTGAAGACGTTCCATGCGAGGCCGAGACGCGGTGCGAAGTCGTCTTTATCCGTGGTCACGAGCCCGCGCGAGGCGCCGTTCTGGCCGGCAACGACCAATTGGCCGGTAGCGAAATCGAAGTTACTCTGCTGGTTATGTGCCTCGAAGATAGGGGTCGTGTAGTCGTAGCGCAGACCCAGATTCAAAGTCAGCTTGGAGGACACTTTGAAATCGTCCTGTATAAAGCCGCCGTAGGTGTGCTGGCGGTTTCCGAAGTAAGTCAACGTCGAAATGGTCGAGGTAGTCGGCAGGGCCAGAAGCATGTCTGCGAGGCCGTCGCCGCTGCCGTCACCCGAGGAGGGCGAATCCGCCGTAAACTCACCGGTAAACGAAAACTGCCCGCGAGGTTGCCCGATCTGGAACAAATTGAACTGGCTGAAACGGATCTGCGGCCCCATTTTGAGTGAGTGCCGGCCGCGCACGATGCTCAGCGTGTCTCCGTATTGAAATTCCTGGCTCGTGCTGGTCGTGGGCGTGAAACCAGGTTCGCCCAGCGTGTGGTATCCGCTGATGCCGAACAGGGTCAGGCCATTGATGGTGGCATTATCGGGAACGCCGGGAACAGCGAGCCCTGCCGGCGGGTATTTTTGGCCGTATGCCGGCGTGTTGTCAACATAATGCTCACGATTGAACCCAATCCTGATTTCGTTCACGATACTCGGGCTAATGGTCAGCGTATGCCCGATGACTGCGCCGCGGGTGTCATCTATGTAACGGCCTGTACTGTAGCTTCCGCCATCGGCCAAGCCGGGCAGCGGAGGCGTTTGGAACCGGTTTGTCTGGCTTAGAGAAACACGGCTGAACAGCAACTGCCGTTCAGTGATGTTGTAATCCCCACGCACGTCCCCCTGATCGATCTGTTCATTGCCTGGTGCATTGATGACGTAATTGTTAGCAAGCGCGCCCGGCACATTGGGAGCGGGATACAGCTGCGCCACATTATGGCTGATCGGATCGAGCTCCGAAGCCGGAATGATGTTTCCCGCGAACGGTGTTCGGACGACATTACCGTTGACCAGAGTCGTGCTCTTGGGATCGTAGATCTGAACGCCCTCGCCAATCAGTGCGCTGAAATCGCCGCCGATCTCAGCAGGCGTCGGGACGGTTGAAATGTCAGTCTTCGAGGTTCCGATGCGCGTCCCCTGATAGTCTCCGAAGAAAAAGAGCTTGTTTCGCTTGATGGGTCCGCCGAGCGTGCCTCCAAACTGGTTCTGCCGAAAAGGAGCTTTGGGTTGATCCGCCGGCTCGAAGTAACCGCGCGCATCGAGTGCAGAATTCCTGAGGAACTCGAAGGCGGTTCCGTGAAATTCGTTCGCTCCGGACTTGATCACGGCGTTGATGACCGCGCCGCCGCTGCGTCCGAACTCGGCCGAGTAGTTGCTCGTCTGAACTTTGAATTCCTGGATGGCATCCACGTTCGTGTGCAGGATGTTGCCCGCATTATCGTTCGAGTTGTTGTCGACCCCGTCGAGCAGAAAGTTGTTCAGGTTCCCCCGCGTGCCGTTCACGGAGAATGCGCCGCCGGCATTGCCATTCGTAGGAGTGGTGGCCCCGTTGATTCCGCCGCCGTTCTCGGTGATCTTGACGACGCCGGTCGTAAGCGTCGCAAGCTGGGTATAATCGCGTCCGTTCAGCGGAAGATCCGTAATCTGCCGGCTCGAGATTACGTCGCCCAGCGCGGACGTGTCAGTCTCCACCACCGGCACCGACTCATGCACATTGACGGTCTCATTCACGGATCCGATCTGCAGGGTGAAGTCTACGCGAAGCCTGTCCTGAACCCTGAGGACGATGCCGGTGCGGGTTTCCGTCTTGAAACCTGGCGTTTCCACGGTCAGAGAGTAATTCCCCACGCGCAACGGGGTTGCTATGTAATCCCCTTGTACGTCAGTCTTTACCGTCGTCTTAGTATTCGTGCCTAGCTCGGTCAGCGTGATGACGGCGTTCGTGATCACCGCGCCGCTACTGTCCGTAGCTCTGCCGGCGATCGTTCCCATGTCGGCCTGTGCATAGATCACAAGAGGATAGACCCACAACGCAAGGAAAACGCAAGTTACTGCCCGCAGACCCGTTCTCATACCCGTTCCTAAGGGATTTAAACTGTTGAAACCAGCAGTTGAAAAAGTGTAGATCGAAACGAATTCCAGTGTCAAGGTAAATACAAATTTTCCTCGTAAGTCTGCAGGCACTTGCAGGTTGGTATAGCCTATCTTTCATGAGGCGCGCCGCCTGTACCTTCCTGCTGCTATGAATGGCGGCTGCGGCCCAGACAAGCCCGTTTTTCGGATCGGCTCTACTCTATCCTGAAAAACGCCGGTTGCCCGAACTGCCACACCAGCAATGGAGTCGCCTCGGCTACGCGGCTGCATTTCCCGAATGCCTCCGCATCACCGGAACGTGTCGAGGCTTTCGGCCGTTCGCTTGTGCGATTGGTCGATCGCGAGCATCCGGAGGAATCGGTTCCTGCTGAAGAAACCGACGCGCCGGATTCCTGATCCGTTTCTTAGCAGCTATGCGCGCGGACGAAGTGGCTGCTGCCTTGAAGTACGATGAAGCCGGCCCGGACGCCGATGACCGAATAAAGCGCGCAACACTCTTCAACTGGCTCGAGAATCTCCGCCTGGTCACTACCGACGAAAGAGAGCATTTCGGAAGAGACAGTTGGCCTTCCCCAGCAGTCTTCAGGCTCTTGAGCAGCAACACGCGTTCCGCTCGTTTCTTCGTTCGCTATTCCGCCAAGACTGGGTCGTATACGCCAAACCACCGTTCGGCGGTCCAGGCCACGTTCTTCATTATCTGGCCCGCTACACACATCGTGTCGCCATTTCGAACCATCGAATCGTGGCCTTCCAAGATGGTCAGGTTACCTTCCGGTGGAAGGACTATGCGCACGGCAGCAACAGAAGCTGATGACGGTCACGGCCGAAGAGTTCCTGCGCCGGTTTCTTCTTCATGTGCTGCTGCCTGGCTTTGTCCACATTCGCTTCTTCGGTTGTTTGGCCAATCGACGGCGGACGTCCTTTTTACCGCTTTGCCAACAACTGCCGGCAATGGCAACTCCACAGCACGGTACGTTCCAGCCTAAAATCTGTTCTCGAACGCTGTGGCAGTGCCCACGTTGTGGTGGCTCGATGCTCGTCGTACAGACCCTCACGGCTGTGGAACTTAATCCAGAACGGAGGCTTCGTATTGACAGCTCTTAGCAGCTCACCAGCAGTGTCGAAATCGAAAATGCTTTCACGCTTGCGCCATACGTGTGTCTACGGTGCGCCTTCAACACGCAGGCCGTGCCTTCAGTTCCGCCACGGGTTGCTGAACCCGTCGCTGTTGAGCGTTTCAGGTATTGCGGCTCCCAGGATCCACATACATTTAGCTTCCGGCGCTCTCTTCGGAACCAACAGAATGGCATCGAATCACCATAGCGACTAATTGCCAAACTGGCCGCATCCGACATTGTAAATCCTGAGGCGCTGGCCCGGCGCATTTCTGCGCTCTTGATTAAAATTGCGAAAGCCGTGTCAACGCAGCAGAAGTCGTAGCTTCACGGCAACAGGACAAGAGAACAAGGGCGCCTGTTCCACGCGTTTCATTCAGCGTGCGCATTAGTGCCAGAAACGTGGCGTTATCGGAAACAGGCAGTTCGCGGCGTTGTTGTGAAGATTAACCGCGTCTAGTCGCCAAGGATTTAGGAACGCCCAGAAAGAACCTAAAATTCTCGGCTTCGTCTCTTAAGTTAGTGCCTATCGAGCACAACCGCAGGCGACCTGACGCATGACGGTCGCTCTCCCGACGGATGAAGCTTAGCTTGCTACCTTGGACGCTCGAAAGCTAAGGCGTATACTACTCCAAAGGTGGACAGCGCGTACGTCCGTTGATTCGTGCACGTAGGCTAATGCGTCACCTGGAGGTGATATGAAGGTTCTCGATCACGTTTCGATGTTGCTTCGGCAAAAAGGAAACGACATATTCTCCGTGCCACCCGATGCTTCGGTCTATTCCGCCATAGAATTGATGGCTGATAAGCATGTTGGCGCTCTGCTGGTTATCGAAGGCGGCCAGCTTATTGGCGTCATTTCCGAGCGTGATTACGCGCGCAAGGTTATCTTGAAAGGGCGATCGTCAAAGGATACGTTTGTCCGCGAGATCATGACTCCGTCTCCGATTACGATTAGCTGCGATACGTCAGTTGATGAAGCGATGCGGGTCATGACCGAAAATCGAATCCGCCATCTGCCCGTGATCGACAGGGACGGACACGTCGCGGGCGTGCTGTCAATCGGTGATCTTGTGAACTGGATCACTTCCACGCAGGACGAGACAATCGCGCATCTGGAGCATTACATCGCCGGCGATCTTTCCCATTAGTACGGCGGCGGAGGGCCAATTGCTTGGTCCGAGGCAGACGACAAAAGGCGATCGTCCGCCCCACAATTGTCCCGCCTCAGCCTAAAGCAGCGGTAGCCTGTCTGATCGCATTCCACAGAGGCCCAGGGTAAACGCCGAGGACGAAGAGAGCCAAAGTAAGCGCTGCCAGCGCAACTGTGGGCGTGAAGCCGATCTTTCCTCTCTCACCTTCAGTTAAAGGGCGCTCTGAATCAGTGAACATCGCGACAATGACGCGGAGATAGTACACCAATCCGATGGTGCTGCTCACGATCAACACGATAACCAGAGACCAAGCTGCTGCTGATGCGCCTGCTGCCAGCACGTAAAACTTCCCCAGAAAACCAGCCGTCAAGGGTATTCCTGCAAGCGACAGTATCATCCCAGTAAGGACCGAAGCTAAAACCGGACGGCGCCAGAATAGCCCGCGAATATCATCGAAGGTTTCTGTCTCGTGCGTGTCATGGCTGAGTGCCAGCAGCGAGCCGAACGCTCCCAGAATCGTAAGCATGTAAGCCGCTAAATAATACGTAGCCGCTGCTGTTCCAAGACTTCCGCCAGCGAATACCGCGACTAGGAAGTAACCCATATGTGCAATGGACGAGTAGGCAAGCAGCCGTTTGACGTTGGTTTGACGCAGCGCAAGCAGATTCCCCACCAGCATGGAAGCAATGGAAATGATGGCGAGGATCAATTGTACGGGCGGGCTTGTCAAGCCGCCCATCCACAGCCAGCGCAACAGGAACGCGAACACGCCGCCTTTCGACACAGTAGCCACGAACGCAGTCACGGGCAAAGGTGCGCCTTGATACACGTCAGGCGTCCAAAGGTGGAAGGGCACAACTGCCAGCTTGAACCCGATCCCGGTGACTACAAGCACAATTCCAGTCAGAAAGGCGAATCCTCCTACTCCAGTTAGCGAAAACCGGGACATGCGCCCGAACTCCATCGTGCCTTGGGCAACATAGATCAGCGCGAGACCGAAAAGCAGAAACGCCGAAGAGGAAGCCGCTAAAACGAGATACTTGATGCCCGCTTCGAGTGGGAGAGCCTCTATGCGCGGATACGAGATGAGCGCATACAGCGAAATACTCAATAGCTCCAGGCCTAGGAAGAAGGAAACCATGTGGCTGCTCGCTGCGAGCACCATCGAACCCACAGTCGCTAGAAGCAACAGAATGTAGAACTCCTCTTTGTGCTCGGACCGGTTTTCGAGATAAGGGAAAGAGAGCAGCACGACCGCGGCGCTCGCCGCCAGCACCAGACCCATGTAAACCAATGCGTATCGATCGATAATCAATAGCGAAGTTATCTGAACCGGCGCGACGGATGACGCCGGCCACAAAGAAATGAAAGATAGAGCG
The DNA here is from genome assembly GCA_963771565.1 of uncultured Acidobacteriaceae bacterium. Classification (GTDB taxonomy): domain Bacteria; phylum Acidobacteriota; class Terriglobia; order Bryobacterales; family Bryobacteraceae; genus Bog-105. The sequence continues at coordinate 7,660 of CAVYUB010000005.1, forward strand.
AGTCCCGCGAATGAAATTCCCGCCACCACGCGATGATTTCGTTTTATCGCGATCGCGATCATCACTATCAGCGATGTGGCAGAAAGGATAAGCAACGGCAGAGAGGCAGATACGGCATAGCTAGTCATTAGTTCATCTCCCCACTCGTGCAACGAAAGCGATATTCTGCGCTGGGCTTTGAGATACGCCGGGAAGCATGCGTATGAAAGATTGTGGATACAGGCCGAGCCATAAAAGGCCGGCCATCATGAATCCTGCAATCACCCACTCCCGAGGAAAGAGATCGGGAAGACGCCAATTGTTGCGATTTGGGCCCTGAAACACTTGCGCGCTGATCTTCAGCCCGTAAAGCGTCGCCAAGATGAGTCCCGACGCCGCCACGGCCGTGAGGCCGACACTCACACGATACGCACCGAACAGTACCAAAAATTCACCGACAAAGTCGCCCAGCCCCGGCAACCCCACTGAAGCCATCACAAAAAACAGTCCGGCGCCGCTCAACGCCGGCATAGTTTGCCACAAGCCCCCCATTCGCGCAATTTCTCGGGTGTGCATGCGTTCCTGCAGCGCACCAGCCACGATGAATAGAGCACCTGTGCTGATGCCGTGACTGATCATTGTTATGAACGCTCCGGTCAAAGCAGTCTGATTTCCCGCAAAAATCCCGATCAGGACAAATCCCATGTGGCTCACGCTGGTGTACGCGACCAGACGCTTGAAATCGTGTTGCGCCACTGCCATAAATGCGCCGTAAAGAATTCCCACTACACCAAGCGTCATCATGGCCGGAGCAAACTCATGTGCTGGCCCCGGAAACAGAGGGAGAACGAATCGAATCAACCCATACGCCCCGGTTTTTAGCAGCAGACCGGCCAGGATCACACTCCCGGCGGTAGGCGCCTCTGTGTGGGCGTCGGGAAGCCAGGTGTGAACGGGAACAACCGGAAGCTTGACGGCAAACGCGGCAAAGAAGCCAAGCATCAAGAGACGAGCCATCTCAGGCGAAAGCTGTGAGTTCAGCAGCGAGTCGTAATCGAAGCTGTAGGTACCTGTGCTGCGCTGATGCAGAATCGCCAGGGTGACGATTGCAGCCAGCATGAGCAGGCCACTAAGCTGCGTGAATATAAAAAACTTGATTGCCGCGTAGATTTTCCTTCCGTGTCCCCAAACTCCGATGAGGAAGTACATGGGCACGAGCATCAATTCCCAAAACAGGTAGAACAAGAACAAGTCGAGCGCCAGGAACACGCCCGTAATGCCAGCCAAGACCCAAAGCAGATTGAAATGAAAGAAGCCGACGCGATCCTGAATTTCCGTCCAGGACGCAAGGATCGCCATCAATCCTAAGAAGAAGGTCAGCAAAAGTAAAGCAAAGCTGAGGCCGTCGACCGCCAGATGGAACCGAATGCCGAATTGCGGGATCCAATCGTGATCGAATTCATATAACCACCGCGAGTGGGATGCGCGAGGCCAAAGCGTGAGGGTCAACAGAAGATCCAGGCCGATGGCCGCGATTGCGATCCAACGTGATACGAGAGGCTGCTTTCGCGGTACGAGTAACGAAAGGATCCCGCCGATCAGCGGAATGAGAATGAGCCACAGCAGAATCATGTCAGCCTCTCGCAATCAACGAACGAAAAATACAACAGCAAACAGCACGATAAAGCCAGCCGCCACTCCCGTCGCGTACCAGCGCACGCGGCCGTTCTGGGTCGCGCGAAGCATCCTGGAGCCGAGCTCCGCCACGTTGGCCACCCCTGTGTACAGATAATCGATGACGTCAGTTGAGCTTCTACGCACTAGAAACTGAAAAGGCATCACAAAAAGTCTGTCGTATAACCAATCGACACCCCAGCCCGAATACCAAAGCCGAAGCAGCGGATCCTCTCGGGGTTTGGCCACTCGCGGCCGCGCTCGCAATGGGCCATAAATGCCATACGCGAAAACCAATCCGATAGCGAACGCAGCACTGGCGCAAAAGGCTGTGATGAGTTCCGTAATCGGGCCGATATGCACCTCATTAAGCGGCGGAACGACACTATTCAAGAAATTTGAGAGCACCGGCACTCCGCCGAAATCGGGAGGCGTATCCACGTAGCCGCCAATCAGCGATAGCACGCAAAGTGTAACCAGCGGGATCACGACTACCGGGCCTGGCTTGTACGAGACCTCGACTCTTTGCGGACCATAGAAAACCAGCAGAATAAGCCTATAGGTGTAAAACGAGGTCAGCATCGCTCCCAACATGCCCGCCGTCCAAAACCAACCAGTTCCGTTCGGTCCGGCCCAGGCCTGCCAAAGAATCAGGTCCTTGCTAAAAAAGCCAGCCGTAATCAGCGGCAAACCCGCCAATGCCGACCCTCCAATCACGAACGACCAGAAGGCCAGCGGAAGCTTGGATCGTAAGCCCCCCATCTTAAACATGTCCTGCTCGTGATGCATGGCCTGGATCACAACGCCGGCCGCGAGAAACAGAAGCGCCTTAAAAAATGCGTGCGTCATGAAATGGAAGATTGCCGCCGACCACGCTCCAAGTCCGAGCGCCAAGAACATGTAACCGATCTGGCTCATGGTTGAGTACGCCAGAACCCGTTTGATGTCGCGCTGCGCAATCGCACTAAATGCTGAGAGCAGAAGCGTAGCTGCGCCGATGAGCGCAACCGCGAACTGCACTTGAGGGGCAAGCACGAATAATGCATTGGTCCGCGCAATCAAATAAACGCCTGCTGTCACCATCGTGGCCGCGTGAATGAGCGCACTCGTCGGAGTAGGGCCCGCCATCGCGTCGGGCAGCCAGGTTTGCAGCGGCAACTGAGCCGATTTTCCAACCGCCCCACCCAGCAGTAGAGCGGCCGCCGCAATCGCAATGCCGCTGCCGACCGGCCATTGCGCGGTCGCGCGCCGCATCACTTCCTGAATGTCGAGCGTTCGCAATTGAGTTGCTAGTAGAAAGAGGCCCACAATCATGGCCGTATCACCCACGCGCGTAACCAGGAACGCTTTGTTTGCCGCGCGCACGTTGGCGGGCTCCTTATACCAGAAACCGATCAGAAGAAAACTGCACAGCCCGACGCCTTCCCACCCCAGATAGAGGAGCAGGAGATTATTCGCCAGCACGAGCGTGAGCATGGCCGCAACGAAAAGATTCATGTAGGCGAAAAATCTCGAGAACCCTTCGTCGTCACGCATGTATTCGACCGAGTAGAGATGAATCAGAAAGCTGACGAAGCTGATCACCAGAACCATCACCAGCGCGACCGCATCAAAATAAAACGCGATTTCGGGCCGGAACTCGCCGACATTCATCCAGGTCCAGAGGTGCTGGACCCAAGCGCCTCCAGCGGGACGAGCGTTAAGAAACTGAGCGGCAGCCATCATCGCGATCACTGCCGATAACGCAATCGAGCCGCAACCCAGCCAGGCAGCGACTCGGCGCGACAGCCTGGAACCAAGCAGCGCAAGTATGGCGGCGCTTGCAAACGGAAAAGCCGGAATCAGCCAGAGCAGAGATTCCACTTAGCCCCTCATTTCGCTCGCGGCGTCTGAATCGAGTGTCGGCGCTCGCCTATGGAATTGCAGGAGAAGGGCGAGGCCTACCGATACTTCGGCCGCTGCCATCGCTAATATGAAAAGGAACATGACTTGCCCGTCCGGTTGTCCCCATTGATAGCTTCCGGCTACAAACGCAAGGCCGCTCGCGTTCAGCATGATCTCGACCGACATCAGCGTGAAAATTAGATTACGCCGCGTGAGAAGGCCGATCAGACCCAACGCGAACAACATCACTGCCAGAAACAGCACGTCTTCTATCGGCACTGGCATCGTATTGCTCCTCCCCTCTAACAGCACGTCTTCCAAGGTGATACGCGCCCACCAGCCCAGACGTTAAGAGCAGGGACGTGAGTTCCACTCCGATTGCATAAGGCCCAAATAACGAGATGCCAATTTCTTTTGGCGTCACAACATGCATTTGTCCGCTTGGAGGCGCCGCATGCACCGCCACGTAAATTAACTCCACGAGCAAAAGCGTTGCGAGAGCAGAAGGCCATGCCCACACGCTCGGTTTAAGCCATGCCACCTCCACATCAGTTGCATGCTCACCAAGGTTGAGCATCATGACTACGAACAGAAACAACACCATGATTGCGCCGGCGTAAATAATCAGCTCGAGCGCGGCCAAAAAAGGCGCGCCAATTACATAGAAAATTACGGCGACAGCCAGCAACGACACAATCAGGTAAAGCAGCGCATGAACAACGTTATGGCGAGTGATTGCAATCGTAGTCGCGAGAACGGCGACTGCGGCAGCTATGTAAAAGACGATCAGCATAATTCTCCTTCAGGGCAATAAGCTGTGGAGATCCACCGGCGCGGCTTCGTTTTCGGCTTGGCCTTTGTCTTTGCCGCCGATTGCCACGCCAGCTACCCGCCAGAAGTTGTAATCGGGATATTTTCCGGGTCCATCGATCATTAAATCTTCTTTCTCATACACCAGGTTTTGCCGATTGTATTCGCCCATTTCGAAATCGGGTGTGAGTTGAATCGCGTAAGTTGGGCAAGCTTCCTCGCAAAAACCGCAGAAGATACAACGCGAAAAGTTGATGCGGAAGAACTCCGGGTAACGGCGCCCGTGCTCATCCTCGGTAGCCTGCAACGAAATGCAATCCACGGGGCAAGCAACTGCGCACAAGTTACATGCGACGCAGCGCTCTCCTCCATCGGGATCGCGGGAGAGTATGATTCGACCCCGATAACGTGGCGCAAGATACGGCTTCTCATCCGGGTATTGGATCGTTATACGCTTGTGAAACGTGTGCCGGAAAACTTCCCATAAGCTACGCAATAAACTAAGCACTTTTACTCCTTCCGCATTACGATAAAGCGAGCACAACCGCGCCCGTTACCAGCAGATTCAGCAACGCGAGTGGAAGCATGAACTTCCAGCCCCACGACATTAGTTGATCGAAGCGTGGCCTCGGCAACCCGGCGCGCAACAAAACGAAGAAGCAGATGAATGCCATAGTCTTGATCGCAAACCAAACAGGACCGGGGAGAACCGGCCCCAGCCAACCACCAAAAAAGAGAAGCGCAATAAGAGCCGAGATTAGTGTGATCCCGATGTACTCACCGACGAAAAACATGCCGAACTTCATGCTCGAGTACTCGGAATGGAAGCCGGCGATAAGTTCGCTTTCCGCTTCAGGCAGATCGAATGGCAACCTCCGCGCCTCCGCGATTCCTGCAATCAGAAAGAGCACAAACCCGAGAAATTGTGGAATCACGAACCAGATCTTTCGTTGCGCCTCGACGATGTCCGTCAGCCGGAATGAGCCCGTGATGACGACCACGCCGAGCAACGAGAGTCCCATGAAGACTTCGTAACTGAGCATCTGTGCCGAGGCGCGAAGACCACCCAAGAGTGAATATTTATTGTTCGACGCCCAACCGGCAAGAACAACGCTATACACACCGAGAGAGGACATAGCCAACAAGAAAAGAAGACCAATGTTGAGGTCGGCCACGACAAATCCCGGCGCGAACGGCACCACGGCAAACGAGATAAGCGCGGTAGCTACGATAATTGCGGGCGCGAGCACGAACACCCCTTTGTCTGCAAAGGGCGGAATCCAATCTTCCTTAAAGAAAAGTTTTATGGAATCGGCAAGCGGCTGGAACAGGCCGAACGGCCCAACGCGGTTAGGCCCGTAGCGATCCTGCCAAACGGCGAGCAAGCGACGTTCCACCCACACGAGCCCTGCGGCTAAGTTCAGCGGGATGCCCAAGACCACAACAATGATCACAAGCGGGTAGAGGTTCGTCATTGGTCGAAGCCAGAGTCATTCAGTTCGTGAACCGCCGCTCCCGCCGGTATAAGCGTGCCTCGAGCGGGTAGAGAGAGGCCCTCGACCGGTGGTATGCCGGCAGGAACGAGTGCCACGCCGCGCGGAACGTCAGTCCGAAGGGAAATCTCCAGTGCATAGCTCGCATCGCCTACGGTAAGCGTAATCAGCTCGCCTGACTTGACGCCCAGGAGAGCAGCATCCGTTGCGTTTAATCCGATGTAGGGGCGAGGAATGAGCTCCGCAATCCCGGGAGCCCGCAGACTCAATTCCTCCGACCCGAAGATATGGAAAGACGGCAAAATCAGCCACTCGCCAGCATCCGGCCGGAACGCAGCAGGGATCCGCGAGAAGTAGCTCCACTCAAATTGCTCTCGAGGTTCGATCAGGCGAACGCCAGGATCGCCGCCTCGCAGCGGACCGCCGATCTCGCTCTGAAATTTGTTTACCGACTGAATCGAATTCCATCCTGGCGACCAAAAGAACGGGATGAGTGCAGGCGGAGGGGGTTGCGGTCCGGACTCCATGGAAAACGCCAATGCCGAATCCGGATCCTCGGGTGGCTTCGGCTCGTGAACGGAAATGTTGGCCAGCATAGCGGTGCGGCCACTATAGCGGTTCGGCTCGCGCGCAACTTTCCCGACCTCTTTTCGTGAAGGTGCCGCATGCTCGATCCCAACGAAATCCGGCATCTCCTTTGCGATCAGGGAAACGATTTCGTCAAGCACCTGCCAGTTGCACTGCTCCGCACAAACCTCCGGCACAACGCTTCCCAACCATCTCCAACTCGCTCGCAGCTCAGAATCAGGAGCAAACGCCTGAAAGAATCGCTGCGCACGTATTTCGTAACTTACGAGTGTGCCGTCACTTTCGGCAAAAGTCCCCACCGGCAACACGAGTTCGGCTTTAGCGGTTGTCCGGTTTCTAAAATGATCAAGCGCAACGACGTGTCGCGCTGCATCGAGAAAAGCAGTGACTTCTTCGCTCGGGCCCCGGCGATGGAGGTCATTTTCGAGAATGACGACGGTATCGGCTTCGCCTTCTCGCACTGCTCGGAACGCATCCGATAGCGGCCGAGGCCTCATCAGCCCCAAGCCAGCGCTATTGCACTCTGGCAGACAATAGCTCAATTTCGCGGCTTTCCCGGCTTTGCAGAGCGCCCACGCGACCTGTGCCGCGGCCTCCACAACCGCGGTGCTGCGGCAACTACTGCCTGAAACGACCAGTGGAGATTTCGCGGAGCCTAGGGCCGCTGCAATTCTGTCCACAAGCGCGCTCATCTCGCTTGAAAGATCGGCGACCACTGGCGCATCACCGTCGATCGCATGCGCAACGGCGAAGCCGAGTCGAGCTATGTCGTCCGGCGGCACACGGAACACCTCAGTGGCAACATCATCGAGCTTTGTGGCCGAAGGTGCGGCTATGAATAGCGGTCCTTTCTCATCCTGAAGAAGTTCGCGAACAGCATGATCCAGCCACAGCGGTATTTTCAGGTCCTTCGCTCGCTCGATAGGCTGCTGGCGTACCGATTGACGCAAGCGCAGTGCCATTACCGGTAGTACATTCGTGACGTCCTCGCCCAACACGAGAACTGCGTCACAGTGTTCAATCTCATCGAGAGACGGCACACGCGCGGGCCCGTTCTTCAATAACTCGAGGGCAGCAAGCGTAACATGCCACTCCTCATCCGGGACGCCGGCATAAAAATGATCGGGGCCTACCAACTGGCGCAGAGCAAAGTTACTTTCAACCGATGCCCGTGGCGATCCGATACCAATGCAATTGCCGCCCTTGACCACGCTTTCGAAGCGTGAGATGGCACTCGCAGTCTCAGCCGGCTCGCCGTCTATCACGCATTTATGAATACGTTCGTCGCTGTTGACGAATTCATAGCCGAAACGCCCGCGATCGCACAGAAAATACCCGTTGACCTCGTGGTTATACCGGTTTATAACTCTGCGCAGCAGGCCGTAGCGCTCGCCCACACTTGTGTTGCAGCCGACAGCGCAATGGACGCACACCGACGGCGCCATCTGCAGATCCCACTTCCTCGTGTAGTGGTGTTTCAGTGTCGCATCGGTAAATACGCCTGTGGGACAGACTTCCACGAGATTTCCGCTGAACTCGTTTTCAAGAACCCCATCTTCAAACCTGCCGAAGTAAACTACATCCCGGAGCCGGAATGCGTTCAGATCGTGGCCTCCCGCGTACTCACGATAGAAGCGCACGCAGCGTTGGCACTGGATGCACCGGTTCATCTCATGATTAACGAGCGGACCGAGATATTGATTCTCAAATGTGCGCTTCGTAAACCTGTAATGCCGAGCGTTGTGGCCGGTCATTACTGTCATGTCCTGCAAGTGACACTCGCCACCCTCATCGCACACGGGACAATCGTGCGGATGATTCTGCATGAGACCTTGAATCACGGCCGCCCGAAACTCGGCAGCATCCGGGATCTTTGATGGAAATGCGCGTGCCATCGACTGCCGCGGTCATGCACGCCATGATCATCTTGCCGGCTTTATCCTGCTCATCGCGGAACTGCTTCACTGCACATTGCCTGCATGCTCCGACCGATCCCAGCGCCGGATGCCAGCAAAAGTACGGCACATCGTAGCCCAGCGATAGGAGCACATGCAACAGGTTCTGCGTGCTATCCACCTGTCGCGGTTCACCGTCGATGTAAATAGTCGCCACACTCATTTCGCTACGTTTATCTCCATGGACAGCGCTTTTCGTCAACATGCCGCTGAAAATCACCGGCAAAGTATTTCAGCGCGCTTTGTAAAGGCTCGACCGCTCCCGGAGCGAATGCGCAGAATGTATTTCCTATTCCGAGAAACTTCGTTTGAAACCTCAACGTGTCCAGATCCTGCTCTACAGCCTTTCCCTGTTCCATAGCTAACAAGACTTTTTCTGTCCACGCCAGTCCGCTCCAACACGGCGTGCACCATCCGCACGATTCCTGCGCAAAGAAATGCTCCAGGTTCCAAACCATGCCTACGGGACACGTTTGGTCGTCCAGAACCACCATCGTGCCGGTTCCTAGGCGGCTTCCGGCTTTCTGCACCTGCGTATAGTCCATCGGCACGTCCAGATGATCTTCGACGAGAAAATCCGTTGACGCGCCACCCGGGAGAAGTCCGCGAAAGCGAAGTCCATCGCGCATGCCGCCCGCGTGCTCTTCAAGAATTTCCCGGAGCGTTGTGCCTAGCGGAAGCTCCCACATCCCCGGCCGATTCACTTTTCCGCTGACACCGTAAAGCTTCGTGCCACCGTCTTCCGTGCGGCTCAGACTACGAAACCATTCCGGACCTTTATTGACGATCTGGTGCACATTGCACAATGTCTCGACGTTTTGCACGATTGTCGGCTTTCCCCATAATCCCGAGACCTGCGGAAACGGCGGCTTAGCTCGCGGATGCGCTCGCTTGCCTTCGAGAGCGTTCAACAGAGCGGTCTCTTCCCCGCATATATAGCGGCCCGCACTCACGTGCACATAAAGCTCAAAGTTGTAGCCGGAGCCCAGAATGTTCTGCCCGATGTAACCCTGCTTTCGTGCTTCAGCGATCGCGAAATTGAGCCGCTGCGCCGAGAGCCGATATTCTCCGCGCAGAAAAATATAGCCAACGTCAGCTTGAATCGCGTACGCCGAAACAGCCATTCCTTCTAACAGGAGATGCGGATCGCGTTCCATGAGGACTCGATCCTTAAACGTCCCAGGCTCCATCTCATCGGCATTTGCGACCAGGTATTTTGGCCGCGGAGCATCTGCGCCCATTGGCACAAAGCTCCATTTCATTCCAGTAGGGAATCCGGCGCCTCCACGGCCACGCAGATTCGATCGCTTCACGAGCTCCGTTATTTCCTGCGGTTGCAATTGTGAGCGCCTTCCGTAGGCCCTCGTAGCCACCCGCTTGCTCGTACCTGGAGATGTCTACTGGTTCACCGTCAGAACGAAAGTTGCTGGTGAGCGGTTTCTCCATCGTGTTAGGTGTACTGCTCCAGAATGTGCTCGATACGCTGCTCGTCTAAATCCGTATGTACATCACCATCGATCATCATGGCGGGTGCGTGATCGCAGACTCCCAGACAAACAATGGGCAGCAGCGTAAACCGCCCGTCGGCCGTGGATCCGCCGAGCGTCGTGCCCAATCTGGTGCACAACTGATCACGCACCCGTTCACAGCCCATGATCCAGCAGCTCACGCTGTCGCAGATCATGGCCACATGCCTTGCAACTGGCTTGCGGCGAATGAGGTTATAAAAGGTCGCGACTCCATCAACGTCGGCTGGCGACATCCCAAGCAGCTCCGCAATATCGCGAATCGATTCGTTAGAAACCCATCCCCGGTGCCGCTGCACGATCACCATTGCATCGATGCAAACTGCTTCCTTATAGGGATAATGCGCCAGTTCCTCGCTAATTTCTTTTTGCTCTTCAGCCGTTAACAAGCTCTTCTCCGCGTTCCTCTCCTCAGCGATCGATGTCCGCCAGCACGAAATCGAGACTTCCAAGAATGGCAAGCAGATCGGGAACCATCAGACCGCGGCACAGCAGTGGCAACATCTGCATGTGCGCGAATGATGGCGCCCGAATTCTGGTTCTGTAAGAACCAGTGCTGCCGTCGCTAATCAGATAGTAGCCATTGTTGCCCTTAGTCGCTTCAATCGCTCCCAACGCTTCGCCCGGAGGAACTACCGGCCCCCAACTCACACCCAAGAAATGGTCAATAAGCGTTTCAATGTCGTGCATAGTCCGCGCCTTTGGCGGAGGAGTGGTAAGCGGATGCTCGGCATTGCACGGGCCGCCCGGCATATTGTCGATGCATTGCCGGATTATGCGCAAGCTTTGCCGCATCTCCTCCACACGCACGATCGCGCGATTGTAACAGTCACCGGATCTGCCCGTCGGTATGTCGAACTCCAGTTGTTCGTAACACGCGTATGGTTGCTTCTTTCGAAAATCCCACTCGAATCCGCACGCTCGAAGGTTCGGCCCTGTCATCCCCCACTCGATCGCTTCCTGAATCGTGCAGCCACCGACTCCCTTGGTCCGTGCTTGAAATATCCGGTTCTGCATTATTGTCCGATCGTATTCGTCGAGACGCGATGGCTCATATTCCACGAACTCGCGAACCATTCTGTCCCATCCGGCCGGCAAATCCTGCGCCACGCCACCAATGCGGAACCAGTTTGGATGCATTCGAGCGCCGCAAACCGCTTCAACGATTCCAAACGCTTTTTCGCGATCATTGAACGTATAAAAGACCGGCGACATCTGGCCTACATCTTGGGCGAACGTCCCGTACCAGACCAGATGGCTGATGATGCGAAAAAGCTCTGACATCATGACCCGGATCATTTGCCCACGCGGCGGGACCGTAATACCGGCGAGTTTCTCGAAGGCCGTGAGATAGGCCAGATTGTTCATCACGCCGCCGAGATAATCGATACGGTCGGTATACGGGATGTATGTGTGCCAGGTCTGGCGCTCACCCATCTTCTCGGCGCCCCGGTGGTGAAACCCGATGTCGGGGACCGCATTCACAATCTCCTCGCCGTCCAGTTCGAGCACAATGCGAAGAACGCCGTGGGTTCCAGGGTGCTGAGGGCCTATGTTCAGAAATAGAAAATCGGAGTCTTCGCGGCCTCGCGACATGCCCCACTCTTCGGGGCGGAAACGCAAGGCTTCCTGCTCGGCATCCAGTTTCTCGTCCGACATGCGGAACGGACCCATCTCTGTCGCTCGAGCAGGATGATCCTTTCTCAGTGGATGCCCCTGCCACGACCGCGGCATCAAAATGCGAGTCAGGTGCGGATGTCCCTCGAAGACGATCCCGAACATGTCCCATACCTCTCGCTCGTACCAGTTCGCTACCGGACAAATATCCACTATCGACGGCAGCGCAGGCTTGTCGCCCTGTAAAGGAACCTTCAGGCGAACGTAGGCGTTTCGCTCGTACGAAAACAAGTGGTACACCACCGTGTAGTCGCAGGATTGCTGGCCGTCTCTGTTCCGGCGCCCCCGTTCATCGATGGCGGTGAGATCGTAAAGCATTTTGAACGGCCGGGAAACATCGTTCCGAAGCCGGCGCACGACATCGTGAATCTCATTTGCGCGTAACCAGAACGTGGGAATGCCATCGCGTGTCGCCTGCGGTGCCGCTTCTGGGCCGAGTTCCTGCTGCAGCTCTTGATCGGCGACGAGCGCGGTTGCCATATGACGTCTACACTTGATCCGGCGTTCGAAGTACGGTCAGCCGTTCTCGAACCGCGCGTTTCTCATCCCGCATGGATGGCATGTGCTGCTTCTCGACGCCCTGCGGGCCAAGCACCCAGCTAAGTGGTCTTTTTTCATTTCCCACGGCATCGCGCAACAGAAGAATTCCTTCCAGAAACGCGTCTGGGCGCGGCGGGCAGCCCGGCACGTAAACATCTACCGGCAGAAACTTGTCCACACCTTGGACAACGCTGTAGATGTCGTACATGCCTCCCGAATTTGCGCACGATCCCATAGAAATCACCCAGCGCGGCTCCATCATCTGCTCGTAAAGACGGCGGATCACCGGCGCCATCTTGATAAAAACCGTCCCAGCGATCACCATCAAGTCCGCTTCTCTTGGCGTACCGCGAATTACTTCCGAGCCAAATCGGGAAATGTCGTATTTGCTTGTAATGCTCGTGGCCATCTCCACGAAACAGCATGAAAGTCCAAAATGAAATGGCCATATTGAGTTCTTACGACCCCACGCGACCAGGTCTTCCAATCGCGAAAGAATGAGGCTGCGCCGAACTTCTGTCTCGAGATGGTCGCCCGATGAGCCATCAGCTGCGGGCGGAGCATCCACTTGGGTTAGTGACCAGCGCATCTAGAACACCTCTACCTGTTCAGCCTCTTGAATCGTCCCGATCCCCACTCCAACGCTCCCACTCGCCACAGGTACCCGAGCGAAACGAGCAAGACAACAATGAATATGAGCACCTCGATGTATCCGATCCATCCTGTCTCGCGGACCGCTACCGCCCAGGCAAATATGAAAATCGCCTCCAGATCGAAGATCACAAAAAACATCGCGACCAAATAAAATTTCGCCGAAAGCCGAACTCGTGCGGAACCTTCCGAGAGAATACCGGATTCGTATGGTTCATCAGTCGAGTGTTCATGGTGATGCTGGCCCAGCACATACGACAGCCCCAACATCGCTGCCACAAGTAGCGCGACCAGCCCTACGTAAACGCCCAACGGCCAGAGGTCCACGGTTGTTCAGTCTCCAGGGTAACGCGAGAGCACTGTTTCTTCTGGAAACTGCGCAGCGCTCTGAATCAGTTTACAAGTCAAATGTCTAGATTATCTCGATCGATTTCTAGGCAACGAAATCAAGAGGCCCGCGCAACGCCGGCCAACGCGCACTGTAGCACCTTCTTAAAGAGAAGGTACATGGGGTTTTCGCACGTTGTACCTTGTAAACGGGATAAGTCTTAAGACGGTCTGCGGCGCTGCCGTCCAGGACGTGGAGATATGTGACATGTTTAAATACTGCCATTGCACGATTGTTTGCTGCGCCACTATCTCGATCACCTCTGCGCAAACGAGCAAAGGGGTGCCTGGACTCAGTTCCGTGCCGCTCTGGCCACAGAACGAAGATACATCACAGTTGCCAAAGGGTCATTACGTCTTCTACGACCTGCGCGCAGGCGAGTATGTTGCCTACTATCCTTCTAACTTCGACGCGCCGGACACAAGCGACAGGATCACGCTGCGCTTCGGAACGCACTCGCTAGTAGATCCGCAAATCACGTCACGTATTAGCGCCGGGACAGGCGGAGCATTTCGCTACACCTATGTCGTGGCGAATGGGCCACAAGCGCGGCAGCCGATCCGCAAATTGATTCTTTCTATTCCGGCTGAAGATCAAAGCGCGCAGTTTGAGACAGGTACTTGGAAAACGAGTCGTGCAGACGAGCAGATTCGCGATATCGCCTCGCCGCTGACTGCCCTAACACAGGTTGAATGGTCAAGCCCGACAGACCAAGCGATTTCCCTAGGATCCCCGGGGGCGGAGTTCACCATAGATTCATCTTCCCTGCCCGGGTTCAAACAGATGAGCGCAAAAGGAGCTTCCGCCAGTCGCGAGTACACGCCACAAGCGGGAGCCGAGTTTCCGAAGCCGGTGAGCGATCAATTGGCGGCCGTGTTCACGCCGGGCTGGGACAGTCAGACGCAACTGGTGCTCGGACCGAGATTCCGCAAGGGCGCCTCGCAATTTGAGATAGCGCCGAATCTTCTGCATGGCATAGACGTCCTCGTGGTCCATGGAAATCTAGACGGCACTTCGCCGTTCGTAAGCCGTGCGCATTCTGTCCTGACGACGTTTCTGGAATCGGACGGAAGCGCTCCGATTCAGGCCGGCCAGCTCGATTTTCTTACACAAGCGAAGCCGGGGTTGGAAACCCAGATCGCAGCCGCTCTGCAGATCGATTTCGGGGTCGTGAAAATCCTCCGGGCAGGCTGCGGAGCGGCGTGGGTCGCTGTCCTGGCAAGCGCGTTCTCAGTTCCCCAGACGCCTGCTCCGATTTAGCCTGCAGACGGCAGAATTCCGGATTCCCTCAAGAACCACTACGTCTTCTTGACTGCCGACCTCGCACGGCCGTGATTGTGCTTCCGTCGGATGCGGGAGGCGCCGGAAGCAAAATCTTGAGGCTGACAATACATAACCGCATCCGGGCGACCGTTAGGGTCAATATGAACCGGACGGACTGTTCAGATACGAGTACTCGCTATTGAGCAGCAAAATGTCTCAGGACAGTATTACGACGTTCTCTGTCGTGGCGTCTCCCGACCGCAGCATGCAGACGGGCGCGGGTCGCGGGGGGGGTGGCGTACTGACCGACACGGAGGCTAAGAGGATCGGGCTTTCCGGTGCGCCGGACGGCTGGTGGGTCGACTGGTCCTCGCCGCCGTCCGACCCGCTCCCGCCTGGTTCCTCCGCCCGTTTCGTTATTGAAACGGCGCTTCGACCCGGCTTCACAACGGCGTCGGTAGCTCACTTTCCCGCCTTTGAGATCTCGGAGTACTGGCCCGAAGAAGTGATCCACGAAGCCGATCCGCTCCAGGACCCGGATTGGGTTGACAAACACGTCATCACGCTGGGTCCAAGGTACACCAGCAGTGATCCGACCGATAAGATTGCAACGGATTATCTAGCCGGTATGGCGGACCTGACGAGAGCTGGCCTGCTCGATCCCAACTCGCCGTTCGTTCAGGAAATCACTGACTACTTGAGGCGCGTAGCTGCCGGACAGACACCGCCCGCTAACCCCGGCCGCAGCAGACCCAGTTCCGGGTTGGAGCTGGAGATCGAACAGGCGCTGGATCTTTGCCTCGGCCTCGCGCCAGAGCCCAGCAAGTAATCCAAAAATCGAGCTAGGGTCTTCGCACGTCCGCTCGTCACGTGGCCAGATCGTCACCGAGCCTGTGGAAAGCCGAGATCCACCTTGCTGGTTTTCGGATCGGGCCAGCGACTCGTCACGACCTTGGCCCTTGTATAAAACTGGACGCCCTCTGGCCCGTACATGTGCAAATCGCCGAAGAGAGAACCTTTCCAGCCGCCGAAGCTGTAGTACGCAATCGGAACCGGAATGGGAACGTTGATGCCGACCATACCGGCCTCGACGTCGAATTGAAACTGTCGAGCAACTCCTCCGTCTCGCGTAAAAATCGCCGTGCCGTTGCCGAATGGATTGTCATTTATTATGCGAAGCGCTTCCTCGTATGTCTCGACTCGCACCACGCTAAGCACGGGGCCAAAAATTTCCTCATCGTAACAGCGCATCCCGGGCTGAACGTTGTCGAGCAGCGAAGCACCGAGGAAGAATCCGGAGCGCTGGCCGCCCACATTCTCGCGGCCATCCACCGCGACTGTTGCTCCTTCATCACTGGCTATGTCTACATAGGACGCGACGCGTTCGCGATGCTCGGGCGAAATCAGCGGACCCATTTCGTTGCCGTCCTCGAGACCGGGTCCGACTTTGATACGAGCCATGCGCTCGCGAATCATATCGATCAACGGATCGGCTACCTTGCCCACGGCCACCACGACGGAGATGGCCATGCAACGCTCACCGGCTGAGCCATAGGCCGCGGAAACAGCAGCGTCGGCAGCCATCCCGATATCTGCATCCGGCAATACCAACATGTGATTCTTTGCCCCGCCCAACGCCTGCACTCGTTTCCCATTGCGCGTGCCCACTTCGTAAATCGACTTGGCGACGGGCGTGGAACCGACGAAGCTGATCGCTTTGACGTCGGCGTGCTCGAGCAAGCGGTTTACGGCGATTCGGTCGCCCTGCACGACATTTAGAACACCGTCCGGAACGCCGGCATCACGTAGCAGCTCAGCCATGTAAAGGCTCGGCGACGGATCCTTCTCGGACGGCTTGAGGATGAACGTGTTCCCACAAGCGATGGCGTTCGATAGCATCCAGATTGGAACCATCACCGGGAAATTGAAGGGCGTAATGCCTGCCACAACTCCCAGCGGCTGACGAATCTGATACACGTCAATACCGCGACTGACCTGTTCAGAAAAGCCGCCTTTGAGGATGTTCGGAATGCCGCATGCGAATTCGACGTTTTCGAGCGCTCGCGCGACCTCACCCATTGCGTCGGGCAGGGTCTTGCCGTGCTCCATCGTGATCAGCTCGGCGAGACGGCGGCGATTCGCATGCACCAGCTCGCGAAATCTGAACATAATCTCAGTGCGGCGCGACAGTGCCGTGGCTCGCCATTCGGGAAACGCCTGTTTGGCCACAGCTACCGCTTGGTCCACCTCTTCGGCACTGGCGAATTGCACTGCGGCTTGTTGCTCGCCTGTTGCCGGATTCCAAACTATGCCCGAACGGCCAGAGGCCGATTCCACAAGCCTCCCTCCAATCCAGTGATTCACGCTCTTGATTCCGGCCATTGTTTCAACGCCTGTCATATTTCACCTCCTCAAAAAAAACTGCGTAGCGACTCACGCGCTCTGGGCTTGTATCCACGCCGCCGTCTTCGTGGCGAGACGGTCCAGCGCCACAACCGAGAGCTCAATGTGCTCCTCTTTTGTATTCTCCACCTTGTTATGGCTGATGCCGCCGAGTGACTGGACGAACATCATGACGGTGGGAATTCCGGCTCGGGCAACTTCGGCCGCATCGTGTAACGGACCCGAAGGCAGGCGCGACGCTTCTTTGGCAGTCTCCCGGATCGCCTCTTCGCAAAGCTTGATTAATGCCGGATGAAAAGGGACAGGCTCTATGTTCCAGATGCGCGACCACTGAACAGTGCACCTTTCCTCGCGCGCGAAACCCTCACTCAACTCCCGAGCCTCCTGATACATGCCAGCCAACACGGTAGCATCGAGGTCGCGCTGATCGAGCGTGGTTTCACACCGTCCAACCACGGCCGTCACTATACCTGGAAAAGTTTTGACGCTCCCCATTGTACAGACCGCATCCGGATGCTTACCAGCTATCGAACGGATCTCGAGCGCCAGCTTGGCTGCGGCTGCCAGCGCGTCCCGCCGCACGTTCATGGGCGTTGAACCCGAGTGCGCTTCCTGCCCATAAAAAGTAACCGCGTGTCGCTCGACACCTTTTGTGCCAAGGACCACGCCAAGAGGCAATCCCATGCGCTCCAGCACCGGGCCTTGTTCGATGTGCAGCTCGAGGTATGCGGCAGCATTTAGCTGTTCTTTTTGTGCGTCCGGAAACCGATCAATTTCCACGCCGCATCTGCGGAGCGCATCATCGAGGCGGATACCGTCTTTGTCTGTTCTTCCCCGATCGGCTTCGATCGTCTGCGTCCCGGCGAAGGCCGAAGATCCCAGCAGACTGCGGCCGAAACGCGCGCCCTCTTCATCGGCCCAGTCCACAATGCGAACTGTCATCGGCGGACGGTCGCCGTACTCACCCGCAAACCGGCGCAGAATCTCCAGAGCGGTGAGCATATCGAGGCAGCCATCCAACCAGCCACCATTGGGAACCGAATCGAGATGACCGCCAATGACCAACGCTTTCGGTGACGCACCCGGCAACGTGACCCAGCGGTTGCCAGCAGCATCGTAATGATGCTCCACCGGCAAGTCAGCCAGCTTGGATTCAAACCATTTGCGTGCTTCGAGCCAAGTGTCGGTCCAAGCCACGCGTTGAGCGCCATTTTCGTCGCTGGTCAAGTCTCGTAGCTCTTTTAATTCGGCAACCACTCGTTTGGGATTGATGCTTATGTTCGGCATCTCAAAAATACAGAGGCTCACGCTTTAGCAGTTGGCCTCGCCCTCGTTCGCCGACGAATTTGCCGTCCCTCACTTGAACTCTGCCCCGCACGGTCACAACCGAGGGTCTACCCTCGATTTCCGCGCCCTCGAATGCGTTGTAGTCGTTATTCGCATGCTGGCTTTTGGCTGAGAGAATGCCTTTGTACGACGGATCATAGATCGCCAAATCGGCATCACTGCCGACGGCCAGTGTACCTTTGCGCGGAAACAGTCCGAAGAGCTTTGCCGGCCGCGTGCTCGCTGCGTCGACAAAGCGGTGAAGATCCAAATTGCCTCTCTTGACGCCGTACGTATAGAGGAGGTTCACGCGCTCTTCAATTCCGGGGATGCCATTCGGTATCTGCGTAAACGCGTCCTTTCCCAATAATTTTTGCTCCTTATCAAACGGGCAGTGATCTGTGCCCACGGTGTCGATAAGTCCCGTTGCCAAGGCGTTCAGCAGAACTTTTTGATTGCGTTTCTCGCGCAGCGGCGGAGACATTACATATTTCATGCCTTCCAGGCCGGGTCTCTCGGCATACGATTTGTCGAGGAGTAAATGCGGAACTACCGATTCCACAGAGATTTTGACACCACGCTCCTTCGCCGCGAGTGCCGCTTCGAGCGCGGGCTCGCAGGAGAGGTGAACGACATAGCCGGTCGCGCCAGTGTTTTCGAGAAAAGTCGCGAAGCGGCTGGTGCCTTCGGCTTCGACAGATTCAGGACGGCTGGGTTCGTGCCACTCCGGTCCTGTCTTGTCTTGTGCGAGCAAGCTCTGCTGAAGGCGAGCAACTAGCTCGGCGTTTTCGCAGTGCGCAGTGACGATCACCCCGAGTTGCCGTGCGAGTGCAAGCGCCTGGTACATCTCTCCGTCTTCCACGCCAAAAAAATTCTTGTACGCCAGAAAAATTTTGAACGAATTAATACCGTCACGAACGATTTCGCGCAGCTGCCCCTCGGTGTTGTCGTCGAACTTCGTCACCGCGATGTGGAAGCTATAGTCGCAAGCGCTATTGCCTTGTGCCTTTGATTTCCAGAGGTGATAGCTTTCTAGCGCATCATCCACGCGCGACGGGCAACACATCTCGATATAGGTCGTGGTTCCGCCGATCAGCCCTGCAATGCTTGCGGTTTCATGCGTGTCTTTGGCGAAGGTCGCCATGAACGGCAGATAAATGTGTACATGCGGATCGATAAAGCCCGGGAAAACGAACTTGCCCGACGCATCAATCACTTCCGCGTCGGGATGGGCGTCGAGATTGCGGCCGATTCGGGTAACGGTCTCGTCCTCTATATAGATGTCCGCGTGGTAACGGGAATCGGCGGTCACGATTTCGCCATTTTTGATCAGCAACGCCATCCGAATCTCAGTGAACGTGTATTCCTAGATCCTCACGGTATCGTTCCATCGCTTCCCAGCTTTCCGTCACCTCGGGCTGAGTTTTCGAGAGTTGGTCCCACGTAACCGAAGCCCGGCCGGAGGGCACCTCAACCATCTGAATGCAGTCATCTACAGGGCAGATGTTGTAGCACAAGCGGCAACCTACGCAATCTTCTTCGCGCACACGTGGTTGCGGACGCGTACTGATTGCGTCCTGCTTTCCGTTCGAATAGATGGGGTAAGCGTGAGGCGGGACCAGATCACCATTTGCCGCGATCAGATCGATACACTGATGTGCCGTATCATTGCACGCCACGTAGCAGAGATTGCACTTAATGCACTTCGTCGTGTCGATGCGTGCCACGGCTTGGAACGAAAGATCCAAATCACTGAAACTTGCTACCTGATGCAGGCTCTTGCCGCGAACATCTCCGATCGTTCGGAATCCTTTGGAATCCATCCAGCGCGAAAGCCCGTCGCAGAGATCCTCAATAATGCGAAACCCATAATGCATCACAGCCGTGCATATCTGCAAACTATTGGCCCCGAGTAGCAGAAATTCGGCCGCGTCCTTCCAAGTCGAGATGCCGCCCATCCCGGAAATAGGAACGCCGGAGCGCGGCACGATCTCATCGGTCCCAAGCGCCGACAGCATGTTTAGCGCGATCGGCTTTACGGCAGGTCCGGCATAGCCGCCGTGTCCGGATTTTCCACCAATGCTCGGCGTAATCTCGAGCGTGTCCAGATCCACTCCCACGATGGAATTCAGCGTATTAATTAGCGAAAGGCCATCCGCTCCCGCCGCAACCGCGGCACGCGCCGGACTAACTATGTTTGTGATGTTGGGTGTGAGCTTGACGATAATCGGAATGCGCGCGGCCTTCTTCACCCATCGCGTGATCTGCTCGCAGTACTCCGGCACCTGACCTACGGCGCTGCCCATCCCGCGTTCGCTCATGCCATGCGGACATCCGTAGTTCAGTTCAATCCCATCGGCGCCCGTCTCTTCAATGCGGCGGACAATCTCACTCCATGCCTCAGGTTTGGAATCGACCATGGCCGATACGATCACTGCGCGATCCGGCCAATGGCGCTTTACATCCGCGATCTCACGCAGGTTGACGTCGAGGGGCCGGTCTGATATCAGCTCGACATTATTGATCCCCAGCATCTTCTGGCCGCCGTAGTCAAAGGCTCCGTAGCGATTCGAGACATTCAGCACCGGAGCGCCGATCGTCTTCCACACTGCGCCGCCCCAGCCCGCTTCGAAAGCCTTGTGGACCTGCGCGCCCGAGTTCGTCGGAGGGGCTGAGGCCAGCCAGAATGGGTTCGGCGATTTGATGCCTGCGAAATTAATATTCAGATCTGCCATTGACTTCGCTCCTCAGGCCATTCGCCTGTTGCGTCAATCTCCCGTGAATAGATACAGCCGCTAGCTTACCGTCTTCAACAGCCATCACGGTTGAGCATGCACCTCGCGAGCGAATACAGT
The DNA here is from genome assembly GCA_963771565.1 of uncultured Acidobacteriaceae bacterium. Classification (GTDB taxonomy): domain Bacteria; phylum Acidobacteriota; class Terriglobia; order Bryobacterales; family Bryobacteraceae; genus Bog-105. The sequence continues at coordinate 28,672 of CAVYUB010000005.1, forward strand.
CGCCGCCGGCATACAGGCCCGGGATACTCGTCTCGAATTCGGCGTTCACCTTGATTTTGCCGTGCTCCATCGCGAGCCCAAGATGACCAGCTAACCACGGCTTCTCTTGGCCGATCGCTTTGACAACCTGATCGGCAGGTAACACAAACTCCGAGCTAACCACCGGTTGAGGCAAACGTCGGCCCGAAGTATCAGGGTTACCGAGCGCCATCCGCACGCACTCAACTGCGGTCACGCCTCCGTTTTCCGCAACTATGCGCACGGGCTGAGTCAAAAATCGAAACTCCACGCCCTCTTTCTTGATGAACTCGTACTCGTGATCGTAAGCGCTCATCTCGCGCTCGGAACGACGGTACACGATCGTAACGCGCTCGGCGCCGAGGCGCTTCGCGATGGTAGCGCAATCTATTGCGGTATTTCCTGCTCCGATCACGATAACGCTCCGCCCTATTTTTAGGCCAGATCGATTCAATTTGCTTTGCTCGATGTAGTTGAGCCCATCGACGATATGCTCCTCACCTGCTATGCCCATCGCGGGGGTCGCCCCTAAACCAACACCAAGAAAAATCGCGCCGAATTTCGCCTGTAGCTCCGAAACTTCGAGATCCCGGCCGAACTCCCTGTCCGTCTCAAACTTGACACCCAAGCCGCGGATCATCTCGACTTCCGCTAGCGCGATTTCGACAGGCTCTCGCAACGTGATGATGCCATACGTCGAGAGCCCTCCTGAAAGTTCCCGCTTGTCGAACACTGTCACGCTGTGCCCGAATTTCGCCAACTCTCCCGCACAGCTCAGGCCAGCAGGTCCTGCGCCGATAATCGCGACTTCTTTGCCTGTCGGCGTTCCAGCGCGCACGATACTCATTCTGCGGTTGCAGACATGATCCATGGCGTAGCGTTGAAGCCTGCCGATCATGATGGGCTTGTGATCCGCTCCGAGAACGCAAGCGCCTTCGCACAATTCCTGCACCGGGCAGACGCGGGCGCAGGTTGCACCCAGGAGGTTGGCTTCAAAAATCGTCGCCGCGGCCCCACTATGTTGTCAGTTGCGATTTTCTTGATGAACCGCGGGATATCGATGTGGGTGGGGCAAGCATGCGTGCAAGGAGCGTCATAACAGAAGAGGCAACGATTGGCTTCAACTGCGGCTTCGTGATTGCTGAGCGGCGGCAGCGCCTCTGCAAGGGGATCGTGCGGCTGCTCCGCTGGTTTCAATTCGTGCAAGCGTTCCTTTAATCTTAAAGTCTCGACATGGAATCCGCCATTCAATTCGAATCGGGCCTCTACAACAAAGATCTCGCGCCGGTTCCGCCTGAGAGGCGTACCTGGGGCATCTATAACTATGCCTCGCTATGGGTCGCGATGAGCGTCTGCATTCCGACTTATATGCTCGCGTCCGGTTTGATCGCTGGCGGGATGAGCTGGAAACAAGCCATCGGCACGATTCTCCTTGGTAACGTCATCGTGCTTATTCCCATGCTTCTAAACGCGCACGCAGGCGCGAAGTACGGTATCCCTTTTCCCGTATTCGTACGTGCCTCCTTCGGCGTGCGTGGGGCAAATGTTCCAGCAGTATTGCGGGCAATTGTCGCTTGCGGATGGTTCGGTATTCAAGCCTGGATTGGCGGGCAGGCTATCTATTCCATGCTTCAGATCGTATATCCGGCAGTCGTAAACAATCCATTCGGGATATGGATTTGCTTCTTCGCCTTTTGGCTGCTCAACATGATGGTGATCTGGCGCGGTATTGACACAATCAAGTTTCTCGAAGGGCGTCAGCGCGCCATTCATGCTGGGCGTAGGACTGCTTTTGCTTTGGTGGATTGCTCGAAAAGCCGGAGGCTTGGGGCCCGTGCTCAGCAGCCCCAGCAAGTTTAAAACGACCTCCTCGTTCCTGCACTTTTTCATTCCATCGCTTACAGGAATGGTCGGCTTTTGGGCGACGGTCGCACTGAATATTCCTGATTTCACCCGTTATGCGAAATCTCAAAAGGCGCAAATAATCGGGCAAGCCCTCGGTTTGCCGCCAGCCATGACTCTCTATTCGTTCATCGGCGTGGCCGTGACATCTGCATCGGCCGTCCTATTTGGGCAAGCAATCTGGGATCCGGTTTCCCTCTTGCAACGTTTCCATGAACCGTTGGTTGCGTCCATCGCGCTCGTGGCGTTGTTAGTCGCGACACTGAACACAAATGTTGCTGCGAATGTCGTGTCGCCTTCTAACGATTTTTCAAATCTTAACCCGCGATTGATCTCATTCCGCACAGGCGGATTCATCACCGGCTTCGCTGGCCTGCTTGATGATGCCTTGGAAACTCTTAACTGACTTCAACAGCTATATCTTTGGCTGGCTCGTCGGCTACTCAGGATTTCTCGGGCCCATTGCCGGAGTGATGATCACCGACTACTTCTTAATACACAAAACCAAGCTCAACGTCGATAGCCTTTACCGGCGCAACGGTCCCTATGAGTACCGGAGAGGCGTAAACCCTATTGCAATGTTTTCGCTTGCGGCAGGTATCGCCGTAGCTTTGGGCGGATTGATTGTCCCGTCCGTGCGATGGCTTTACGATTATTCCTGGTTTGTCGGATTTCTAGTGGCGGGCGCTGTTTATTACTTCAGCATGCGACGTCAAGATGGAGGAACACGTGGAGCGATCGACAATATTCGCTAGATGCAATTTGGTTTCCTGTTCTTCGCCTTCATCCTCTGCAGCCTTCGATTGAACGGTGCCGGTCTCGTCTATAAAGGCGAGGTTGGCCCGGGTAAAGGCAAGCATGTGGTTCTAATCGCTGCTGATGACGAATATCATTCCGAAGAGATGTTGCCGCAACTAGCGAAGATCCTTGCACAGCGGCACGGATTCACATGCGATGTCCTGTTCTCGATCAATCGACAAGACGGCACGATAGACCCTCATGAACGCCGTAACATTCCAGGCCTGGAGGTCTTGCGCGACGCCGACCTTCTTATTCTCTTTACGCGATGGCGTGATTTGCCTGACGATCAGATGAAGTATCTCGTCGATTACATCGAATCCGGCCGTCCGATTATCGGTCTTCGCACGGCGACGCACGCATTTGAGCTCACGACAAGCAAAACCTATGAACGATATTCCTGGAACAGTAAAATCGCGAGTTGGGAAGGCGGCTTTGGTCGTCGTGTGCTCGGCGAAACCTGGATCGCTCATCACGGTGATCACGGGAAACAGAGTACTCGGGGCATTATCGTTCAAGCTGAAACGAACAATCCGATACTTCGCGGAATAAAAGATGGCGAAATCTGGGTTCCGACGGACGTCTACGAGGTTCGTCTTCCGCTTCCTTCTACCTGTCGCCCGCTAATTCTCGGCGAGGTGCTTTCAGGCATGCAGCCGAATGATTCGCCAGTCCGAGGGAAGAAGAACGATCCGATGCTGCCTGTCGCTTGGACGAACAGGTATAAGAGTGCATCAGGTAAAACGGCCCGCATCTTCACAACCACGTTGGCGTCTGCGGACGGATTCGAAAACGAGGGACTGCGCCGTCTTCTCGTCAACGCGACATACTGGGCGGTCGGATTAGACAGCACGATTCCTGCAAGAGCCAATGTGGATCTTGTAGGAGACTATCACCCACGTTCGTTCTTAGACGCGGAATATACGAAGGGCCTACGGCCGGAGCAGCTCTCCAGATGACGAGTGAGATTTGGCGAGCGCGAGCGCTCCCCACAGAATCGCGTCATCCGCAAGTTGTGCTGGCACGACCTCCACGCGAGCCCGCGACCATGGCGTAAGTTGCCGCCCCAATTCCTCTCGCAACGGTCCGAAAAGCGCTTCACCCGCCTTGCTGATTCCGCCACCGATGACGATGCGCGCCGGGTTGAAAAGCATGATACAGGTTTTCAGGCCTTGCGCCAGAGGCTTCACGTACCTGCGCGTGAAACTCGCATCCTGCAACAGTTCGTTTGCGGGCTTGCCGTAATCGCGTTCAAGCCACAGTCCTGAACAAAGCCGCTCGAGACAGCCACGCGCCCCGCACAAGCACTCCGGACCGTTTGGCTGAATGGTGTGATGCCCAATTTCACACGCAAAGGAATCCGCGCCGTGATAGAGCCCGCATTCGGTAAGTAGCCCGCCGCCGATGCCGGTCGAAATCGTCATGTAGAATAGCGGCCGACTACCGATTCCGGCGCCATATTGACCTTCACCGAGCGCCCCCACCATGGTGTCGCGGTCGATAATAGCGTCTACGCCTAACCGCTCGCGAATCGCCGATACGAGATCGAAATCGTCCCAACCCTTCACGTGGGTTGAGCAAATCACACGCTGCGATTGGAAATTAACCGGCCCGCCGAAGCCGATTCCGCAGGCCTGAATGCCAAACTTATTCGCCCACTCCGCGGCCAGCCTCTCGATTTGATCCAGCATCCAAATAGGGCCGCCTTCGCGGTTCGTCGCGCAGGTGGCGCGATCGATCAGGACCTCGTCGCGAAAAACGCCGGCCGTTAGCTTCGTGCCGCCTATGTCGATGGCCAGAATGTGCATCACTAATCGGGAAGAGATCGTACCATAAGCGGAGGCTGCTTTTAGTAAGCTCAAAGCTTTCAGCGCACTGTTCGAACATGAAGCTAAACCCGTTTCTCATCAGAAGCACTGTTGTTGCCGCGCTCGGCGGCTTGCTGTTCGGCTTTGATACAGCCGTGATTTCCGGCACCACAGGTGCACTGGCCCAGACGTATCACCTCTCACCCAAGTTGTTGGGCTTGACGGTCGCTGATTGCGTTGTGGGGCACGATAGTCGGCTCGATCACCGCCGGCATCCCGGGAGATCGCTATGGCAGGCGCGACAGTCTCCGCGTAATGGCCATTCTGTACGTTTTGTCAGCGCTCGGCTGCGCGTTCGCGTGGAACTGGACCTCGCTCGTGTTTTTTCGTTTCGTCGGGGGACTCGGAATAGGTGGCTCGTCGGTGCTCGGCCCCATGTATATCGCCGAGATTTCTCCAGCAGCCTGGCGCGGACGTCTAGTCGGCTTTTTCCAGTTCAACGTGGTCGTCGGTATTCTTCTGGCCTATTTTTCGAATTACCTAATCGGCCTGGCAGGGTTTGCCACAACGGAGTGGCGCTGGAAGTTGGGCGTTTCCGCAATCCCGGCCACCGCATTTTTTCTTATGCTGTTTGGTATTCCCCGCAGTCCGCGCTGGCTGGTCGCGAAGGGGCGCATCGCGGATGCGCGCGATGTGCTGAGATTGCTCGGAGAAGAGCACGCCGAGCAAGAGCTGCAAGATATCATCGCCTCGATCGACGCAGAACATGGTCACGCGAAGGAGCCGCTCTTTTCCCGCAAGTACCGGCGTCCGGTTTTCCTTGCGGTCGCGATCGGGATGTTTAATCAGCTTATCGGCGTGAACGCCATTCTGTACTACTTGAACGATATCTTCGCGCGCGCTGGCTTCAGTAAGGTATCGAGCGATCTTCAAGCCGTCGCGATCGGCGTAACGAATCTGATTGCCACGATTATCGCGATGTCACTGATCGATAAAGCGGGACGAAGAACGCTGCTGCTGATCGGATCTGTCGGCGTGGCCTTCTGTCTGGCGGGAGTGGCGTGGATTTTTGCAACTGCCTCGCACGAAGATCTGCTGGTTTGGCTGCTGGTTGGCTTTATCGCCTTCTTCTCTTTTTCACAGGGTGCGGTGATCTGGGTTTACCTCAGTGAAATCTTTCCCAATCGCGTGCGCGCGAAGGGCCAGAGCCTGGGCAGTTTCTCTCATTGGTTCATGAACGCCGTGGTATCGCAGCTCTTCCCGATCCTCGCGGCGACGTCCCATGCGGCTCCATTCGTGTTCTTCGCGTCAATGGCTGTGCTGCAGTTTTTCGTTGTCCTGTTTTGGTTTCCGGAAACCCGAGGCGTCTCTTTGGAAGACATGCAGAGGCGGCTCGGAATCGCGTAATTTGAGCGCGGGACTCCGGTGGTGGCCAACTGCTGAATGGCCCAATGCTGATGGGAGACAGCCTCGGGATTTTCGGTAGCCGGGCGTGCGCTACTGTGCCCTAGAAGAATGCGAGTAAAGCAAAGTGCTTTATGTTTGGTCCACTCCGTTCGAGAACGACGCCGGGTAATCGGCGGCGACGCACTCCAGGGGCGAGTCCTGGGATGGGACCGCAACAGTTGAGGCGATTCTCTGAATTTGCATCGTCAGAAACTCGAGTCGCAGCCGGATCTCTGTGATTTCCGCGTCGCGCGGGATACAGGTATCCGGAGAAGATTCGAACGCCAGAAGCGCAGATCGGGCGTATAGCGACATGCTTCTGAAACCCTGCGCATGGCATGTGTTGACGGCGGCGTGGTATTCGGCTGGTGAAAGCCGGAAACTCACCATTCTGGACTTGCGATCTAATACAGGCATTTTTGGATCCTTGTAAATCATTTGAGCTGTGTTTTCGAGAAGACGTGTTTAGACGGGCCGGACCTGGTGTTCGTCGATGTGGAGCGTAACGGATCGTTGCAGGAGGTCAATTGACACAATTAGGCGGCCCGTGGTTGCATCGCGAGCCAAGACACCCTCGACGCCTGCGAGAGCGCCGAATTCAACCCGCACGCGCGCACCCGTCTTGAAATAGGGGGCGGGACGCGCTCCGGCTTCGAGCGCACGGCGAATATCTGCAATCTGTTGATCGGGTATGGGCACGGGCATTCCGCGCATGCCAACGATGTACTCGATTGCCAGACTGCTTACGACGGGCATTTTCTTCTGCAGATCGAACCGGCAGAACAAATAACCCGGAAAAGCGACGTTCTCAACGACCTTGATGCGATCCGAGTAACAGCCGCCGTTCTGGATACATGGGGCAGAACGGTTCGTAGCCTCTGTTCCGCAGGGCGTTAACGGCCATGCGCTCAGAGCGAGTTCTCACTTTCAACGCGTACCAGGAGAATTCAGCAGACGATGAATTCGTTGTGTCAATGTCACCGGCCATGACATTTAGAAATTTAGGAGGCTTTAGTTGTTTATCGCAGGATGCAGGAAAGGGCAGGCTTCGCCCATTTTCGACACATGCCAGATCTGGTCGATAACGACGCGGCTGGTCGGTGCGAGCCGACGCAGTTACTCGTGCGCCGCTGAATTTCCAAAGAAGCACTAACCAGCGATCACGACTCAGCGCCCACAAGGCTGGGCCTTACGCTGTTCGCGATCGCAATGCAATATAACTTACTAGGTCTTTATGTGGAGACTGTACCAGTACCGTCTACAAGTGTCGACTGGTGAGAACCCCATCTGGTACTGTTAGCGTGGTCTGAGTGTTTGATAACTGTGGCAATAAGGCAACTTGGCTCCAGTACCTCTCGTTTTGTTTCTATTCTTTAAGGACTTCTTACTAAATATGACGGGCTGACATACAAGCATGTGCGTGCGTTTTGAAAAGCAGTTACACACTTAGGGTAAGGAGGGTGGAAATTCGCAAGGAATTAGGCGGCTTTTGGGGCCTCGACAGGGCAGGTTTCGCCGTTGGATGCCGCAGCTGCGGAGTGCCGAAGGATAAAATTCTGAAAATCCTGGTGCTCGAATTTAGCTTCGGCGAGCAAAACGTTATATCGATGCAGCTCTTGCTTGCGATTTTCGGATGCTTCGCGGCGCATTTGATCGGCTTGTTTCTGGGCTTCCTCCTTCCGCTTTCGCTCTTGCGATTCGAACCCAATTTCAGCTTTCCGCTTTTCGGCTCTGAGCTTTAGAAGCTGGTTGAGGCACTTGTGGAAGGCACGGTCGTGCGTGGTCTGGTAGCGAATGTAGAGTGCGAGCTGCTTTTCGTCGAGGCACGCCGGCATTTCTATGTTGAAGGTCGTCTCCTGCAGCAACAGAGCGCGCTTGCCGAGCCAGAGCGCTTGCGCCATTTTCTCGACCAGCGCGGTTTCGGTGGGAGTGGCCGGTTGATGCTCGGTGCGGAGACCGGTGAGTAGCGCGTCGAATTCGCTTTGATTCTCCCAGAGGAGCACACTGAACGCTCCGGTGAAGCCGTAGCGTGTGTTGTTTCGGGCGGCAATGGCTTTGCCAGCCTCGGTTCGTGGTCCGGTACTGCGCTGCGCATTCACCTGATTGGCTGCAATTTGTGCGGGAGTAGTCATGATGAAAATGTCCTGTGAAAAGAAAAACGCCGGAGAGGCATGTGCCCTCATCCGGCGTTTTTCTAGAAGTTAGAAGCGCAGCGGCTTCCTGAAATGAGTATAACAGACGTTTCCAAGCGATTCCTTGTAAGTTGATGAAAGCACGTGGAATAGAGCTTGTGATCGCGCGAGGGGCGAAGGTGGAAACCATCAGAAAACAAGAACGTGATACTCTTCATCCTGAAAATACGCTATCTTTTCACACGATGATTAGCAGAGTTAAATGAGCAGCTATCACTTGGACAAATCGAGGAGTTAGAATCGGATCTCTGGCAAGCCACCGACCAGCTCCGAGCAAACTCTAACCTGTCATCCAGCGAGTACTGCATGCCGGTACTCGGCGTCACCTTTCTACGCCATGCCACGAATCGCTACTACGCTGCGAAGCGAGAGATCGAAGCGGAGCAGGCTGCTGGCAGAATGCCGAAACGCCCGCTAATCAAAGCCGATTTTCTGAAGCGCCGTCAATCGCTCGATACTTTTCTATTGCTAACGGGATCGATCATCGATATACTGACTATCGACCATCATGCCGAAACGTAAATTGGATCCACTCCCCTCAGCCGCTTTCCACATTCTGCTGTCGCTCGCAGGTGAGGATTTGCATGGTTACGGCATCATGCGGCAGGTAGCGGAACAAACAGGTGGCCGCATGCGATTGGGTCCGGGAACGCTATATAGCTCCATCCAATCGCTGCTTGAAGAGCGGCTTATCGAAGAGGTTGGTTGTCCTGCGGATAAGAAGCTCGCAGACGAACGCCGACGCTATTACCGCCTGACAACTCCGGGACGGCAGTTGGCACGCGCGGAGGCGGACAGGCTCGCTGATCTTCTGCGGGTCGCGCGCGCCAGAAAGATTTTCAGGGGGGAAAATGTTTGAAAAGTTTTACGCGCGCGTGCTGCACCTAGTTGCGCCCCACTTTTATGGTATCTACGGCGAGGAAGCAACCCGCCTGGTCCGTGATCGCTGTCGTGATGAGCAGGGCCTCGTAAGCAAAATCGGCCTCTGGCTCGATCTGTTGGCTGATCTAGTTGTCGCTTCTATCCGCGACAATCGTTTTGCGCGTCAGGCGCTGCTATCGCAACTCGCCGCCGCGCACGCAATAAAACCCGTACCCACGTTTGCTGTTGTTAGGAGTGGCTTACCCCATACGGCGGCTCTGCTCGTGGGTGGAGCATTCTCGCTTGGCATTCTCGCAACGCTCACCGCTCTAATCGGCCATGACGGGCGCGGCCAGGCCACGTCGCCTTCGTTCCTTGGCATCGTCCAGTTTTCGGCACCCACGCAAGCAACATCCAAAAACATTGGCGTCAATGAAGAGGACCGTTTAATCCGAGCGCATCTGTTCGGAATACCTAGATTCAGCGCACACCTTACCGGCGGATCACTCACTCTTGCTCCCGATGCTGCTATAGATGCAAAGGAGAAGAAGCGCGTCCTCAATGGCGCAATTACCAATCTGCGCGAATCCTATGTCTACCCGAACGTCGCCCGCGAGATGATCAACGCGTTACTTACTCACGAGAGGGATGGAGATTACGAAAATGAGACAACCGGATCAGATTTTGCTGCCCTTCTTACTAAGCACTTGCAGGATGTCAGCCACGATCTTCACCTGCGCGTGGTTTATAGCGCGGCCGAGGTGCCTCCGCTGGGGCCGCCGGATGCAGACCCGAATTTCCGGAGCATGGTCGAACGGGATAACTGCGCGTTTTGCAAGGCGGAAGTTCTTCCGCACAACATCGGCTACATCAGGCTCGACGCCTTCGGGCCTGTTAGTCTGTGCCGCGACACGGCTGCTGCCGCTATGCAATTTCTGGCGCACGTAGACGGGCTTATTTTCGACTTGCGTGAAAATCAGGGCGGCGATCCGCACATGGTCTCTTTTATCGCCTCTTACCTCTTTGATCGCCGCACACACTTGAACGACATCTACAGTCAGCTTGACAAGTCAACAGAGGAATTCTGGACAGCGGAAGACGGGGCCGGTCCTAAATTTGGTAAAAAGCCTGTCTATGTCCTGACCTCGCCACGAACGTTCTCAGGTGCCGAGGAGTTCACCTACGATCTGAAGAATCTGAAACGCGCCGTCCTCGTGGGGGAGACAACCGCCGGCGGCGCGCATCTGGTCATGAACCACCGCATTGACGCCCACTTCATCATCGGCGTTCCTTTTGCCCGGCCTATCAACCCCATCTCGAAGAGCGACTGGGAGGGAACCGGAGTCGCGCCTGATGTGAGAGTGAAGTCGGCAGATGCGCTCAAAGTTGCGGAGCAACTCGCACTGCGCAAACTGGAGGATAACCAGGAATGAGTTGCCCATCCGCTGTAACGGTGCAGTCTTTAACAATAAGCGTCAGACCCTGAATGCGATCTTGGAAGCACGGCGGGCCAAATCCATTCTGGCGCCGAGATGAATTCCTCATTTGATCGGTAAACTGAAAGTTCCACAAATGGGCACGCCGGACACCAGTACTATTGCCGTGCTGGCCGAAAAGCCTTCCGTCGCGCGAGATATCGCCCGCGTGCTCGGTGCGAACAAACACGGCGACGGATACCTTCAAGGCAACGGATACGTTGTGACCTGGGCGGTCGGCCACCTGGTCGCACTGGCGCAACCGCATGAGATCAATCCGGAATGGCGCCGTTGGCGAAGCGATTTGCTGCCCATGTTGCCCGAGCACTGGCCGTTGGTCACATACGAAAAGACGCGAGATCAGTTCGAGATTGTGCGGAAGATTCTCAATTCCCAGCGCGTCTCGCGGATCGTTTGCGCAACCGATGCCGGGCGCGAGGGCGAGCTCATCTTTCGGTACATCTACGAAGCGGCGGATTGTGAAAAGCCTTTTGATCGTCTATGGATCTCTTCGCTGACGCCAGACGCCATCCGCAAGGGGTTCAATGCTCTTCGGCCGAGTTCCGATTATGATCCGTTAGCCGATGCTGCTTGTGGTCGCAGCCGCGCGGATTGGCTGGTCGGAATGAACCTTTCGCGCGCGTACTCGCTCGCCTACGGTGAGGAACTCTCGGTTGGACGTGTGCAGACGCCCACACTGGCCATGCTTGTCGAGCGAGAGCTCATTCTCCGGAATTTCGTTCCGGAAGACTACATAGAGGTTGTCGCCACGTTTCATCCCATCGGTCTGTCGCAGGACAGTACCTATCAGGGCACCTGGTTCAAAACACCGCAGGAAAGTGCGGTGGAGGACAAAAGCAATCTCCAACGGGAGACGCGCTTGGCTGGCGACGGCGACGACGCGAAAACTATTCTTGAACGCGCCCGTACCGGAAAGGCGAAGATCGAATCGGTTACGTCCGAAAATCAACGGTTGCTTCCGCCGCTGCTTTACGACCTCACCGAGCTGCAACGTCACGCCAATCGTCTGTTCGGATTCAGCGCCCAGAAGACGCTCGATCTTGCACAGGCCTTATATGAACGCCACAAGTTGATCAGCTATCCGCGCACCGACAGCCGGCATTTATCTGAAGATGTCGCGAGGACTCTGCCTCGCATTGTTCGGTCGATCGAGGCGCACTATCGCACACTTCTGGCATCCGGCACTGGAGAGCGTGCCCTTGAGGCGGCGATTCGTCGATGATTCAAAGGCTAGCGACCATCATGCGCTTATCCCGACCGCGGTTTCGCCTGAAAACGTAGCGCTTTCCACTGAGGAGCGGAACGTCTACGATTTGATTTGCCGCAGACTCCTGAGCGCCTGGCATGAGGATCACATTGTGGCAATCACTACCGTGATCACGGCCATCAGGAACGACGAAGTCGTCGATCGATATCACACGTCCGGTACTGCAGTACGGCAAGTCGGCTGGAAGGTGCTCGATTTCATTCCAGCCCGGAGAAAGACTGGAAAGGGCGGTGAAGCGGAGAATCTTCTCGAGCAATCCTTGCCGGCGAATCTGACTGAGAGTCAACCACAAGAACTGCTCGACATCCAAGCGGTGAAAAAGAAGACTCGCCCGCCCAAACGCTTTACCGAAGGCACGCTCCTGACTGCTATGGAAACGGCAGGCGGGGATCTGGAAGAGAAGGAACTCTCGCGAGCCATGAAGGAGTCCGGTTTAGGGACGCCAGCAACCCGCGCAGCGATCATTGAGGTCCTCTTAAAGCGCGGTTATATCGTGCGCTCGGGCAAAAGTCTCGAAGCCACGGAGAAAGGGATCCGACTGATCCAGGTAGTTCATCCCGAGGTGAAGAGCCCGTCGATGACTGGTCAATGGGAGGCTTATCTCCAACGCATCCAGCACGGTGGCGCACAGCTGAAGCCGTTCCTCGAGGGCATTGAGAAGTACGTACAAGAAGTGATCAGTAAGATCGGAGAAACGCGCCCTATCCAGCCGATTGTAGCCGTAAGCGAAAAAGACTACGCGAATGAGCCACCCGCCCTCCCAGTACCAGTTCTGCGGCCTACAAATGGAGACGGCAAGTCACTAACGGAACTCCTGACTAGCGCCTTCGGTTTTGCTTCCTTTCGCCCGAATCAGGAAGCAGTTTGCCGAGCGGCGATCGACGGGCGAGATGTTCTGCTCGTGATGCCGACAGGTTCCGGCAAATCACTCTGCTATCAACTGCCCGGGCTCGCTCGCGGTGGAACAACGCTAGTGATTAGTCCTCTGATCGCGCTCATGGAAGATCAGATCATGAAGCTGAAGGATCGAGGTCTCGCTGTCAACCGTATTCATTCCGGCCGTGACCGCGAGGCTTCGCGCCAAGTTTGTCTCGACTACCTGGCGGGCAAACTGCAATTCCTCTTTATTGCGCCGGAGCGGCTTCGCGTACGCGGCTTTGCAGAGATGCTGGCGAAGCGAAAGCCGTCGCTTGTTGCCATTGATGAGGCGCACTGCATTTCTCAATGGGGCCACGATTTCAGGCCGGATTATCGCATGTTAGGTCAATACGTACCCACGCTGCGTCCTGCGTCCGTGATGGCGCTTACCGCAACCGCGACGCCGCTGGTTCAGAAAGATATCGCCGAGCAGCTCGGATTGGCACAACCGGCGCGATTCATTCATGGATTCCGCCGCGAGAATATCGCCATCGAAGTCGTGGAAGCTGTCCCTTCCCGGCGCGTCGAGCTCGCACGCGATATATTACTCGATCGTTCCCGCCGGCCTGCGATCGTCTACACTCCGACCCGGAAACAGGCCGAAGCCGTGGCGCTTGAACTTGCTGCCGACTGCGCTACAGCGACTTATCACGCCGGGCTTGATGCCGAGCGTCGTACACGGGTACAGCAGGATTTTGTCGAAGGCAAAGTCGAGGTAATGGTCGCAACTATCGCGTTTGGGATGGGAATCGATAAGCCCGACGTGCGCACCGTCGTTCACACCGCCCTGCCGGCCAGCCTAGAGGGATATTACCAGGAGATCGGCCGCGCCGGTCGCGATGGCGGCCCAAGCCGCGCGATTCTCATGCACTCGTACGCCGATCGCTACACCCATGATTTCTTCTTCAAACGAGATTATCCGGATGTCGCTGTACTGGACCAGATCTATGCGCGGCTGACGTCTGAGCCTGTAAAAAAGCCGGCACTGCAGAAGCAGCTCAGGATAGATCCTGACCTATTCGATAAAGCGATTGAGAAGCTGTGGGCCCACTCTGGCGTTGTGCTCGATTACGAAGAGAACATGACGCGCGGTGACGAGCAATGGCGCCTGCTCTATATCGCTCAGGGCCGCCAAAAAGCGGCGCAAGTGGAAACCATGATCCGGTATGCAGCAAGCCCTCAATGCCGGATGTCCACACTGGTTCGGCACTTCGGTGATTTTGCTGATGGGCGGAGTTCGTGCGGCATATGCGATTTTTGTGCCCCGGCGCGGTGTGTCGCGCAACGTTTCCGCACAGCGACGGCCGCCGAAGGAGCCATTCTCTTCGCAGTCTTGAGCGCGTTGCGTCGAAGTAGTCCAAAATCAAGTGGAAAACTTTATACCGAATTGTGTCCAAAGAGTGAGATGAGTCGTGACGCGTTCGAGGAAGTGCTAGGCGCCATGGCACGCGCAGGACTCGTCCAGCATCTGGACGCTGTTTTCGAAAAAGATGGAAAGCAAATTCCGTACCGGAACGTAAGGCTCACGCGTGAGGGCTACAGCGCCGACGAGAATACTCCCATAGCCTTCATCATCAAAGAGCTTGCGCCCACGTCGCCACGGCGGAAACGCAAGAAGAAAGCTCTCGCCGCGTCTGAACGGACTCATCAGCGGACGTCCAAATCCCCAAAGCAGGCGCAGGCAGTGGAAGATACGCGCATCGAAGGTCTCGAAGAGGCCTTGCGCACCTGGCGTTTGACTGAGGCCAGGCGACGCGGTATTCCCGCTTTTCGCATCTTTACCGATCGGGCCTTACGAGCGATGGTTAGTGAGCGGCCGGGAACAGACCAGGAGCTGCTGGCGATCTCTGGGATCGGGATGAGCACTGTCAAGCAATATGGTCCCCAAATCTACCGGGTCATTCATGGCAGTAACGTTTAATTAGCCGCTAGATCTGCTTCAGTAGCCACCTCACCGACCTTTTTTGCAATTCGATGTATTGGGACGCCCACATCGCATGAATCGTATGTCCGACTGCCGTGAATACGACGCGTCCACTACCGAAGTCGTACGCCCAGCCAGATATGGACTTAGTGCCTAAGTTCTGAAAATCCAGGCCGTCTACGTTCTCCGCCTCGAGAAGAATGTAATTGCGGTCCTTGTCGTACTCAACGTAATGCTGCTCGTCATTGACCATGAACTCGCCGATGCCCTGAGTTATCGGATGATCTTTGTTCACCACTCGGACGCGGAACGGACGCAATGCTGGATGACCGATGTAAGCACCGCCCATCACCTCGCGGTAAGTTTTCGAACTTAGCGAAACGTGGCTCGAGTTATGAAGCGCGTAGAAGCCATTCCCTGCCTTTACAAAGTCCCGCAGAGCCGCCGCTTGTTCCTCCTTGATCCAGGTTTCAGATTTCGGTTCAGAGACCTGCTTCGAATTCTCCAGGGCATGTTCATAGGCACTGTAAGCATCCGGTCCCAAGTATCCCTGAGGCCAAATCATACCGTCGCGCAGACAAATGAATAGCTGATAGTTTTTGAGAAGGTCACGGGAAAGCTGATCATAGGCGATCGTGTAGTCGATAGGAATATTCAGCTCATGGAACACTCTATCCAAGCTGACTCGTATATAGTCCGCATTGTGGTAGCGGTCGCCGATGAGGGCGAGCGCCCTTGGCGTGCCCGGATTCGTTTGCGAATGAACGTCCTCAGTGCCTACGTCTCCCAGCAGCCCAGCCAATGCCGCCGTGTGTGCGCGTTCAAAGAGACGTCGTCTTGAAAAATTCTTACCGAGGAGTTTCATCCGATCGTCCTTTCGTTAAGAGTCAAACAATGTCATGGAGCAAGATGTTGTAGCTCTTTATTCTTAGCGTGTTCTCGATGGCCGACAAGTGCTGTTGGTGATTGATTGATGCCACAACAACCGTAGTTGTGGATACCCATGCGGCTACGACGCCCAGCACGCGCATATCCACGCACCAAACACATGAAATGGGGTAAGATGGTGCGCCCGGACAGATTCGAACTGCCGACCTTCTGGTTCGTAGCCAGACGCTCTATCCAGCTGAGCTACGGGCGCAGTAGACCAACAGTATAACAACGCTGCGGTGCCGAGCTAGCCCGCAGCGATCACGAAGCGTGTGCCGATTCCTGGAGGTTTAAGGCCATGACGCAGTTTCGTCCGTTGGCCTTGGCCCGATAAAGAGCCTCGTCTGCAACTCGCACGAAGATGTCGGGGTTTCGCTCCGAGCCGTCTGAAACGGTTACTCCGAAGCTCGCCGACACTCGCACCTCGACGCCGTCTATCATCATGGCGCTCGATTGCAGTCGCGTACGCATGCGCTCCGCCTGATGCGCGGCCTGCTCGAGCCCGCAGTTCGGCAGCACAACTAAAAACTCTTCGCCGCCGTATCGTCCCACTTGGTCGTAAGGCCGCATGTTGCCGCGCAACCGCGCCGCCGTCTCGCGTAAAACGGCATCGCCTGCGAAATGACCATGCGTATCGTTGATTTTTTTGAAGTGATCCACGTCCAGAAGAATCACGCCGACCGTGCGGCGGTCGCGATGGCAGCGCGCGAGTTCCTGCTCCAGAGTTGCCGCAATCGCTGAGCGGTTAGGCAACATAGTTAGCAGGTCTTTATTGGCTCTTTCGCGCAACTCCTCACGCGCTCTCAACAACTCCATCTGCAAATCTATGATGCGCTTACCAGCGCGCAGGCGCACTTGCAATTCATGCCGGTCAAAAGGCTTGATGACGTAGTCGTCCGCGCCCGCTTCCAGCCCCTCCACCGTTTCATCCTTGGTGTGTTTTGAGGTGAGCAGCAGAATGTATGTGTAAGGTTCCCGGTGTGTTTCGCGAACGCGCTTGCAAACCTCCGGACCGGTCATGTGGGGCATAACCCAGTCGAGAATCGCCAGCGGCGGTGAGTCCGCTTCCGCCGCGAGCACATCCCAGGCCTGAGCGCCATTTTCTGCCACTACGACTTCATAGCCCCATTGCAGCAGCGCGCCCCGCAACATGATTCGGGATGTCGCGTTATCGTCGGCTATCAAGACTTTCATTTTTTCGACCCGGCTCCGCACTGCTAAGTAGCTAATCGTCCGTTGCAGCCGGAAAAGATAGCCGCACGCCCGGAAAAGCTGTATCTTTGATCCGTTCTCCTCACACCGCAATGCCAACTCTGCAAATGTAAGAAAACAGATCCTGTCTTCTACTATGAGGGGAGATGCTCAAGCGGTCAATACCTCCGAGCCACCGTATAAAACCCATAAGTTTACCGAAACCGATCCTATAATTGGGTGTGCCCCTAAGAAATTTCCCACAAATGCGGAAGGCTTTCGAATGAAGGAGCTTGCATGAACAATTCGGTGCTCGTGCCCATGGTCGTTGAGCAGACCTCGCGGGGCGAACGGGCCTATGATATCTATTCTCGACTTCTTAAAGAAAACATTATCTTTCTCGGCACGCCCATCGATGACAATGTTGCCAATCTTGTCATTGCCCAGATGCTATTTCTGGCGGCGGAAGATCCGGAGCGCGATATTTCCTTATATCTCAACTCTCCTGGTGGTTCCATTACGGCTGGACTCGCCATCCTCGATACCATGCGGCTGGTTGAGCCTGATATCGTAACTTATTGCGTCGGTCAGGCCGCCTCGATGGCCGCTGTGCTCCTGGCTTGCGGTACAAAAGGCAAACGCTTTAGTCTTCCCCATTCCCGCATACTCATCCACCAGCCTTCCATGAGCGGACTCGGTGGTCAGGCTGCGGACATCGATATCTATGCGCGCGAAATTTTGCGCATGCGGCAGTCCCTCAATGAGATTTTGGCGGATGCCACCGGTCAGCAAGTCGATAAGATTGCCCGCGACGTGGATCGCGATTATATATTGGAGCCCGACGCCGCCCTGGAATATGGCATGATTGACCGTGTCATCTCGAGC
Source organism: uncultured Acidobacteriaceae bacterium (assembly GCA_963771565.1). Taxonomy (GTDB): domain Bacteria; phylum Acidobacteriota; class Terriglobia; order Bryobacterales; family Bryobacteraceae; genus Bog-105. The sequence continues at coordinate 46,308 of CAVYUB010000005.1, forward strand.
CGCGAACTCCATCCCGTTCCAGCCCGCTAGGGCAACATTAACGAGCTTTAACGCTATTTCTTAAGAGCGCCTTGGGCCGGTACCCACCCCGCTTTTGGGACAGTACCCGTCACCAGATCAGAGCTGCATTCGTCTATGTTTGCAGCACTGCGCCAGTTCATCCAAGCCAGCGGAAGGGGCTTCGTTTAAAGCAGCCGTACGCAGGACCGTACACCTTACCCCAGTTTTCGGCTTGACCGGCTGTTTGACCCTGGGTTAGAGTAATGCTTTCGTTATACTTTCCTCGGACCATAAGATTCGCTTATCAAACGATGCCAAAACTCTACCCTATGTTAATGGGGTTTGTCCTCTTGACCGCGGCTGCCCTCGGTAGAGCTCAGGGCGGTACGAACCACGGTCCCGTGGGAGTGGCGAGTCCGGCCGCAAACCCGGAATCAGCCGATGGGGTAAAAATTCATTCATCAGAAGCTGACGATCGATTGGCTCGTGCCGAAAAGCACTTTGATGCAGGGCGGCAATTCTATTTTCGCGACGACCTGACTTCTGCTCGGCGCGAATTTGACGCTGCGATTGACGCTCTGTTGAATGCTCCCGAATCATTACCGGATTACCAGCGGATTGAGCAACGTCTGGAGGAGATGAGCGATCTGATTTACCGGTTCGACATCGAGAAGCTCGGTGCCGGACAAAGCGAAGAAGCCGTGGTCTACGACAAAGCGCCGATCGACGAGATCAGCCATATGACGTTCGCCGTAGACCCGAATCTCGCGCCCAAGCTGAAGGCGGAGCTTAATCAGACCACTTCGGCCATACCGCTCGAACTCTCCGACCCCGTGCTCGGCTTCGTGCATTATTTCTCGACCGAAAGAGGACGGCAGATTCTTTTGGCGGGCTTGCGCCGCTCGGGTCGTTATAAGCCTTTGATCGAGCGTATCTTTGCCGAAGAGGGTGTTCCTCAGGAATTGATCTACATTGCGCAAGCGGAATCAGGTTTTTTGCCGCGTGCTGTCTCGAACAAACGAGCTGTCGGCATGTGGCAATTTATCGCCGGAACGGGCGCGCAATATGAGCTGGTACGCACCTCCACAACAGATGACCGGTTCGATCCGGAAAAGGCCACGCGCGCGGCCGCCAAACACCTGAAGGAGCTGTACACCCGATACGGCGATTGGTATTTGGCGATTGCAGCCTACGATTGCGGGGCTGGCGCGGTCGATCGGGCTGTCGAGCGGACGGGCTATGCGGATTACTGGGAGTTGCTGAAGCGCCACGCTTTGCCCAAAGAAACCGCCAGCTACGTGCCCATCATCATCGCCATGACGATCATGGCTAAGAACCCGAAGGACTACGGTTTGGCGGACGTTCAGCTCGATCCGCCGCTAGAATATGATTCGCTTCAATTGACTGCGCCCACGAACCTGAACCTTATCGCGGACGCGACAATGCAGCCGGTCTCCGAGATTCAGGAACTCAATCCGTCGCTGTTGAGGCTACTGGCTGCCCTCCGGCTACCAGATTCACGTTCCGAAGGGTTCCGCTGAAGCAGCGCAAGCTGCGCTCGAGTCGGTTCCGGCTGCAAATCGGCAAGCATGGCGTTTGCATCACGTTCAAACGGGCGATACGCTCGATACAATCGCTAGGGCCTATCACTTACCGGCCGAACGGATCATCGCTGTAAACCGCGCCACGGATTCACTCGAAGCTGGAGACATGTTGCTGATTCCCGCGGTTTACCACGAGGAAAGTCGGCCCCGCTACGCTCGACTGCGGAGAACGCGCGGTAAGATCGGTCTGTCCACGGCCCTGCGATCCAATAAGTCAGGTGCCACGCATTCCAGTCATCCCGTACCGTCACAGGTTTTGCATCGCAAAGCCAGTATCAGGACAGCGGCGCTCGAACACCAGCAGTAGCGACCCGGTCATTTTAATCGCTTGATCCCGGAATCTCTCGTTTGATGCCGGAGTTTTCTATGTATTCCCCTTGCCATTGGCTCATCGGTTATGAAATCATTTGCCTTCTCGCATCATCTCGATGCATAGTGAATACGTTGCGAAAAAGGAGGAGCGCATGAGCTCAGTGTACTTGTTCAGTCCAGATAATAACGATGAAGACTTCGATTACGAAGATGAGCACGTAGAGCTGGAGTCCGACAAGGACGAATACGATGACGAAGACGAGGAGGAAGAACAGGAGTCTCCGGCAGCCAAGCCTGCCAGAGCAGCGGTAAAACGCGACACTGCCTCGACAGGAAACAGAGATGCAGCCGGCTCGGATCAGAGGGAAACAGGTGATGGCGGAAGGCCCTCTGCCTCGGAGGCCGCGACCGTAAGCGAAGAGAGCGAACGCGGAACGGAAGCTTCACAAAGAGAGAGGACGCCCGTGAAGAAGGCCGCTCCCAAGAAGGCAGCCGTCAAGAAGACGGCACCTCAGACGGCCGAGGCAAGAAGACCTTCGCCTCCGAAGAAAGCTGCGAGCACGAAGAAAGCTCCAGCCAAGAAGAAAGCGCCAGCCAAAAAGAAAGCCGCGACAGCCAAGAAAAGCGCTTCAGCAAAGAAAGCGGCATCCGGCAGGTCCAGGAGCAAGACTGCGTCTAGGTCGGCAAAAAAGACTTCGGCCAAGCGAGCGCCCGCCAGGAAGACCTCGGCCAAGAGGGCAGGGGGCAAGAAGGCGGCAAAAAGGAAGAGGTAAGTGGAAGAACTCCAGAGCTAGCCGGTACTCTGGCTGGTCAGAGCTGCAGGACAGTTATAGTCTCGCCTCTGAGACGCTATTTCGGGTCCTTGCGGACGGCCGACCGGCACCGCTCGAACAGCTCCATGAGCGAGTCAGCGTACTCCTCGCTCGTGCGTGGCCCCCTGCTCCCAAACCCGGTGGTCGTCGTGCCCTTGCCGTAACCAGTCGTCACTGCAATGAACTTCATCAGTTCGAGCGCTACTTCATCCGGGCTCACTCTCGGCGATTCCCGTTCTGAACTCTGTTCAGCCATGCTTTCGGTTGTGCTCCTTGGTGCAGAGTAAATCTTAGCCTGATTCTCTCATTAGCCCTGCTTCATGCCTGTTCGCGCCCGCAATCTGATCCGCAAAATGCGAGGCGGTGCGCAAGCTCATTTATTGGAGGGGAGAAGATGGCGCGTTTATGTTGTCAAGTTCATCAATAATCCCCGAGCATCGCCGCATCCTCATCAACAAATGGCTGGCTGCGCGTTCTTGCGCTATTTGCAAATCACGTGCCCGATACCGCCGTTATTGAACTAACGCGCAAATTCGTCGGGGAAAATCCCGATTCTATCGTATCATCGGTCCGCGCCGGGGACAGGTTGCACCGGGGCTGCACTTTGGCTCACGCCTGGCGGTGCATCCGGATCGTGTAGCGGTCTTCGATTTCCTTCCGGACAAACTGCTTTGGAAAATTGAGAATCGTGTCGATTTCCTGGGAGCGCTCGTCTTTGACAAATGGGTCGCCAACGCCGATTCGCGGCAAGCCGTTTTCTTTCGGGCTCGAGCCAAGACCTGGACACCGTTGAAAGGTGACGCACCGGCCCGAGTTGGCTTCTTTGCCCAAATGATTGATCACGGGTTCGCGTTCAATGGTCCGCATTGGGAGTTCCAGGATTCCCCGATTCAGGGACTCTACTTTCGAACCAGCGTCTACGATGAAGTTCGTTCGCTGGATTCTTTCCAGCCCTGGGTGGCCATGGTCGAGAACTTTCCTGTCGAAGTTGTCGATTCCGCTTGAAAGAGATTCCACGGGACTGGTTGCAAGATGACGAAATACCGCTCGAAGACTTGCTGGAGAAATTGCTGAAGCGACGCTCGAGAATTGCCGCATTGATCCACGAAATCCAGCGCAATCGAGCTACTGCTTTCGCAAACTGGAGGTGATCTCGCTAGCGATACGCTCGGCGGTCAGCGGCGCGAGCAGAATTCCATTCCGGTAGTGCCCATACGCCAGGTATAGGTGATCAGAGTGCCAGCGGCCCATACGCAAAGCGTCGCTGCCAGGCCGGAATCCAGTCCATACTTCGGAAGGCGCGACGTCTCGAAGATGCGGGAAAACAAATGCAGCCTCCGCCGCCAAAGATGCCACGACATCCGGCTTTATTTCGCGATCAAAGCCTACATGTTCGACCGATGTTCCGCAGATCAGTAGCCCGTTAGCGCGTTGCAACAGATAATCATGGCCATGGCGCACGACAGTATGACAGGTCTGTTCCGGCTGTTGATATCCGATCAGATGGCCTTTAACGGGCTCTGCGGAAGGCAGAGCCGGTACGCCTTCGACGGCAATCGCGTTGCTCCAAGCTCCCGCTGCGATCACAGCGGCTTCAAACGTTTCCATACCTCGGCCGCTCTCGAGCCTTGCGCTCGTACCGGAGACCTGAGCCCTGTATACAGGGCAGTTTTGCAGGATCGAAACCCCGGATCTCTGACATGCGGCGGCAAGCGCCACCATCACCTCGCGTGAGTTAACGAAGGCGTCATCAGGATAGAAGAAGCGCCGACCAGCCCGTCTGTCCGTACTTTCGGCCAGTACACAGACAGGTCACGTAGAGGAACCTGCTTCGAGCCAATCCCAGTCGCGCTCTGCCGAGCCACCCGAGCCTGCAATGTCTCCCATTCAGCCTCTGAATAGGCCAGGTCCAGCGCGCCGCATTCTTGATAATCGATCGCGAGCCCAGATGCCTTCTCCCATTCGGCGATAAACCGCAATAAAAGCCGCCGCGATTCGGTTGCGAGTGATGCTAGCTCCGACGGGCCCTCGATCTCCGCCCAGCGAAAGCATGCCTGCTCCCGCCCAACTTGCCTCGCCTCCATCGAGCTCTATCAAGCAGCGTGACTCGCCCAG
>CAVYUB010000006.1:0-313586 GCA_963771565.1 uncultured Acidobacteriaceae bacterium
GCACGCTTTTATTCCGGGGGCGATGTAGTGCCAGCCGACGCCACGGTCCTGCGACCAGACCAGCACCGCGCTGCTGGTCAGCTCCGTTCCATTGTCGCTCACCACGCGCGACGGCAGCCCGCGCACCGCCGCAATCGCGTCCAGCTCGCGCGCCACGCGCCGGCCGGACAGAGACGTGTCGGCGACCAGGGCCAGGCATTCCCGCGTGAAATCGTCGACCACGCACAGCACCCGGAACCGTCGCCCGTCCGACAGCGTGTCGGACACGAAGTCGAGCGACCAGCGCTGGTTCGGGCCGTCCGGCGGCGTCATCGGCGCCCGTGTCCCGAGCGCCCGCTTGCGACCGCCGCGACGGCGCACCTGCAACCGCTCCTCGGCATACAGCCGCCGCAGCTTCTTGTGGTTCATCCAGACGCCCTCGCGCGCCAGCAGCAGGCCGAGCCGCCGATACCCGAACCGCCGCCGTTCGGCCGCCAACGCCCGCAGACGGGCGCGAACCGCATCGTCGCCGGCGCGCCGGCCACGATAACGGATCGTCGTGCGATCGGCGCCGATCGCGGAACACGCCTGACGCTCGCTCTCCTCGTCATTCTCACCCAGATGAGCAACGGCCTCGCGCCGTGCGGCAGGCGTCACCATTTTTTTGCGGCGACGTCTTCAGCATCGCGTTGTCCAGCATCGCCTCCGCCAGCAGCTTCTTCAGCCGCGCGTTCTCCGCCTCCAGCGTCCGCAGACGACGCGCCTCGGACACCTCCAGCCCGCCGAACTTCGCCTTCCACTGGTAGAACGTCGCCGGGCTGAGCCCGTGCTTGCGGCATACATCCGCCGTCGATGATCCGGCCTCCTGCTCCCGCAGCACGCCGATGATCTGCTCCTCCGTGAACCTCGAACGTCTCATTCCTCCGCCTCCTGATCAGGCGGACTCTACTCAAAATTGGAGGAGATTCAGGGGCTCGCGTCGAGCAGCGCGTGCATCGCCGCGACCGTCTCCGGCGGCAGGCGGCGGATCGCCTGCGACAGCCGGTTGGCGAGCGCCGTCTGCTCCGGGGTGAGCCCGCTGGTGTTGACCCGCACCCGCGGACGCGAGAGCCGCGCGAGCCGCGTCAGTTCCTCCGCCTCGTCCCAGATCAGGCCGAACAGCTCGCAGACCTGATGCACCAGACCGCTGCCGGGGGCGCCCCGCCTGCCGTGCTCCAGCGCCGACAGATACGCCGCCGAGACGCCAAGGTCGGCCGCCAGCGCGCGCTGGCTGACGCCCCGCTCGGCCCGCAGCGCCCGCAGCCGCGCGCCGAACGGCGTCATCGCGGGCGCGCGCAGCAGCAGCCGCACGGCGCCGGGATTGGCCGGGATGCGGATGCACGGCGCCGAGCACCAGTGGCCGCAGCGCCGCGAGATTGAGCCAGACCGGCAGCTCGCGCCGGATGACGCCGCCGCCGGGACCCTCGCCGCGGCCGGTGATCACCTCGACGCAGCGCACCCGGTCGGCGTGCGCGCGTTGCAGGAAACCGTTGAGCGCATGGAACGCCGCCTGCGCGGTGCGGCCGTGCAGGTCGAGCTGCGCTCGGGCACGAGGCGGCCGGAGCGGAGCCGGTGCCAGGACGCGGCATCGACGCCGGCCGGTGCCGCGCCGACGCGAGCGGGGCGACCGACGAGCGGGCGACGCGGGCCCGCCCTCCGTTGCGGGGTTGCCGTGCGCGGGAGGCGGGCGACGGTGGGCGACAGGCTCGCGGCGGCGGCGACCGCCCGCGCCGCCACGATCCGACCTGGCGCACGTAATCGGCCCAGACGCACTGTCGCGGACGTAATCGCGCCCGCCGCCCCGCCCCGCGGCCTCCCGCGACGCAGCCCTCCCCGCCCGGCATCCGCCTCCACCAGCACGACATGCACCCGCCGCGGCCCGTGCGCGCCGAGTTCGAGCGTGCTCTCGATGTCGGCCGAGCGCGACGGGCCGGTGACCAGCATCACGTTGCGCGGCATCCCGGCGCATCTCGGCGCGGAGCAGGTCCCATGCGTCCTCCATCCCGCGCCGACCACCCGCCCGGCCCGCAGCACCACGATCGCGGTCTCGGCGAGCAGGTTGAGCGTGGTCGGGCGGTCCGGGCCGGAGGGCAGCATCAGCGTCCCGGTCTCGGCGATCCCCGCGAAGCCGTGCTGCACCGAGACGGCGTCGGACGCCTCGCCCGGCCCTCGCGCAGCCGCAGCATCGGGCGGCGCCCAGGGGATCGCGCGCAGCTCGGGATGCGGCGCGATCGCCAGCTCGGGCGGCAGGTTCTGGCCGGCGAGATAGCTGGCGACCGCCTCCGGCACCGCATCCGGCCCGGCGACGCGCTCGATGGTGCCGAATTCCTTTTCCATGTTGCGCACGAACAGCGCGATCCGCTCCGCGCCGTCGCGCCGGGCGCGCTCGGGGACGAGATGGCGCGGATGCGCCGCCAGCCGCGCGCGCAGCATCGCCGCCTGGTCCTCGGGCAGCTTACCGCGCCGCAGGCCGCGCCGGATGGCGCCGAGCACCGCCTCGCGCGACATCAGCCGCGGCCGCGCGCGCTGCTGGCGGGCGTAGCGGGCGAAGAAGGTGTCTCCCTCGGGCGCCGGCAGGTCGCGCCCCCGCGTCCAGCCGCCGGCGAAGGGCAGCGAGCGGAACCGCCCGCGTCCGCGCCCGAGCAGCCCGAGCGCCGCCGCCGCCGCCCGCGTCGCCAGCCGATAGGCGGCCGGCCGGCGCGCGAACCAGGCCCAGAGGGCGAGGTTGCCGCGCACCGCTTGCGGGTTCAGGTGGCGCTCGAACTCGCGCTCGCGCCAGTGGCGCATCATGCCGGGCAGCGGGATCTTCACCGGGCAGACGCTCTCGCAGCGGCCGCAGAAGGTGGAGGCGTTCGGCAGGTTGCCGGCGCGGTCGATGCCGATGAGGCTCGGCGTCAGCACCGCCCCCATCGGCCCGGGATAGACCCAGCCATAGGCGTGCCCGCCGACCGCGCCATAGACCGGGCAATGGTTCATGCAGGCGGCGCAGCGGATGCAGCGCAGCATGTCCTGGAAGCCGGTGCCGAGCATCGCCGAGCGGCCGTTGTCGAGCAGGATCACGTGGTATTCGGCCGGCCCGTCGAGATCGCGCGACCGCCGCGCGCCGGTCGAGAACGTCGTATAGACGGAGAGGTCCTGCCCGGTCGCCGAGCGCGCCAGAAGCCGCAGCAGCGTGGAGACGTCCTCGAGCGTGGGCACCACCTTCTCGATGCTGGCGAGCGCGATGTGCACGCGCGGCAGGGTCTGGGTCAGGTCGCCGTTGCCCTCGTTGGTGACGATGACGCTGCTGCCGGTCTCGGCGATCAGGAAATTGGCTCCCGTGATGCCGACATCGGCGGCGAGGAAGCGCGCGCGCAGCCGGGTGCGCGCCTCGTCGAGGATGTCGCGCCGCTCGTGGAACACGCGGTCGGCGGGCAGATCGGTGTGGGCGGCGCGAAAGCTCGCCTCCCAGTCCTCGCGGTTGAGGTGGAAGGCCGGCCCGATCAGGTGGCTCGGCGGCTCGTGGCGGAGCTGGAGGATGTATTCGCCGAGATCGGTCTCGACGGGGGCGATGCCGTTCGCCTCCAGGTGCTCGTTGAGCGCGAGTTCCTCGGAGATCATCGACTTGCCCTTGGTCACCGTCCTCGCGCCGGCCGCGCGGCAGATCGCGAGCACGGCGGCGCGCGCCTCGTCGGCGTCGGCGCACCAGTGGACGTGGCCGCCGGCGCGCTCGACATTGCCGGCGAAGGTCTCGAGGTAGAAATCGAGGTTGGCGAGCGCATGGTTCTTGATGTCGCGGCCGATGTCGCGCAGGCGCCTCGAACTCGGGCAGGGCGGCGACCGCGGCGGCCCGGCGCGCCTGCAAGCCGGGGTTGCTGCGCGAGAGCGCCTTCTGCAATCCGGCATCGGCCAGCGCGGCGCGGGCTTTCTGCTTGAAGGCGGGTGAGGTGGCGAGCATCGGAGATCCCTGCGGACGAGGTGCCAGAGTAGCACCGATCGGCGGGAATGCCCGCGCCCCTCGCGGGTCACGGCGGCTGTCCTCAGGGCGGGTCCGGCCCGGCGGGGCGGGACCACGTGGCCGGCGGGGCGGCCGGCGGGTGGGGGTCCGGGTCGCGGTCCTCGTCCGCCTCCTCCTCCTCGTCCTCGCGCGGGGCGGTGCGGAGGAGGATCGCCAGCACCTCGTCGGGCTGCTTGGCGAGGTTCCGGCCGAGGCCGAGGTCTTCCAGGATGGCGCCGGTGATGTCCTCGATCTCGGTCTCGCCGTCGGGGTCGGCGTCGAGTTCGGCGTCGAGCCGCTCCTCGATCTCGCGCCTGAGGGCGGCGGGGTGGATGCCGTCGGCCTTGGCGGCGAGGTGGACGACGCGGCGGACCTCGTCGCGGCGCGGATCGTAGGGCCGGGGAGCGGCGCGCCCGCGCGGGGCGGGCAGCGGGCCGGCGGCGAGGCGGGCCTCGAGCGCGATGCACTGACGGACGGTGCCGGCGAGGCGGGCGAAGACGAGCGCGGGGTCGGCGCGGCCCGGGCCGGGGCGGATCGGCGCCGGTTCGGGCTCGGGCTCCGGAGCTGGGTCGGTCTCCGGGGCGCGCTCGGGGGTGGCAGGCGGCGTCAGCGCGGCCAGCGCCCGCTCGCCGACGGCGCAGGCCAGGGCCATGCCGATCTCGCTCAGCCGTTGCAGCATCGCGAGGTGGCGCGCGGTCCGGTCCGGGTCCGCGGGCGGGATGGCGTTCATCGCGGCTGGAGGTGGGAGGCGGTGGTCATGAACTTAAGGTGAACAAATTCCGTCGTTTTGGGCAAGCGTTTTCCGCGCGCCAGGGCGATCCGCGACCGGTCGCGGCTTCACCGTGAGGGAAGGCTGGTCGCGCCACGCGGCGCCGATGGCGATCACCGCCGCAGAGGCCGCCCTTCTGCTGGCCCCGCCTTCGGGCCGGTGGCCGTCACGGCGGTTCGCCCCGTCGCCGGCGGGCTGGTCAACACGAACCTGCGCGTGGCGCTCGACCGGCCGCCCTGGACCGTGCTGCTGCGCATCGTCACGCGCGATCCGCCGCAATCGGCGAAGGAGGCGGCCCTCGCCCGCCTGCTCGCCGGCCGCGTGCCGATCGCCCGCGTGCTGCACGCGGCCGAGGCGAACCCGGTCACCGGGACGCCGTATGCGGTGCTGGAATGGATCGAGGGCGCGCGGCTCGACCGGGCGGCGGCGGCCGCCTCCCCCGGCGCGCCGCGCGGTCTGGGCGGGGCCGTCGGCGCGGCGCTCGCGGCCATCCACGCCTTCCGCTTCGCCCGCCACGGCTTCCTCGCCGACGACCTGCGCGTGGCGGCGGCGATCGACCTCGACGGCGCGGCGCTGGTCGGGTTCCTGCGCGAATGCCTGGTGGAGGGTCCCGGCGGCGCACGGCTCGGGGCGGCGCTCACCGGGCGCGTGCTGGCGTTCGCCGCGCGCGAGGGCGGGCGGCTGCGGGCGTGGCTCGCGCCGCCCTGCCTCGTGCATGGCGACTTCAATCCGACCAACATCCTGGTGCGCGACGGGCGGGTCGCGGCGGTGCTGGACTGGGAGTTCGCGCTGAGCGCCACGCCGGCGTTCGATTTCGGCAACCTACTGCGGCCGCCGCTCGGGACGGACGCGGCGTTCGTCGCCGGGCTCGCGCGCGGCTACCGCGACGCGGGCGGCACGCTGCCGGAGGACTGGCGCCGGATCGCGTCGATCGCGGATCTGTTCGCCTGGGCGGATTTGCTCGGCCGGCGCCCGGCCGACGCGGGGCTCGCCGCCGACGCGCGGCGGGTGATCGCGGCGACGATCGGGTAAGCCGACATCTCGATCCCGGCGCGATCGCCGTCTGTCATTCGGTGTCGCCGAGGCGCTTCCGCTCGCCGTCGCGACAAGGGGGCATTCAATGGCATCCGGAATTGCCGCGGCAAGCTGTCGCGTGCCGCATCCCGGGACGTCGTGCTCGGGGCCGTCAGCCTGCCGGCGGCGCGGCCGCGATCCCGGCCGGCGTGGCTTCGAGCACGAAGTGGCAATGCAGGTCGCCCTCGGAGAGGCGCACCGGGTCGCGGATCAGCCCCTTGGCCAGCAGCCGGGAGAGCGACGCCGCGAAAGCGCCGGCGTCGATCGCGGTGCCCAGGGCCGCCTCGCAGCACCGGCGCCCCTCCTCGGCATCCGCGGCCGAGGGCCGGAGGCGCATTGCGAGACCAAGAAGGGCCGCGTCGGCGTCCAGGTCGGAGACGGGCACGTCAGGCGCGGGCACCTCAGGAGCGGGCACGTCAGGAGCGGGGCGGCAGCTCGCCCCGGCGCGCGGCGATGCCGAGTTCGAGGCTCTGCGCGATCCGGTGCGCGCGTTCGATCAGGTGCGCGGCCCCCGCCGGCGGGCAGACCTCCCGCGCAATGCGCTCGAACAGCGCCAGCCATTGCCGGAAATGCGCCGGATCGAGGCCGAGCGGCATGTGGGCCGCCATCGGCTGCCCGTGATAGCGGCCGGATTGCAGCGCCACCGACGACCAGAACGCGGTGATGGTCGCGACATGCGCCTCCCAGTCGGTGACGCCGGCGAAGACCGGCCCGAGGACCGCATCGCGCCGCGCCGCGTCGTAGAAGGCGCGCACGAGGCGCTCCAGCATCGCATCGTCCAGGCCGGTCGCCGCGGCGATCGCGCGCGACTGCGCGGCACGCCGCTCGTCGGATTCGGGGATCGGCGCCGAAGCGCGGGCGCCATTGCCGCTCATGGCCGGTCTAGCCCTCGGGCGGGGCCGCCGCGATCGGGATCTCGCGCTGCTGGTCGGTGCCGGGCTGGTCGCCGATGCCGGGCATGCCGTCCGCGAACTCCTCGTCCATGTCCTGCCCCGGACGACGCTGGCCGGCGGTCTGCCCCTGCTGGAAGCCGCCACCCTGGCCGCCGCCTTGGCCGAACCCCTGCCCGTTCTGTCCCTGCGGCTGGCTCTGCTGCTGCGCCTGGTTGATGGCGCCAACGATGCGGAAATAGTGCTCGGCGTACTGGAAGTAGCTTTCGCCCATCACCCGGTCGCCGCTGCTGGTCGCGTCGCGGCCGAGCTGGAGGTATTTCTCGAACAATTGCTGGGCGGTGCCGCGCACCCGCACGTCCGGGCCGTTGCTGTCGAAGACGTGGTTGCGGTTGAGCGGAATGTTGCCGCTGTGGTGCCGGATCGGCGCCCCGCCGCCGCCACCACCCCCACCGCCTGGGCGATGGTTGCGTCCGCGCATACGTTTGATGTTCATGCAGTTCTGTCGCTATGCTTTCCTGTTCGCGACCCGGACCCCCGGCGCACCATCGACGCGTCGCCCGCGGGCGACCGGGTCCAGGACCATCGACGTTGGCTTCCCGCGCGGCGCCCCCACCAACCAGTTGGCAGCCGAGGCAGTCAGGTCCGCCCGAATTCGCGACGATCCCTGCCGTGCGCGGTGCAACGTAGTCCCGCATGGTCCCGCTGCCAAATGGTATTTCAGCGCCGGGGCCAGCACGAGGCGCGCGGGATGCCGAGGAGATCGGGTCGCAGCGCCGCCACCGCAAGTCCCGTTGCCGCCGCGAGCGCGGTCACGCGCCCGTCCTGCCCGGCGCCCAGCTCCAGGATCGCGTGCCCGTCGGGCGCCAGCAAGGCCGGCAGCGCCGGCATCAGGCGGCGATAGGCATCGAGCCCGTCCGCTCCGCCGTCGAGCGCCGAGGCGGGCTCGATATCGCGCCACTTCGGGCATCAGAGACGCGATCTCGCCGCGCGGGATGTAGGGCGGATTGCACAGCACGAGATCGAACCGGCCGACGACCGGCGCCGCCCAGTCGGCGACGGCGAAGCCGGCCCGTCCGCCGAGGCCGAGCGCCGCCGCGTTGCCCCGGGCGAGCACGCAGGCGGCCTCGCTGCGGTCGAGACCGAGGCCGAACGCGGACGGAAACTCGGTCAGGGCCGCGAGCAGCAGCGCGCCGGTGCCGGTGCCGAGGTCGAGCACGGCGCGTGGCGAGCGGCGGTCCGGCATGCAGGCCAGGGCCGCCTCGATCAGCGTCTCGCTCTCCGGGCGGGGGATCAGGGTCGCGCGCGAGACGGCGAGATCGAGGCTCCAGAACTCCCGCCGCCCCAGGATCAGCGCCAGCGGCTCGCGCGCCGCCCGCCGGGACAGCAGGGCGGCGAAGCCCTCGGCCGGCACCGGGCGATCCGGGTCGCGCAGCAGGTCCGCCTGAGTTGCGCCGAGCGCATGGCAGAGCAGCAGCCGCGACTCGAGCGCCGCCCGCTCGATCCCGGCTTCGCGCAGGCGGGCGGCGCCCTCGCGCAGCAGCGCGCGCGCGGGAGTCGGGGAACGGAGCACGAACCGCCGCGTTGGCTCCGTCATGACCACGACCCCCAAGACCCCCGAACCGGCCTCCGCCGACCTGCCCTCCAACGCCGAGAAGGACCCCGACGACTGGGTGACCGGCGACGAGCCGATGACCGGCGCGCAGGCGTCCTACCTGAAAACGCTCTGCGAGGAAGCGGGCGAGGACGTTCGATCCCGGCCTGACCAAGGCCGAGGCGTCGAAGCGGATCGACGCCCTGCAACCGCGCACCGGACGCGGCCGGCCGGCGCACACGGAGCGGCTGAGCCCGCGGCGAGGCGCGGCGGATTGACCGGCTGCGGCGGCGGCGCAACAATCGCCCCGTCATGCGCGCTGCCAGCGCGCGGACCCTGGCACTGCTGCTGCCCGTGCTGCATCGCGACCCGGCGATGTCGCCGGATCAGGTCTCGCTTTCGCGTGATCGACCGGCATCGGGCCGACCGAGGTCTCCGAGATCACGACGCTTCTATCTCGGGCTGGTTCCGGTCGGGCATTTCCGGCTCGACGCCGCGCACAGCCGCATGGCGGCGGTCGTGGTCACGGTCGCCCCGCGCCGGTCAGCGCGTACCGCTACGGGCTGTGCGGGCGTGTGGTGACGCAGGCCGGAGGGGCGGCGCCGGTCGACGCACCGGCGTCGAACCACCGGGACGCTCGTGCATGTCGACGGCCGCGTGTTCGAGGCGCTGACCGCAGAACTTCAGGCGCTTCTACCTCGCCGACGAGACGCCCGGACGCGCGCCGGCGCCGCGTGCGGGCCGAGCAGGGTCGCGGCTGCGCGCCGCAGATCTCGATGCGGTGAGCAAGGCCAGGGCCCCGCCGCTGGACCCGCTGGGGCCGTACGGCCCCAGACCCCTTCTCAAACGAGCATTTCAAAGGCTCGGCTTCGGCGGGGTCCAGGGGCGGCGCCCCTGGCCTTTCGCGATCAGTTATCCTCCGCCGACAGCCGCGCCGCCTCGTCCTCGGCGGTCAGCGCATCGATGATTCGTCGATCTCGCCGTGCATGACGCGGTCGATCTTGTAGCAGCGTGAGGCCGATGCGGTGGTCGGTCACCCGGCCCTGCGGGAAATTGTAGGTGCGGATGCGCTCGGAGCGGTCGCCGGTGCCGACCTGGCGCTGGCGGTCGGCGGCGCGGCGTCGCGTGCAGCTTCGCGCGCTGCTGCTCGTAGAGGCGGGCGCGCAGGATCTTCATCGCCTTGGCGCGGTTCTTGTGCTGGCTCTTCTCCTCCTGCATCGCGACCACGATGCCGGTCGGCAGGTGGGTGATGCGCACGGCACTCTCGGTCTTGTTGACGTGCTGGCCGCCGGCGCCCGGACGCGCGATAGACGTCGACGCGCAGGTCGGCCTCGTTGACCTGCACGTCCACCTCCTCCGCCTCCGGCAGCACCGCGACGGTCACGGTGGAGGTGTGGATGCGGCCCTGGTTCTCGGTCGCCGGCACGCGCTGCACGCGATGCACGCCGCTCTCGTATTTCAGCCGCGCGAACACGCCGCGGCCGGTGATCTCGGCGATGCCTTCGCTGAGCCCGCCGAGCTCGGTGTCGTCGTATCCAGGATCTCGAAGCGCCAGCGCTGCCGTTCGGCATAGCGCTGGTACATCCCGAACAGTTCGGCCGCGAACAGCGCCGCCTCGTCGCCGCCGGCGGCCGGACGCACTTCCAGGATGGCGCTGCGGGCATCCGCCTCGTCGCGCGGCAGCAGGGCGAGGCGGATCTCCTGGCCCAGCGCCGGCAGGCGCTCCCGCAGGCCGGCCAACTCCGCCTCGGCCAGCTCGCGCATCTCCGGGTCGGCGAGCATCGCCTCCGCCTCGGCCGCGCCCCGCTCGGCGCCGCGCAGCTCGGCGATGCGCGCGACCAGCGGCTCCAGCTCGGCCAGCTCCTTCGAGGCGCGCACGAACGCCTCGCCGCGACATGGCGCCGGCCAGCGCCCCGCGCAGCTCCTCGGCGCGGGCGGCGATGCGGTCGAGCTTCGGCCCGAGGCCGGCCTGGCTGGCGTTCATGCCAGGACGCGCCGCGAAGCCGACGGGAGCTCGGTCGAGCGATTCGGCCTGCTCGCCGGTGCGCAGATCCTTGAGCTGCACGACGCCGCGCGCCAGCCTCGTCCTCGCCCAGGATCACCGCCGCGCGGGCGCCGATGCGGTTGGCGCGCTCCATGCGCCGCTTAAGGTTGCCGCGATAGGCGATCTCGACGCGGAAGCCCGGCGTGCCGCAGCACCTGCACGAGCCCGATCGCGCGCGCCTCCGCCGCCTCGCCCACCGGCACCACCGCGATCGCGGCCGGCGGCTCGGGCGGCGCGGCGAGCAGCATCCCGAGCCGCTCCACCCCCGCCGCCCAGCCGATCGCCGGGCACCGGCGGGCCGCCCATCTCGGCGACCAGCCCCTCATAGCGGCCGCCGGCCATCACCGTGCCCTGCGCGCCGAGCTTGGTCGGTGACGAACTCGAAGGCGGTGTGGCCATAGTAGTCGAGGCCGCGCACGATGCGCGGGTTCTCGCGAACGGCGACGCCGAAGCCCGACAGCGCGCCCCGCAGCCCGTCCCAGAAGCCGCGCGCGGCCGGCGTGAGGTGGTCGTGGATGGTGGGGGCGCCGGCGACGATGCGCCGGTCGCCCGGGTCCTTGCTGTCGAGGATGCGCAGCGGATTGCGCTCGAGCCGACCCTGGCTTTCGGCCGAAAGCGCGTCCGCATGGGCCGCGAAATGGCCGACCAGCGCCGCCCGCCATGCCGCCCGGCTCTCCGGGTCGCCGAGCGTGTTCAGCTCCAGCGTCACGTCGGCGGCGATGCCGAGCGCGGCCAGGATGTCGGCGCCGCAGGCGATCGCCTCGGCGTCCGCGAGCGGCTCGGCGGGGCCGATGGTCTCGATGCCAATCTGGTGGAACTGCCGGAAGCGGCCCTTCTGCGGCCGCTCGTAGCGGAACATCGGGCCGGCATAGAACACCTTCTGCGGCAGGCTCTGGGCGAGGCCGTTGGAGACCAGCGCGCGGCAACGCCGGCGGTGCCCTCCGGCCGCAGCGTGACGCTGTCGCCGCCGCGGTCGGCGAAGGTGTACATCTCCTTCGTGACCACGTCGGAGGTCTCGCCCAGGGTGCGGGCGAAGACGCTTGTGTCCTCGAAGATGGGCGTGGCCCACTCGTCGAAGCCGTAGCCGGAGGCGACCCGGCGCGCGGTCTCGACGACATGGCGGTGGCGGCGCATCGCCTCGCCGATCAGGTCGTGGGTGCCGCGGGGGGGTTGCAGGGCGCTCATGGCGGCGGCTTGTAGCCGAGAGCAGGTGGCGGCGCGAGACGGGTCTTGAAGGCCGAAATCAGGCGGTTTGTACTTCTGTTGCGGAGGTCCAATCATTCCAGAGGGGACACTCCTGGACCCAATGCGCACATTCGCACCGGATTTCTGCGCCGGGTAAGCTGCTGCCAAACTTAACTCCGATACGCGATGCGAAAGTCTTGACTTGTGCATGCGCCGACTTTTGAACAGCAATAGAACAGTCCCGGCCCCGCAATTTACTGAAACGGGATGTTTCCGATATACTGTCCAACGTAGTGAACAAAGCCTATAAGGCTATGATAGAGTGGGATGGCATGCACCATGACATAAGGCGTAATCACACCCTCAGCTCTCTTTCCAGCTGATTCCGCGAGAGCCTTCCCAAAACTCTGGGTTATCGTTGACACCCATCCGATTTTTTTTGACGCGGCTTCCCTGTCCCTGTCTTCAGTCGCTGCGACGATCTCTCCGATTTTTTGTATCAGCTCCTTCATCTCGGAGATTTTTAGAACCTGCCCAACGGGAGAATTTAGCCGTCTCTCTATCTCAGCATACTCGTGCTTTATTCCTACCGCAGCGAGCTGGATTGCTCGTAACAATTGTTCGTCTCTTGTATATATCTCTAACCGGGAAGCCTGAATCCACGCCCTTGAAATTGGATGAAGAGTCTCTTCAACATTTGTGCCGACAATGGCCAGAGACTCAGTACCGAACATGCCGCATATATATTCGGTCATGTTGGTATAATCCCATGTGCTAGCTCCTGACACAAATGCGTCGGTTCGGTCCCTACCATGATCATCAGGACCAACGGCCATGTTAGGTTGGTAATTGCTCATGTACCAGAAGCGCGCGACATCCGTTCGCTTATCGTCGCTCAGCGCTTCCCACTCCTCAGTCGAAATACCATGAGGGAAGTCCGGCGTGATCACCAACCACGCTTCCGGCGCGTGCCTCATTGATCGCTCTCCGGGAATAACGGGACGTTTAATTGCTGCTCGGTTTGGTCGATTGGCGAACCGCCGTTCGAAGACAATGTCACGGTGTTCGCGATCGTCCCGGGCTTCGTTTGGGTACTTGATCATCAGCATTTCCTCACCATGGCATCCATGCTGTTCTCACCGCGACCTTACAAGCCGCCTTTTGTGGCCGCGAGGGGCTATCGCCTACCTGCTTCCAGTTCTTAAATTCTGCACCGCGCCAAATGTCCACCCTCCGCCGCAACCGGACCGGGCACTATTCGTCCGACTGTGACCGCTAGACGGATGGCAGCAGCGACTGC
Source organism: uncultured Acidobacteriaceae bacterium (assembly GCA_963771565.1). Lineage (GTDB taxonomy): Bacteria > Acidobacteriota > Terriglobia > Bryobacterales > Bryobacteraceae > Bog-105. The sequence continues at coordinate 12,851 of CAVYUB010000006.1, forward strand.
CCGGCGACCAGCGCCACGATCGCGTGTCCCTGCGCCGTCGGGTGCAGGCCGTCGAAGAACAAATGCTGGTTCTGCGCCGCCCCGGTCGCGGTGAGCGTGCCGCTGCCGGCGTCGGTGTAGTTGCCGGTCCAGACCGGGTTCGTGGTGTCGGTCAGGCCGAAGGCGGCCGGGTTCGCGGTCGCGGCGTCGAGGAGCTGGAAGGTGTTGACCAGGTCGATGTTCAGGTGGTCGGTGACCGCGAGGCTGGCGAGCGACTGGGCGAGGTCGACGTCGTACCAGGCCGCCAAATTGGACGCGGAGATCGCGTAGAGCGGTCCCTGGGCGATCTCCTCGGGGGTCTTGCCGAGATCCGGCACCATCAGCACGGCGAAGCAACCGCCGCCGTGGCGCAGCCTTGCCTCTTTGTCAAGTACTGCTGAGCACTGACCCGCCGCTTGCACCGCCCGTCGCAACCAATGCTCCCTGTCAATGCCTTTGGCTTTGCCCCGGCTGCGGCGGCCCGATGACCATAGTCGAAACGCTCACGGCTCAACAGATCCGCTGGAGGTCTGCCGGGCGGGAGAGCTTGTGTGACACCTCGTAGCGTTCACGCATCAACGGAACATTTGCTTGCTCCGGCACGCACGCCCTAACGTCTCTCCAGACTTGACCAAGTCCCGCTCTGGTCAGCGATGGCTTTGCAAGCATGATCACCTGATTCAAACCACCACGCAACCGCGCCCGCCGCGCCAGCGGCTTAGTTGTGTGCTGAGCATGTTCAGCAGCTTAAGGGTGAAAGTCCCTGCCCAACCTGATGGAGGTGAAGGGCTAGTGATGATGCAAGGGCTACCGCCGCGAGGCGGGGTCTGAAAGAAGCATGGAACAAACGTGCGAGTCGATGGACAAGAACCGGATACAAGGCGTTAGCGTCGGACGAGCGGGCAACTTACCGCGAAGTCCATATTCATCAAGGATGCGAAACGTAGATTCGGCGACTGTGCACAGAAGGCAGCTGAACTTACCTCAGGAGATCTGCTCCGTGTCGCGAAAGCGACTGAGATTGCCGAAAGGCAGTTTGACCACGGGGCAGAAGTCAGCAGAGGGCATATTAGGTCATGTCGTCGGCAAGGCTAGTGAGGCACTCCAATGCCGAAAGGCGGAGTCAACAGATAGGCCAAGCCGGGAACGGTGGCTGAAGGCCCGAACGAGAACCGTGGCAAGTAGGACATGAATCTCAAGAGCGACAAGCGGCAGAATATCCAGATCGAACTGGACTTCTCTTCATTGCGAACGGGTGAAGCCTGCGGAACGGGAAGGGAAGAGACCGAATCGCTCTCGACGGCACATGACACCGAAAGCCCAGCCAGTACGAATCGATTGATGGAGGAAGTATGTGAGCGAGAAAACCTGAAGGAAGCATTGCGTCAGGTAAAGGCCAATAAAGGTAGCGCCGGAATCGACAGAATGACTGTCGGTCAACTGAGCGATTATCTGAAACAGCACTGGCCAGTCATCCGAGAACAGTTGCTGAACGGAACCTACGAGCCGAAGCCGGTAAGGCGGGTGGAAATCCCCAAGCCGGACGGTGGGGTGCGAAAGCTTGGCATCCCGACGGTGCTGGATCGATTTATCCAGCAAGCGGTGATGCAGGTTCTGCAACGGCGCTGGGATCGGACCTTCTCTGAAAGCAGCTACGGTTTTCGACCGGGGCGATCCGCTCATCAAGCAGTGGCCCAGGCGCAGCAGTATATCGCCGAAGGTTACGGCTGGTGCGTCGATCTTGATCTGGAGAAATTTTTCGATCGAGTCAACCACGACAAACTGATGGGACAGATCGCAAAACGAGTTGAAGACAAGCGGCTGCTGAAACTCATTCGTGCGTTCTTGAACGCCGGAGTGATGGAGAACGGATTGGTCAGCCCCAGTGTAGAAGGGACTCCACAAGGTGGTCCGCTTTCGCCACTGCTCAGCAATCTCGTGCTTGATGAACTCGACCGGGAGTTGGAGCGCCGCGGACTTCGTTTCGTTCGCTATGCGGATGACTGTAATATGTACGTTCGCAGTGAACGGGCAGGTCAGCGGGTGATGAAGAGCATTACGCATTTCATCACACAAAAGCTCAAACTCAAGGTGAATGAGGCAAAGAGTGCGGTAGCGCGACCGCAGGAGCGGAAGTTCCTCGGGTTCAGCTTCACGGCTGGTCCAGAGGTGAAGCGCGTTATAGCGCCGAAGGCTCTGGACCGGTTTAAGCAGCGAATTCGGGAAATCACACGCCGGGCCAAGGGCGTCAGCATCGAGACCACGATAGAGGAACTGGCCCCGTATATGCGGGGTTGGCGAAACTATTTCGGGTTTTGTCAGACGCCGGAAGTGCTGCGGTCTTTAACCAGTTGGGTGCGACGCCGATTGCGATGTGCGCTTTGGCGGCAGTGGAAAACTCCCGGCGCCGCAAAGCAGCTCTGCTTGCACTCGGGGTGCGCCCGCGCCTGGCCAGCAGTATGGCCGGTAGCGGTCGTGGCCCCTGGCACCTGGCCCTTACCCACACTCTACATGTGTGGCTTTCCAATGCCTACTTCAAATCGCTTGGCCTTCCGTCCTTAGATCGCGGAGTGATGGCCTAACTTCTCGAACCGCCGTGTACGGACCCGTACGCACGGTGGTGTGGCAGGGGTCGGTGGGTGACCACCGCCCCTATGCCGATCTCACGCGCGATCCATAGAACCGTCGCGGTGATCCATTTGTTCGGTCCTGGGGAGTGGCAGGTCACCTTCAAATTGACCAGGACTCAGAGATATCGAGCGCCCATGGCACGATAGGGACCAGTGAAAGGTGAGCGGATTTACACTCTGGCAAGCGGCAACTTCAACACCTGCGCGTTAGAAAGGCCTTGCGTCTATTCGAGCGCGCAGAGCAGGCGCACTATAACCCGGATTGCTGCGCTGCCGGACGCTGGGATTGCCACATGCTTTTGGGCGATTTCGAATCGGCCTGGCGCGAGAGCGATTTAATCGCAACCCGGGGCAATGCAGACCCACATCGCTTTTGGGACGGCCAGCCGTTCGCGGTCGGCGCGTCCTCATTCGCTGCCTGCACGGTCTCGGCGATACCATTCAGTTCATTCGTTATGCTCCTCTCATTCGCCAGCAAGCCCGAACGCTTACTATTGAGGCGCAGCCCACGCTCAAATCTTTGCTCGCGCAAGCCCACATTGCTGATTCAGTGATTACTTGGGGCGAGCCGGAACCTTCCTGGGATCAGCAAATCGAAATAATTGAGCTTCCGCGCGCTTTCCGCACCACGGTTGCATCCATCCCGAACCACGTTCCATATCTGAACGTCCGCACTGAACTGGGGAGCAACACAGAGAACGGCAGTCGGCCCATCCGCGTGGGCATTGTCTGGGCTTCCAGCACCTACAATCCTGAGCGTTCGATTCAGCTAAAAGACTTGGCCGAATTGTTTGCCCTTCCAGGCGCGGCCTTCTTTAGCTTGCAAGCCGGGCCCGCACGGGCAGAGCTCGACCCATGGTCAAACCGAGTCACCAACCTGTATGACGACTCTGCCTGCGTTCTCGCCATGGCTCAAACACTCAAAACCATTGACCTAGTCATCACTGTAGACACGATGATGGCTCATCTGGCAGGCGCGATCGCACGTCCTGTTTGGACGCTGCTCCCCTATCAATGCGACTGGCGCTGGATGCTGAATCGCCAGGACTCGCCCTGGTATCCGACAATGCGCCTCTTTCGTCAAAAACGGCCCGGAGACTGGGCAGGAGTCGTCAGCCAATTGAAGCGGGAACTATGGACATTTATCAGGAACCCGGAGTACGAAGCTCCTCCTTCGTGCCAACCATCGCCGCCCCATCCGATTGCGTCACCGGGGGTCCAGGAAGCGTAAAGAAGAAGGTTGAGCCGCAACCCACCTCCGATTCAACCCAGATTCTTCCGCCGGCGCGCGTGACAATTTTCTTGCAAGTCGCCAGCCCAATCCCACTTCCCGCGATCTCCGCGCCATGTAGCCGCTGCATTGGCTGAAAAATACGTTCGAACCACTCCTTTTCAATGCCGATTCCGTTATCCTTCAGTTCAATCAGCCACATTGAACCCTGCCGCATAGCTGAGATTTCGATTAACGGGCACGTATCCGGTCGCCTGTATTTGATAGCGTTCGACAAAAGGTTCTGAAAAAGCTGGTTCAATGCCTGCGGTTGGATCAGCAGTTCGGGAAGCGGGCCGTGTCGGATCACCGCTCCTGAATTTTCTATATCCTTTCCCAGATTGTCTACTGCTATCGCCAGCGCCGCTTCTGCCTGCGTCGTCACCGGCGATCCAATCGCGCTCTTCCCCACCTGTGCATGGGCCAACACAGCCTCTACCAGCCCAGCCATTCTTTCCAACCCTCGCGAGACTTGCTGCAAACATTCCTGCCCGCTTGGATCGAGTTGCCCGCCGTGTCGGCTTGAGAGTAAATCCACAAGCCAGCGTGTGCTCGTAATCGGCGCGCTCAGATCGTGCGATGTGATCCGGGCAAACTCCTCGAGCTCCTCATTCGAGCGTTCCAGTTCCAGAGTGATCTGTTCAAGGCGTTCATTGACCGCCTCCAATTCCTGCTGCATTTGAAACCGGGCTGTTATGTCGGTATGCGTCTCGATGACCCTCGGTGGCTCGTCGTCTGTGCTGGTGTCTCGAAAGAACCCAGTGAGTGGAAACCAGAACGCGGCTGCCATCACGCCTCACGCGTTCGAGTTCCCCTTTCCAGGATCCCGCCTCGCGAAGCTGTGCTTGGATTCGATCAAGAGGCCCGGGAAATGTCGTTTTTAGGAGCACATGCGCAATTTGCCCCACTGCCTCTTCTGCCGTCCAGCCATACAGCCGTTCGCACCCAGCCGTCCAGTGATCGATTACCCCATCCCAGCGCCGCACGAGAACCGTTGACTGGTCGAGCGCTCCCGTCAACGCTCGCAAGTGGTCTTCCGCGTACTTACGTTCAGTGACATCGCGCAAGACTTTGCCGAACCCAGCCAGCCTGCCACTGTCACCACGGAGACCAATCGTTACTCCTTCAACCAGAATCCGCTCCCCATTCTTCTTCATCAGCCATCGCGTGTCGGAGGATCGGCCATTCTCGGCAGCGGCCTTCAGTTCCTCTGCCGGCGTACCCTGAATTCTGTCTTCTGGCGTGAAAAGTAGCTCGACACCCAGTCCGATAAATTCATCCGCGGTGTAGCCGAAGTGTTGTTCCACGCCGGGGTGCCACGATGAAAACTTTCCATCGGTATTGGCAATGACGATCACAAATTCGCTTAGCTGCGAGATAAGCAGCTCGAGACAATCAGCGTTGGCAAGAATCGAAGGTTCAATCATCGAGGGCGTCCTTTTATTTTCTCCGGCCCCCAGCGATAGACAGTCTCATTGATGCTGCACACCAGCGGGTCACCTCCGCCGAACATAATCTCGCTCACTGATGCCGGTGCAATTTCCAGTCTAAAAATATTATCCAGCGGCATTCCGAGCAGCAGCATCAATAGACCACGAATGATATCGCCGTGCGTTATCGCCGCAACCGTCGCGTCTTGATGACGCGTCGCACACGCCCTCTAAGCTTTTCCAGGCTCTTGCCTGAGCCTCGCCCAGCGACTCTCCGCCCGGCGCGCACGTCGTCGACCTGTGCTTATTGAATTGCCGCCATTGCTCTAGATCTTTCAACTCTGAGAATGGTTTGCCAACCCACGCGCCAAACTTGAGCTCATTTAAGCCCTCCTCCGTCGATACAACAAGATTTTGGGGATCGGCAATGAACTGCGCGGTTTCGGTTGCGCGCTCGAGCGGGCTCGATACCACAGCGTCGATCTTGTAGCGGCCTTTTAACGCTTCTCCCAGTTCCTGCGCTTGTCTGCAACCTTCCTCATTCAGGTGAACTCCCGGCGTCCGCCCATAGAGCACCCGCCCCAGTCAAATCAGCGCTGCCGTGTCTGATGAGTAGAATACGAGTCATATTGGCGCAAAAACTCACCGTACATGAAATTCAAACCAGAGTGCACGAACTAGGTCCATGGTTCCACAACCTTTCTCTCTGCGGCATACAAACCGCGCCAGATCACTTCCTGGGGGACTATCCGGCTGCTAAATGGCAGAGGTTCGCACACGCCCTTCCGAAGGACCTGAGCGGAATGACGGTTCTCGACATTGGTTGCAATGGCGGGTTTTACTCCATCCAGATGAAATTGCGCGGAGCCAGCCGCGTGCTCGGCATCGATCACGATAACGAGTATCTCGAACAGGCACGTTTCGCCGCCGAAGTGCTCAATCTCGACATCTCCTTTGACCTGATGTCGGTATACGAGGTGGGACAACTTGGCGAGCATTTTGATCTCGTGCTGTTCCTGGGCGTCTTCTACCATTTGCGCCATCCGCTGCTTGCTCTGGATCTGATTCGCCGCCATGTCGCAAAAGACTGGTTCATTTTCCAATCCATGCTGAGAGGCAGTCGCGCCGTTCCAGACATCGCCGAAAATTATCCCTTCTCCGAACGGGCCGTGTTCGACAAACGTGGTTTCCCCAAGCTGCACTTTATCGAAAACAGCTATTCTGACGATCCAACAAACTGGTGGATACCTAACCGCGCGTGTGCCAAAGCTCTTTTGCGCAGCGCGGGGTTCCGAATCGAAAGCGCGCCCGAATCTGAGGTTTTCGTCTGCCGCTGCGACCAAGAAACATACTTACATCCACTACCGTTGAAGGTTCTCGAGTAACATCGCCATGGTCGAAGCCATCATGCTCTGGAACGAACCCAATAATCTGTCGCATTGGGACTTCGAAATGGATCGCGACTGGTCGGCCTACGCCCGCATGATCAAGCTGGCGGCCTCGGCTATACAAGCGGAGAATCCAAAGCTCACAAAAGTTTTAGGCGGCATCTCGCCCATCGACCCGGCCTTCATTCTCCGTATGCAGGATATGGGGGCGCTGGACCAATTAGACGCTGTCGCGCTGCACGGCTTCCCTCTCGACTGGAATCACTGGACTATTCATGAATGGCCCGACAAACTGGCTGAAATCCAGGCAGTCACGACCAAGCCGATCTGGGTATCCGAGGTGGGCGCATCCTCATTCGGTGCCGAAGAAGTTCAGGCGTTCGGGTTAAACACAACCGCGGAACTTCTCATCCCGCGTCTCGATCACGTCTATTGGTACAGTCTCTTCGATTTGCCCAGGGCTTGGCCGGCTACAACGCGCCATCGCGAGAGTGAGGGGTCGTCTTACTATCGCCATTTCTACATGGGCCTCTTCCGTGAAGATGGAACAGCCAAGCTAGCTTGTCGTGATTTCTCGAAATACACCCCATCTCTCGGGATTTGCCAGTGGTTTCACTTTGAAGATCACCGTTTAGAGACGGCCGTCCAAGCTCTTCGCGATCTCGGCGTAAAAAAACTGCGTACTGGCCTGAGTTGGGCAGACTTCGAGCGCCCCAATGCCGAACAATGGTTCGATTGCCAAATGCGCCTGCTCGAGCCCTTTGACCTGACCGTGACATTCTGCTTCACCCCCGAGCGCTGCGGCGTTCGGCCACACCACACCAGCCCTCCACGAAATCCCGAAGAGTACGCGGATTTTTGCGCCGCCATGACCAGTCGTTACGCGTCTTAGCCCAGTTCGACGAAGGTGCGCGCGGTGCGACATAATCTTACTGGAGTCTTGTTGATGGGAACTGCCCACTTCGCCAAGACCGATCTCGGACAGGTCACTGGCTGTCTTCGGTCTAAACGCAAATCGAAAACGCCCGCGCAGATGCGTGCGGCCATTCGCCGCGAGGTCATGCGACGCCATAATCGCGGTCGATACTAACGTCTTGGTTCGGCTGCTCACTGGCGATAACCCCGGCAGGAAGCCGCTGCTCGCTCCCTGTATTGGTCCGAATCAGTCTGGATCGCCAAAACCGTATTGCTCGAAACTGGCTGGGTACTCCAAAGTCTGTAAGGCTTTAAGGAGAGCGCGATTCGTGACGCATTCTCAAAGCTATATGGGTCTCAGGAACGTGCATGCCGAGGATGAATCGTCGGTGGCCGACGCTCTGGCCTTTAAATGGCGCACGGAATTGAATTAGCCGACGTCAATGCACTTAAGCGAGCAGACCGCCGGGCGTTGCATTTGTCTCTTTCGACAAAGCCTTCGTTCGTCGCGCCAGCCGCGCGGGGGTATCTCGCATTTCCGGTATCTCCGGGACCGACTAAACGCTGCATCGAGAGCAGTAAAGCTCTGTAACCCTTGAGGCCCAAACAGAGCCCGGAACGCAGTGACGGGTCCAGCCGATTGCTATATTTACCCAAACCGAAGAACTATGAGCACCTCAGGACTGACTCCGGAATCGCAAACCAATAAAGCGATTCAATGGCTCTTAGAGGGAGACCCGGCCATTCGTTGGCAGGTCTTGCGGGATTTGGTCAAGGCTCCAGAGCGCACCGTCGAGCATGAGCGGCGAAAGATTGCGCGCGATGGCTGGGGCGCCCGTCTGCTCGCCAAGCAGGATCCGCAGGGCACATGGGCTGGCGGATTGTCGTCGGACGGCGGGCTCTACTCGCCAAAGTGGACCTCGACCACCTACACAATGCTGCTGCTCCGTGACTTCGGTCTGCCAGCCACCAACCGGCAAGCGCACAAGGCCTGTAGGCTCCTTCTCGACGAAGGGCTCCAGCGTGACGGCGGTATCAACTACGGCATCTGGGCAAAATGGACACGCCGCAGCGAGACATGCGTCACGGGGATGGTCCTTTCCATCCTCTCGTACTTCGAAAACGAAGACCCCCGTCTCGACACCATTGCCAGCCACCTGCTAGAGCAACAGATGCCCGACGGCGGGTGGAATTGCCGGCGTCCGGATGGCGCAACCCATGCTTCGGTCCACACGACTATCAGCGTACTCGAGGGCTTGCGGCTCTACGAATTGCACCGTGGACTCAAAGTCCGGCAAGTGCGAGCCGCGCAGCGCCGTGGCCGGGAGTTCCTGTTGGTACATCGGCTCTTTCGCTCCCACCGTACCGGCGAAATCATCAAGCCTGTATTCACTCGCTTCGCTTTTCCGCCCAGATGGCACTACGACATCCTCCGCGCGCTCGATTACTTTCAAGCCGTCAACGCGCCTCGCGACCCGCGCCTGGCCGAGGCAATTGAGATCGTCCGTAGCACCCAGCGCAAGGACGGGCGCTGGTCCCTGCAACACTCCTACAAAGGGAAAACGTATTTCGAGCTTGAACGCCTCGGCGCACCGAGCCGCTGGAATACTCTGCGCGCGCTGCGGGTGCTGAGCTGGTGGGATGGGGAAGTGTGACAAACGCGCAGGATTTGCCTTCAGCCAGGACGATCTTTACGCCAGCAGTAAGGCCTCGCTCGCTATCGAGAGCACTGCTCGGTCCAAGGTCACCAGTTGCATCCCGGCGGCGCGGGCAAACGCGATCAGATAGACATCCGTCCAGATCTTAGGTGTCGGCCGATCCTGCCTCGTCACCTTTTGCCACTCCTGTTCCAGTGTGAAGGGCTCCGGCGCAAACTGGATGCGTTCGTCGGCCAGGATAGTCCGATAGATACGCCAAGCCCCCGCGACGACAAAACATCGCTCCCCATCACCGATTCATGGGTGAGAAGCCGCAACAATCCCATTTGGGTGATTCGGCAAAACGCCACCTCGCCAGACTGGATGGAATTCAGCCAGCGGCTACATGTTGGCGCATGGACGTGACGTCGCGAGGCCAGCGCCAGCCAGACGTTAACGTCAGGCAGAAAGATCGTCGATATCGGCATTCGTGGGATCGAGGCTGCCGGGCTCGTGCGACAAGAGCAGCGGAAACTTGAGCCTCCTGCCGCGTTTACGTTCCTTCTTTCGAATCTCTTCTTGCACCGCCGTGCGTATGACCGCCTTCAGCGATGTCCCGCCCCTCGCCGCGAATGCTTTTAATTCGCGAAACAAGTGATCGGGTAGTTCGACGGTCGTACGCATAAAAGCATATTAGCATATATGGTGGTGGATCGTCGAGGGCACTTCAACATCATCCGCGCGCTCAATTACCTTCAAGCCGTCAACGCGCCTCGCGACCCGCGCTTAGCCGAGGCAATTGAGATCCTCCGTAGCACCCAGCGCAAGGACGGGCGCTGGTCGCTGCAACACTCCTACAAAGGGAAGACGTATTTCGAGCTTGAACGCCTCGGCGCACCGAGCCGCTGGAATACTCTGCGCGCGCTGCGGGTGCTGAGCTGGTGGGATCGAGCAAGTGTGATGAAGGGTGAAGCACAGGGAGTTGGCTAGCTGGCCGCAATGCTACATTCCAAAGCAATATCGACCATGGACGCAGGTGACCTCTGCATAAAACGACTCCTCGGCTGTAACGGGAGTATTACAGAAATTCCTGGCTCTGACTCGCTCTTAAACAGACTTGGCTTCATCCACAACAAGGTCGGCACCGGTTCCTTCTCGACCATCTGCGCAAAGAACTCAAAGTCGGACGACTCGTCAAATCGAAGCGCAAGTTGGCTTTCGCGGCGTATGTCTGGGATTTTATATTCGGGTTGGAGAGTCCATTTCCCCAGGTGGCTTCGTCGTCCTTGAAACGGTCTATCTGGAGCACAGCAGCGCCCGCCGGGGTGGGCCAGACGTACCAATGAATCTTGCCCGCCTATCGGTAACGGTAGGTCAGAGCGTTATTGTGCGCATTGGTTGGCATTTTGGAACGCTCCTTGAAAAACGCGATAGCAACCTTGTTCTCACAAGTGTCTAAGAGTTTCTCCATACTCTTCTGAATCTGGTGGACACCTCGTCCGGGCTTGTCCTCGAGAAGCTAAATTTACGAGGTGCTGGGGCACCAAAACTTCGCTAGGAACTGTAGGCTTTCCCTCCAAGAATTCGCGCAACTTTTGTTGCAGTTTGTCTGCAGCAACGTTGAAACTTTTCAGGTTGCTAGACCTTCCGTCGAGAAAATCAGCCCAACCCTTCTCGCCAAGGAGAACACTTACAGAGCGGTCGAACGGGTCTAGGCCAGCGCGCGGCTTGAAGCACCTCGTCTAGGGCAATCTTGAGCAACGCACTCGCATCATCAGCAATGGCTTGTGGAACAAATATTATCTCCTCGTTTAAAAATTTGGCCGTTTCGTCGTACAACCTGATGAACTCACCGCTGGCCTTGCGACGGTTCTCACTATCAGCCGGACCGAAGACTCCTCCAGCCTTTGGTATTGCCCAAAAGGCGGTTTTCAGACCAGCAATGAGCTTCCACAACTCCCGGACGGTTGATGTGCTGAGTGCATCTGGGCCTGGAAATTGTCCACCTGAACAGTGGGGGAAAAGTGGATTACGGGCTGAAAATTCTGTGTCAGCACAGGTGAAGCATTCTGTTCAAGGGTGTTATTTGTGCTTTTTTCTGCCTTCGGAATTACAAAGAGCCTTTTCCCTATCCAGCCGACAAATAGCACAGTAATGCCGCCACCTATCGTTAGTACCCACGGGTTTGAGAGTACGGTCTGCCAGCTCAAATTCCCACCTTCCCCACTTCATCAAGCGAGAGTTCATCCTTGCGCCGGTCGTACAGCTTGGCGGTAAGGGAACGCTGATCACATCAATTGTAAGCTTGAATTCATCGCGTTATCCGTACAATTTCCGCAAGCAGCACGTCGAGCTGTTGCGCACAATGCACTTGCTGAGCAGTAGGCAACGTTTCCTTCTTGCGTATCCGCGTGTGCAAATGCGCGTCGGCAACCTTCCGGGTTGCATTCTCGAGGTGATGCATTGTCTCTTTGAACGATTTGCTGCCAGCGTACTTATTCGCCACTTCACTGAACGTGTCCTTTCCGAACGTAGGCGGCACATGGTCGAGCAATCCGCGTGTGAGCATAGCCGTGGCGAAGTAGCACCCCTCACGATAGGTTGTGTTAATTTCCTCGCAGAGCCGGATGAGCTTTTTAAAATCGAACTGCGCGGAGGCGAGTGCGCGCAGTTCGACCATGCGGGCATCGGCTATGAGCGGCAATTCGCCTGTTCCCGTGCGACGCCACAGTTTTTCTCCTCGTTCTAATCCAGCGTTTCCCTTGAGAAAATCCTTGCCAGCTTTACCAACGAAGAACCAATTCGCGCCACTGGACGGGGATTTTGCAAGTAAGGCGCGACCCTCCAGCCACGTCCATGCTTCCATCAGAGCTTCGTCTACCTCTTTCGTCTGCTCGCATATTTCGGCGGGTTTGCATAGTCGTTTGCACGATTGAAGAAATTGGAGTGAGCTACCGCCTTCCGTGGGCTATCATTCGAATCCAGCAGTCTCAGAATGCACATCCCCTGCTCTTCCACAGGGAGCGCCAGCAGGTCATCGGGGTTGGGCACAAGAGAAGCAACATCGGAGCTGTTCATAAAAGGCGTATGATAACGCCTTCTTTATGTTGTGGTGAACGCGTTCGCGGCCCAATTATCTGTTTACACTTTCTTGATAGAAAATGAGATACCTTGCGGCGGATACCGCAGGTCATCCCGCGCACAAAACGAGTCACACGCCCGATTTAGCTTACTTTCATCAACTTACACGGAATCGCTTGGAACCATGCTGTATAGTGGTTTCTAGGAAGCCGCTGCGCTTCTAACTTCTCGAAAAACGCCGGATGAGGGCACATGCCTCTCCGGCGTTTTTCATTTTCGGAGGACTTTTCCTTATGTCGACCACCGCACAAATAGCAGCCAATCAATCAAACGCGCAGCATAGCACCGGACCCAAAACCGAGCAAGGCAAAGCCATCGCCTCTCTCAACAACCTCCGCCACGGCTTCAACGGCTCTTTCAGCGTCATGCCCTGGGAGAGTCAGGACGAGTTCGATTTTCTATTCATCGACCTGCGCGTCGAATACAAACCGGTCACCGTCACCGAAACCGTGCTGGTTGAGAAAATGGCGCAAGCGATGTGGCTCGGCCAGCGCGCCGTGCTCTTACAACAGCGCTGTTTCAATCCGAACGTACCGGTGTGCGACAACGAGAAGCAGCTCGCGCTCTACCTTCGTTACCAGACCACGCACGACCGTGCCTTCCACAAGTGCCTTGACACGCTTCTAAAGCTCAGAGCCGAAAAGCGCAAACAAGAAATTGGGTTCGAATCGCAAAAACGTAAGGAGGGCGAGGAAGCCCGCAAAGCGGCCGATCAAACTCGCCGCGAAACATCCGAAAATCGCAAGCAAGAGCTGCATCGATACAACGTTTTGCTCGCCGAAGCCAAAGCTGACCACCAGGATCTACTCAATATGAACCTGCGGCACTCCATCGATCCGCTTTCCCGCCCTGGATCGCGCCCAATCGAGTCCCAAAAGGCTGCGTAACGGATTCGTCTGCGAATTGCGTTGCTCAATTCGGTAAAAAAGACGTAAAAGTTTCGGCATCGTGCGCCAGAACCGTGCCAACCGGGCCAGTGCGAGTGCGAAGCTCAAGACAAACAGCCGCTCCTTGTATGACCGTAACTCTCTGGCAAACTTGTGCGAATTCACTATCAGGCCGCCCCGGTGTCTGAGGAACGTCCAGCCGACGGGCCAAGCCAACCGGGAGAACTGGAAAATCTTATGCGGCGTTACCAGCAATCCGACAGTGAAGCTGCTGCGAGTCTGGTGAACCAGGTAAGTCCGCGCATCTTTCGGTTCTATTTTGCGTACATGCGCAAGCGTCCCCTAGCGGAAGACCTCCTCCAGGAATTTTGGCTGAGGATTCACAGCGCGAAGCGTACTTATCGTCCAGGTGAACCGGTGCTCCCATGGATGTATGCGATTGCGCGCCGGGTTCGAATCGATCACCATCGCCGCCACAGCAGGAGCAGCGAGCACGAAGTGCAAACTGAGCAGTTGCCGGAAATGGCTGCTCCGGAGCCGCGATTCGGAAACTCACCCGATATGACTGATCTGTTGGCGACACTTCCCGCGGCCCAGCGGGACGTCATCTTATTAATGAAAGTCTCGGGCCTGTCTCTAGAAGAAGTGGCACGTGCCACAGGTACGAGTGTCGGCGCAGTCAAACAGAAAGCACATCGCGCTTACGAGAAATTACGCAAGCTCTTTGGCTGTGAAACATGAATTGTGAGCATATAAGAGAGTTGCTCTCGGAAGGGCGGCCGCTAACGGACTCTGCCAACGAGCATGTCGCCTCTTGCGCTGGGTGCCGGGCCATGCTGCAAACGCTCAGTCTCCCTGAGATCCAGCCGGATAGAGAACGTGTTCGCCAAATTCAGCGCCTGATCACAGCATCGTTGAAACCAGTTCGACCGCTGCCATCCGATCGCACACTGATCGCGATCTTCCTGAGTCTCTTCACCGCATTCTCGCTGGTTGCAGCTATTCCAGTTGGTTACATCGGCTTTCATGCTCTCAGCATTCAGCAAAAATTTACGTATTATCTCTTGATCTCGCTATTGGCGATATTGTTCGCCGTTACTACGAGCCACCAAATGATTCCGGGCTCGAAGCGGACGGTACATTCGCGCTGGCTTATCGCCGGTGCACTGCTCTCATTGGCGTTGGTCTCCGTGGTGCTCTTTCCTAACTTCGATCTGGATCGATTTGTCGGCCTCGGTATCCCGTGCCTGCGGCTAGGAACTATTTGTGCAATTCTCAGCGGCTCGTTGTTCTGGTTCGTCCTTAGAAAAGGATTCTCTACTTCGCCTGGCGAGACTGGTACAAGTGCGGGGTTCTTCGCAGGACTCACCGGCGTGGCCGTTCTCGCGCTTCACTGCCCGATTCAGAATTCGGCTCACATTATCGTTTGGCATTTAGGAGCGATGGTCCTCGGCGGTGTCGGGGGAGCTATTCTCGGAACTCTTCGCCGTTGAACTGGGCATTCCTGAATCTCCGATACGCAAGACCGTAACTTTTTCCCGCTTGCATCCGAACCCGAGGTTGAGCGGCGTGCTCAGCGGTAGAACCTGCTATAACGCCGCACCTTGTACATGGAGAACTGAATGAAACGTACTTTACCTTCACTTACCATTGCGCTAGCACTCGGCTTTGCGAGCGCCGCATTGGCGCAAGACGCAAATTCTAATCGCGACGTAGGCGCCGTGTTTGTCATGACAAATGCTGCGGATAAGAATGAGATCATCGCCTACAGGCGAGCTGTAAACGGCGACTTACTGGAACGGCACAGGTTCGCTACCGGCGGTAGAGGAAGCGGTGGCTTGGTCGATCCGTTGGAATCCCAGGGATCTTTGATTCTAAGTCAAGACCACTCATTCCTCTTTGCAGTGAATGCCGGCAGCGGTGAGATCGCGGCCTTTCGCGTTGATCACTCACGGCTTTCCCTCCGCGATGTCGTCCCTTCCGGCGGCAGTTCACCCAACGCTCTAGCCCAGCACGAGGATCTTTTGTACGTGCTCAATACCGGTGGCAGTAGCGGGGTTGCTGGCTTCCGATTGCATGAGGACGGCAAGCTCACACCGATTCCCAACTCTGTCCGTTTCCTCAGCACTAACACGAGTGGCGCCGCGTCTTTATCGTTCAGCCCCGACGGGCGGTTCCTTGTCGTAACAGAACGGTTGACCAATGATATTGACGTGTTCCGAGTGCAAGAGGACGGCACGCTATCGCCAATCGTCGTGAATCCGGATTCAAACCCGGGCACCTTCTCGGTCACCTTCGCGCAGAACGGAGCAGCTTTAGTCACTGAGACGGGCCCTGCAGGCGCGCAGAACGGCTCTACCATCTCGTCCTACGCCGTGCAGGACGATGGAACGCTGTTTCCCATCAGCTCCGGAGTTCCGACGCTAGGAGCGGCAACCTGCTGGGACGTTATTACCCCGGATGGCCGCTTCGTTTACACGAATAACGCCGGCAGCTTCACGATTTCCAGCTTTTCTGTCGGCGATAATGGAACGCTGACGCCGCTGCCCAACACGATTCAGGGCACCAATCCCACTGGGAGCGCGAATATAGATTTCGCCATCAGCTCCGATGGCAAATTCCTGTACAGCCTGAACGCTGGGATCGGCACCATCGGCATTTTCGGCATCAACAAAGACGGGAGCCTCACCAGCCTTGGTTCTGTCGGCGGGATCTTGGCAAAGGGCGGTTTCAACGGCATCGCCGCACTTTGATCGCACATTGCGAGTTGCGGCACCACCGCGACTCGCAAACCCAAACTCTATCGGGCCTGCAGTCGAGAAGAACAGTCTTCTATGTTTAGAAGGAGGCTCGTCATATGCTTCCTAAGGGCAATGCCAGGAAAGTCATTATCTATCTCAACCAGGACACACGTGCGCACGTAGAACCTCTGTGGTCTACCATCCTCAGTTTTTTGCGGCACAAACACGTTGCCGGAGCAACCCTCTTGCGAGCAGATATCGGATTCGGCAGCCATGAGCAATTCCATGATCCGCGTTCCGAATATGCTGGCGAACATCTTCCGGTGCGCCTCGAGTTTGTGGAAACGATAGAACGCGTGGACGAGCTTTTACCCAGTCTTTACGAGATGGTGACTGACGGCCTGATCACGGTTCAGGATGTCGTGGTGGTCAAGTCGGTATCTAAGGATTCCAAGGCTAAAGTCCCGGAACCGGAGTCTTCGCCAAGATTCATCACCACTCCAGCCAAACTCGTCCGCATTTATTTGGGAGAAGCCGACAAATGCAAAGACGAATACCTATACGAAGCCATCGTTAAGAAATTGCACATGATGGGTTTTTCGGGAGCGACAGTTTATCGCGGAATACTTGGCTACGGGGCTAAGCGGCACACCCACAAAGCAGGTCGCTTTCATCTTTCGCACGATCTGCCCATCATGATTTCCGTCGTGGAGAAGCCGGAAAAGGTGACCGAATTAGTTCAGGTCGTATCCGGCATGATGCAGGACGGAATCATCGTCACCTCGGATGTTGAACTGCACCAGATCGCGCATAAAACGCCCACAACAGAGGAGATGAGTTCCAATGAACGGTCAGCCAGGTAAGCTACTTCGCCTTTACGTAAACGAACGAGACGAATATGAGGGAAGGCCACTTTACGAGGCGCTGGTGGCGCGATGCCAGGAACTGAACCTAGCGGGCGCAACCGTGTTTCGAGGTCTGGAAGGGTTTGGCGAATCAGCAGAACTCCACCGGTCCCATTTGTTGGGAAGCGATCAGCCCATCGTAATAACAGTCATCGAAAATCCCGATAAAGCACGTGAAGCGCTTCCGTTGCTGCAAGCAATGATGAAGAGCGGTGTCATCGCGGTCACGGATGTAGAAGTAACAGTTATCTCGGTAGGCGCCGCTGCGCCGTTGCGTTAACTTGTTACCGCGGCCAGAATCGATTCGAAATCACTGCACCCAGCCACACTCCTCCAAAACCCAAGCCAACACTCAATACGATGTTAAGCAGCGCAACGGCCCCCGCACCACCGCGCAACGCTGTGAAGGTTTCCCACTCAAAGGTCGAAAACGTGGTATAGCCGCCAAGAATTCCAGTGACCAGGAACAGCCGCCAATTTGCGCTCATGCCGGGCCGGTTTAGAAACAACATCATGAGCAGCCCGACCAGGAATGATCCAGTCACGTTAACCAGAAACGTTCCGAGTGGGAAGACCGCGGAGTAGAACTTCAGGACCAACGTTCCGACGACATAGCGCGAAAGAGCGCCGAGCGCTCCTCCAAGCATCACGAAGACATATTTGCTCATCTGGTTGTCGGGCCGGAAAATCCAACCCGTGCTCCAACGTGCATGCACAAACGCAACACACTCCTGGCTTCAATCAGGTTGGAGGGGATTTGCCACACTCCCGCTCCGCTCTGAGCAGGAGTTATTGGCCGCGAACGGCGTTAAGCGAACTCCACCGCTGCACTAAGCATAGCGCACGACGTGCGCGCACTGATGCGCGGGATACTACTCAGCGGCAACGAAGTTGCGACAATTACGTTGACCTGAGCAAGATGCGTACGCAATACATCAGCTCCTGGGAATGACTACTCCAGTTAGCTGATCTAGGAAGCGTGCGAAATGGCAGGCATCGAACGCCGATAGACTCGCACGCCAGCTTGCTCTATCGCGTCGGCATCCTCTGCAGCACCGCGGCCAGTGATGCGTGTAGTTCCCGTCGTTGTTCGAATGTAGAGGAAATCTTGGTCACGCGGCGCTGTTAAGCCATCGACAACAGTGCTAATCCAAAGAGACCCGCTCGGGTAGTATTCGACTTGTTGAATGTGCTCAGATTGCATTGCGATGCCCGTGCTGAGCTTGATTGCTGCCATAGAAATTAGTTCGTTCCCTGCTTTTACGATCGGTCCTGCATCGGATTTACTTTAGGGACGGTAGCCCTTGGCACGGAAATGATCTAATCTGAGACGATTCGCCTATGAATAAAAGAGAATTCTTGAGGACGTCCGGTGGTCTGATGGCGGGTGGTATGTTGTCGCGCTTAGTAGGTGACCAGGAGAAGGTCGCAAGGCGTACGAATTGGGCCGGCAATTACCAATACCGTGCGGCGCGATTGGATCTTCCGACAACGGTTAGTGAAGTTCAACAACTCGTGAAGAGCCGCAGCCGAGTAAAGGCGCTCGGCTCATGCCATTCTTTCAATGGGATCGCCGACAGCACTGGGGATCAAATCTCGCTGGAGCACCTCGATCAGATGCTTTTAGACCGAGAGTCACGCACGGTTACCGTGGGTGGGGGCGTGAAATATGGCAACTTGGCTCCGTATCTTGATAGGAACGGCTATGCACTGCATAATCTGGCCTCCTTACCGCATATCACTGTCGCAGGAGCCTGCGCGACCGCAACACACGGTTCCGGTAACAAGAATGGCAACTTATCAACGGCTGTTTCCGCGATCGAAATTGTCACCGCCGACGGTGAGACAGTTGCTCTATCGCGCGATCGAGACGGCGATCGATTTCAAGGGGCAGTTGTGGGTCTGGGCGCTCTTGGGGTGATAACAAAGATCACGCTTGACGTCCAGCCAACATACGAAATGAGGCAGGTGGTTTACGAGAATTTGTCTCTGGGGCAATTAGAAAATCACCTGGAGGAGATCTTCTCGAGCGGTTACAGCGTAAGCCTGTTTACCGACTGGCAAAATCATCGGGCTACTGAGGTATGGATCAAAAGCCGCGTCGGGCAGGGTAGCTCTTCTGAAATCAAATCTGAGTTCTTTGGGGCGAAACGCGCAACTAGGAAGCTTCATCCGGTCGCGGGGCAGTCGGCAGAAAATTGCACAGAACAGATGGGTATCCCCGGCCCGTGGTACGAACGATTGCCACACTTCCGCATGAACTTTACGCCAAGCACTGGCAATGAGTTGCAATCGGAGTATATTGTCCCGCGCGAAAAAGGATACGAAGCTATTCTCGCTGTTGAAAAGCTGCGGGACCACGTTACTCCCCACCTTCTGATTACAGAATTGCGCACCATTGATGCTGACAATCTTTGGATGAGTACTTGCTACAAGCGGCCGTCAATGGGAATTCATTTTACTTGGAAACCAGAATGGACTGTAGTGAAAAACATTTTGCCGATGATCGAAGAACAGCTTGCGCCTTTCGATGCCAGGCCGCACTGGGCAAAGCTATTCACCATGGCGCCTTCGCGTCTGCAATCACTTTATGAAAAGTTGCCCGCGTATCGAGAACTCGTTAAACAATACGATCCGTCTGGGAAATTCCGCAATGAATTCCTGAGTGCCAATATCTTCGGTGCTTCAGCATAACGTGGCTCATGCTGGATTTCAGAGGGAAGTGGGTGCTTGTCACAGGTGGTACAAGTGGAATCGGCCGGGCGATCGCCCAAGCTTTCTCGAGCGCTGGAGCGAATGTGATCGCGGCCGGATTGGCTTCAAACGAAAGCTTGCTAGCTCCGATCCGAACAGAGATTGTCGATATCACCGATAGCGCTGCAGTAGATAAATTGATCGGCAGCATGTCCGAAATCGATATCGTCGTAAACGCCGCAGGGATCATCCGGCGGGACGAAGAGTTCCATTTGGAGGTCTTCACCGAGGTGCTCGATGTAAATCTGACTGGCACCATGCGCGTTTGTCTGGCTGCACATTCGAAGCTGATGATATCGGCTGGCTGCATAGTGAACATCGCGTCGATGCTCAGCTTTTTCGGTGGAGGTCGCGTTCCCGCCTACAGTGCCAGCAAGGGTGGAATCGTTCAGCTCACGCGCTCGCTCGCGATCGCCTGGGCGGCGGATCACATTCGCGTGAACGCTGTTGCGCCTGGGTGGATCTCTACTCCGCTCACTCAAATGCTTCAGGAAGATGCAACCCGCTCGGCGCAGCTTGTCGCCCGTACCCCCATTGGACGTTGGGGCCGCCCCGAGGAGGTCGCAGGACCGGTGTTATTCTTAGCTTCCGAATTGGCTTCATTTGTAACCGGAGCCGTAGTAACCGTTGATGGCGGTTACTCGGTTTCCTAAGCTTGATATCAACTCCCATGCAGACCACTCATCCTCTATCGCCCGACCAGATCGTGACTCGAGCCGTTCCGGACGATGAACGCGTTTGGGTACTTCAAGCCGCTAACGTTTGGTTTCGTCCGCTAATGCTGAACACACTGAACGGCCAATGGTGCAATTTGCTGCGGGTGCGTCGCGCCGGAATTCTGAGCCGCCATCGCCACCCCGCTCCCGTCCATGGGTACGTAATTAAGGGGTCGTGGCGGTATCTCGAACACGATTGGATCGCACGTGCCGGCGACTACGTTTTTGAGCCTCCCGGTGAAACCCACACCTTACTGGTAGATGACGATGTGGAAGAGATGATCACCTTCTTCAACATCTCGGGATGCATGTATTACGTTGACGAGCAGGGCAAAAACACCGGATTCGAAGATGTTTTCACCAAAATCGATATGTGCAGGAAGCACTACATGGAGATCGGCCTCGGGGCGGATTACATCGATCAATTTGTGCGGTGATCTAAGTTGAGAACCTCTACTAATTCGATAGAATTAACTCAAGTAAATTCAATAATTTAGGCTTGCATTCGTATTTGCGCTGGGATAGAACATAAGAGGGTGTCAGAAAACCCATAGGAGTTAGATCCATGACCGCTGATAATCCGAAAATGATGGAATGCATGCAGGCCTGCATGGAGTGTCATCGTCGCTGTACGGAAATGCAGATGAAGTGCTTGGAAATGAGCAGCTGCGATTCCAAGATGATGAAGATGCTGATGGACTGCGCGCAGATGTGCCAGATGTGCACCGATTTCATGATGCGCAACTCTGACATGGCCATGCGCATGTGCGAGATGTGCGCGGACGTGTGTACTCAATGCGCCTCCATGTGTGAAAGCATGGCTAAGGGGGACGCGATAATGATGGAATGTGCCAAAGCCTGCCGCCGATGCGCGATGTTATGCGGGCAGATGGCGAAGACTAAAGCCGCATAGGCTTAGCGGTTTGCTGTCGCGCCGGGGGATTTCCGGCGCACAATCTTCAACTCGGGATCGAAGAACAAATCCCCAGTCTCTATCTCGGAACCCGCTGCGAGATCGGTTTCGAGTTGCATGCGGAACTCGCGTGACGCGTGGGTTACGCGCATCTCTTCTAGGTAGAGTTCCAGACCTTGCGCGAGGCGCGCCTGTGTCACCGGAGCCGTGCTACTCTCCCGCCTTACGGCTCGCTGGCGGGGCGCCGTTGAATCGATTGAAACGACTATCCCGCGCCGGCCACGGGCCGTAATGGCCCGACGTTCCGGTGTGTCTCGCTTCGGTATGGGCAATATAACTCCCATATTCATATCGAGTATAGGTAGATTTACAGCAGCTTGTCAAGGCGTAGTGCGGAAAGCTGGTGGAATCGCTGAAAATAAGGGACTTTTATCATTTGCCTATAGGCTCGAGCTTTGTGATCTTACGTGCATTGGCAAGCGGACCGGCTACATTTCTCTTTATCTTTCGAACTGAATGTGTGATACGCTCACTTAAATCCAGCATTGGACATCAGGGGGGTTCACATGATTCGCAACTCCTTTTCTCTTCCCTCAAAAGTTCGATCAATGCGAACAAGACTTACTCTCCTTGCTTTCTGCGCCTTTACTCACACTGGCCTCCTTGCTCAAACCGTCGACACGGCCATCCTCGGCACAGTGGTCGATTCCGGAGGCGGCGCAGTCGTGAATGCCACAGTAACCGTCACGCAATCAGGCACCACCCTGTCAAAAGTCGCTACTACAGGCGCAGACGGAGCATACGAGTTCCGATATCTCTTGCCAGGCCAGTATGTGGTCGAAGTAAAAGCGGGCGGATTCAACGCGGAACGTCGCAGTGGCCTGGGCATTCAGCTTGGGCAGCAAGCAAAAGTCGATTTCACTCTCCAGGTGGGCGCTGTCCAGCAAACAGTAGAGGTCAAATCGGCCCCACCGTTGCTGCAAACAGAAAACGCGAGCTTGGGTGAAGTCGTTGGAACGGAGCGTATCGAGAATCTTCCGCTGAACGGAAGAAAGTTTGATGACCTGGCGATCCTCACCCCTGGAGTACAAGTCTATGATCCCGATCTCCATTCTTCCAGCACCGACGGCTCGCAAATCGGCGGTAATGGCGGCCGCTTGATTTGGGGGCAGGTAAACGTTGACGGCGTCACGATGGTTAACAACCGGCACAACTACGTGAACCTCTATCCGTCTGTTGACGCCATCCAGGAATTTAGAGTCCAAACCGGCAACTACTCAGCCGAGTACGGTGGCAATGCGGGTACTAATGTCAACATCCAGATCAAATCCGGAACTAATCAATTTCACGGAGATCTGTTCGAATATCTGCGCAACTACGCCATGGATGCTCGGAACTACTTTTCGCCGTCTCCGCTCCCCCAAAACATCCTCAAGCAAAATCAATACGGTGCTACCCTCGGCGGCCCTGTAGTACACGAAAAGACGTTCTTCTTTCTGAGTTACGAAGGCCTGCGATCCATTCAAGAGAGTCCCCAGACGGCTGTCGTGCTGACGCCTCAGCAGCGCCAGGGAAACTTCTCTGCCAGCACGACTCCTATCATTGATCCCACCACTGGAACGCAGTTTCCCGGAAACGTGATTCCCGCAAACCGGATTGATCCAGTTTCCCTAAACATCATCAACAAGTACATGCCGCTTCCGAACACGTCCGGAGCAGTGAACTATGCTGGGTCTTCGCTCGGTGATCTGACGGTAAATCAGGGCATTGCACGTGTCGATCAATACTTCAGCCAGCGCGACCAGCTCTTCGTGCATTACATCCGCGCTTTCCGCAATTTCCCTGACCGCGATCTCAATCCGAACTTCACGTTTACAGGAACATATCCAATCGATAACCTGTCAGCACAATGGATCCATACCTTCAGCCCGGTCTTCTTGAACGAATTTCGCGCCGGTTTTGATCGCGAAAACATCGCGCAATTGAGCACCTTAACGGGTACCGGTTTCACAATCGAGTCGCTTGGCATCAATGGCTTGAAAGTCGGCGGCCCAAATGGGCGTCCCTTGCGGCCGAATGAGGAAGGATTTCCGCTCATCAACATCTCTGGCTACCTCGGCATGGGAAGTGACCTGGCCGCTTCAAATCTCGACAACAGCCAGACCTATCAGATCGTTGATAACGTGACCCTCGTCAAAGGCAAACACACTCTGAAGACTGGCTTTGATCTCCGCAAATTGTATGACAACGCCACCACAAACAACTGGCCGTTTGGGAGCATCAATTTCACTGGTGATATCAGTGGTGATCCGGCGGCTGCATACATGTTGGGCTACCCGAGAACGACACTCACTCCCGAAGGTGTGCCCATCACTAAGGCTCGCCAGTGGAGATCGGCAGTGTACGTTCAAGACGATTGGAAGGTCACGACAAAACTTACTTTGAATCTTGGCGCCCGCTGGGATCGCTTCGGTGTGCCCACCGACGTGAACGGCGTAACGCGCACTTTGGATTGGAGTAAGAATCCGCCCCAGTTCTATCCAGCTCCGGGGCAGATTGCGCACAACCTTTGGGACATAACCAATAAGGACATCAGCCCGCGCTTCGGGTTTGCCTACAACCCGGCCGCGAACTGGGTGGTGCGCGGCGGTTACGGAATTTTTTACTTTGGTGGACAGTTTGATAACATCAACATCCTCCAGTTGAATCCGCCCACGGCGGGCAGTCTTACAATTACAAACCCTGCACTGAACCCTATCGCAACGATAGAAAATCCTGTTCCTGCAGCGTTATATCCGGCCAATCCGTTCTTCAACGCTGTTACTCTCCCGGCCAATCGGCTTCATCCGGATACTTACGTCCAAAACTGGAATTTGATGCTGTCGAAGCAATTCGGCGCAAACGTTCTCGACGTTGGCTATGTCGGCAATAAGGCAACGCACGTCGATACAAGTTTTAAGAACTGGAACCAGCCGGATCCCGGTCCCGGAGATATTCAGGCCCGCCGTCCTTATCCGGAATATGCACGCATTCGACTTCAATATTACGGTGCAAACATAAACTACAATTCCCTCCAGGTTCGTTTCGAACGACGATTGACGAAAGGGCTCAGCTTTACCGCGGCGTACACGTGGTCGCACGAAATTGACGACGCCTGGGAGACGACGAACAGCGGCGGCTGCGGCTGCCAGAACCCGCATGATCTGCGCGCTGAGTATGCTAGCGGAGTCTATGATCAAAGGCACAACTTAGACATCGGCTACGTCTGGCAGATCCCCTTCGCAAACAACTTCAAAGGAGTCGCCGGAGCAATCGCGGGGGGCTGGTCGTTCGAAGGTATCGTGACGCTCACGAGCGGGAATCCGTTCGATGTTCTCGAGAGCTTCGACAGTCAGAACAACGATGGTCAATGGGAACGTCCGAATTTGGTGGCCGGCCAAAGATTATCGATCCCGAACCAGGGACCCTCACTCTGGTTCAACACGAATGCCTTTACACCGAGCGTCCTCACTTATGGGAACTCACCGCGCGATCCCGTCGTCGGCCCTGGAACCGACGTCGTGAACTTCACGCTGATGAAGGCGTTTCGAATGCCTTGGAGCGAAAACCACTCGCTCGAATTTCGGGCAGAAGCTTTCAACGCGTTCAACACTCCGCAGTTCTCCAATCCTGACCAATACCTCGGAGACACGGCATTCGGTCAGGTCACGAGCACAAAGCTGGACAATCGAGAGCTTCAGCTGGCCCTGAAATATCGCTTTTGAACTATCGCCAGGCTCGTCACAGAGTTAAAGCGGAACCGCACTTCTCCGGATGTACTCGTCCAGCGTCTGATCCTGGCCGATGTAGTGAAACTCCTCGCCGTACTCGAGCCCATGCTTCGTTCCAATCTTCCGGTCATGCGCCACAAAAGCCTCCTTAATATACTCATCAGTGCTCAGGCCCGGTAAACGCAGCTTGCGATCGGCAAGCGAATCGTTCAAGTCCTTCATCATGTGATCAAGCATTGTCTTGCAGGAGCGGATTGCCTCAACCTTTGCCAAAAGAGTCGGACCGGTATCGACGACGCGATTGACTAGCTGCGGTCCCCTTGCAAAGTAATACTTCTCGGAAACCGAATGCGGCTTTAAGCCCGCCGCGAAGTGTTCGGGCAAATCCAGGTTCCCGCCTGACATCCAACATGCAGCCTCCACCGCCTGCGCCGTCACGTAGTGGTCCGGGTTCTCCTCATAATGGCCCCAGGGATCGTAACTCAGTACTGTATCTACCTTCAGCAATCGGAACAAAAAGATAAGTCGCCCGCGCAATTCAGTTCGTGCCACATCGTCCATACGATGATTGCGGTAGCTGAGATCGAATGCCTGCTTCAACCCCGCAGCTTGCACAAATTGATCCGTATCCTTCTCATTGGCATGCACCGTCTCGCCCAGGGTCAGCTTGTACGAATCTTTTTCGTCATTGCTGGTCCGGATGAAATATCCGGTGTAACCTTCCCGCAGCAGCTTGGCAAGCGTACCACCCGCAAAGATCGGGCCATCGTCAAGATGCGGCGTGATCAGCGCCAGAACCTTTCCGCGATTTGGCTGTCCTGAAACAGACTGCTCGACGACGACCTCGCGTTGAGGAGCAACTTGACCAGCCACTGCGGCCGCTGCGCCGCTAGCCAGAAAACCCCGTCTGTTCATCACGCCTCCTCGAATCGAACTCGCGGTCCCGAGACGGCCATTCTAATACATACCAACTATGGACAGCCGTGATCTCGGGATGCAATTATCGGCGACAAGCAATGCGCCAGAAAGGTCCAGGCTAAGTGTTGCTTGTCGTGTCGTCAAGTCCCGGCTAAGGCGAGTTTCACAAAAACGTTACAGGCTCCCAACCATTGGGCAACGTATTCGGAACAAACTAGCGTTGCGGCCACTTATATAGCTCGGCAGGCCGAGCAAAATGTCACTGGTACTTTCGCTGGTCGTTTACGGCACGCTTCTTTGGTCATACATGGGTATACTGGGCTACGGCATGTCGGTGGTCGCTTCTGGTCTCGCGTCAGCGAACAGGACGGAAAGTTCTAATATGGGGATAGGCCTGTCCGCGCAATGCGGGACAGAACCGATGATCGTCGATTGTTTATCGACCACTGATCCACGATGGAAAGCGCTTCTCGATGAAGTTCCGCACGACATTTATCATCTACCACAATATGTCGAAGTAAGTGCGGCGTACGAAGATGCCGAACCGGCGGCGTTTCTCATGCAAGAAGGAAGCTGTTTTTGCCTGATCCCTCTGCTGATACGCCGATTGCCGATCGGCTTGACGGCATCACCCGATTGGCGCGATGCGAAGTCGCCGTACGGATACGCTGCACCTTTATTCCGCGGAGATGCCTGTTGGATTGACAAAGCCTTAGTGGCCTTTACCAGAGAGTGTCAAATTCGCAAGGTTATTTCGGTGTTTTCTTCTATGCATCCGTTGTTAACCGTGCCTCATAGCCTTGAACATTACGGTCAACTCGTCAAGCATAGCGAGACCGTATATGTAGACCTAAGTCTCACAGAAGCAAGGCTGTGGTCCCAGACAAGAGAGCGTTTTCGATCGTACATCACGCGGCTGCACCGTGAGGGATTTCAGGTGCGTTTTGACGACTGGTCCGCTTACAACGATTTCGCTATCTATCTATGAGCAAACTATGACCCGGTTGCACGCAGACCAATTCTATCGGTTTCCTGTGCAGTACTTCCATGATCTGCGTGTTGCTCTAGGCCCGCGGCTTCACTTTTGTTCGGTTTTTGATGCGCGCGGTGAGATCGCCTGCGGGTCGCTGTTAACTGAAACTCACGGTATCGTTCAGTATCATTTGTCCGGGACTGCCGATCGGTTTTTTGCCAATGCTCCATCAAAACTGATGCTGCATGAGGCTATCCTCTGGGCAAAGAGAAACGGCTACGAGCTTTTTCATTTGGGCGGGGGTCGTCGGAACCGGGCAGACTCTTTGTTCCACTTTAAGGCTGGTTTCTCGCCTTTGCGGGCTGATTTCCTCACCTATCATTTGGTTTGCGATGAAACCAAGTATGCCTCTTTGTGCCGGCAGATTGGGGCTGAGCTTCTGGAGAAAGACTACTTCCCCCAATACCGTCGCTCAGTATAGTCAGCGTTCTATCCCGTCGTTACTAGTGCACTGCCTGCCTACTCGACGTTGGTTGTCTTCCCTTCGATAAACGCTGTGATTCGATTGACGGTCTCAAAATTAGTGGGAGTTACTTCCCCGTCTTTAACCTTCAGGCTAAACCGCTCTTCAATGAACAGGAGCAGCTTCAGTAGGGCCAATGAGTCGAGAATGCCGCTGCTAATGAGAGAACCATTCGGCTGAAGGGAGGCTTGATCGTCTCCCCGTAATAACTCCTCACCGATGAATTTTGTAATGATCGCCTCAGTTTCCATCTGTGATTCCCCCTTTACCTAAGGATCTGAGTCAACAGAAGGCGGTTGATTTTACCCGTAGAAGTTTTTGGCAAGTCATTACAGAATTCAAAACTTTCCGGTAGCATGTAGCGCGGCAGGACCCTGCTGCAGTGGGCCTCCAGATCTTGGCGGCTCAGGTTATCTCCTGCCGTAGTCACCACAAAGGCTTTAATCCGGTTTCCAATAAGGTCGTCAGGAATGGCGACCACGGCAGCTTCCTTGACTTGGCCATGGGTGTACAGAGCGGCCTCAATCTCGCCCAACTCGATGCGATAGCCGCGGCTTTTCACCATATGATCACGGCGGTCTACGTAGATCCAGTTGACTCGGTCCTCAGCGAGCATCACAATGTCGCCGGTGCAATAGGCTATCTCCCGAAAATGAGGCTGAAAAGTATTACGAACGAACTTCGCGGCTGTTTTCTCCGCATCCCCCCAGTAGCCTTGCGCGACGCATGGACCACGCACCCACAGTTCACCCTCGCGACCCGGCCCGGTGACAAGCTGCTGGCGGTCATCGACGGCAAAAACCTCGGTGTTTTCACAAGCGGCGCCGATAGGCACGGGCCGCGTTCGGTCTGTAGTCAAATCGCTCGACTGCACTTTGTAATATGTGCAAACATTCGTTTCGGTGGGTCCGTATAGATTGTAGAAATCGCAATGAGGAATAGCGGCTGCCAACTGCCGCAGAGACTTGATGGGGAAGACCTCGCCGGCAAAAAGAACTGCGCGTAACGCGGAAAAATCGTGAGCGTCCAGCTTCCCATAGGTGATCATCAACGACAGGATGGAAGGAACCAGATAAGTAATCGTGATTCGCTCGTCTTGTAACAAGTCAGCTAACTGGATTGGGAAAACTGATAACCTTTCCGGTACCAGCACCACCGTACCGCCTGCTTTCAGCGTGGCGTAAATATCAAAAGTGGACAGATCGAAATGCAGCGGAGCGTGGCTAGTAACCCTCTCAGCCGACGTCATCTGAAAAGCTTCGCAGGCCCAGTTGATAAAGGTCAGGATGGTCCGGTGCGAAATCATTACCCCTTTTGGCTCGCCTGTCGAACCTGACGTGTAAAGAATGTTAGTCAGGTCGGTCTCAATCGCTCCTGACCCAGGACGTGTGCCCGTCGCTCTGCTGTCTTATCTCGGCCCACGTGATCTGTCGCAGCGATTCAGGCAGACCAGCCGCTTCCCGATCGTCCATCAAAACCACCGTCTGTACGGGCGTCGCTTCGCTTAGCAACTCTACGAGACCAGTCACGTAACCGGAGGTCATCAGCATTTTGATCTCGCAGTTCCGGGTGATATACGCCAACCTTTTGACCGGAGCGTTGGGGTCAAGAGGGACGTAGATGGCCCCGGCCTTCATCGCGCCAAAGACACTGATGATTGCCGCCAGGGACTTGTGGACATAAATGCCAACTCGATCGCCCCGACGTACTCCCGCATCTCGCAGCGCGCGGGCTAGTTGATTTGTGAGCGCGTCGAGTTGCCCGTACGTGAAGGCCACGTTTTCAAAACGCACAGCCTCTTTATCGGGCAGGCGAGCGGCACTTTCACTCAGGATCTGATGCAGTAGATGCGCCATGCCCGGTGCTCTTATAACCCCAGCCACCGCGCAATAATCATCCGCTGAATATCGGAAGTGCCAGAGTAAAGCGTTCCGCCGACGGCATCGCGCAGGTCTCGCTCAACCTCGAACTCGGTCGTGTAGCCATATCCTCCGTGAATGCGAATGGCGTCCATGCTGGACTTTACAAAGGACTCGCTCAGATACAACTTAGCGATTGCCGCTTCCATTACGGCCGGTTTACCTGTCTTCTTCAGCCAGGCGACCTTACTGAGAATCAGCCGGGCCGTTTCAAGCCGCACCTGCATATCCGCAATGCGATTCGAAATCGACTGAAACTTTCCTATGGGCTGCCCGAACTGGCGGCGATCGCGAGCGTATTTAACGCAGGTCTCGAGCTGTCGCTGCATGGCACCCACGTGGCTGGCTAGGATACAGCTTCGTTCCCACTCCATGGAGCTATTGAAGATGCTGGCCCCAGCGCCTTCCGGCCCTAGCCGATTTTGCTCTGGCACATGACAGTCCTGAAGGATTAGTTCGGCCATTGGCGCTGTTCGCAGGCCCATCTTATCTATATCGCGGCCGACACTGAAACCGGGCGTTCCGTTCTCCACCAGGAAAGCTGTAATTCCGCCCAAACCCTGCGTGGGATCGACTGTGGCAAAAACTACGGCCAAGTCGGCCGTTGGCGCGTTGGTCACAAATGTCTTCGTACCGTTGAGCACGTAACCGCCATTCTCACGCGTGGCCCGGGTGCGGAGCTTATAAGCGTCCGACCCGGAATCCGGCTCTGTCATACCGTGCGCACCAATAAGCTCGCCGCTGCACAAGCGAGGCAGATAGGTTTGCCTCTGGATCTCCGTGCCAAACGTCACAATTGGCAGTTGGACGCTCCATAATTGTGCATTCAACGCAAAGACCAGGCCATTGTCACGGCAGCCGTAGCCGAGGCCCTCCATTGCCAGCATCGTGGTCAGAATGTCGAGACCGGTGCCGCCATACTCCTCCGCAATGGGCAGACCCTGGATACCGAAGCCGGCGCACTTCTCCCATTTCTGCCGCGAAAACTCGCCTTGCCGATCGCTCGCGATCACATCTTCATTTAATTCGCGCTTCGCGAATTCGATCACCGCATTTTTGAGCGCGAGTTGGTCGTCCGTCCACGAAAAATCCATGTTTACCTAGCCCAGGTTAACCACTCGCGCAATTCATCACTCCGTTTCGCTAATGGTTCTGTCCCGGCGCCGATGAACACCTGTCTCTCTTCCGTGTTCCGGGTGATGTTGACCCCAGCGCCAATCAGACATTCGCTGGCGACAGTGATCCCATCCCTGATTGTCGAATTAGCCCCTAGAAAGCAGTACGGCCGTACCCGCACGTAACCTAAAGTCACAGCACCAGGGGCCAAAAAGCAGTGGTCGCCGATAACACAGTTGTGCCCCACCAGGCTGTTGCAGCCCATGATGACGTTATTCCCAATTTCTGCGAATGGTTGAACGATGCAGCCTTCGAGAATCATGCAGTTGTCGCCGATCACCAATCCGGGCCAAGTGGTAGCCCTAGAGCTGATGTAATTGATGAGCCGATAGCCCTTGGCCTTAGCGTGATTATATTTTTCCGCTCTGAGCTGGTTGACCTTTCTATAGCTGATGGGAATGGACATGTCGAACTCGCCCGGGGGATAGCGGCGCTCAATTTCTTCGAAAGGAACAACCGGCAATCCCAGCACGGTCTGTTCCTTTATATGCTCGCCATCTACAGTAAAGGCGGCCACTTCAAAGGCAGAGTCGTGTGTCAGATAAAAACAGATCATGCTCGCCATTTGGCCGTTGCCGAACAGGACCACCTTCTGCATTCTGAACTATACGCGTGAGAACCTTAATCGTAACGCGATGACGGCGCTCGCCAAGCAATTCGTGGAGCTGCCACAAGACCCTGATACGTCAGTGGAGGACCTTACCGCGCCATTTCTTTGCCAGTTGCTCATCCGCTAGGGCTTTGATGTAAATACCCCCGACAACAGAGCGCGCTTGGAAGCCGACCTGTGTTCCATTCTTCGTGTCGTACCAGTCTGTCAACGGAACGCGCGAGGGCGTCTCATTCACCCATTTCGCAATCGGTGTCATCAGACTGTTGAACTGGTTGGCACTGTCGGCCAGCGTTGCCGTCCACAGTTCCCAATCCAGCTTTGTATAGTCTGCGCGATTATCCAGCGGCAGCCCGTACCGATTCAGATGCTGCAGATAGAAGGCCAACTCCGTTTGCCGAACTCGCGGCGGGAACAGATTCAGACCCAAAACTTGGTCCCAGACCAGATTGTACTTTTGACTCCACGTGCCTGGCTTGTCGAAGGCCAACTTATAGTGGTCGCCATCAATGTCCATCTGCTCCCACTTTCTCGCCATCTCCTTGGCCGCTCCCGAATAATCGTTCGCGAGATCGAGCTTGTCTAATCCGCGGGCGATCTCCGCATATGCGGCGAGCCCTTCGATAGCCTTAATTGACAAATTCGCATTATGAGCCAAGTGACCGGCGAAATCGTCGGTACTGAGTTGGTTTTCCGGATCCAAACCCTTCAGGCGCAAATACTCCGCCCACTTCGACAACTGAGGCCAATACTGCTGCGCTAAATGCCAGTTGCCCTGCTCCTGTCCCAATGCAGCCAGCAGGATCAACATATTGCCGCTCTCTTCGACTGGCATTTGGTTTTCTTCGGTCCGCTCACCGCCGCCATAGACCTGTCCATCTGCTAACGGATATGTGCCCAGATCATGTGGCGCAAACGGCCATTTCCAGCGCGGCAATGCGGAATACTCAAGCACAGGTTTTAATTGCGCTTCCAGTAAGGCCGGATTAAAAAATAGGAAAAACGGCGCGGACGGATAGAGTACATCCACGGTCGAGATACAGCCGTTGCTGAAGTTTTCCTTCGGGAACAACATCGGCGTGCCATCGAAGTCCGCAGCGAATCCATGCGCGGCCAACGTCTGCCGATACGCGAGAATGGCCAGCTGCGCATACTGCTTGCCGCCTGCGCGCTCGAGATCCTCCGTCAGTTCTGAGTCAAACTGCTTGCCACGCTGTTCGAGTGCGGAGTACTGCGCCTCAGCCGCTTCGAGCATTTCCTGAGGTGTTTTTCCGTTTCGCTGCCAGTAAGGACGAAGCTTCCGATTTAAATATTCAATCGCGTACTCGTCGGTGTACGACAGCAGCACGTGGCGGCTCACGGCTTTTGAACCTTCGACCGTCAATGGGAAAACTACAGCCAGATGGGCGGCACTGTTCCTCGATGGTTCCTTCGGCATTTCGAAGTCGTCTGAAGCCGGCAACGTGCCTGAATTCAGGAAAGATGTCATGGCATCGGCAGCGTTCGCCAGCAACGCTTGCTCGCGCTCCGCCACCGCCACATGGAAGTAGCCCCAGTCGATGCGCAGGTTGTCACCAGAACGATCGAGGACGCGCTGGTCCCGGGAACCTGCGGTCAGCACCGTGAGCGAGCCGGCGCGCGCACGGCTCCAGATGACCGGCTGGTCGACAGAATTGACCGCGAGAACAGGATCGGCATCCAGGTAAATGGAGATCTCGTGCTTTTTTCCGTCAATGGGTGTCACGTCCCAGGTGAGATATGTAACGGGTCGCGACAACATGTCCAGATCTTCGGGAAAATCCGGCGTGAAGAAGGTGAGGACCAGGCGAATACCTGCCTGCTCAAACGTGTAGATGGTGTGAGTAGGCATAACTGAGAGCGAAACCTGCTGTATTGCCGGAACGCCTCGTCTTGGTCTTGCGCCCATGTAGCGATATGTCGTGCCGTCAATTCGCACCAGACCGGTCAATGGCTGCTCCGTACCCGTCCAGTGCTTCGTGTTCTGGTCCGTCAGTTTGTCAGCCATAGACCAAATGCTGAAGTAGGGATCATGGGTCACCAAAGGCACTGCTGGAGGGCGCTCGAATGCGTCTACGTTCTGCGCATAGGCCGAAACGCCACATGCGCTCAGTACCAGCATTGAGCAGGCAAACAGATTCAAGTTCACGTTATGACTCCCACTTTAAAATCGCCGCGCTTGCGGCAGGTACGCGGATCTCGCACTCGCCGCCTTTGCTCCGCAGAGGTTCAAGTGTCCTGGGTTCCCACTCGGCGTCCGCAGTGACAACGGAGCCGCCCAGGGTCACTCCATCTTTACTTTGGAGTGACGGTCCAGTGAGCCGCAATGCTTTGGCATGCGCGAGATGTTCGCTGGCGGCGATGCTAACGTCGGCATCCCGGGAAACATCTTTGTTGATGATTGTCACCGAGAGCCGCTTCTGATCACTAATAACGGCGTAGGCAGTGAGGTTTACGCCCGCGGCATCGCAGTCCACAGCTACTCGCCGCCCGTGGCTGCCCTGCGCGAAAGCCAGCATGCCGTAGTATTCAGGCTTCGCCGAGTAGGTTCCGCGTTCGTCGTCGCCGATCGGAGAATATGAACTGATAAATCCAAGCTGATTGACACCGGTCTCCATGTTCACGCCTGCACAGCCAGCGCACGCTAACATGAACATAAAATCGAGTGCCCAAAGCGCTGCGCCAAACGTGTCGCTCACGCCGGGTTTTCCGCCGCCACAAAAGGAATTTACTTCGCAGATCCGATAGGGCACATGCGACGCCGCGGATACCGCTCTGAGTTTTTCCAGTGTCGGGCGCGAGTTTCGGATCCGGCTGGAGCAGCTTATCGAGAGTGCTGGCTGGGCTCGCACACTCGCGGTAATAATGATGCGTTAGCAAGCGCAAATCGTTTCCTTCATCGAGCCCAAACCGCGTAACCCAATCCGTCGCACTGGCGGCATCTGGTCCCGCAAACGGCGCATTGGGCAGCTTGGCGCGGATAGCAGCCTTGTAACGGCGGTATTCGTTCAAGTAGTACTGATAGCGGTAAGCAGCTGGCCTATGTGCTTGTCTGTGACCGAACAGATCCGGCTCGTTCCCGATTTCGAACGCCAGGAGATTATCTCTTGCGATCGTTGCCACAGCCTGCGCTTCATTGATTGCTTCCTGCTCGGTGCCGCCGCCCAGATTCAGCCCCCAGATTAACTTCCAGCCCGTAGCATCGAGAAATGCACCCAATTCTTGAAGGTTGGCCTCATTCACCACAGTTTCCTTCGGAGCTGACACAGCTTGTCGATCGGGAGCGAAGGAGGAATAGTCGGAAGTGTTTCCGCCGACTCGGATGACACCCTGCACTCCAAGCGTACGCGCCAGCTGTACGTACGTGCGATTTTTGGCGCTGAGCAGACCCGGTCTCGCTATGGAAGAAATCTCATAGCCGAGCCCAATGAAATTTGCGGGGATCATCCCGAGAGGTTTTTCGATGTCGATCTTTAATCGAACGGTTTGCCCTTCGGTGCGGCCCATGTCCGTTGCGCACAATTCGCCAGCGCCTAACATCAAGCCCGCAAAGTTAGCTGAACGAGAAACGAACTTCCTGCGAGTCACGTTACTACTTCGTTCCCGGACTGTTCTGACGTTCGAATTCGGCGAGTTGTTCTTTGGCTTGGGCCGATTGATGCGTCTGCTCGTATAGCCGGGCGAGCACGTAGTGGTATTCAGGCTTACGGGGGTTCAGAAGGATGGCTTGTTTTAGGGCGTTAATAGCTTCGTTGGTCCGGCCCAGACCGCGATAGGCCTTCGCGAGTTCATCGTATTCCTGGTCCCATGAATGGTCGATTTCGATCGCCTGCAGTAAAAGGTCCCGGGCCTCTTCGAAGTTGTTTTGCATATTAAAGTAAGTTGCGTAATCGATCAGCGGCCAAGCCGACGGCTTGCTCTGCTGCGCGTTCAATCGGAGACCCGCGTCGAAGTTTTCAACTGCTCTGGCATTGTCCCCGACCGCCGAATAGGCTAGACCGAGGTTATGATAGGCGCGGACAAACCCCGGCGCGAGGGATTTGGCCTTTTCCAGATTTTCGAATGGCATTGAGGTACGAGCCTTGTTCATAGTAGATGCGCCCAAGTTCATAGTGGCTCTCCGCTGATCCCGGATCGTAGCTGATCGCTTGCTCCAGTTCGCGAATAGCCAGATCCTGACGCCCAAGTATGTTCAGGTCGTAAGCCAGTATCTTGTGAGACTCGGGAAATTTAGGATTCAGCACGAGGCTCTTGCACACCATGGTCAAGGATTGTTGAATACGATGGAGCCGGAAATCGGCGTAGCCGAGTTGATACAGAGCTTGCCACGATTGCGGATGGCTGGCGACGTAGTCTTCGAGCGCGGTACTTACTTCGGCGTACTTACCATCCTTAATCAGAGCTTCGAAATGGGCGATAGCCGGGGTGTCGTCGCTAGCCCCCACGAGTCTGGCAGCAAACAGCAGTGCCAGGCAGAAGCCGTCAGTTGACGTTTTTGGCCGCCGCATTGGTCCGGTCCGCAGGGGAGGCAAGGACCCAAGTTACTCTGTCGTCTGAAGACGCCCGGAGGCGGTTCGCGATTTCAAGTTGTGCCTTGGCCTGGTCATGCTCTTTAAGTGCATTGAGCAGGAGCCCTAGCTGATAATGCGCTTTCTGGGAGTCAGGATCCAGTTGAACGGCTGCTTCCAGATGTTGCTTCGCATCGGTGAGCCGGCCCGATGAACGGTACGCAAGCCCGAGTGCGATGTGTGCCCGGGCATGGTCCGGCTGGCGGTCGATTACTTTCTTCAACAAATCGATGCTCTTTTGGTGGTCACCGTTCTGTTCGGCGATGAGCCCAAGGTAGTAGAACGACTCTACCTGCTGCGGCTCCAGACGGATGCTCTGTTCAAAGTACGGCGTGGCAGCGTCGTTTTCAGCCTGAAGAAAATAGGCCGCACCTAGCGCATAATTCACCTGGGCATTGCCGGGAGAGGCCGCGAGCAGATCCTTGTAGATCTTAATCGCTGCCGGGAAATCGTGGTTTGCAATTCGCGCGGAAGCAAGGGCGTACTCTGTTACCGGATTGCCTGGATCCAACTCTGCCGCGCGCTCGAGGTTCGCAGTTGCATCCCTGATGAGATCCATTTGTAAACAGAGTGCCCCGAGGGCGTAGAGCACCGTGGGATCCGCTGGTGAAATGGCCTTCGCCTTGAGCAAAGCGGCCAGCGCCGCTTCCGTATTCCCTTGCAGGTTTTTGATACGAGCCGAGGCTAGCAGAGGGCGGGCATCTTTCGGGGCTAATGCTTCGGGCTTTTTCCAGAAGCTTTGCGGCATCGCCGAATTCGCGGTCTGCTGTCTCAAGGCGAGCCAAATTCAGGATTGCTTCCAGGTGGCGAGGATCGTCTGAAATGAGCTGTTGCAATTCTGCCTTTGCCTCGGCGTTCCTTCCAGTCGTTTCGAGGAGAGTCGCCAGAGTGAACCGGGTTCCCACTAATTTGGGCTCGAGGGAAAGAGCGCTCTTCAGATGGCGTTCGGCGTCAGCAAAATTGGTCTGTTGAAATTCGATACTTCCGAGAAGGCTGTAGTCGAGCGCGGTCGGGTTGTGCTCGAGCGCAACCAGAAGAACATGGCGGGCCTCTGTCAATGATCCCGCCTTATAGAACGAGAACGCATTTTTGAAAGCTTGGTCCTGCGACTTGGCTGCCGGAGAACAAAGCCCGAGGATGATCAGGGCGAGGACTAAAGTGATCCAGTGCCGATTGATAATACATCCTAGAAATTCAGTTTCATGTAAAGTTCGAATGCTCGCGGCAGATTGCATTGTCCGGTAATGGTGCCGAACGCCGAGCCATCACTCAAGATTGGTATCGGGATCACACCATTGATGCCGATTGAACACGTTCGACCCGTTGCCGCCGATCGCGCCAAGTCAGTCGTTCCTTTATGACGAAATCCTTGTATAACGAAAAGTCTTCATTGTAGTTTGCCCAGCCGCGCAGGACAGAGTCTAGACGGCCTTCGTTGCCCAAGCTGCCAGGTGGCGGCGTGGTGAAGGCGCTCGGTAATACGTATTGGCTGGATCCAACGATAATGTTGCCGTTGTTCGTATTCCCATATCCGCTAACACCTGCGACGCGATCGGGTAGATAGCCGGTATTGAATAAAACGTCCGAGTAGGGATTGTTCGAATAGTATATGCCGAGAGGCCTGCCGCTCTCGTAGCGAAGGTTACCAGCCAGAGTCCAGCCGCCGAGAACTGCATTGACGATCCCACCTCGATTTAGCAGCGCCCTTCCTCTCCCGAACGGGAGCTGATCGACAAAAGTAATGGTGAGGACGTTCGGCACGTTGTCAATGGAGACGGCTTTGGTCGGAAGATAGACACTAATGGGCTCTGACGCCAGTGAAGCCGGAAGACAGCCCTGATTCAGCCCCATTGTCTAGCAGCTTCGAATAAACCCATCCTACGTTGAGCTGAATACCGTTGCTGAAGTTCTTTCTGAAAGTCGTCTGTAGCGAATTGTAGCCGCTCCAGCCGTTCGCTCCGTTGAACTGCGGGACTGACTGATATTGCGGATAAGGCCGGAGCGCTTGAGCCACCGTTCCCGAAAAACCGGGGTACGGGGCCGGGAAGCCGTTGGCGGCAGGCGTGCCCACCGTGGCAGTAAGCATAGAAGCCGGATACTGCTGTAAGATCAGCGGATTGTTCTGGTTTAGGTCGTTTAGTTCATGGCCGCTGATCAAGCGCGTTCCGTGATTCGCGACGTAAGCTACGTCGATCATCATGCTTTGACTCAACTGGCGCTCCACTGAAACCGTCCAATTTTGATATCGCGGCAGCTTGACGCCGTTAGGGTTCATGTACTGGAGATCCGAGCCGTTCTGCAGCGTCGGAGTGATCTGCGGCGGAATGGTGACCGCGCTCTGCGGGAATCCATTATCCAGAGAGAAAACAGCCTGTCTACCGTTGCTGAGGTCAGTCACGGATGGATTTGTGCTGTATCCGTAATTCGGATTGGCATTGAAGCCATTCATCGTCACGCCGGAGTAGTAGATTCCGTACCCGCCGCGGACTACGGTTTTATCGTTAACGCGATAAGCGAAACCAAACCGAGGTCCATAAGTATCTGCCACCAGATTTTCAAAGGTATCTGAATGACCGTTCCGGCCCGCAAAGGCCAGGGCTCCGAGGCGCCCGCCGGCTCCAGGATTCGCCAGCGTCGGATCGAATGACGAATAGGCATTGTGCCGCTCAGTACGCGGGAACTGCAGGTCGAAGCGGAAATCCGAAGCTCAGAGTTAGCTTATCGGTCACCTTCCAATCGTCATTGATCCAGGGCGCGAAGTAGGGACGGCGGTAATCGGAGAAGGCTGGAATCGAAAAGTTAGAGGAACTTACTTGACCGAGAAGGAAGGAAGCGTATGGATCGCCAGTCCCCTGGATCAAGTTGCCATTCAGCGCCATAAGTGCCCGTGTTAGCAGCGCGGAAATTGTAGACACCGGCATCACCGATGAAGCTGCCCGTAAACCAGCGCTCCCAGCGATACTCAAACCCAACTTTGAGCGTGTGCTTGCCGAAAATTTTGGTGGTATCGTCCAGAAACTGCCATCTGTCGGTACCTTGCAGGCCGCCCGTGTTGTTGACGCCGAACGCCGTCATAGCGCTCGTCGAAATTGATGTTCGGAAACCCGCCCGCGTCTTGGTAGGGAATTCCGGTGATGCCAACCTTCGATGCCCATCCCTTGTCCACGATCGACGGATAGGTATCAGGCAGAACCCAGCGGTCGTAAGAAGCAACAAAGTGGGTGAAGAGACTCGGGCTGATGACATCTGTCAGTTGAAGGTGAGCCGTGTGCGTGGAGATGTCCTGAATACGAGGGTGACCGATCGGACCGCCGCAACCGCCGATATTGTTGCAATCCAGCTCTCTCGGACGATCGTCGTAGTTGTAGGTCAACGAGAGCCGGATGCTATCAGTGATGTTGTGGTCGATACGCGTCAGGATGGTCCTGGCATTCAGAAATGCCTGTGCGGGGCCCAAGAGGTAGTTGTGAGACAGTGCGGAGTTCGTCGGGGCGGGGAGATACGACTGGATATTGCTGGCGACCTTTGAGAAATCCGATATTGGAACAACGTTACCTGGAAACGGATTCCGAACAGCGTCATTGGCAGGGCCGCCGCAAGTGGCCGCGCTCGCAGTGGTACCAGGATCGAAGATCTCACCGCTGAGGACAGGGCGTCCGCAGGCGTCTGTTCCGACCTGCTGGCTCGTCAGATATTGGGAGAAATTGCCGTTTCTGATTTGGTTATCAGCCACGGTCCCATAACCGCTTCCAGCTCCCGCAGTCGAGAACTTGAACTGATCGAAATTGAAGAAGAAGAAGCTCTTGTTCTTGCCGTTGTAGACTTTGGGAATCGAAATTGGACCACCAAGGGTGAAGCCATATTGATTCTGGCGAACGGGCGGACGGACGGGAGCGATTTCGCCGCGAGCCTGCAGCTTGTCATTGTCGAAGTATTCGTACACTCCACCGTGATAGTTGTTGGTTCCGCTCTTCGTGGTGTACTCGACGAATCCACCGCTGGTGTGTCCGTACTGGGCACTGAACGTGTTGTCGATGATTCGAGCTTCCGCGATGGATTCGTACGGTGCCGAACGTTCCTGCGTGCCGTTATGGCCACTCACCTCGCCGTATGAGGCGCCGTCGAGGAAATTCTCAAATGCGCTGCGCTGGCCGCCGTTGATGCGAGCTCCGAACGCGCTACCTGGATAAATGTTGCCTTGGGTGGGAGCGACAAATGTCGGAAACGTATAGAGCTGAGCTTCAGGAACCCGATTCTCGCCTGAGCCCATGATGGCAGGCAGTGATTCGTATTCCAACTGATTGACCGATCCCGACATTTGAGGGTTGTCGGCGTTCAGTTGTTCGACTTCACCACTCACTTCTACCGATTGCCGGACCTCGCCGACCTCCAGCGAGATGTCCTGCCGGAATGTCTGCCCGGAAGCGAGATTGATGCCGGACGCGTGAAACGTCTTAAATCCTGGCATCGCAACACTGACCTCGTAAGTACCTATGATCAGAGGTGGCGTGCTGTAGTTTCCGGAGGCGGTGCTTGTGACATTTGTCACTACGCCAGTTTTGGAATCCTTGACGGCTACCACTGTGTTTGCCACTGGCGCACCCTGCGCATCAGTTACTAACCCCGTGATTATTCCTCGATCGGCTTGAGCAAAGAGCGCCGCCGCAGAAAGCAGGATGATGAGCGCAACCCTAATTCTTGTTTGCACGAGACCCTTCCCTTAGCATTGAGTTTGGGAATGATCCTAGCCTGAAATCAAGCTTGCTAACCGTTAAATTAACGTTACGAATTCCCCAAATGCGAGGAACAGCGACGTTATGTGGAAAAACCCTCAAATCCAGGTGATTGTAAGGAATCTTATATAATTCTTCTGCGGTGCTCAATGTAGCGGTTCAAAATCAGGACGAAAAGCGCCTCGCATTGAAAAAAGCGCTCGAAAGCCGGACATTCGCTCGATCCGAGCAACTGAGATCGTTTCTACAGTTCGTATGCGAGGCAGAGTTTCGCGGCGCCAAGTCTGGGATC
Organism: uncultured Acidobacteriaceae bacterium; assembly: GCA_963771565.1. Lineage (GTDB taxonomy): Bacteria > Acidobacteriota > Terriglobia > Bryobacterales > Bryobacteraceae > Bog-105. Next base: position 53,696 of record CAVYUB010000006.1, read on the forward strand.
ACCGAATACCTGATCGGGGTCGAAGTCTTGCATCGGCCGCCCAACTATTCCCCTTCCGAGGATTCGTCGGTGCGAACTCGCGCCTACGAGTTGCGCCAGAAGCTGGAAAAGCTATACGCGGAGGAATTGCAGACGGAGACTGTTCGGATCGTTATTCCGAAGGGCACCTATACTCCCCAGTTCGTTCAGAGTTCAGGTCTAGTCCAAACGTTCTCTGTGGAGGTAAAGCCCCCGTCCGTCCCGAAGGAGTCTCGCGCTCCAATTGGAAAGCGCCGACGAACTTCTACGGCTTTCGTCTTGCTTGCGTTCATCGCTGCGGCCGTGGGTTATCTGGTCGGTATTAAATCTCAGAAACGAACGGCCGTCGGCGCTATCTTGGATCCGATTGTTCAGGAAGCTTGGAAGCAGTTCGCGAAGCCGAACGAAAATGTTCTGCTGGTGGCCGCAACCCCGCTGTATCTAGTTCTCGGGCCGGAGACCCACCAGGCGTACAAGAGTTCGATCTACCCGGCCCCCTCCGAGGCTTATCCTTTGTTTCGCGAACACCGGCCATTAGCTCCAAACGCCCGGCTAGGAATGATTTTCACAAAGGACGCATTAGGCGTCGGCAGCATGAACGCGGTTGTAATCGCATCCAACATCATCAAAGCTCTGGGAGCGAATTCCCAAATACTGCCGGAACGCGCTGCGATGATGTCAGTGCTTCACGGTCGCGATGCAATCTTATTTGGGGCGCCAGTAGACAGCCAAGTGATTTCTGAACTGCTGGAGAAAACTCCTCTCACGGTGGCATACGACGAGGGTGTAAAAGAATTTGTGATTCAAGATCGCGTCACGGGGCGAAAGTTGGTACCTGAGAAAGATGCCACCGGCGACTTTGTTTCCGTATATGGGCTCGTTACGGTTCTAAACACCCGTGAATCAGATCGTGGCCGACTCGGCATGATCGTCTTTTCGGGGATAACGTCTGTTGGGACTCATGGAGCCGCTGAATACTTTACCTCGCCACGTGCTCTGAAAGCTTTGTATGCTCTCTTCGAGCAACAGGGACTGCGTAAGTTTCCTGCCGCCTATCAAGTTGTCGTTAAGTGCAGGTTTGAAAACATGCTGCTTGTTTCCGAAGAGTATGAATCTCATCGTGTTCTGAAAAATGAGTAATGCTTTGGCTGTTGCATGCTGGATATTTGGTTTGCGCCGAAACACTTTGAAAGTACGGCACTGTATGAACGGCTCGGTGTGCTATTCGTCAAACGGTATGTGCCGACTGGTGGTGATATCGTCAGGAACCGGTATGGCATCCGCATCGTTGACATCCATGGCAACCTTGAGTCTTTGATTCAATTTGAGCAATGCACGCGTAAACTTGAAGCTATCCATGTAACAGCGTTTCTCGGCTTTTCGGCGTGGTCGTTATGGCGAGCAATCACTCGTGAAACCACGCTCATAGATTTTGGGATGGCCGTCCTGATTTACATAGTGCTCATCCTGTCACCCGCCATGCTGCAACGCTATAATCGCCTGCGGGTCCACGCGGCCATTCGGCGCTTGATGGCCCGGCAACTGCGTTCTGCGCGCGGGAGCGCGGGATGAACAGTTATGCCCAAAGTAACGTGTTACCTGAACATCGGAAAGAGCGGCGTAAGTGATAAAATCACCCCGTGGACACGGGGGCTCACTGGGAGAAAGTCTACAAGACGAAAGCTCCCGATGCGGTGAGTTGGTACCGTCCACATCTGGATCGCTCACTAGAGTTAATCGAATTCGCTTCGCCTGACCGTAAAGCGTCCATCATCGACGTCGGTGGAGGTGAATCGACACTGGTGGACGATCTTTTAGCTCGCGGATACCGCAACCTCACGATCCTGGATGTCTCTCAAACCGCACTGGATGTGACGAGAGCGAGAACCGGAGAAGCTGGAGATAAGATCGAATGGATTTGTGCCGATGTCACTCAGGCCGACTTACCAAATCACTCCTTCGACGTGTGGCATGATCGTGCAGTGTTTCACTTCCTTATCGCACCGGAGCAGCGTATCGCCTATGTCCAGCTTGCTGCGCGAGCGGTGAGGCCCGGTGGCCATGTGATCGTCGAGCACCTTCGGACCCGAAGGACCGGTGAGGTGCAGTGGGCTCGACGTGGCGCGGTATGACGCCGACTCCTTTCACCGTGAGTTCGGAAAATCGTTTAAGCTCATCAATAGTTCTAAAGAATTGCACGAAACTCCGTTTGGGACGACGCAGCAGTTTCTTTACTGCTATTGCAGGGTTGTCTAGCTACTTTTCATCGCAAAATAGAGGGCTCGCGTTAGCGCCAATGAGCAGCTAAGTTGAGCAACCGGTGTTGAAACATTTAGTATTGATCTTGTTTCAGAAGGCTTTTACGATAGGGCATGACTCGACGCAAGCAAGGGCAAAGGACGCTGTGGGAAGGCGTAGTGGACGAGGATGTGCGTGCTCTTTGGGAGCCGTGGATGGTGGAAGCCGACAAGCTTCTGGAGGATGAGGAACTGATCGATCTGGTGTACGAAGCGCAGGGCGAGCGTCATGAGCACAGCGCCACGCGGGGCGCTCACAAACACCCGCCGAGATGGCATTGCGGCTGTTGCTGTTAAAGCACGTACGGAACTGGAGCTTCGACACGCTGGAACGCGAGGTGAAGATGAACCTGGCGTATCGGGACTTCACACGCATCGGGCTCGGCAAGGTGCCGGACGCGAAAACGTTGGCGCGCATCGCGCAGGCACTGGGCGGCGGGGTGATTGCGAAATTGCATGACGGCTGGTGGCAATCGCGCAAGAGAAAGGCGCGGTGCGAGGCCGGAAGATGCGTGTGGACACCACGGTGGTGGAGACCAACATTCATTATCCGACCGACTCCAGCCTGCTGGGGGACGGCGCGCGGGTGCATGACGCGAACGATGAAGAAGATTGAGCAACGGAGCGAGGGCAAGCTGAAGCGCAAAGTGCGGGACCGGATGCGAAGCGTGAACAAGCGCGTAGTGGCGATCGCGACGGCTAGCCGGCATAGAGGGACGGAAGGCGAGGAAAAGCGCAAGAAGGAGTATCGCGAGTTGCTGCGAATGTCGCGGCAGATTCTCAACGACGCCAAGCGTGTGATGGTGAGATGGAAGAAATGCCCGCGCGACGGGAAAAAGGACTGCGCGGGCTTGGCGACAGCTTATCGACGATGGCGGCGCGTGTACGGCAGGTGATGAAGCAGACGAAGACGCGCATCTTCGATGGATTGACGCAGTTGCCGGGCAAGATCGTGAGCGTGTTTGAGCCACACACCGAGATTATCCGCAAGGGCAAGGCGAGCAAGCCAACCGAGTTCGGCAAGCTGGTGCAGTTACAGGAGGCCGAGAACCAGATCATCACGCACTATGAGGTGTTCGACGAGAGACCGAGCGACCGCGAGTTGCTGCTGGGCGCCGTGGAGGCACACGAGCGCAAACTCGGGCGATTACCGCAACTGGTGACGGCGGACGCTGGATTATTATTCACAGGCGCAGGAGCGGGCGGTTCAAGAGAAGGGTGTGAAGTGGGTGGCGGTGCCGAACCGGAACACGCATAGCGCGCAGCGCAAGAAACTAGAGAAGAGCCGCTGGTTCAAGAAAGCGCAACGCTGGCGCACAGGTTGCGAAGGACGCATCAGCGTGGCCAAGCGGCGGCACGGACTCAGGCGTTGCCTATATCGCGGCGTAGACGGAATGAAGCGCTGGGTAGGACTCGGAGTGCTGGCTGACAATGTGATCAACATCGGCAAGATGCTGACGGTGGCGAATGCCTGAGTACCGAATCCTCGGGCAAGGCACCGCCCCAGAGTCCAGCAGGCTCGAACAGTTGAAAAGCTTCACCCAAACCCGGGCGAAGGCCCATCGTCATGCCAAATGCTGATCAAAAAGAGCTATTTTGCGATGAAAAGTAGCTAGCTCTAGAACCTGTCCGCCGTCGCCGAACATATCAGTAATGAGCAGAGGCTGATTGATGCAAGATTTCAAGAGACGCCTGAAGCAAAGAAGCCTTCTGACGATTGCGGCGCTTTTTCTGGTCCCTGCTTTGGCCGGGCCGGATGCGCAACGCTGGTCCGAGGCGAATGCGAATGCGAATGCGTGGTATGAGCAGCAGCCTTGGCTTGTCGGTAGCAACTATGTGCCGGCGGACGCTATTAATCAGTTGGAGATGTGGCAGGAAGCTACATTCGATCCGCAAGAGATAGATAAGGAGTTGGGCTGGGCAGAAGGCTTGGGCATGAATACGATGCGCGTGTTCCTGCACGACTTGTTGTGGCAACAGAATGCAGCGGAGTTCCAAGACCGAATCAATACATTCTTAAGCATTGCCGACAAGCATCACATTCACCCCATTTTTGTGCTGTTCGACTCCTGTTGGGAGCCTAATCCCAAGCTGGGTCCGCAACATCCGCCTATTCCGGGCGTGCATAACTCGGGTTGGGTCCAGAGCCCGGGTCTGCCAGCCGTGAAAGATGCTTCCCAGTATCCGCGGCTGAAGCGATACGTAGAAGGGGTGGTCGGTGTGTTCGCAAATGACCGGCGCATCGTCGCGTGGGATTTGTGGAACGAGCCTGCTAACAGCAAGGAAGTGATTGCGTTACTCCCGAAGGTATTCGCCTGGGCGCGGGAGGCCCATCCATCTCAGCCGTTGACCAGTGGAATCTACCAGGGAGACCTCGGGCCAACTGATAAATCTGCGCCGATCACTGCAATTCAAATAGCGGAATCGGACGTGATCTCGTTTCACAACTATGGCTGGCCCGAGAGTTTCGAGAAGGAAGTTACCGCGCTTGAGCAATATCACCGGCCGCTGATTTGCACTGAATACATGGCACGATCCGTAGGCAGCACATTTGACACCATCCTGCCGATTGCGAAGAAACATCATGTCGCGGCGATCAACTGGGGATTCGTGGTGGGCAAGACGCAAACCAACCTGCCATGGGATTCGTGGGAGCGTCCGTATGTGAAGGAAAAGCCGCCAGTCTGGTTTCACGACGTGCTCTACCCAGATGGGACTCCATACCGGGAGCGTGAGGCGGAGACCCTGAGGAGATTGACGGGCAGAGGGACGCCAGGGAAGGTGGAAGACGCCCCGCTGCACAAACGGGACTAAACTGGTTCTGAATTGGAGGTCATCTCATGAAGATTTCGGACTTGCAGCGGCGCGAATTTATCAGGAGTCTCACAGCTCTGCCCTTGGCAGCGGCCTTGCATGCGGAAACCCGCGACGGAGTGATCTATCGCAATCTTGGATCAACCGGAGAGCACGTTTCGGCAATCGGCGTCGGAGGCTACCACATCGGCGTGCCGGACGAAGCCGAGGGGATCCGCATCATACGGACAGCTCTCGACCGGGGTGTCACGTTTCTCGACAATTCGTGGGATTACCACGACGGGGACAGTGAGGTCCGCATGGGCAAGGCCCTCCAGAACGGGTATCGAAACCGGGCCTTTCTGATGACCAAGTACAACGGACGCACTCGCGCATCCGCTGCGCGACAGATCGAGGACTCTCTACGGCGCCTGCAGACTGATCACATCGACCTCATTCAATTTCATGAAAATATCCGCATGATGGACCCAGACAAGTACTTCGCTCCCGGCGGAGCACATGAAGCGGTGATGGCTGCGAAGAAGGGGGCAAGATACGCTACGTCGGGTTTACCGGGCACAAGGATCCGGCCATTCACCTACGCATGCTCGATATGGCCGCGAAGAATGGGTTTCACTTCGACAGTTGTCAGATGCCTCTGAATGTTCTCGATTATCAGTTCAAGAGCTTTGCTCACCAGGTGGTGCCTCGGCTGGTGGCGGAACGTACCGCCGTACTCGGCATGAAGCCGCTGGCCTCCGGTCAGATATTCGGGGCGGGTCCGGTCACCGCCATCGAATGTCTGCACTACGCGCTCAATCTTCCGACGTCGGTTGTGATTACGGGTTGCGACTCTATGGATCGATTGGATCAGGCGTTCCAGGCCATGCGGACATTCAAACCTCTGAGTGAGTCGCAAGTGGAAGCTCTCGCGGCGAAAACGCGCGCTGCCGCGCTGACCGGCCGCTTCGAACGTTTCAAAACTTCCGAAGACTTCGATGGCACTACCCAGAATCCGTCCTCGATGGGCTGAGGTGAGTTTGTGAACCTTCGGGCACTCGCGCATTGCGGACCTGCTAGTACCACCAGCGCGTGAATTTGCCCGTAATTCGGCCTTTTCAAGATACAGTCCGGGAGTGTCCGTGACCCCGCTTACGAATTCGGTACACGGGGCGGAGGTCCTGCGGCTCACAATGCTTTCTGAACTGCTATCAACAATCTCTCAACTTGCATTCAGGTAAGTGCTGTAACGCTCATCCTTAATTGCGAAGAACGGGCGGAGCAGCAGCGGACCTGAAGCTGTGTCAGCGCGCCAAGTGGTCTGCTCTTGAGCTGTACGGCCGACAGCAGTTGCTGTCGTGTCACCGCAGGCGGATTGTCCGCGATGGCAAACAAGACCAGGGGCCCTCGCAGCAGGGCGACGGTGTCCGGATGATTTGGATCAATGGCTTCTACGCGCATCGGCAATGCAAGCTCGAGCTCGATGCGATCGCCATCTTTCCATCTGCGTTGAAGAGTGGCAAAGCCAGTCTGGATGGGTGCCGCGACGCGCTCGCCGTTTACGCGAATGAGCGGTCCAACTTGCGAAGACCACGCGGGAATCCGCAGGCGAAGGGCGAAATTCGAGGGACGCGAGGCACGCACCTGCATCGTGATTTTGCCTTCGACCGGATAGTCTCCGGTCTGCGTTAGCACGAGCTGCGCCCCGTCCGTGCTCGTCCAACGGAGCGTGGACGGCAGATACAGATTCACGAACACGCCGCCGGCATCGTGGAAGTAAGTGAGTATGCGGTAATCAGCGGCTACTTGCGGCAAGGTGCCGGAGCAGCAGGGCCATGCGTCGGGGAAGTAGACTTTGCTGCCCGAGAAATGGTAATCGGAGTAGTAGAAGGCGCGGCCGTCGGGCTGCAGGCGCTTGGCGCCGAGCACGGTGTTATATAAGACCCGCTCCATGCTGTCACCATAGCGGCCATCTCGCGTCACTCGCAGCAGATAGCGCGTCAGCTTGAAATGTGCATAACTGCCGCACGGCGTCTCGAATCCGCGATGCGTTCCGCTCAGGCTGGCATACAGCTCGCCACTGCCTGGAGCGACGAAGCTTTCGTTGGGTCCCCAGCCGCCCGTGGCGAAACTCTGAGTCTCCGTGATCATCTCGAACGCATTGCTCGCCGCGCGGAGATGCTTCCGGCTGCCATCGGCGAGATACGCCTGCATTGCCGAACTCAGAGCATTGCAAAAACTGTAGGCGTGGTGGTTGGCAAGCACGTTCTTGTTTTCAGAGAGCGGGTCGAAATAGGTCTCGTCGAGCAGAAACCGGGCGGCCAATTTCCGGTATCGTTCGCCCGCACCGCGCTCCCACGCAAGATAGAGGTTCTCCGGCAGCGTGTAGGACTCGTCCCAGGTGTAATCGTTTGCCGTGTTGTCGCCCACCGATTCCCGCCAACGCCGCTGCGGCTCGTCTCGATCGAGCGCGTGCGGCGGCAGATGCGGCTCAGCCGCGTCCGTGGTCCGTTCAAGAAGCCGGTACGCCTGCGTCAAGCCCGCGAACTGATGCGCGTCGATGAGGCCGATGACCATCTTGTCGTAGTTGTAGGCAGGAAAGCGAAAGTTCGTGTAGAACCGCCCGGAGATGGCTGGCTCGTAAAGCGCAAGCAGCCGCTCCAATCTGGCTCGAGTGGACGGGTCACGATTTATGGCATATCCGCGCGCGAGCGCCGAAATCCATTGACCGAAACAGTGTCCGGGTGCGAAGCCATGACCGCCGCTTTCGGTCTTGTCCAGCGGCAATTCGTCGTACCATCCGCCAAGCTCTGGGCCCGGCGCGGGAAGACCCGCGCGCAGACGCCAAGGCTTGAGCAGACTGTCTTCGTTCAAGGAAATAAGGACGGATTGCGTCTGCTCAAATTGCGTTTGGGCGAGCCCGGGCGCGAGTTCGACATCGCCGTAGCTGAATTCTTGTAATGGACCCGGCGTTTCGTCACCGCGCAACGCGCGAGAGCAAAGGGCCGCTGCGGCCAATCCAGCAGATTGCAAAAACGAACGGCGAGATGTCATTGGAACACCTGCTGCAATCTTATCCGCGAGTCACTCGGCGGTGCGTCTGAATTGGTTTCGGCGCGCGTCCGTCACGCTCTACGCCGAAGTCGCTCGAGTTCACGCCGATCTCGCTTCGATGGCTTCCCTTCCCGCAATGCTTCGAAATGCAGCATCCCTTTACGCTCTTCTGCCAATTTTAGCCGCAACTCCCTGCTCGCCTCTGTCTCACGGTAGAGCGTCTGCGCAACCGCCGCCGGGCCACGCATCTCACTCAGAAGCAGGACCTCCACATGAAAGTCGCCGCCGTCGTTCTTCACTTGCAACAGGTCGCCGAGTCGGACCTCGCGCGACGCCTTGACCGCTTGTCCATTGGACCTAATTCTGCCGAGTTCACATGCGCGCGTCGCGAGCGAGCGCGTCTTGAAGAATCGGGCGGCCCAAAGCCACTTATCCGTTCTTACGCCCGTCATGATCCCATTCTCGTACCGGGACGGGATCCCGGGCCGCTCGAAGACAAGTTTGTCAGGCTTTGGTGTTGACAACGGCTTCGTGCTTTGGGCACAAGCGTCTCTCGAAGTCCTATTGCCGGCCTCCGCCTTTAACTTTGCCCTTCTTACGGCTGTCCTGCTTGAAGCCTCGTCCGTACTCTGTTATCCGAGTGTTACTCATCGGAAATCATAAAGAAACAATTCCGGTACAAGCTTAGAAACGCAGTTCCGAATTTTTCGCCACCTATAACCGAGACCCGGCGAGGCGGTGGACAATCTGCTTTCCAAAGAAATAGTTAAGGAGGATGGATCGCCCGGCCCTAATTTCTCTCTTGCAGTTCAGTACAAGCCCAAGATACACACAGCGACAAATACGAAGTCAGTCCGATGGATAAGTCGCTCTACGAAACCCTTCCGCCACCGCTCATAGGCGGCCCTAAAACTCCCAATTCAGCTCATGCATGAAGCCAATTTCGGCGAAACACCCACACGGCCTACTCGTAACGCAAGGCGACGATCGGATCGATTTTGGTCGCTCGTCGGGCCGGAATGTAGATGGCGAGCGCGGCGACCGCGAGCAGGGTCACGGTGATGCCGGCGAAGGTTGCCGGATCGGTAGCCGGCACGCCATAAATCAGCGACGCCATCAGGCGCGCGAGAAGATACGCGACAGGAAGACCGACGGCGAGTCCCAGACCTGTTGTCAGCATGCCACGGCGGAAAATCATTTGGAGAACGCTACCAGTCTGCGCTCCGAGAGCCACCCTTACGCCGATTTCCTGGGTTTGTTCGGAGACCATATTCGCCATCACTCCGTAGACGCCCACCGCAGAGAGCAGGAGAGCCACTCCGCCAAATATGCCCATCAATGCGGCCACGTAATTCAGCCCTATGGCGCCATTGTGAATGGATTGTGCCATGGTGCGCATTTCGGTAATGGGCTGATCCGGATCGATTGAATGGATCGCGGCTCTCACGGCGGCAGCGACGTCCAGCGGATTCCCGCTGGTGCGCACTCCGACGTCCATCCAAAGTGCGGGGGCTTGTTGGTAGGGCACGTAGATGGTCCGGCGCGGTTGGCGTTCGTAGGGGTCGTGCACGATATCGGCGACAACTCCGACAATCGTCATCCACTCACTCTTTGCTGCCGGCGCATCGATTTTGATTCGCTTGCCAATCGGCGATTCTTTCGGCCACCAGCGCTGGGCCATTCTTTCACTGACTAGAGCGACCTTCGGCGCCTCGGGTCCATCGTTCTCGTTCAGTAGACGCCTTTGACGCAAGGGAACGCGCAGGACGCTGAAGTAGCCGGGCGTGGTCACCTGGTACATACCGTTTGGGTGGTCAGCGGGATCCACCTGTCTTCCTTCTATGGTGAAATCCCGGCTGCTGGAATGATGGCTGTACGGCAAAGCCGAAACAGCTACCGCTGCGCGCACACCAGGTAGAGCTTTGATACGACCGATGACCTGTTGGTAAAATCCGGCGATCTGGTGCGGCTCACGGTAACGTTGCTCAGTAATTGCCAGACGAAGTGTGAGGAGAGTAGATGGCTCTAGCGCGTCGCCACGGGCAATCAGCGCGCTGAATCCTCGAACCATCAGGCCAGCTCCGACGAGCAGCACGACCGCAAGCGCGATTTCCGCCGCCACCAGAATATTGCGCACGCGCCGCCGTCCTTTGCCGACCGACGAACTGCGGCCGCCTTCCTTCAAGGTGCCGACGAGATTCGGCTGGGAGGATTGCCAAGCCGGGGCGAGTCCGGCGAGGATGCCACTGGTCATGGCTGCAGCAAACGTGAACAAGAGCGCCCGGCTATCAAGCTGTATATCTTTCCAGCCGAGAATGTAGCGCGCTATTTCCGGGGGCATGGAGACGCGCATAGCGGTCATTCCCCATTTAGCGATGAATAGCCCACAAACGGCGCCCGCGATGGCGATCAAAACGCTTTCCACGATTAACTGTGCGATCACTTGCGAGCGGGTAGCGCCCAGGGCGCGGCGCACCGCTACCTCACGCACTCGCCCTGTGGCGCGTGCGAATTGCAGATTGGCGACATTTGCGCAGGCAATCAGCAGCACGAACAGCACGGATCCCAGCAGCATCACCAGATACTGTTGCGTTTCATGATCCACCAAAAACTTCAGCGCCGGCCAGACCGCAAACCGCTGGTTCTTGTTGGTTTCCGGATACGCCTTTTCGAGACGTCTCGCAATGCCATCGATTTCGGCGGCGGCAGTCTTGACGGTGTATCCCGGCTTCAATCTTGCTATGGATTCCAAAACGCGGGCGTCGCGCGATTCCCTCTGTTCCGGCGTTAACGCGAGCGGAGTCCATAATTCGGTTGCGATTGGGAAATCGAAGCTGGGCGACATGACGCCGATAACGGTGTAGTTTTGGTCATCGATGCGAACGGACTTACCTACTATTGCCGGGTTTCCTCCAAATCGCCGTCGCCACAGGCCATCGCTGATGATCGCTTCCCGCTCGCGGCCGGGTTGATCTTCACCGGCCTGAAAGGCACGTCCGCGTGCCGGTTGCACGCCGACTACGCCGAAGAAGTTCGCGGTGACCAGTGATTGCGGGACGCGATCCGGTTCTCCACTGCTCGAGAGGTTCGCCGCGCCTTCCTCCCAACTCGCCAAGCTGCTGAGCGATTGCGCTTCGCGGCGAATTTCCCCGATTTCGGCGGGTGTGGCAGCGTTCCAGTCGTTCGGATCGTCCGCTACGCCGCGCATCACCATGACCAGTCGGTCCAGGCCAGGTAGCGGGATAGGTTTCCAGAGCAACGCGTCGCAGGTGCTGAAAATCGCGGTAGTCACGCCAATTCCGAGCGCCATGGTAAGGACGGAAGTAAGCGCGAATCCCGGCGCGTTGCGTAGTTTTCTTGCTCCGTAGCGGAAATTCTGCCAAATGGTCATTTGACCTCTCGGGACGAAGATACGCAGAAAGCGTTGCGAGAGTTCCGGAAATAAGCCGATTCAGCCCTCTTCCAGGTGTGTCTTCAATCGGCCTAGAGCATCGTCCCAGCCGCGCCCTATGGTCTGGAGGCAACGCTGCGCTTCAGCGAGCCGCGAAGCGTTGAGTTCCCACACATGCTCCCGGCCCACCCGCTTGCCGTCGATTATGCCGGCGGTCGCAAGGGACTGCAGATGCTTCGTGACCGCCTGCCGAGACGTACGAAAATCATCGGAGAGTATTGAAATCGAAGCCGGTCCGCCTTCGGACAAGCGCCGAATCAGAGTCAGCCGCGTCTCATCTCCAAGAGCCGCGAATAGCAACGCGGCTTCCGCCAGCTCGTAGCTCAGCTCGCCGCTTCGACATAACACTGCAGCCAGCCAAGCACCTCCGTCCAGCCCTGGCTGTTATCCCCGTAAACCTTTGCCCGCCGTGCCAGCGAGATCGCATCGAATCCGGTCTCTTGGACCCTCAGTCGTGTCCCGGATCTAAGGGCTCCAGCGTGAACGTCACAGTTGTTCGGGGCTCGCGTGAGTAATCCACATTCGGATCCGCCGCGCCCGGATGCCACTGCCAGACGAAGCGCCGCGGCGGCGTTCATTTCCACGAACCGGACCCGGAATCGCTGCCCTGTGTGCTGAGGGTGCACGGACGTCATCCACACCTCGTTCCCCGGCGCGATCTCTCCCTCGATCGTCACTTGAAACCACGCCGAAAGCTCGGTGGCACTTGTCAGCGCCCGCCACAGGCGTTCCGGCGATACTTTGATCTCAATGCTTCTGTCGATACGGCTCAGTTCAGCAAGCGTCATTCGCAACCTCCAGGTTGCATAATAGCTGATCCGCGCCAGATACGCAACCCTTTAGTTGCATATTTTTACGACGGGGCGAACGCGGCGAAGCCAAAAAAGAAGAAGTCAAATAAAGATCGTCTTGCCTTAGCGGGGAGATGACTCTTTTCATCCCGAACTTCTTAAGGACATAATGTGGAGCGGTCAGCAGAGTTGCACTGCCCTTCCCGGCTCGGCAGCTGGGCTGCACACTGCGTGCTTTCCCGCATCAGCGCTGGTTATCCAAAAAAGAGGGCCGTGTGTTTTCGCTTCGCAGCCCATAGATAAAGGAACTTTGACCGGTACTCCTCTCAAGCAATCGACGAACCAATCGGTCAGACTACATGCGCTTCTCGATTTCCGAAGTGGCCGTCACATTGTCACCCTTCTCATGCGGCTTAGAAGCGGTCAAGAAGTTCAACAGCTGCCTTCGCGCTCTTGTATACCTAGCGTATGCCCACAGTTCTTCCCTGCGATGCAAGAAGATCTCGTTTCGTGTGTATTCCGAAAGCGGACCCTCTTTGATGTTGCCCAAGAGTACACAACCCTCCTGCGCGATCTGCAGGTAAAAGCGCAGGGCAGCCGAGAACTCATCCTGTAGTTGCGTTCGTGTCATACCGCCGTGAATCTTTCGAAAGCGTCCCAGGTTAGCGTTATTCATTGAGCCTTCTTGCAGCTGCCTCGCCGCCGCGCGGAAGCTATACCAGGCTACGCTTGATCTCTTGATCCATTGAATCCCTCTAAAGGGGGAGAATCCCTAGAAAAAGACGGGACACAAAAGGAAATGGCATTTGCGGGTACCGGAACGGATTATTGGCTCACTCGCGCAGGTATGAAGTGGTGGCCAATAGGTCAAGGCTCCCCTTTCGCCCCGGTTCATGAGTCAGCACCGGGGGCCTATCGTTCGAGCTTAAGCCTTACGACAGAAGATCAGCTAATTGCCCCGATGCGGCGGTCACGCTCATACGTCGCTAGGCATTCTTCATAGCTGTACCGACGTGTAACTGACTGCTCGCCAGTTACCGGATCACGCCAGCCAAGTTGAACCACTACGCTGTGACTTCGATCTTCATTCCACTGACGCACTGCTTTCGAGAAATCCGGGTATCGCTGCTCGGTTGCTGACACCGTTAACTTCCACTGCGAAATTGCCTGTTCTGCCCATACGCTAAGGCTATCTCCTTACGCCGTCGCCGAAACCAACGGCTAATTGGGAAAAGTCCCGGCCATCACACCCCCATTTTATGGTTTGTCAAGCGCCCAATTCTCGCAAACTTTATTCTTGCCTCCTGCCATTTTGCCGCCCCGATCGCCAGGGGAGTTCGTTTTGTAAAATGGCGGCCAACGGACGCCCAGGACAACCATCGCTGTCCTTCGCCGCCCGGCTCTCCTAAGACACTTGACAGCATTGTTAGACTGATCATTTAAGGGGTTTTATAGAACCGAATTTCGTAGTACGATACGGATTCATAGGATGCGCTATGTTCGCTGCCGAAGATGTCGATCCGCTCGCTCCGCAACGGGAGGCGGCTATCTTTTACGGACTCTTTTTGCGCGGTCACTCCGCCGACGATCTTCGTCGCGATATTGACGTTCCCCGTCCGATCCTGGACAAATGGCTGCACCCTCGGCGCTATGAAGATAGTTTTCGCGACTCCTTGCGGCAGATGTATAGCTATCGCAAACGAGTGCTGGCCATCTTTGATGAGCTTGTTTTAAAAGAAAAACACCGCGTTCGAATCAACTAGCGCTGTCGCTTCATCTAAGGTGAGATGCAAGTCCCGATTTTTCAGGTTGACGCATTTACCAGTGCTGTTTTCGCGGGGAACCCTGCGGCGATTTGCCCTCTCGATGATTGGCTGTCTGACGGAACTTTACAGGCCATCGCCGCCGAAAACAATCTCGCCGAAACTGCCTTTTTCGTTCGCAACGATGACCGTTTTCACCTGAGATGGTTCACCCCGTCGTGTGAGGTGGAACTGTGCGGCCACGCCACCCTGGCCTCGGCTCACGTCCTGTTCTCGGAATTACATCATTCAGACGACACGGTGCGCTTCGATACTCATTCCGGCGAACTGGTTGTAAAGCGCGACGGTGACCTCTTGGTTATGGATTTTCCATCCCGCCCGCCCAGCAAGGTCGAGGTCCATCCGGAACTGATCGCCGGCACTGGGTGGCGCTCCTACCGATGTTCTCGGCGCGCGCGATTATCTAGTTCGTTACAGCACTGTCGACGAAGTCCGCTCGCTGAAGCCCAATATGGAAGCTCTCAAACGCATGGACCGCTTCGCCGTTATTGTCACAGCGCGCGGTACGGATTGCGATTTTGTTTCTCGGTTCTTCGCCCCGGCGAAAGGGATCCCGGAAGATCCGGCCACGGGTTCGTCCCATTGCACTTTGATCCCTTACTGGGCGAACGAACTAGGCAGGACAGTACTCCACGCGCGCCAGATTTCTCCTCGCGGCGGCGAATTCTTCTGCAATTTGTTGGGCGATCGCGTCCAGATCGCCGGTCACGCCGCCCTCTTCTTGAAAGGACAGATCCAGATTTAGCACTCGCCGCATCGCGAGGCCTGCATCGGCCCTAGTGTCCTCCCCAGGTCGCCGTGTGTATTGGCACTTACTTTCTTGCACGCTGCCTGAGAGAATCTTCAGCCTGTTTGTACCTAAACTCAACAGAGATGTCCCGATACGCACATCTTGCGACGTTCACCCCACCTCGGAGAAGTGCGGTAGGTCTCGACGCTGCAGCCTTCCGATTTCCATCACTTGTTTTGCCGAACTCGGCGACGGGCAGAAACGTCTATACCTCGAATGTCTTTGGGCAGTAAGGCTTTGTACATTCTGCCGATACGATCTCTCATGAGGGAAGCACGCCGCATACCGGTGTCTACGAACTTACGACGCTTGACAGCCTTGCCCTTACTCGCTACCCTCATCAGATTGGAATTTGAATTGCTTGACCGATATGGTATGATGCCAAGATCCGAACAGCGTTCGCTTGTCGGACAGGAAGTGTTAGGCAGTTCCAGCAGTTCAGTTACTGCCGAAGCACTGGAGAGTAGCCTTGCGGCTTCTCTCCCCATCAAGCCCCCAAGAATACTGGACGGGTTCTCGCTGGTTTCTGGGTGGAAAACCGAGTTTCCATTGGTGAACCTTTTTGATGGGACCCTGCGTCTAAACGAAAGACTTGGCTGCCACGATCCGTTTATGAGTGGGCACGCTAGTCGGTTAGAAGGAGAAATAAAAAAATGACGAAGACCGAACTAAACAAATTTAAGAAGATCCTGGAAAACAAGCAGGACGAACTAGAGCATATCGTCCGCAACCGTGATGCAATCACCATCGAGAAGAGTGCAGATGCGCTGGACGAAGTGCAGCACGCCGCCGAACGTGAGCTTGCGATCCGCAATTTGGACCGCGAGTCGCATCTGCTGCGTAATGTCCGCTCGGCTCTTCGCCGCCTCGAAGACGGTTCCTTCGGCACTTGCCTCCATTGCGAGGAGGAGATCAGTCCGAAGCGCCTAGCAGCAGTACCGTGGGCTGCCTTCTGCATTCAGTGCCAGGAGCAGGCCGATCGTAATCACGACGATGGCAACGACTTCCTTGAAGACATGCTCGTGAATGCCGCGTAAGTTGGACACGCGCCGTTTCGTAACATGAACCCAGAGCAGGAGTTTTACGTAAACGCACGCTAAGCGTCGCAATACGTAACTCAGGCAGGGTAATTTTCGCCTCTCTACCAGTCACGCTGGCGCAGTACTACGTTCAGCGTCAAACAGTGCATGAGACAGCTTCTTGCGGCCGTTCTTGGCCTCACTCTATCTTCATTGGCAGCCTTTCCGCAGAACCCTGTGGGAGCGCCTGCCAAACCGGATCAGCACGTCATTGGTACTATCATTACTGCCGATCCCGCATCTCACACGATCACTGTCAAAGCGGATAAGACTGACACGAAGTACACGATATCGCTCGCCGGGACCAGGACTCTGCTGAAAGTCGCGCCCGGCGCAAAAGACCTCAAATCCGCCACCCGAATCACAGCCAACGATTTGGCCGTAGGCGATCGAGTTGACGTGCGCGGTTTCAAAGCTGTCGACAGCCCAACTTCCCTAGCCGCAGCTAGCCTGCTCCTGATGTCCGCCCGGGATATTCAACAGGCACATCAAGCTGAGATGGCCGAATGGCGTCAACGCGGTATCACCGGTACCGTCGCTTCTGTCGACGCAGCGGGTTCAAAGCTCACGGTTAACGTTCGGACGCCGGATGGGCCGAGCTCGCTTGTCGTCGATATTCCTGCGGGAACGCAATTCACGCGCTACTCTCCCGAGAATCCGAAGACTCCCGCGACGTCGCAGTTATCGGACATACACTCCGGAGATCAAGTGCGCATCTTGGGGAACAAGACGCCGGACGGATCCGCCATCACGGCCGAAAAGATCTATTCAGGATCCTTCCGAACAGTTGCGGGAACTATCAGTTCTATCTCTCCCGAAGGTGACAAGATAACGCTAAACGATTTGCAGACGAAGCAGCCTGTGCAAATCGTCTTGACCGCGGATTCCGCGATTCGGAAACTTCCGCCGCCAATGGCCATGATGATCGCGAGGCATTTAAATCCTGCTTACAGACCCACTCAAGGCGCTGCTTCGCCAGCCGGAGCCGAGCAGCGCAGCCCTGCCATGAACGGAAGGCCCGCTGTTTCGGGCGGTGACATTTCTCAGATGATCGAACGCATCCCTAAAATCAGCGCTTCCGATCTCAAACCAGGCGATGCCGTCGTAGTCTCTGGAGCAGCGGGCGCGAACAACTCACAGCTCGTAGCCACGAACGTCATCGCCGGGGTGGAACCCATCTTTCAATCAGCTCCGCCACGCCAGGGAGGCCGGTCGCTCGGTGGTGACTGGAGCCTGGACATGGCTATTCCCGCACAATAATTCGCGTTTGCCGCGTCATGCTTGATTCTGAGATTAAATGAAGAACAAATCGATACTCGTGGCCCTCGTCGCATGGGCTTTCGCATCGGCAACTTGGGCGCAAACGGCACCCGGACCTCACCCAAACCCAAGTCCGGCGCTCGGCCGGAAGCATTACGGCACCGTGAAAGATGACACGGGCGGCGTCATTCCAGGCGCGGTCGTCACGTTGAGCGATAGCAGCGGGAACACCAGGACGACGAAGACGGCAGCGGACGGCACTTATAGCTTCCGCGGCGTCGCGCCCGGCACTTACACTCTTTCTTCGACTTACGCGGGTCTTCAGCAAACTGCCGCAGTTGCTGTGACCGTCACCGTGGGCCAATCGACCACGGGTAACATCGTCATGACAGTTCAGACCCAGAAGCAAGAGGTTACCGTCACGGACACTAGTAACAACCAGGTCAGCACCGAGGCTTCTAACAACGCTTCTGCTTTGGTTCTCCGCCAGGAGGATTTGGATGCCTTACCGGATGACCCGGACGATCTTCAAGCGGATTTGCAAGCGCTCGCCGGCCCATCGGCTGGTCCGGGTGGAAATCAGATTTTCATTGATGGCTTTACGGGCGGCCGCCTTCCGCCAAAGGAAACGATCCGCGAGATCCGCATCAACTCCAATCCGTTTTCGGCTGAGTTTGACAAGCTCGGCTATGGCCGTATTCAGATTTTTACTAAACCAGGCACCGACAAGTTTCACGGCCAGGGCTATTACAACATCAGCGATGGCATCTGGAATTCGCGCAATCCATTCCTGACAGTCAGTCCACCCTTTAGAACTCAGCTTTTTGGCGGAAATGTCAGCGGCCCTCTCGGTCAGCACGCCAGCTTTTTCATCGATGCCGAACGCCGCAACATCGACGATAACGGCATCATCAATGCGACGGTTCCAGCTCCGGATTTCCTCAGCTCCTTCCGCGATCAAACCTTTTTTCCCACGCCCCAGCGCCGCACCACCGTCAGCCCTCGCGTGGATTATCAGATCAACGCGAACAACACCCTGAGCTTCCGCTATACGTATCTCGACAACCATCGTCTGCTGACCGGCGTCGGCAGTTTCGATTTGCCCGGGAACGGCTATTCGTTGTTGAACACCGAGCAAACAGTCCAAGTAGTCGAAACCTCCGTCCTAGGACCTCATGCGGTGAACGAAACGCATTTTCAATTTGATCGCGAAGGTCAGTTCGAAAAGAGCCAATTAACTACCCCCGAGCTCAACGTTGCCAACTCATTTGTATCGGGTGGTTCGGGCTATAGTTCTCCTACTTTAGGCTCCAGTTCCGACATCGATAACGGATATGAGTTCCAAAACTATACAACCTTGACTTACGGGGCCCATAACATCAAAACCGGCCTCCGCATCAGAGCGAGCACGATTGAGGACTCCTCGCCCAAGAACTTCAACGGCGTGTACAGCTTCCTCGGCAATTCACGCATGACGTCAATCGAGCAGTATCTGATGACTGAGCAACTCCTCAATAGAGGCCTCACCAGCCAGGAGGTCACGTCTCTGGGCTACGGCCCGTCGAAATTCACGATGAGCTCCGGCAATCCTTTCGTCGGATTTTCTCAGCTCGATTTCGGTCCTTTCGTTCAAGACGACTGGCGCTTAAAGCCCAATTTCACCCTCAGCTTGGGTGTCCGTTGGGAGGCTCAGACGAATATCTCAGACAAAAACGATTGGGCGCCCAGAGTTGCTTTCGCTTGGTCTCCCGACGCAAAGGGCAGTGCCCGCGCAAAGACCGTCATTCGCGGTGGATGGGGCATGTTTTACGACCGCTTTAAAACTACCAATGTCCTGTCAGCCTATCGTTACAACGGAGTGAATCAAATTGATTACGTGGTAAATAATCCAAACGAATACAACAGCGGTTTCACCACCGTTCCAACAAGCGAGCTAACGGTTTCGAACGTGGAACCAACGCTACGAAATCGACAGTCATCTTCATGCGCCGTACCTGATGCAAACCGTCATTGGCGTCGAACGGCAACTGTTTTCTCACACCACTCTGACTGTCAACTTCATGAACTCCCGGGGCGTTCATGAACTCCGGACGGTCGATATCAATGCGCCGCTGCCGACGCCTAGTAACCCTCTTCCAGGCACGTCGGGCACAGGGATACGACCGTATGGAAACGTGGGCGACATTTATTTATACGAATCCACGGGAATCTTCAAACAAACCCAGGTCATCACTATGCTGAACAGTTCTGTCGGCCGGTGGCTGAGTCTTTTCGGCCGCTACGTTTATGGCGAGGCGCATAGTGATACGGATGGCGTAGGAACTCTTCCCGCCAATCAATACGACTTCGCGGAAGACTATGGACGATCGATGCTCGACATTCGAAACCAGCTCTTCGCCGGAGGTTCCATAGCCGCTCGCTGGGGTCTCCGATTTTCTCCCTTCGTCGTTGCCCATAGCGGTACGCCCTTCAACGTCACTACTGGTACCGATCTGTTCCTGACCGGTCAGCCGCAGCCAACCGCTCGTCCCAGCGTGGTTTCCGGCCCTGGTCCAGATATTATCGATACGCCATATGGGTTTCTCAACACGCTGCCCTTGCCGGGCCAACCGCTTATCGAACGCAACCTAGGCAGCGGTCCTGGATTCCTCGGTATCAACCTGCGCGTAAGTAAGACTTGGGGTTTCGGGACGACGAAATTCAAAGGTCCTTCCGGTGGCGCAACATCTCGCTCAGGC
Organism: uncultured Acidobacteriaceae bacterium; assembly: GCA_963771565.1. Classification (GTDB taxonomy): domain Bacteria; phylum Acidobacteriota; class Terriglobia; order Bryobacterales; family Bryobacteraceae; genus Bog-105. The sequence goes on from CAVYUB010000006.1 coordinate 73,790, forward strand.
TATGGCGGTGGCGGCGGGGTGGGGGGGTGGAGGATTCCGCGGCGGCTTCGATACCCAACCGAGCACCGTTATAACCTCACGCTCTCGGTCAGCGCGCGCAACATTCTCAACCATGAAAACTTGAACACTCCTAACGGAGCGCTTACCTCACCCTATCGATTCGAATCCACTGGAATCACAGGCGGCTATGGCGCCGAGTCAACGGCTAGCGATCAGCGGCGCATCGATCTGCAACTCCGGTTTACGTTCTAAACATTTCTAGCTGTTCTTCACGGCAACGTTCTGCAATACATCGGCTACGTCCTCGCATAAGTCTGTCGTCTGCTCGAGCACCTCAAAAACCTCTTTCTGCTTGATTAGACTCAAAGGATCTATGTTTGCCGCGAAAAGAATCCCAACTTGAGTGCGCTCTACCCCGTCTGCTTCATTCTCCAATCGATTCACTTCGATGCAATCTTCTATTACCGGTTTTCGATCTCTCAAGGACACCATCGCTCTCGACAGAGCGCGGCAAGAGTCGTGGATCATCTGTCCAAGCTGAACAGCAGCCTCCGGGATCGGATCTAAGCGGTAAGCCACAATACGGAACGTCGCGTCTTCAATCGAGTCGAGAACATTGTCGAGAGTGGTAGCAAGGGTCTGAATGTCCTCGGGATCGAACGGCGTTATGAATGTCGATTGTAGTTTGCTGAAGATCTCGTGAATCACCTCGTCGCCATCCTGCTCGAGCGCTTCCATTTGTCTGGATATTTGGCACATGCCGCCGTACCCAGATTCCAGACCCGACATTAATAGCCGCGAAGATTGGCACAGAATTTGGACGTGCTGATGAAAGAGGTCGAAAAACTTCTCATCTCGAGGTAGCAGATTCATAATCTGAGTGATCGTGCCGAGTAGCTGTAGCCAAGTTACACTATCGCGCCAACGCCCGATACGATTGGCGAAGATGGCCGGAATGAAGCGGAATGGGAAAAAAGAGGCGGGAACCGCATCAGCTATGGATGGCGATGAAAGACATGTACAGCTATATCAGGCCAGAATTCGTAGCCAACAACAGAAGTTCTATTGATAACAGCAAACGCAAAAAGAACTGTAGGAGTTCGTATAGGACGATGCCCTAGCGTCCGAAAGGTTCCGTTGTATTTCTTCTATTCTTCCAATGGGTGTGGGTCGGCCCTGCGGGTCTTATCGCCCAGTGCCGCCGGACGCCGGCGTTGCGCCGCTGACTGTGTGCGATTCCTGCTCGCCGGGGTTTCCGAGGAACTTAAAAATGTCGCTAACCTTCTCCAGTGGCCACGGCTCCCGGTTGACGATGATTTCTACCAGAGTCGTTGTAAAGGGATAGAAAAGGGATGCATCGCCGAGCCCATTCACATTAATGGAGACCGGGCCGGCGGTTGCCGTCATCGTCTTCCCGCTATCGTCGCTTCCGTAGCCCTGGTACGCCATCAGTTTTGTGCCGGTCGAGGCGGTGACGCGAATCTGCAACGGCATTTTCTGCTCCGAAATACCCGTTGGAAGCCGAATGTGAAAACAGCGAAAGCTCGCATCGGCTCCATACGCATGCACGTCGGTATACATCTCCGAGAATTCGACCCACTTGTCGCCGTCGTGTCGCAACACATCGATGAGATAGTCCGTAACCGGATCGCCTCGTTCATCTCTCGCATGCACAACGAACTGCTGCCATCCTTCCATCGGCTGGTCCGCTTCCTGGAACAAGTGACCAAAGAACTGCTTGATTTCACCTTGAAGTCCGGCAGCGTCCTTGCCTGGATTCACGAGCATCTTGGTCTTTGCATTTTTACTGTTAGCCTGGGCAAGATCGAGCCATCCTCCGTAGGCCTTTTCGTCCTGAACCTTCAAAAACTCGACAACCATATCCATCATGTTTTTGTCTGGATTACTGATCAGGGTGGCATGATTCCTGCCATCGACCGGAATCATGGGAATATCGGCCCGTCCTGCCCAGGGTGTTATCGATACTCGTGAAGCCGGCTGACCATCTTCACCGATCGGAGTGCGTGTGAGATCCACGGAAATTTTCCGCGTGTTCAGTCCGCACCCGGCCCAGCGAACGGTTCCGTCCGTCCCTGGATCATTCGCGATGCTTGAGATACCCGTATAGGATGTATTGCCGATGAAGACGCAAACGTACGGCGTGTCAGGACCCTTGTCGTAGTAGGAAGCATCGCCAAGCAGATCGATATGCGCCAGATCCCAGGTAAACCGGCTACCGAGTTCCAGGCCATCCAGCACCTCGTCGCCCGCATTAAGAAAGTCAGGGCCGGGCTCCTTATTGCCTTTGACCAGAGCGCCGATCCAGGTCCGGCCTTTATGCGCCTGCGGTGAACCCCAGGTCGCCGGTGCCAATCCGACCAGATGCTTTAACCGTTTCAGACGGTTATTGTGAGACAACGGCAGCGCCATAGTTCGTGAGCCATGAACGGATCACCAGCATTCCGGTGGAATGAACAATCGCATCGAAGACCTGCTCGTCCCCTAAGCGGGAATTGTTGCGAAGCGCTCGATCCAAACCCTCGGCGATATCTTTGATCGTGATCTCGTTGTTCAGCGAGACGTAGTTGCCAACATTGATGTCGATCGGCTGAATGCCACGGGCATTCAGTTGCTTGCAAATCTCGGTGAAGTCCAGGCCTTCAGCCGAATATCCATGGATCAGTACGATGGGACGCGCCATTTCTGCTCCTGACGATCTTCGCTAAAACGGGAGCACCAACTCTATCACAATTAGGCATTCGCGATGTGCAGGGCTGTCTGGCAGATTTAAGCCACGGCACGCCCGAATGATGGATGAGATAAGTGATACAAACGCGGCTTAGAGTCGTTCAAAAACTCCCAAAGTTTACTTCTCGCTTTGGTGTATTCAGAGTGTGCGTGCAACTCTTCTCTGCGTTGGGATAGGATCTCATTTCGCTTGTCTTCCGGAACCGGCACTTCATCGATTCCGGTCAAAAGCTCACAGCCCTGTCTTGCGAGCTCGAGGTAAGCTTCCAAGGCCATTGAGCAGTTCCTACTAAGCTGGCTTAGTGCGTCGTAATGCGTTAGTATTTCGTGTCGTGCCGCCATGTCCTGATCCGAATGCCCCGGCAGTTGACCAGCAATCCAATTGCCAAACACGAGCGAACGTCTCTGGTAGTGCCCCCGGACTTCGGCTCGCTCCAGAGTCTGCCTCTAGAAAGTTTGGCGATTCAGCAACCTTGGCGACGAGGTCGGACGTGTACTGGTCAGGTGGCAGCCAACTTACCGTCTACCGACGAGAACGCCAACATGATCGCTTCAGCAAAGTCTCCGACCCTGTTCGGAAATACAGGCGACCAGAACGTTAACTGAAACAGTTTCGCCATAGTACATTTTGGATAATGGGCGTGCTACACCACGCCGGAAATGATCCGTCTGGGGCGTAAAGAGAGTAGGAGCTAACCATGGGAAAAACACTCACCGAACACCAGCTAGGAGAGTATCAGCAGCAAGGTTTTCTGTTCCCCTTACCGGTCTTATCTGACTCAGAAACGGCCGCGTTGCGGATGAAACTGGAAGAGCTGGAAAGGAACCAGGGTGGGCGATTACCGGCTCGCATCAACAGAAAGCCTCACCTGCTCTTAACCTGGCTGAATGAGCTAATCCGCGATCCTCGTATTCTCGATGCGGTTGAAGACATCCTGGGGCCCAATATTTTATGTTGGGGTTCGGGATTTTTCATAAAGAACCCCCACGATCCCGCGCGCGTTACGTGGCACCAGGATTCGACATATTGGGGTCTCTCGAAGCCTGACATTGTGACCGCTTGGGTCGCGTTCACGCCCAGCACGACTGAGAACGGCTGTATGCGCGTCATGCCGGGAACGCACACGCTTCAGCAGCTTCCGCACCGCGACACCTTTGCACAGGACAACCTGTTGAGCCGCGGCCAGGAAATCGCCGTGGAAGTCGAGGAGTCGAGAGCCGTGGATATCGTCTTGGCGCCCGGACAGATGTCGCTGCATCACGTACTGCTGGTTCACGGCTCAGAGCCGAACAGCGGCGCGCTTCGGCGCATCGGGTTCGCGATCCGTTATCTCCCGACTTATGTAAAGCAGCTCGCCGGCGCCGCTGACAGCGCTACTTTGGTACGCGGCACGGATGAGTATGGCCATTTCTTGCTCGAACCTGCCCCGCGTTCCGACTTCCACCCCGATGCGCTGGCCTTCCATTCCGAGATGTTGGCGGCCAACGACCAAATTCTCTATGGCGGCGCGACAACCAAGCAGGGCGATGACGTTTCGAGAGTGCGCCCGCCGCGTGTTTCAGATTAGCCGGTGTTCAGCCGCGTCCGCTGGGTTCCGATTTGGTTTTTATTTGCCGGCGGAATGATCAACTACATGGATCGATCGGCGCTATCCGTTGCAGCTCCAATTCTCATGAAGGATCTCGGACTTGACGCGGCACAGCTCGGACTCATCTTCAGCAGCTTCTTCGCAGGATACGCACTGTTCACTTTTATAGGGGGCTATGCCTCCGACATACTTGGGCCGAAACGTGTCTTCACTCTCGCGATGCTGGTGTGGTCGACTTTCTGCGGCTTGACGGCAGCCGCAGTCGGCTTCACATCCTTGCTGATTGTGCGCACCATCTTCGGCTTTGGGGAAGGCCCTTTTAGTGCTGCCGCCAATAAGATGGCAGGTAACTGGTTCCCGCGTCGCCAGATAGCCACGGCCATAGGAGTAGCCAACGCTGGGACACCGATTGGTGGCGCTCTCGCGGGTCCTGTAGCAGGATGGCTCGCCCTGCGTTATGGGTGGCGCATATCGTTTGTCGCACTCGCATGTATCGGCTTTCTTTGGACCGCTTTCTGGATTCTGGTCGTCGTCGACCGACCAGAAGCGCACAAGGGGCTGGGCGACATCGAGCGTGCGGAAATCAAGAGTGATCCCTCCTCGATCGCTCCGCACGAAAGTAAGTTGCCATTGTCTTTCTATTTGCGGCAACCAACAGTAATTGTCACCGGTATTTCCTTTTTCGGCTATGGCTATATCCTCTATTTCTTTCTTAGCTGGTTTCCCAGTTACCTGACCATGGCGCAGCACTTGAGTATTCGCGACATGGGTTTCGTCAATACAATTCCATGGATACTTGGCACTCTCGGGCTTATGATCAGTGGTTTGGTCTGCGACCTTCTGTCTCGGATAACTAAGAACGCTTTGCGCGCGCGCAAACTGGTGTTAGTCGTTTGTCTTATCGTGGCAGCAATTTGCGTGAGTCTGGCAGGGCTAATTTCGGGTCTTGCCTGGGCAGTGACATTCATGGCCGCGGCCATTTTTTTCCTTTACCTGACTGGCGCCACCTACTGGGCTATTCTGCAAGAAACTGTCCGCGGGCGAACACATCGGCGCCACCGGCGGTTTTGTCCATCTGATCGCAAATTGCTCTGGTATCATTGGGCCCGCGGTGACCGGTTTCATTGTTCAGGCAACCGGAGTTTTCACCAGCGCGTTTTTATTGGCGGGCGCCGTTGCCCTTCTTGGAGCACTTCTGGTGGCCGTCTTCGTCAAGCCGATCGTAGAGTCGGCCCGCTGTCGTGAAGGCCAAGTTGCGTGATCAACTCACACAGCCTAATTCTTATCGGGGATGCGTGAATCCGCACTCCTTCCATAGTTTTTCCCAAACCCAGATCCCATAGGCGGCCTTCGTCGGCAGGGGGAATCCGAGTTGATGCGCCAGCATACACACTTGGCCGCGATGATGCGCGTCGTGCGAAATCATGTAGGCCAACATGGCTGCGCCTGCGGGCCACGGTCTCGCCCAACCGTCGCGGCGAAAAGTTTCGACCCGGCGCGGCGGCCGAGACAGAGCGTCCGCAAGCATTTCGGAGCAACGCGCGGCGCTTTCAACCAGAGCGGTCCGGGCCTGCTTCTGCGTGCAGCTAGCGCGGTCGAGCGGGGCGAGGAAGCTTTAGATGCGGGGCCGATAGCCTTAGCCATTTGCGACGGATATTGTGGACGTGCGCGACGATGGCGGCGATAGTCCGTCCCTTCCTCCCAGGCAATTTAGCGCGCCATGCAGCGGGATCGAGATGCTCGAGCACGATCTGATTCATCCGCTCGTTTATGGCGTAACTCTCCACTAGCGCCTGACAAAAGTCGACGCCAACGTCAGCCTGTGAGTGGGTCATGGGATCACCTTATAGGCACCGAATAGGCACTGAGCCTGACATCGAGACGTATCTTTATCATAGATAGACCGCGTGTGCGTTGTGGACCTAAATAGAGGGGAGAGACCATGGCTAGAAGTGTGTACGTAAATTCCGGACCGATTAGATATATCCGGAACATCTCTGTCGGACCTCATCTATTCCAGTCAGATGAACCGAGCGATTACGGTGGCAATGATGCGGGTCCCAACCCATACGAGTTACTATTGGCCGCGTTGGGAGCGTGTACTAGTATTACTGTTCGAATGTATGCCGAGCGGAAACAGTGGCCTCTTCAGGAAGTGCACGTTGCCCCGTCGTACGCGAGAGTCCATGCTGAGGATTGCGCTGAGTGCGATACGAAAAACGTGATCGTCGACCAGATCGAACTGGGCATCTCGTTCACTGGGGATCTATCCGAAGACCAACGACGCAGACTATTAGAGATAGCCAACAAGTGCCCGGTACATCGCACGCTGGCTTCCCAAGTCCAGATTCACACAAGACTGCTTGCTGCTAATCCTCCTCCATCGTGAATAGGCTCTACCTCCAATCACATTTTTCTCGATTAGGTCTCGAGCAGACTCAATGCCTTTCCTTGTTTATATCTTCGAGCGTCGAGCGTGCGCGCTCAAATCCGGCGGGAGTTACATGCACGGAACCTTGAAAGGGTCGGCTGATATCGGCGATGGCAACCAACACCAAAGAGAGTATGAGCGATAGCATCAACACTTGAACAAAGTGAAGCTTGAAATCCACGCTGCCAAACAGGCAGGCAGAAATGATCGTGACGATTGCACCCACAACCAGTACTGTCCACAAAACTCCAGGTATTCCCGAAGTTGCTTGTAATTGCCGGAGTCGGCGGCGTTCAGTCATGGCAGAGAGTTCAGTAAGAGTGTGATCGAGGCTCGTCTGTTCCGAAGCGTTCCGCGTTTCTGTGTTCGTCGTGGTTGTCCAAAGCTCTTGCATAATGCGACTGGACATGGAGCTGAAACGGACGTTGCTCATCGCAGGCCATTCCTGAGTCAGCATAGTATCTACATACGCGCGCGCAAGGGCTTGAATCTCGCGTCTCTGAGCGGCAGGTAGACCTTGGGCGGAGCGAGCCACATTGATAACGGAATTGGCTTCGGCCTCGGCGTTTCCATCTGCCGCCTGGAAGTTTGTCCAGACGGCATAGAGCATGAAACCGATAATTACTGCATACGTGGTGCCGATTACAGTTACTTGCCATCCGATCAGGTCGTTATGTTCACGGCGTTGCTCATTCGGCCAGATCCGATACAGGAGCCACAGGAAAGTCACCGACGCGGCTACTATCGAGACCATTATTGCGATGCTCTGGAATGTGTTCAGCACGCTTGGCTTCCCACGTTTATGGGCTGTGCCGAATTATACGACCTGCGTCTGGAGGTCAGCATGTCATCCATTTATATCTGTTACCGGGCACCAAGAGAGCGTGATCTGCCCAATCAGGTGTGCTTTGCGATGACACCCGGCCATAGGTGCTCGCAAACCCCAGATAAAGGCGGGATACACAATAATTGTCGAGACGTTGGTAATCGTCACAATGGCAGCTAAAGGCCGTACACATACGCCGTGATTTTCAGCGAGGGCGAACGCCATTTTCGCAGTCGGCAAGCTGAAGCAGATCACAAGAGCGATGGAGTAGATGGGAGAGAGACGCCCGCGAAAGCGAAGAGCACAGCGAGATTTTGCCTTGCCAGGTGTCCAATAATCAGGGCAGGCAAGAAAATATAGAGGTAAGCGGAAGTAAGTGCCTTCGAGTCTCCAACTTCTAGCACCTTGACTCGGACAACTAGCCACCCTACCAGCACGGGAATGATTACAGGAAGAACTAACGTGAATATTTCGAACTCGCTCATGGCGTCATTGTAGAGTCAATTAGCTACTTATGCTGTTGCTGCGTCTCCCATCCGGCGCAACGCCTTTTTCTGCTCAGCACGCCGTTCCATGTTGAAGTGATGGCACACTGAAAGACTCCGCGTTTGTCCTGTTCCGAAACCAGGAATTCCGGAAGTGAACACTAACTGGATCTCTCGGGAAAGCCAACGGCCTTTGTTTCTAGAACCATACCAGGGCCACAGACTTGCTGCATTCCTTTCTCATAAGAGTCATAACAGAGGTAACAGCGTGATCGAAAACATTGTGTCTTTCCTGCGCGAACTGAAACTCGGCGCTCGTTCCCTGGCCCGCGAGAAAGCCCTCACCGCGACCGTAGTACTGACCCTGGCTCTCGGAATCGGAGCCAATGCCGCGATGTTCAGCCTCATTCGCGGCGTGCTGCTACGCCCTCTGGTCAATCGTGACGAGAACCGGCTCATCTACATCCGGCAGAGCGCGCCAGGCGACGGAGTCGCCGACGCGTACTTCTCAGTGCCGGAAATCGAGGACTTACGATCGCGCTTGAAAACGCTGAGGTCGTTCGGCGATTTTTCCGTTATCGGCTTCACTATGGTCGGGCTCGGAGAACCCCGCTCGGTTCAAGCCGGCGTGGTTGGCGGATCGTACTTCCAGGTCATGGGCCTGCGCCCGGTACTCGGGCGGCTGCTGGATACGCACGATGACGGCCCGAGGGCTGCGGGCGCCGTAGTGTTGACATACCGTTTCTGGTCGACAGCGCTGAAGGCCGATCCCAAGGTGATCGGCAAAACCGTCCAGCTCAATTCATTCATCGATGCGCGCCCGGCCACCGTCGTGGGTGTCCTGGAGCCATGCCTTCCTTATCCCGCGGAGACGGAAATTATCGCCAACATCGTGACCAGCTCCCATCATCTATCCGCGACCATGGTAACCAACCGGATACATCGGATGACCGAATTGTTTGCGAGGCTCGCGCCGGGCGTGGATCTGGAAACGGCGCGCACGGAATTGAATGCGGTATATGCACGTATGAAGCGCGACCACCCCCAAGACTACCCGGCGAAAAGTGACTACCAAGTTAGCGCGGTGAGGCTGCGCGACCAGCTCACGTCGGGGGCGCGGACCATACTGCTGGTGCTGATGGCGACTTCGATACTTGTCTTCATCATCGCCTGCTCTAATGTCGCTAACCTGATTCTGGCGCGGACCGTGCGGCGCGAAGCCGAACTAGGGATCCGCGCGGCGCTGGGCGCCAGCCGCGGTGCTTTGCGCCGTACTTTGTTGAGCGAAAGCCTGCTGCTATGCGTCGCCGGAGCAGCTATCGGAATGCTGATCGCCAGCCCTATGGTGGCCGTTCTGGCACGTTACATTTCCCGATACTCTATACGAGCCCTCGACCTCACCGTCGATTCAAGCATGCTCTGGGTGGGACTGGGACTTGCCGTGGTTGCTGCGGTGCTGCTGGCGTTCGTTCCGCGCCTGCCGTCGTCGGGAGGCGCCCAGGGATTTGGCCTGGCCAGCGGTAGCACTCGCGTCACCGGCACCGCGAATCGGAAATTGAGGATCTTCGCCGTGGTTCAGATCGCTGCCTCGTTCGTGCTGGTGGCCTCCGCCGGCGCAAGCGTGAAGACGCTGCTTTCACTCGAGGCCGCGCAGACCGGTTTCGATACCCACCATGTGCTCGCAGTGGACGTGCCCGTGATGCATTTGGGAAAAACGCTCACTCAGGTGGTGGATTACTACCGTGAAGCGACGCGGCGAATCCGTGAATTGCCCGGGGTTAAGAACGTCTCTGTCGGCACGACTGTTCCATGGCGCGACGGCGGGTCTGACTTTGGACTCCAATTTTCGGCCGACGGGCACGTGCCCGCGCCCAGCGAGGAACATCCCCGCGCCAAGACTCGAGTCATCTCACCCGGGTTTTTTGCGACACTTGGCCTGCCTATACTCGAGGGACGCGATTTCAACGACGCCGACCGCAAGGGCAGCGGGCCCGTCGCGATCGTAAGCCAGAGCTTAGCGCAACGGATCTTCCCCAAGAGCGATGCGCTGGACCATCATGTGATGTGGACCGACCCGATCCTGGCGGTCATCCCTCCCGGCATGATCAGCACCGAGCCGCTGCGCATTATCGGCGTGGTGGCCGACATGGACGACGTGAACGTTGTGCCCAGGCCTACGATGACGGTGTATCGTCCTTTCGATCAGGAGCAAGCAATGGGAGGAGGGCGTCTATTCGTTCACGTAAGCTCGGATCCTTATGCTCTGGTCGCGCCGATCACGCATATCATGCGCAAAATGTCCGCGGACCAGCCCGTGGAACACGCGGCCACCCTTGATGACGTACGCGCGGAGGTGCTCACGTCTGATCGGCTCAATGCTATAGTCTTCGGCGCTTTCGCGGCGGTCGCGCTGTTAATTGCAGTGGTCGGGGTTGCTGGCGTGCTGGCATTCTCCGTCAGTGGACGCACACGGGAGTTTGGCATACGGCTGGCCGTTGGATCCCAGCCGCGGCTTTTGCTGATGCGCGTCATCACCGAAGGCGCAGCCATGGCCATCGGCGGACTTGCGGTTGGTCTTGCCTGCGGGTTTGGGCTGGCGCAATTTGCGGGCAATTTGCTGGCGGACCTGAAAATGCCGGGCCTGCTGCCAGTGGCCGGTTCGGCTTTAGTACTGCTGCTTGCCGCCGTGACTGCGTCAGTAATACCTGCGGCGCGAGCAGCCCGAGTCGACGTGATTCAGGCGCTGCGGACGGAGTGAGGCGTCGCTACCGGGTTATTTAAAATCCGGCGCTCTTGACTCCTTCCGAGTATTTGGTCTTGAAGCTGTCGAAGCGGCGCGTTCCAAAGAAACGAGTCGCGTAAGGGAATCCGCGACCCGTTTGTTCAGAGATAGGCTGACCGGTCCGTTCTCCTCCTTCCCCGACGGGCAATGAGGTTTCACTCGTTTAGAACCTCCGTTCTGAGCCGTTGCGTCGTATATCGTTCTACTAGTCCTGGAGTACCTGACCCCACCAGCGCCTCCCAAGATCAGAGCTAATGGCGTTGATTATTCTTCGGACCAGATGAGCCAGTCCTTTGACCCGACGGATCTGGGATTTGTCTCAAATCGTAGTTTTCCTACCTGTTCGCCGCAGTAACAATGCTCGCGCAGGCGAGTCCTAGATTTGCTTTCTCACATTCAGCTCGCTTGTGGCGAGGAAGCGTTGAAACCAAGATAAAGGAGATGTTGTAAGGATATGTATGACGAGAAAATAGGTCCAACCCGTCGGGAGGCACTCTTTGCAGGTGCAGGGTTAGCTGGCCTCAGAATAGGAGCAACCGCGGCGACAGGCGTTTTGGGAGCCACACGTCTGAGGGCGCGTGCCAGTCAGACGAGCGCGTTCTGGGACGCCGTCGAGGATATTATCCAGGCGCAGGGCATGTTCTCTAATGGAGTGTTTTCGATTGAGATTGATCGAAACGATATCAACTATGTCACGCTACACGGCGTTCCGATCAAACCATCATTTGAGATTAACGGCACTCTCTACTTCGAGAAGCTCAGTGACGACACGGTGATCATGAACTCAGATCTCGCTCTGAAACCTGAGGAAATCGATCCGTTCATTGATCAACTGTTGTCACATGAGATCGTATTCCAGGCCGAGCACCAGCACTTTTATGATTTCGATCCCTTGGTCTGGTTCATCCATTTCCGGAAAAAAGGTGATCCACTCGAAATCGCGCGCGGCGTGAAAGCTGCTTTGGATGTGACTTCAACGCCATTTCCGCAAACCCTTCCCAGTAACCCAACGACGCCGCTCTCTGCAGACCAAATTGGCAAAATTCTCGGAGCCTCGCCGACTATCGGCTCCGATGGCGTTGTGACGTACGATGTCCCACGTCAAGATCCGATTTGGCTCGGCGGGGTTCGTATCAACCCCTACCTGAACGTTGCGACCAATATCGCTTTTGAGCCGCTACAGGATGGGAAGAAAGCGGCCGCAGCACCCGATTTCGGAATGGTCACCTCAGAAATCAATCCCGTGATGAGGATCATGCGTCATCAGGGATGGGACATCGGCTGCCTCTACAACCAGGAAACGGGTGAGCATCCACAGCTGTTCTTTTCTCACCAGTTCAAGACCGGAGATCCCATCGATCTGGCGCACGAAATTCGCAATGGATTGAACCTTATGGATTTGAAGTTCATGTAAGGGCGGCCCTTCGAGCCGCCCCGATGAGCAACCAGGCGCATTCTTGTGCTCAACGCAGTCGCCGCCCTTTTTTGGAGGAGTACACCACCTATATCTTCTTCTGAAGCTTCGCCCAGGTGTCCCGCAACTCGACAGTGCGATTGAAAACGAGTCTGCTCCGCCCTGCTGCACTTATCCGCGCAGAAATACCCAAGACGCTCGAACTGGTATCGGTCACCCGGCTCAGCCTTCGCCAGGGACGGCTCGGCCTTCCCCTGCACCACTTCGAGCGATTTTGGATTCAAGTGCATCGTGAAGTCGCCGTCCTCCGGGAAGTCGTTTGGGTTCTCCACAGTGAACAGCTTGTCATAAAGCCGAACCTCCACCGGAATCGCCTGCGCCGCCGACACCCAATGAATGGTCGACTTTACTTTCCGCGTCTGCTGACCGCTGCGTGTCTGGGGATCGTACGTGCAGTGAACCTCCATGATCTCGCCCGTGGCCGGATCTTTCACGACATTGTGACATTTGACTATGTAGCCGTAGCGCAGCCGGACCTCGTTGCCAGGATACAGGCGGTGGTAGCCTTTCGGAGGCAATTCACGAAAGTCCTCCTGCTCGATCCAGAGCTCGCGACTAAAGGGCACTGACCGCGTGCCGGCGCTTGCGTCCTCGGGATTATTGATGGCGTCCACTAACTCCACTTGGCCTTCGGGATAGTTCGTCAGTACCAGTTTGAGCGGGCGCAATACTGTCATCACGCGCAGGGCCGTCCTGTTCAGATCCTCGCGGATGTAGTACTCGAGCTTCTCGAGCTCCGTCGTGCCGTTCGTCTTCGAGACGCCGAGGCTCCGGGCGAAATTCCGCAAACCCTCCGGCGAATAACCACGCCGGCGCATCCCGCTAATGGTAGGCATGCGCGGATCGTCCCAGCCTTCCACGACGCCCTGCTCTACGAGTTGCAGCAGCTTGCGCTTACTCAGCACCGTGTACGTCAAGTTCAAGCGGTCGAATTCGATCTGCTGCGGGTGGAAGACGCCAAGCTGTTCCAGAAACCAGTCATATAGCGGGCGATGACTTTCAAACTCGAGCGTGCAAATAGAGTGGGTGACGCCTTCGATGGAATCGCATTGACCGTGCGCCCAGTCGTACATGGGATAGATGCACCACTGATTAGCCGTCCGATGATGCTCGGCATGCAGAATTCGGTACATCACGGGATCCCGCATGTTGAGATTCGGCGATGCCATGTCGATTTTGGCGCGTAGCGTGCGCGCGCCGTCAGGAAACTCTCCGTTCTTCATACGCGCGAAGAGATCCAGATTCTCTTCCACGCTTCTGTCACGATAAGGACTGTTCTGCCCGGGTTCGGTGAGCGTGCCGCGCGTCTCTCGCACCTGCTCGCTGCTCAAGTCACAGACGTAGGCCTTGCCTTTCTTGATGAGGTCGACGGCCCAAAGATATAACTGCTGGAAGTAGTCCGATGCATAGAAGGGGCGATCGCCGAAATCGCCGCCCAGCCACTTCACGTCCTCGATGATCGATTCTACGTATTCGGTCTCTTCTTTGGCAGGATTTGTGTCGTCGAAGCGGAGGTTGCACGATGCCCCCAAACTCCTCGGCGAGACCGAAATTGAGCATGATGCTCTTGGCGTGGCCGACGTGTAGATAGCCATTCGGCTCCGGAGGGAAGCGCGTGCGGACGCGTCCGCCATATTTGCCACTCGCGTTGTCGGAGAGAACTATCTCGCGAATGAAATTAGAGGGAGGCGAGTCGGTATCGTTCATTCACAATTCCTAGCGCGGAGTCGATGCGAGTCAGCACGGTGTCGCGCCCTAGCACTTCAAGCGTTTCGAAAAGCGGCGGCGCATTCTTGCGCCCACAAACAGCGACGCGAATGGGCTGGAACATCTGTCCTGCCTTGAGTTTTAGTTCATCGGCAGCGGTGCGTAGGGCTGACTCCAGCGTTCCGTGATCGAAGGCAGGCACAGCGGCAAAAACCTCCTTGGCCTTACAGAGCACCAGCGCGGCCATGGCGGCATCTCCCTTCTGCGGAATCAATTCCGCGGGATCGTAGGGCTTCAGTTCCTCGGAGAAGAAGAAATCGGCCACTGTACCCACGTCGCGTAACAAACGGATCCGGTCACGGATCAGCGGAGCAATCGCGCGAAGCTTCTCCGGCGTGACATTCGTGAAGCCAGCTTGTTGAGCGTAAGGCATCAAGCGTCGCGCGAGTTCGTCGAGATCGAGCGCGCGGAGATGCTCAGCATTCAGCCACACGGCCTTGGGATCGAAGGGATCTTCATCGGCGAAATTGATGATTGCGTTAGCGCGGTTAATGCCCTCAAGCGAGAACAGCTTAACCAGCTCCTCAAGCGACATCTTCTCGCGATCGTTCTTTGGCGACCAGCCGAGCAGGCAAAGAAAGTTCACGAACGCATGCGGCAGGAAACCAGCGTCACGATAAGTGGTGACGCTAACCACCGGACCATGCTTGCGCTTCGATAGCTTCGCACCATCGGGCGCCATCAGCAGTGGCAAGTGAGCCGTCTTCGGCAGGTCGACGCCGAGCGCTTCGAAGATCAGGACGTGCTTGAAGGTGTTCGCCAGATGTTCCTGACCGCGTAGGATGTCCGTAATGCGCAGATCGGCGTCGTCGGCACAGGATGCCATGTGATAGGTCGGCATGCCCGTCGAACGGAGCAGCGCGAAGTCCTCGAGGTCGCTCGTAGCCTTGGTTACCGTCCCGTAGACAAGATCGGGTACGACAATCTCGGTGCGCGATTCGCGCGGCACGCGGAAGCGCAAGACGAAAGGTTCGCCCGCCTTGGCCCGGCGATCGCTTTCATTGCGGGAGAGCTCACGCATGCCGGGATTACAGAGCCATCCTTCGCTTGAATTCTCCGGCGCCATAGATGCAGGCGTGAAGTCCCGATACGCCAGGCCTTTCTCAAAAATGGCCCAGGCGGCTTGGCGATGGAGACCGACGCGGTCGGACTGACGGTAGAGCTCATCCCAGCCGAGCTCGAGCCACTGGAGGCCTTCGTAGATGGAATCGAGCGAAATCTGGGTGTTCCGCTCGATGTCAGTATCGTCGATGCGAAGAACCATCACGCCGCCATGGTGGCGAGCATAGAGCCAATTGAAGATGAAAGTTCGCGCACCGCCTATGTGAAGGTAACCGGTAGGCGACGGCGCAAAACGGACGCGTGTCATAGCAAAAGCTTAGGGGATAGCTAAATGGTATCGAATGAGGAAAGCATGCCCCTGACTTGGCCAGATGCTGGGATGACAATTGTTCTTCCAGCCGCGGTGGCGATCGGCGTTCGTAGCACGCCTCCGCGGTGGATTGCTCAGTTCTTTATCGCGGGTGCGCCGATCGAGGATACTATCGAAGACCAAGAATCTCCGGATTGCGCGTTACACGGACGCAATTTTGTTCGTTCGGAATCGCAGCGTCAGGAACCGAATTCAGAGCTTCGTGAAACCGTCGGCGCTCCAACCTTCTGAGCCGACGCCGTTGTGCACAAAGAACAATCCGGTGGCGTCATACTTCTTTTTAGCGAATGCCAAACGCGCATAATTGCTGCCCCAATACGAATGCTGCCAGTCCTCTTCGAAGAAATTACTTTCCGAAACGTACGATCCACCCCTGGGAGCCAGTGCGCGCAACTCGTTAATGCAGCGATGAATCTGCTTGCGCGATTTTCGCGCCGCTTCGATGTCTGGTTCATGGCCGCGTACCCCTGGATATCCGCCTCCGCCATCGCCGACAATCGCCAGCGCAAACGCATTCAACACAGCAGGGTTCATGGCTGTATCTCTCGCTGCTTCAATAGCCTCGCGCGGCGCTCCCGCGAGCCCCTTGTTGAAATGCAGCTCGATCATTTCGTAGCGGGAACCGGCAAACAATGCATTCGCTAGCGGCTCCTGCGAATCATCTTCGAGTAGCGATGCCGGCAGCCACAGCGATTCGAAGCCGTAAATGGTCCAAGCCACTTGGCCCGCATCTCCCGTCCACCACACATTGTTCGCACTCGCGCCGGGTCGCGCGTCCGAATCGAAAACGTGCTGGTCCTGCTCTTTCCTCCATTCAACATCCCACCAACGTCGCGCAGGCATGCTGCCAAGAACCATGCCTGGCTGAACCGTGTAAGCTCCGGGCGAACGTGCAATCCAATCCAGGAACGGTCGAAACACCTTTCTTGTTTCTTCCGTGTTCAATCCTAGTGAAACCATACTGAGGCCGAGCACGTTGTCCGAACCGATGTGCGCCTGTTCGCCCCAATGATCGTTGAAGAGATTGTCCCGATAAAAGCCGACGAAGTAGTGCAGCAAACGGCGAAACGCGTCATCCGAAGAAGCCTTGACGCGGAAAATCGCACCACCCGCGTATTCGGGAAGTTCGCGGACGTGCAGCGTCACCTTGGTCACCACACCAAAAGTGCCGCCTCCGCCGCCTTTGAGCGCCCAAAACAAGTCCGGATTTGTGCATGCGTTCGCGATCCGAATTGTTCCGTCCGCGGTCACAACTTCCGCTTCGAGTAAGCCCGCGGCGCAGGTCCCATAATGCTTGGAAAAACTCCCAAAGCCGCCACTCTGCACCAGCCCCGCGACCCCCACTGTCGTGCATCCGCCGCCTTGCACGTATGCGCCGGCTTTTGTGGTCACAGCCTCATAGGCCTGCATCCAGATTGCGCCGGAACCACAGCTCACAGCGCGCTGGGCCGCTTGTTTCCGTTCGCAGCCTTGGGGAACAAATGCATCGTGCATCGTGACCTCGTGCATATGCCGGGTCCAAACCAGCAGCGAATCGGCGGCGTTGGAAGTTCCTTGGTAACTGTGCCCGCCGCCCTTCAAGACCAGACGCAGATCATTTTCACGCGCGAAGTTGATCGCCGCCGCGACGTGATTCGCATCCTTCGCTGCAACCACATACACGCTCGGTTTCGTAAACCACGCATCCACCCATCCAAGCGTTTGCGTCAGGCCAGGCTGTTCGCCGATGTAGTACGGATTTTTGATGTTCGCGATCAGGCTCTGGCAGGCAACTCCATGGGCTTCCTTGATACACGCCTTGAGCGGGAATTCCACACGCGTCAAATTTCCGTCGACTTCGTCGTTGAGCCGCTTCCATGCCGTTTCAGAAGGCCAGTCTGGGTCTGGTGGGCGCCGCCGGCGAAAGGTCTTGCCAGGACTGCCAGCATGCCGCCACAGCGACAGCAATGCAGTCAAACTGGATCCTTTTAGAAATGTCCTTCGCTCCATTTAGCTGCGTGTCTCTCCTCGCGAATGGCGAAAACGGGAACACGGGTCAAATAAACAAGAATGATAACCGACGAGGAAGCGGACCGCACCCGGTTTGAAATCGGTTCCTGCGGGTCGTGCCAGTTCCATACAAACGGTCTGGATTGTTTCCTTGGTGATGTAAAGCTCATACTCACGTGAAAAAACAGGCGTGAGTGAGTGGTCGGCTACTCTTCAACAATTTCCAGGCGGCGCGTAATCCAATCCACAATCCGGGAAAGTTCGGTTTAAAACCCGCTGAGTAAACCACCGCCGATCACTCACGTGACGCGTGTTAGGATTGGCTCTTGCCAACTGTCGATAGTCGAGGTATATTGTCGATAGTCATAGCATCCACAATATGCCCAAACCCTCGGACTTGTTGCAAGGAACACTCGATCTGTTGATTCTCAAGATCATCGCCCGTAAGCCCCTTCATGGTTGGGGCATAGCGAAACGGATAGAAACGCTCTCGGGCGACGCTCTGTCCGTGGGCCAAGGGTCGCTGTACCCGGCACTGCATCGGCTCGAAAATCAAGGCTGGATCTGCGCGGACTGGAAGGAGTCGGATCTCGGACGGCCTGCGAAGGTCTATTCTCTAACCCCGGAGGGCCGGAAACAACTGGAGCGCGAACTCAAAAGTTGGAACCGCCTCTCTTCCGCCGTCCACCTTCTCATCCAAAACGCCTGATGCGGGAAAATTCATGCGGATCATTCGGATCATCAAACGGCGCGTTCATTCATTGCTACATCGTTCCAGCGCCGACGCGGAACTTCAACGCGAGATTGAGATTCATGTCCAGCAACTCACGAAGGAGGCCATAGCTGCGGGTATGACTGAGTCCGAAGCTCGGGCCACGGCTTTGCAGGAATTTGGACCGATAGAGCAAATCAAAGAGAAGTGTCGCGAAACTCGGCGCGTGAGCTGGATTCAAGATTTCGCCCAGGACTTACGCTACGGCGTTCGCATGCTGCGAGAGTCGCCCGGCTTCACCGCCGTTGCCGTACTCACCCTTGCCTTGGGCATCGGCGCCAACACCGCGATTTTTAGCATTGTGGATGCGGTGCTTTTGCGAGCGCTTCCGTATCCCGATCCCAATCAACTCGTCCTGATGTTCGATGTCCCGCTAAAACAGCCAGACGCGCTGTCAGGCATTTCCTACAGGGACTTCACCGACTGCCGCGGCCAGAACCGCATGTTTACTGAGATGGCGGGGAATGCATTTCACGATCTCACATTGACTGGGGCAGGCGAGCCAACCATTGTTAACACCGCGGACGTGACGCCGGAGATATTTCCTCTGCTGAACGCAAAGCCTCTGGCGGGCCGCACGTTGCTGCCCGAGGACGGAAAGCAAGGCGCGGCGCCCGTGGCTGTTCTGGGCGAAAATCTCTGGCGCAGCCGGTTCGGTTCCAATCCGGCTCTTATTGGCCAATCTATCGCTCTGGATATGCGTTCATTCACCGTTGTCGGAGTCCTGCCGGCAAGCTTTCGCTATCCTGATGGCGCTCCCCGTCAGGACGTGTGGATTTCTGTCGTGCAGGACCCGCTGTTCGGACCTTTAACGTCGCAGCCCGGCGTGCGATTGCTGGGGGTGATGGGCCGGCTCAAGCCCGGCGTTTCTGTGGCGCAAGCTCAGGCCGAGATGAACACGCTGAGCGCGCGGCTCGCGAAGGAGTTTCCCGCGGAAGATTCAGGATTGGCAATCCAGATTAAGCCCTATCGGCAGGTGGTGGTCGGGAACGTGAAATCCGCGCTGCTTATTTTGCTGAGCGCGGTTGGCCTGGTCCTATTGATTGCCTGCGCCAATATTGCGAACCTGCTTCTGTCGCGGGCCACTTCTCGCGGGAGAGAAATTGCTGTGCGAATTGCTCTTGGGGCGGGCCGCGCCCGCATTGTCCGGCAATTGCTGACCGAGAACGCGCTGCTAGGGTTGATCGGCGGAGTTGCCGGTGTGCTTCTTGCGGCCTGGGGTGTCTGGAGTCTCCAGTCTTTCTTGCCGTCCGACCTGGTCCGGATCAGTTCGATACATGTTGGAGGCTCGGTCCTGGCGTTTGCGCTGTTGTTGTCTCTTGCTGCCGCGCTCGCCTTTGGACTGGCACCCGCGCTCCTGGCGACCCCGTCGAACTTGCAAACGAACATCAAAGAGGGCGGCGAGCGTACTGGCCAGCGTGGCGGCCAACTTGTGCGGAGTTTTTTGGCGATCGCGGAAATCTCGCTGGCCATGGTGCTTTTGGTTGCGGGCGGCCTCCTCATCCGCAGCTTTGCGCTGGTCACGTCCGTCAATCCGGGCTTCGATCCGACGAACGTCACAGAAGCCGAGGTTTCGCTTCCGCAATTTCAATACTCGACGCCGCAGCAATGGACCGCTTTCTCCAACGAATTGCTGGCACGCCTCCATGCCCAGCCCGGTTTGCAGGATTCCGCCCTAGCGGCTCCGCTGCCGATGGACCGCCAAGGCCAAGCCCCGCTCCAGTTCAGCATTGTAGGGAATCCTCCGCTTCCTCGCGGCAAATCCACTAGCGCCGATTACGCCACGGTGAGTCCCGATTATTTTCGCGTCATGCGAATTCCGCTGCTGCGAGGCCGTTTTTTCTCCGAGCAAGACTCGCCGTCCAATCCGAACGCAGCGATCATTAGCGAAACGCTGGCGCGGCGTTACTTCCCGAACCAGGATCCCATCGGAAGGCAAATGAGATTTGGATTTCCGCCAAACAGCAATGTGTCGCGCGAAATCGTCGGCGTGGTCGGCGCCGTGCGGGATGTGGCGCTTAGCCAGAAACCCACCCCGATGATGTATGTGCCCTTCGCTCAAGCGCCTCTTTATGGAGGGGAGGTCGTTGTAAGAAGTTCGTTGAGCGCATCGAGCGTGGCTGCAGCCATTCGCCAGGCGGTTCACTCGATTGACAAGGACCTTCCGGTGACGGATGTCGAATCCTTCCCGGACGCGCTTGGCCAATCGATTTCGCAGGAACGATTTCGAACTTTCCTTCTAGCTTCGTTCAGCGCGATTGCTCTGGTGCTCGCCGCCGTCGGAATTTTCGGCGTGATTTCGTACTCGGCGTCGCAGCGCAGGCATGAAATCGGAATTCGCATGGCCCTCGGCGCGCAGCAGCGCGACGTTTTGCGTCTGATTTTGGGGCAAGGAGCGAAGCTTGCCCTGGTTGGCTTGGGCGTTGGTGTCGTGTTCGCGTTTCTGCTCACGCGGTTGATGGCGAGCCTGCTTTATAGCGTCTCGGCGACGGATCCGCTGACCTTTGGCGCCGTGGGTATCCTTTTGCTGGGCGTTGCGGTGATTGCCTGTTACATCCCCGCTCGCCGCGCCATGCGAGTCGATCCGATGGTCGCGCTGAGGTACCAATAATTCATCCGGGAAGGTTCAACTCGAGCGCATCTGCTCCTACTGGGCTACGCTTTCTGCACCGGAGATTATCGACCCTCTTCTTGTACTCGCTCGGCTTGAGCCAAGAGCGCTTGGAGATCATGGAGAGCTCCGTTCCAGCCCTTCCGAATGCAGCGATGCATATCGCTCGATGAGATCGGTCACCTCCTCCGGCTGATCCTCGACGACGTAGTGCACAGTGCCGGGGATCAGCCCGGTTTCGACATGAGTGCATCCCTTAGCACGCAGACCTTGGGCAATCTTTGGGACCAGCTTCGCGAAGGGTGACCGGTCACGGGCAGCCAAGAACAACGGCACGTCAATTGGCCCGCGTTGGGTCGCATTGAATTGCGCATTGGCCGGAAACGCGCGGTACATCTCAAAGGCTGCGTGAAGCTGTGCAGGGGTGGCGTAAGCCTGCACATAATGGGCTGCCTCGCTCGGTGTGAATTTGCCGAACTTGAAGAAGTAGCCGAAGTAGTCGGCCTGTCTGCCGGCGACAAGTTTCTCGGGGAGCCCCGGGACCTGCATGAAGTGGATGTGCCACACGCTGGGATCGCTTTGGATTTCGTTCCACCCCTCGATCCCGGGAATTGGCGTATCGAGGATCATAGCCCCGCGCGTGACCTGCGGGTAACGGCGAACGAAAGCGTAGGTCACGTGTCCGCCGAGATCGTGCCCGACGACGAAGACGCGCTCCAATTTGAGCGTCGACATGAGCTGATGAACGTCCTCCGCCATATTGGCTGCGTCATAGCCGCCTGCTGTCGCCGTTGAGCCACCTACTCCGCGCAAATCGACAGCGATGACTGTGAACCGCTTCGCCAATCGCGGCATGATCGCGCGATACTCGAACCAATCCTGTGGGAACCCATGGATCAGGATGACGGGAGGCCCCTTACCCCCGCGAACATAGTGAAGCGTGATTCCATTGACCGTCGCGATCTCGGACGCAAATTCCTTGCCTAGCCCTGTCACGAGTGGACTCGTTTGTCCTTGCGCCTGGGCTCGAGAACGAACGATGCCACATCCCGCTAAAGCGGACAGGACGACGAAGCTCAGACGACCGATACGCCGATTCATGTGCGATACTCCTCCTCCATTAGTACGACGACCCTTTCACGACAGCGGCGATAATACCGACGGCAGAGATTTGGACGTTCAAGTCTGGCTGCCAATTCGCGTCGACAGCGCAGATGACAAAGACGGGGCCGCGGATTTATCTTTGACAGTCGCTGTGCTGGTTGGTCTTCATCAGAGGAATGCGCAAGCGCGTGCGACATCACCGACTGGGCGCGCCCACGAAAGGCGACCTGAAGGCTTCATCTGGTGTGGGTTTCAAAACTTCAGCCCCATAACAATTCTGTTATCCTTCCATCACCCGAACCATCTAGCATCGCGTCCGGCGATCCGCGATGTATGCTGACTTCCGCATGCCAACCGTATTTTCTTTTCTTGTACCGGCGCTATTTACAAGTCGCGCGGCTACTATTCTGTGCGTAATGCTTCCACCGGGTTGACCGACGCAGCGCGGCGCGCGGGAGTATAGCTGGCCAGCAGAGCTGAAACTCCGAGCACCGCGGCGACGCCGAGCAATGTCGGAGGATCCCAGGAGCGCACGCCAAACAACATCGTGCGAAGCAGTGTCGCGGCTCCCAGTGATCCCGCCGTGCCAAGGACAACCCCAACGGCAGTCAACCGTCCAGCTTCGCCCAGAACCAGCCGATATACGGCGCCGCGTTCCGCGCCCAGCGCCATACGAACTCCGATTTCGCGAGTTCTCTGGCCCACCGAATACGCAACCACTCCGTAAAACCCAACGACGCCCAGCAACAGTGCCGCACCCGCGAAAATGCCAACCAACCATGCGGCGGATCGGTGCAGGTATGCGGATGGCGATTGATTGATTCTCTCCGTCAGGCTTTCGCCTCCGGAAACAGTGATAAAAGGGTCAATGCCGTGGATCGCCGAGACTACCCTTAGGGACAGCAACGCTTCAGGCTGCGAGATCCGAACCAGGATCGCCGGCCAGGCAACTGGATTCTGACTAAAAGGAATATATAGTGCGGGCCAGTTGGGGTCTTCGAGTGGTCCCTCCTTGATGTCATCAACGATGCCGACGACTCGCATCAGCGAACGGGGGGCCCAATCGTAATAGATCTGCTTTCCGATTGGGTTTTCGCCGGGGAAGTACTTGTTTGCAAGCGTTCGATTGACAACCACCACGAGCGGCTTCGAGGCATCCTCCACCTCTGCGAAATAGCGGCCTTTCCATAGCTGTGCCCGCAGTGTTCTGAAATAATCGGCACTCACTTGCCGGTTGATGACTTCATTGTCTTCGCCGTGGTTGGGCTGGCCCGCAATATGGAAAGAGGTGGTTCCCCACGCGGAATCGATCGGGGGAGCGGTTGAGAGACCAACGCCTGTGACGCCCGGCAACGTCGAGATACGGAGGAGCATCCGCCGTTCCAACAGAATCATCTGTGGGTCCCTCCCGTATTTGCCCGGCGCCCATGAGGTTTGGAAATACGCAAGATGATCCGGCCTGAAGCCGACATCAAGATGAAGCAATTGATAGAGACTCTTGCCGAGCAGTCCGGCGCTCACCATCAGCACCATTGCTAAAGCGACTTCAATAATGACCAGACTAGAGCCGAATCTCCGCCAGGTAGTTCCCGCCGAGCCCCGAGCCCCTTCTTTTAGGCCTTCTATCATCTGCGCAAGAGATGTGCGCACAATCGGAATAACGGAAAACGCCATGCCCGCCAGGAACGAAATACCGCAGGCGAAAGCGATCGTCCAGGGATCTAGTCCGAGACCGCGCAAATACGGCATGCTTTCTATCTTCTCGGCCGGAACAAGACCGATCAGCAAACGAATGCCCCATTGGCCGAAAGCCAATCCGAAGACGCACCCCGCCGCCGCCAGTACGAATCCTTCTGTGGCGAATTGATGAAAGAGCCGGGAAGACGAAGCGCCCATAGCGCCGCGCACCGCGATTTCCCTCCGGCGCTTGTCGGATCGGGCCAGCAGCAACGTGGTAACGTTCACGCACGCCATCAGCAGCAGCAGACCGGCGCCACTCAACAGAATCAACAGTACGGGACGTACGTCTCCAACGATGAAGTCGCGCAACGGTACCAGATTTGCGCTCCCAAAAAATCGGTTAGTGTCGGGATATTGTTTCCGAAGTTGCTGCGCAACTGACCGCATATTCGCTGAGGCAGTCTCGATGGACACTCCATCTTTAAGCCGAGCGATCGTGATCAGATTGTGGCAGTCGCGGTGTTGCTCACATGAGTCAGTGCCTCGAAGAGTAGCCCAAAATTCGCCGCCGCCATAAGGAGCAAATTGAAAATGAGATGGAAGCACGCCGATGACGATCACCGGATTGCCGTTTAACGTGAGTGCCCGCCCCAGCACGTCTCGCTTGCCGCCGAATCGCTTTTGCCAGGCCGTGTAACTGAGTATTACCGTTCGCGGAGCATCGGCGGCATCTTCGCCGGCTCGGAAATTGCGGCCTAGTATAGGCTCGACCCCAAGAGTACGGAAGAAACCGGCGCTAACCCGCGTTCCCGGTACTTGTTCCGCGCCGGTGCCGGTGTTCAGTGTGAAGCTGCCGTTCAGCGCGTAGGCGTCAATGGACCGGAAGACTTTGTTGAGCCTTTTCCAGTCTGCGAAATCAAGATATGAAAGCCAGCTCCGCGGTGTGCCTGGCGAGGATTCAAACACTGCCACCAATCGTGACTGGTCTCGATACGGCAGAGGCTTGATGAGCGCCGCTTCCACAAAGCCAAAAATAGCGACTGTGGCAGAGATGCCCAAAGCCAAAACGAATATGGCGGTGCAAGCAAATACTGGATTTTTTCGAAGCTGGCGGACGGCGTATCGAAAATCTTGGACCATGTTGTCGATGGGGTTCAAACCTCGCATGTCCCGGCACTCCTCTTTTCGTTGCTCGATATCCTTTATGCCCTGAAGCGCGGCGTAACGTGCATCTTCCGGCGTCGTCCCGGCCGCAATCCGTTCCTCAATCTCCCGCTCCAAGTGGTAGCGCAGTTCTTCATCGAGCTCTCGCTCGATCTTCTTACGAAGAAAGAGCGACCGAAGCCTCAGGCCAATGACACCCACCCATCGCATAGCGATCGCTCTCCTTCAAACCGTCCGTAAGTCGGGGGAGATTGCCGCGGGTAAATCTCCCCCGCGAGGTGCGTCGGTTGACTCGATTACCTCCTGTCAATAACTGACAACAGCATACACTTTTTCTGGCGTTCGAAGCAAGTCAGATTCCCAGACAGGCGCGCGTCATTCGGGAGCGAAAAGGAGTCGAATGCCTCTTTCGATAAAGCCGATTCACTCCTCACGCAGCAGTGTCATAGGATCGAGCGACAGCGCGCGTTGCGCTGGGATCCACGTAGCCAGTAGGCCCAGCAATGCCATCGCTAACACAACGCCAGCCAATACCAGGGGATCGCGGGGAGTCGCCTGATACACGATGGCGGACAATACCCTGCTCGCCGCAATTCCCAGCAACAGCCCGACGACTGACCCAAAAGCAAGTAACCGCAGAGCCCGTCCTAAGGCTGCCTGTAACATTTCTTTGCGTCGCGCGCCGAGGGCCAGACGAATTCCCAGTTCCTTCAGCCGTCTGCTCACCGAGTACGCAGCCATTCCAAAAATGCCGGTAATGGATAGCATCGCCCCCATCAGGCCTAGCGCACCCAGCGACAGTGTGGCCAGACGAGGAGCAAAAAGAGCTCCGTTCGTTTCCTGATTCCATGTTTGGATGAAGGCAGGCAGCCCCGCATCCAGGTTTCGCAATTGATTCTTTATGGCTGCCACCAGTAGCTGCGGATCGGCGTTTGAGCGCACAGGCCGGTTGGGGGCCGTTGTGCGCGGTTCCGTAGAGTAGCGCAGCACTAGCCATGCATCGGTAGAGGGCGATTGCAGGATGGCGAGAAACATCGCCGCCTTCCGGTCTTCGGCGAGATTCGCTGTATATTTTCCGTCTTCAACGATACCCACCACTTGTATGCGGGTTCCATCCGGCACCTTGTAGTATCGGCCTATTGCATTGGTTGGAGAGCCAAACATTATGCGCGCGAACTCACGATTCACTATTGCTACGCGTGGCGAGTGCTTATCGTCATGCAGTGTGAACGTCCTTCCAGACAACAAGGCGGTGCCGGCCGCGCGGAAATACCCGGGAGAGACACTGTACGTTATGGCGTCAGCAGCGGCATTTGCTGGCTGCAGATTCGCTGCTTTCTCCGTAAAGACATCCGTGTCGGTCCAGCCCATATGTAGTGGTGGATACTCCCCCACCAATCCCACGGACGTCACCCCGGGAATTGTCTCCATCGCATCGATCATGCGCTGTTGCATTGCCGGCACTCTGTCGCTCTTGTAACCGGCCATGCTCAGATCTGTATTCACCAACATGGCGTTTCGTGGCTCGACCCCCAGTTGGTTGTGCAGCGAGCGTGCCAGTCCACGCACCGCGACCATCGAAGACGTCACCAGCACTGCACAAATTGCAATTTGCAAGCCCAGCAACAGGTCGCGGGCGGTAACCCGCCGCTCCAGCGTGGACCTTGACCCCGACTTGACGATCTCATAGGGATTCGTGCGCAGTACCTGCCTTACCGGTACCACGCCGAAGAGGAACCCGCTTGCTACAGCCAACAGCAAAGCGACTCCATAAACATGGCTATCTGGACTCACAGGCACATTTATGGGAAATTCGGGAAATGGCTGCCAAGCGCTCAGGCCGCCCAACAGCATTATGCTGCCCCACAGTCCGGCAGCGCCTCCGATAAGTGAAATCAGTAAGGCTTCGGTAAGGAGTTGCCGGACGATGCGGAGGCGGCCCGCGCCCAGCGCGAGCCGCAGAGCAACTTCGCGGGAGCGGTCCGCGGCGCGCGCGGCGAACAGACTGCCCAGGTTGGCACAGGCTGCAAGCAGAATTAACGCCGCCAGCAACATCAACCCAGTAAGGAATCCGCGTATCGCTCCGCCAAACAGTTCGGCAATACCTGGGTGCCCCAATCGAAAGCTCGCCTGGCTCTCGTCTTTGGGATACGTTTTTTGCAGATAGGAGCCAATCGAGTTCAGATCGGCAGTAGCCTCTGCGGGAGTGATCCCTGCCTTCAGGTGTCCTATCACGTCGTCAATCCAACGGTTTCCGCGCGCGTTCAGGAGATCCCGACCCTGCATCACTATCGGTACAAAAAAACCGGGAGAAAAAGCCACAAAAGTCCCACGGAAACCGGGTGGCGCTACACCAATGACGGTAAAAGGATGCTTGTCGAACTGGACTGCACGGCCCACTACGCCAGGATCGTCATGTAAATGGGCGTGCCAATATGCATAAGTGAGCACGATATACGGAGCGCTGTCAGGGCCATGCTCGTCGGAGGCGTGAAAGAAACGGCCAAGATATGGCTGAATGCCTAACACATCGAAATAGTTTCCACTGGTGCTGTAGCCCCACACGCGCGATGGGCCTTCGCCCGTCTCCAGCCCCGCGTGAGTGAATGCAACGGCCGCTAGGCCATCAAAGCTGCGGTTGTGGTCGCGCAGATCGAGATAGCTTGGATACGACTCGTTCTGACTGTTTGCGCGCCCGACCTCGTACAGGCTCTGCGCGTGAGGCACATTCAGCGGGCGCAGGATCAGCGCATTGAGTGCGCCGAACACCACGGCATTTGCGCCAATTGCCACGGCTAGCGTCACAATGGCGGCAATTGCGAAGCTGGGCGATTTGCGTAATATGCGTAGGGCGTAGAGTAAGTCCTGCCAAAACGTGGTCATAAAGCTTTCCTCCTGTGGCGCGGCAATCTAAACCTGCACGTCGGTATCCCTAACCCTATGCCACGATCTATATGTTGACCAGCAACTTACGACGATTGAATCTTTCGCCTTCCCGCCCATCGGGTAGCGATTCTGAGATGCAGCGTCCCGCAATCGCACAGCGGCTTTGTTCTCGTCGCCTACTCTTCCATAATCCATGGCGGGTATTGGGGGCGTAAATATAGCCAGCGATGAACCGTCGGGCTGTCAACTTCACCGCGTCGTCTTAACCCGTAATTCTGACTCCGACTTCACGCGCAACAGAGCGGATGTATGTGGCAGCCTCGGTGTATTCTTCTGGTGTTTTCAGGTGCTCGATCATGAGCGGAGTGTCCGCTGCCAGTCGATTGAGCTCGGTCAGATACCGGCGGTAGTCGATCTGACCGCGACCGGGCACGACCTCTAGGAAATGAATATTCAATTCCGTGATCCACTGCAGATCCTTCGCGTGACAGGAGACAATCCACCTACCCAGTTTTCGGAAGCATTCTCCGATGAAGTCGCTGTTGTTGTAGAAGCGCCGAGGGCAGTTGACACCGTTGCACACATCCAGGTGAACTCCGAAGGCCGCGCGGTCGACAGCACGGATCAGGTCGAGGTAAGAATCGGGGCCGTCAGGAAGATTCCATCCCATCATCTCGATGGTGAATTTCGTACGGGTGGGTTTGACCGCGTCGATGATGTGCCGGCAATTCTCTACAGTTGCATCAAAGAATTCCTGTGAAAGATTCTTTGGGTTGGGGCCGTACCATTCGGTCGGACTATAGGAGCCCGCGATGTCGACACAACAGCGAGCCCCAACTGCGTCTGCGAGCGCACAGCGTTCTGTGACATACGCGAGATTCTCATGGCGCTTGTCACGATTCGGATCGAGCATATTCTTCCAAGCGCCTACTTCGGCGATAACAACATTCGCATTCGTGAACGCCATTTCGATGGCCCGAATTCGATCCTTATCCCGAATGTCTGCCTGCGGGCAGTACGCGGCGCTGTAGAGCAGGCGCCGATGTTCCTGTGCAAGCTGGACCGGGTCTTCGGACTTGAGGAAAATCGGTGCGCCAAGGCGGATGTGCTGGTTGACGTGCGATTGGAGCGCATTAGCAGGAATGGCAGCCCCAAAGCCGGCCAGAACGGAACGGCGTGTCATTTGGAAGGCCATGCCTGGCAGTCTACAGCGGAGTTGTGACGAGTTTCACGTTATAGCGTTCTCGCAGCCAATGCCGCGCAAAATCAGACAAGCTCCACTCGGCGTTAGAACCATTTTTGGTCGCTTCCGATACCGTACTCTGAACGACATTGTGTCTCACTGCAGTTCAGGACACATGCAAAGCCGGAGCGTTGTTTCCGTCGCGGTGTGGCTTTGTATACAGTCTCCTCAGCAGGCAGAAACTAGGATATTGGCTTGCTTAAAAACCATGGCGATATGATAACGGTCCGCGAAGAAGCTTGGAAAAGAGTCGATGGCTCCGACGCTCACGAACGGCAAAATCTGCTATATCGAGATTCCCGCCATCGACATTGCACGCTCGGCGGATTTCTACAGACAAGTTTTCGGCTGGCGTATTAGGCAACGCGGTGACGGTCACACCGCCTTTGACGACACAATCGGCGAAGTGAGCGGCACGTGGGTACTCGGGCGGCCGCCCGCCTTACAACCCGGCCTTCTCGTCTACGTTATGGTCGATAGCGTGGCCGCAACTCTCGATACGATCGTAGCCAATGGGGGAGAGATCGTGCAGCCGATTGGCGCGGACGCACCCGAGATCACTGCGCGGTTCCGTGACCCGGCTGGAAACGTGATCGGCCTGTACCAGGAACCTCGCCTGATCGGGGTGAGGGAGGGGGGTTCCACTGCCGGGTGAAAGGGTATATAGTAGCAGCAAGGGGGATCGGTATGATCTCTTTCTCGCGTGTTCGTCTAACCTTCTGCTGTTTTGCAGTTTGCCTCGCTCCGTTTTCAGGTTCTGCCCAACAAAACCCAGCGAATACGTCTGATCTCCGGGCTTCCGCTGTTTCGACGCCGCTAAACTCGCCGCGCACTCCGTTTCTCACTACTGAGATGCGTGGAGACATTTATATGGCTCGAAAAATGTACCGCGAAGCCATCGATATGTATCGCGAGGGCCCTTCAGATTCGGCCATTCTCGCGAACAAGATCGGCATAGCCTTCCATCAACTCATGCAACTCGACCTGGCTAAGAAGAACTACGAACAAGCCATCAAACTGGACTCGAAATACCCGGAGGCGATCAATAATCTGGGCACTATTTATTACAGCCAAAACAAGTATCGGCGGGCGATCGGCTACTACAAACGCGCGTTGAAGTATTCAGGCCCATCGGCCTCGATTGACGCCAATCTGGGCGCCGCTTACTTCTCGAAAAAAGATTACAAAAGGGCGACGGAATGGTACGACCACGCGTTGCAGCTGGATCCAGATATTTTTGAGCACCACAGCACGTTTGGAACGCTCCTGCAAGAGCGCACAATCGCCGAACGCGCCACGTTCCATTTGTATCTCGCCAGAACGTATGCCAAGTCGGGTGCCAAAGAGCGCGCGCTAATTTATCTGCGCAAGGCTCTCGAGGAAGGAATCAAAGATCGCAAGAAGATTCCGGATATGCCGGAGTTCGTTTCGCTGAAGACAGATCCGGCTTTCAAAGAGCTTCTGGCGCAGAACCCGAAGCCTTTATAGGGCGGTTCAAAACTCGATCGTACTCGTGTTTTTGGCTCGTTGTCCCAAGCGAGGTGTTGTAGAGGCTGACAAGACCAAGCGCTTCCTTGACGTCCTCCTCGAATTCGTGCAGAGCTTTTAACTGCTGGGCGGTGGCGGGGAATCGCTTTCCGCTCGGAGTTTCGAAGAACATCTGATATCCAGCATTCACCAGGATCGCTATTTCAGAGCCAACCAACACACCGGCCTCCTCGATCTCTGGCTGATTCTTCCCTTCATCGCCGATGATTGCGCCTATGCCGTGTTTCATCATTTTTACGCGGCCGTCAGGAAGGTGCTCGGTCTCGAATCCGGCTTGCCTGAGTAACTCTATGCGCTCACCAAAGGTTGGCGGCTTTGGCCGTTGACGGCGGAACAGCATGGTTTCAGTATAGGGAGGCTTCGTCCCCGAGCTTGCGGCCCGGGGCGAGATAGTTGTGGACGTAATCGCGAATGGCGTCAGCCGAGTGGCGTCGTTGGCTGGGTGAAACCTGCGGCACGAAGTTTGCCGATATTCGCGCAGGTGTAGTACTGATATTTGTCGCGCAGCGTTTCCGGCATCTCGATGAACTCGATCCTTGGCTCGCGCCCCATGGCGGCGAATATCGCATGCGCGAGAGCCAGCCAGGTAGTTGCTTCGCCCGAGCCAATGTTGAACAAACCCTCTCCGTTTACATGCTCGGCAAGAAAGACAGTCGCGGTGACGACATCTTTCACGTACATGAAATCGCGACGCTGGCCGCCATCCGGGAACTCGGGCCGATAACTTTTGAATAGCGAGAGGCATCCTGTCTCCTGAACTTGATGAAAGCCTTTGTGAGCCACACTTCGCATGTCGCCTTTGTATTCTTCATTCGGGCCGAAGACGTTGAAGTATTTCAGGCCTGTTATGCGGGGCAGCATTCCGGCGCGTTGCGCATAACAGTCAAAGAGGTGCTTCGAATAGGCATACATATTCAGTGGTCGTAGACTCTCGAGCGCCACTGTTTCCGGCAGGCTCGCCTCAAGCGCGCCATATGTGGCCGCGGAAGATGCATAGATGAACCGCCGCCCGCCATCGAGCGAAAAATGGGCAAGCGTTTTTGTGTATTCAAAGTTGTTCCGAATCAAGTAGGTTGCGTCGGTTTCGGTAGTGTCTGAACACGCGCCCAAATGGAAGATGGCTGTGATGTTACTGAACAGGTGAGGCGATGCGTCGACTCGCTGAAATAGATCGTCAGCTTCGATGTAATCGGCGAACCGCAACGGGACAAGGTTTCTCCACTTATCATCTTGATTAAGGAAATCAGCCACGAGAATGTTAGTGAGACCTCGGCGATTGAGTTCCCATATCAGCGCGCTGCCGATGAATCCGGCACCACCGGTCACGAGGATTCTTCCTTTCGAAAGATCGGTCATGGTCCTAGAGTACTGTCCGAGGCAGACGACGCAAGCGATCATCCGGCCCACAATACCTCATGGTTGGTTAGGGGTGGCGAACGATGAGCAGCGGAATTTTCACTCGATGGCGGACAGAGTTGATGGTGGTACCAAAAATAAGATCTTTAAGGCCGCGGTGCCCGTGTGACGCCATAATTACGAGGTCCGGCTGCACCTCTTCGACTGCAGCAGCGATCTGCTTGGCGGGATTATTGCCGTGCCTTACAACGACATCCACCTCGACGCCCTGCTTGCGCAAGGAAGAAACTATGTGAGCGAGGTAATCCTGACCTTCGGTGATTTCGGCAGTTGATGAAAGCGAACCGAACATCTGGCTCGTCACTCCTTCTTCTACGTGCAAGAGAATGATGCGCGAATCGTGCATTCTAGCGAGCGCCAGGGCATTGCCGAGTGCTTCGTGGTCGGCTTCGCTATGGTCTAGCGGGACAAGAATGCTCGAGTAGGTGCGCGAAGGAAACACCGGAGCGGTTCGCTCGGGAACGGTGACGGCGACACGTTCGGAGGGGAGAGGCGGACGACGCGCCCAAGCCTGTAAAGCCAGGGCCAGCACGTGATGACGAAGAGTAGTGCTGTGAATCCCACTCCAGCCGCGATCGATGTGCTCAACACGAACGGGCGGTATCTTCCGCTGTGAGATGTCAAGTCGCTTAGCTGAATCCAGAGAAGCCAAACGTTGAGTGCAAGGACGAATGCTGCACACAGCCAAGCGGCTATTTGCAGCCAGACCCGGCTCGCGAATTCGCCCATGCGCTGGCGATCGCTAGTGAAATGCACGAGCGGTATGACTGCAAACGGCAATTGGAGGCTAAGGATTACCTGGCTAAGGATCAGCAGCCTGTAGCTGCCTGTTTCGCCGGCAAAGTAGATGGTGAGCGCGGCAGGCACGATAGCGAAGAAGCGAGTGACGGAGCGGCGCAACCAGGGCTGCATTCTGAAGCGCAAAAAGCCTTCCATCACGATTTGGCCAGCCATCGTACCGGTCAGGGTGGATGACTGGCCTGAGGAGAGCAGGGCAAGGGCGAACAGCACGCTTGCGGCTGTGGTGCCGAGGAGGGGCGAAAGAAGTTGATAGGCCTGCTGAATCTCAGTGACGATGATGTGGCGCTTGAAGAAGACCGCAGCGGCAAGAATGAGGATAGCTGCATTAACAAACAGTGCCCCATTCAGGGCTATGCTCAAATCGAAAAAGTTATAACGACAGGCCCGACGTTTGTCCTCTTCCGTCCGTCCGATTTGGCGAGTTTGGACGAGTGCCGAATGTAGATACAGATTGTGGGGCATCACGGTCGCGCCGAGGATGGCTACAGCAATGTAAAGGCTCTGAAAATTCAGACGGGGCAGCAAGCCATGGACGATTTCTGTCGCATTTGGACGAGCCAGAAAGATT
This sequence comes from uncultured Acidobacteriaceae bacterium, assembly GCA_963771565.1. Lineage (GTDB taxonomy): Bacteria > Acidobacteriota > Terriglobia > Bryobacterales > Bryobacteraceae > Bog-105. The sequence goes on from CAVYUB010000006.1 coordinate 107,106, forward strand.
TCGAAAGCAAAGCATCCTGCGATGGTTGCGATCAATACAAGGACAAAAGCTTCGATAAAACGTATGCCGACGCGAGTGAACCACAAGACCAGCAAGGTGTCGGCTGCCGTGACGAATACGCCAATCAGAAGTGGCAGATGAAACAGAAGGTTTAGGCCGATCGCCGCTCCCAAAACTTCAGCGAGATCGCAGGCTATGATGGCAAATTCGCAGAGCACCCATAGGGTGTAGGAGACAGATCTCGGGTATTCGTCGCGGCAGGCTTGCGCGAGATCCCGGCGTGTGACGATGCCTAAGCGCGAGCTCAAAGTCTGGAGCAGCAACGCCATGATGTTCGACATCACCAGCACCCACAGGAGCCGGTAACCGAATCGCGCTCCACCCTCGAGATCGGTGGCCCAGTTGCCCGGGTCCATGTAGCCGACACTTACAAGATAGGCGGGGCCAGCAAAGGCGAAAAGGCGCCTCCAGAGCTTTTCATGGGAAGTGACGACGCTCTCGTGAACTTCAGGAAGCGAGTATCCGGACGCTTCCACAGAGCGGTCGCGAAACATGGTCTATTATATTTCAGTATGGCAGGACGACCCAGCGCTGCATACGGATGGCAGGCAACGAAAAAGATCGCCCGCCGCACTGAGTTATTCGTCGCGGAGAGTTTGAGCCGGGTCCAAGCGGGTTAGCCGCAAGGCTGGCAGAGCGCTGGAGAGCGCGGCGACAAAGATGAGTAATATTGCGACCAAAAGAAATGTTGCCGGGTCTGTAGCCGAGACACCCCAAATGATGCTCTTCAAGAGACGAGTGACGAAGAGCGCTAAAACCAAGCCGGCCGTGATACCCGCCAACGACAGTAAAATGCCAGGAGCGACTGCCGTCCGAATCACTTCTCCAATGGTTGCGCCAAGCGCCAATCGAATGCCCATCTCGCGAGTGCGCTGTGCGACCGACTGCGCGATCAAGCCATAAACACCGAGGGCGGCGAGCAGGATAGCAAGGCCCGCAAGCGCGGAGAAAAGCATGGCTTGATAACGTTGCTCTTTCAACGATTGACCCCGCACCTCGGCCATGCTGTGGAAGGCCGAGAACGGCAAACGCGGATCGACGGCCTGCAATGCGCGGCGCATCGCATCGGGGAGGCCTGGAATGGTGCCGCGAGTGCGGACGATCCAGCTCGGCGAGAACCAGGTGTGCACCATCTGCAAGGCATCGCCGGACATTTGATCGGCGGGAACGTACATCTGAGGCAAGGCAGCAAGAGGAGCGTATTGATCACCCCATCCGTGCTGCTGTGGGACCTCAGCAACGACGCCGATGATCTGGTATGCGCCGCCGCCCATCATTTCGATTTGGCTGCCGAGCGGATCTTGGCCAGGAGAGAGATAGCGCTTTAAGAATGCCTCGTTGACGACAGCTACTTTGAGGCTGTTTGCGCCATCACGGTCCTGAAAAACGCGGCCTCGCAGTAAGGGCATTTGCAGAGTCGCGAACATTTCCGGAGTGCCGTAGATAAAGTTGGTGAGGCCACTATCCCGAGTGATAGGCCGGCCCGAGACGTTTTGAACGTTGGTATTGAGAACCTGCTCATAGGGCAGGTTCAACATGACGGCTGCGGATTCGACACCCGGAATGTCCCGAATGCGAGCCAGGCTTTCGCGAAACAGGCGGGCAACGGACGACGAAGTCTTATAGCGAGCATCCTGCAAGGACAGTGACGCGGTCACGACGTGGTCCGGGTTGAAGCCGGGATTGATATTCATGAGGTGGGTCAGTGTGCGAATGAGCAAGCCAGCTCCAATAACGAGGACCACACCGAGCGCTACTTCGGCGAACACAAGGGCCTGACGTTTCCAGTGACGGCGGCTGCCAGCGGCAGATCGGCCGGCTTCCGCGAGGGCAGAACGTAAGTCGATGGATGTGGCTTCGAGCGCCGGAAAGAGACCGAAGAGGATGCTGGTAGCAAGAGAGAGTGCCAGCATGACGGCCATCACACGCAAATCGAGTTGAACAGGATGCCAAATTTCAAATTGGCCAGAGCTAAGCCGGATCAAGCCATAGGTGGCAAGCTGGCCGACAACCAATCCAATCAAGCCACCCCCAGCAGCAAGTAGAAGTGCTTCAGCGAGGAGTTGGCCGATAACAGCGGAACGGCTCGCGCCAAGCGCCATGCGGGTTGCGATCTCGCGAGAACGCGTTGCGGAGCGAGCGAGGAGAATGCCTGCGATATTAATGCAGCCGATAACAAGAACCAGCCCGACCGCTCCCCACATGAGGCCGATCTTTGACCGGAGGTCGGCCGTGCGTCCCACTTGCATGGGCACGGCCCTCTCCTCGAGAGAAAAGCCGCTCGGCAAATGCTTCTCATCTATTACGGGACGCATGATTGAGTTCAACTGACCGCCGGCTTGCGCGAACGTGACGCCGGGTTTGAGGCGGCCGATGATGGCGTAATTGGATCCGCCGCCCTCGCCGGACGTGGAGGGTTGGAGAGGGGTCCAGAGATCGGCGGGCGCATCGGTTCGGAAGCCGCGCGGCATGACGCCGACGACTGTATAGGGCGCGCCACGCAGGTCGACAGTGCGGCCGATTATCGACGCATCGCCATGAAAGACACGTTGCCAAATTTCATAGCTAAGAATGGCAAGCGGTGGACCGCCAGGCACATCTTCTTGCCGCGTAAATTCGCGTCCAATCAGCGGCGCGATACCGAGTACGCCAAAGAAATTTGCGCTGACCCGCTGCTGCTGAACGTATTCGACGCGACCGGCAGCGAACAGATTGACGCCGCCGTTGCCGCCGTACACAGCGCTGTTGAGAAAGGAGGCGTGATCGCGCACGAGCTCCCAAACTTTCCCGGTTTGCCCGGTTTCAGTTTCGGATGCGCCATTGTGCTGGTAGACATTGGCGACCATGACGAGACGGTCGGGATCGGGATAAGGCAGCGGGCGGAAGAAGACGGCATCTACGACGCTATAGATAGCGGTGTTTGCACCAATGCACAGGCCCAATGTGGCAAGAACAGTGATCGTGAAGGCTGGGGCCTTGCCGAGTTGCCGGGCGGCATATCGAAGATTGTTCCAGAGTTTCATGAGAGCACCCTATGTAGACGTAGTTTTCGCGTTAGGGTGTACAACAAGACGTACGAAGACAAGTGCTGTGAGGTTCCGGCACCGTTCAGACGGCGAGCTTGTCGCAGCGGCGGCTTAGATCTTCTCTTGCGCCGCACCCACAATCTTGTGCGACTTGTCCTCTTGCAAAAAAGCCACGACGCGAATGCCGGTCGGTGGCATGCGCGATGGTAAGGGAATCACGACGTTTTTGGCGAACGAACTCCCCGGTTCCAATGTTCCTACCACGGCAAGCACTCGCACAACCGCTACGTGTGTCAGTAAGCGACCGCCGTTCTCTCCGCCTCCGACATTGGACTGGACTTTGTTTTCGGCGAGCGCAACGTAAACCGTGGCAGCGCCCCCAGATCGTGGGAGATCCGCAGATGCCACATGAAATTTAATTCGGCTGCCGTCGAGGACGGCATTCGAAAGCGTCAGCGAAACCTTCTCGCTTCGTGCGGCGATCTCTACGGCTTTCCTGATCACAACGTCGTCGCTTCCCACCGCCTCTCGTTGGCCGTCCACAATTAATTGCGGCGTATACACTTCGCCGAGTCCGAACTGCTCGGCGTACCGAAGCTGTCGCGCGCTGAACGAACTGGACGAGTACGGATCAACCCAGCCATGGCCGTTCCAATAATCAACGTGTTCGCTTAGGACCAGCAGTTCAGCATTGGTGAACGGCTGCTTTTCATCCAGCGATTGCAGCAGCCGGTCTGCGGGAGGGCAACTGGAGCAGCCTTCCGATGTGAACAGCTCGAGTACGACCGGTGTCTTCGCAGCGTTTGTGGCTGCTTCAGCGTGCGATACGCCCAAGGCTGCCGTTGCCACAACCATTAGGGCGATCGGTGCCAGGGTTTTTTTCATCATTGGAATTCTCCAGTCGCCTCTACATATAGGTTCGCAGAGAGCGCAAAAAGGTCGCGAAAAGCGATCGCGACGAGCAGTCCGGCAAGCGCCCGTACAAGGGGATGTGCGCGTGGATCACAACATCTCGAAGCGGGTATGAGATTCGCGAGTCGCCGCAGCAAAGCCGACCTTGTTTGCAGGACCTCGAATATAGGATGCGCTAGACTCGTCAGCATGCGCCGGTACCCTGGAAGTCCGTTTCGACTCAGATCTTCTATTACGAACGTTCGCATAGAATCCAAATTCAGAGCTTTCACTACTCTTAGTGCGCTCTTAAAACAAAGGGATTATTGACTGTAAACGTCGCCTAAATGTTCAATTCCGTTCCTGGCCACCATCCCTAAGTCCGCAATTTCAGGCGGCCGCGCTATCTGTATATCGAAACTATGTTCTTTCAGCGGGTGAGCATTGTCGGTCTGGGATTGTTGGGGGGATCTTGGGCGCTCGCTCTTAAGGAAAACGCTTTTTCGGGCTTGGTACGGGGTTGCGACCGTCCGGAAGTACTCGAACGAGCGCTCGCTCTCGAAGTGATCAATGAGGCCGAGGAAGATCCAGCCGAAGCGGTGTGCAACGCCGACTTAGTTATCCTGGCGGCGCCCGTTCGAGTCATCCTCGACCTCCTGCCTAACCTGGAACCGGCGTTTTCTCCTCTCGCTCTCGTTACCGATGTTGGCAGTACGAAACGTTTGATCTGTGAGCGAGCAGAGCAAGTCTTTCGGGCGGGAAGTTTATTCTTGGGCGGCCACCCAATAGCCGGCAAACAGCTGTCGGGCTTAGAGTACGCCGAGGCTTCGCTACTTCGCAATGCGAGGTATGCTCTGGTCCCGTTGAATGCCGAGCATCTTGCAGATGAGCGTGTCAAGGCGTTTTCCGCGCTACTGACCGAACTCGGAGCCCTGCCGTTCGTAACCGATGCCGCCGCCCATGATCGCGCAGTCGCGTTCCTGTCCCATCTCCCGCAACTTGTCTCAACCGGCCTTGCAACCCTGATCGCCGAAGAGAGCGAGGAGTCTCTGCCCTTGGAATTTGCGGGTCCTGGGTTTCGGGATCTTACTCGCCTCGCCGAGAGTCCTTACTCGCTCTGGCGCGACATTTGCATGACCAACATTGACAACATCGAATCAGCCCTCGCTTCACTTATTCAAAAACTAGACAAGATGAGACTGCATTTGGGCGATAGCGAGCTCGAGCAGGACTTCAAGAAAGCTTTCGAAACCCGGGAAAGACTCCGTTCGCGCCGCTGAGATGCCGGCGCAGGAAAGAAGATTCACACTGTGGGCGCGCTTTCGTAACAACCGAGCACTCGCAAGAACGTGGTGACCTCACGTAAGTGATCCAATGCTTTCCGGCATCGCTCCTCCTTGACATTTCCCGCAAAATCCAAGCAAAAGAAATACTCCCAAGGGCGGCCGCGTAAGGGCCGCGATTCCATCTTGGTCAAATCGATATCGCGTAGAGCAAAAACGCTCAGGCACTTAAAGAGCGCTCCGGGCACGTTGCGGGTGGAAAAGACAATGGAAACTTTATTGGCCGTCGGACGGATCTTCGCGGTTTTCGAGATGAGCAGAAAGCGCGTGTAGTTCTCCGGGTGATCCTCTAAGTGCTTCGCCAACGTTCGCGCCTTGTACACATCAGCCGCGATGCGGCTCGCAATCGCTGCCGCGCCTTGAATCCCCCGCTCCGCCAACATTTTGACGCTCCCCGCAGTGTCGTAGAAAGGCACTTTCTCGATCTCCGGATGCCGCTTAAAGAATTCCCCGCACTGCGCGAGCGCCACGGGGTGTGAGTACACCTGGCGTAAATTCTTTAGCGTAGTGCTGGGGAAAGCGATAAGGTTGTGCACGATCCGTAAGCTGACCTCCGCAATTATGTGCAGATCATTGGCAATAAGGTGATCGTAGTTTTCGTAAACGGAACCGGCCAAGGTGTTCTCGATGGGTGCCAGACAATATCTCGCCTTTCCGCTCGTCACGCTCTGAAACATCATCGAGAAGCTCTCGCATGCTTTCAGCCGGATACGACGCCCGAGTAGTTTGTATGCGGCTTCCTCGCTAAACGATCCTCTCTCGCCCTGAAAAGCGACGGTGGGAATCGACATGTTATTCAGCAGCCTGCCACACACGCACCCAATCCACCAGCATCGTCTGTGGGAACCTTGTGGTTTTATCGGGATCGCCCGGCCAACTCCCGCCAACCGCTAAGTCGAGCAACAGAAAGAATGGATGGTCGAAGACCCATTTCGCGCCTTTCGGGAGGGAGGCAGGAGTGACGGTTGCATACGCCTTACCATCGAGAAAAAACGTGATGGATTCTGCCGACCACTCGGCCGCGTAAAGGTGGAAATCGTCGCTCAAGGCCGGTCCACCGGGCAATGAGTATTGGGAGCTAATGCCAGCTTTCCCGGAATATCCGGGCCCGTGCACGGTGCCGTGCACGATTGCTGGCTCCCGGCCGATATTCTCCATAACATCAATTTCGCCGCATTTCGGCCAGCCCACGGTGGCAATATCGTCGCCGAGCATCCAGAAAGCCGGCCACATGCCCTGTCCCGAAGGAGTTTTCATCCTGACCTCGACCTTTCCGTACTTCACGCCGAACTTTCCTTCTGTTTTTATGCGAGCCGAAGTGAAGCCGCCCGAACCTGTTTTGATTGCGCGTATAACCAGATGACCGTCGCCGTCTTGAAATATGTTTTCGGGACTTCTCGTATAGACCTCGAGCTCATGATTGCCCCAGCCACCACCTCCCAGATCGAAAGTCCATTTCGACGGGTCGGGTGCCGCGCCTTTATGGTCATTGAATTCATCGCTCCACACCAATTTCCAACTGCTCGCGGACAGAAGCGGCAGGCTCGTGATGAGGAGAGCCAAAGCGAGCCTACAGAAACCGATCCTTAAGCTAATCCGAGGCACCAAGCGATTCATGATAGTAAATCGAGGAAGGACCGAATCAAAAGTATGTCTAAGCTAAGGCGCATAGCAGAACTTGCAGGCGGGAGTGTGCTGTTAATCGGCGCACTCTTGACAATAGGCGTGGGCCAACAAAACGAATCGCACTCCGGCCCGCAAACTGACACAAGCTTCATTGATGCTACCGGCACTGCGCACATCACCAGAGTAGTTCCGGTGCCCACAACCATCAGTCCCGAGGCGCAGAAGATTCTCGCCAGACGTGTTTCGGATGCCGCTGTGCCAGAAACTTTAAAAGAGCGCCGCGCCAAGACTGACGCGTGGCAAAGCAGGGCAGGCGAAAAATCACGATCGCTCTATCCGGTGAACATCGAACAGGAGACCATCGCAAGCGTGCCCACGAAAGTGATCACTCCGCTAATTATTCCTGAGAACAGGCGGAATCGTGTTCTGATTAACGTTCATGGAGGGGGATTCAATTCGGATTCCGGTTCACTGACAGAAACCATTCCCATCGCGAATTTGACACAGACCAAGGTGGTTGCCGTGCTGTACCGACTGGCGCCGGAACATCCATTTCCAGCCGCGGTGGAAGACACTGTTGCCGTATTTAAGAACCTCCTAAAGACCTACGAGCCCCGCAATATCGGATTGTATGGAACATCGGCAGGCGCCATCTTGACGGCTGAGGTCACGGTGAAGTTGCGCCAGTTGGGCCTCCCGCTCCCGGGCGTTCTGGGCGTCTTCTCTGGAAATGGTGATTTCAGCCGCACCGGCGATTCGCAAGCTATTTACGCCCTGAATGGATTGTCTGGACCGCTCAAGCCACCTTCAAAGCAAGTAACGCTGAGCCCTTATGTAGCTTCAACCGACACAAAAGATCCTGTTCTCTCGCCGGTTTATGCAAATTTGAACGGACTCCCGCCAACCCTTTTCATCACTAGTAGCCGGGACCTCTTGCTGAGCGGGACCACGATCCTGCATCGGGCGTTTCTACGCGCTGGCGTGGACGCACACCTGATCGTATTTGAAGCTCTGCCTCACGCCTTCTGGAATGATGCTGAATTGCCCGAATCCAAGGAAGCTTATGGGATCATGACCGCTTTCTTCGACAAGAATCTCGGCCGGTAGCATTTCTGGCATTCAGCGCTTGGCCCCGCTGTGCAGAAGGGCTCTAGCTAAAATGGTCTCGTGAGATGCAGCGCTCTCTTGCTGTGTGCGATCGGTCTGCTAGCAGCAGTAGAACGTGAAGGCAATTTTAACATCCGCTTTGAACCCACAGCCAAGCTCCAAACTGGCGTCGAAGTGCCGTTTGAAATTCACATAAACGACGCCCTTCACAAGCCGCTGATCGATGCCACCGTGACGCTGCAGATCGAGATGCCCGACCACACGCATACGAACACATTTCGAGCGCCTGCAATAAGTCCCGGCGTTTACATGGCCAAGCCGATTTTTCCACTTGCCGGCGAATGGAACGTATACGTCGAAGCGCATCGGAATAGCGAGATGAGTGCTCGGACGATCGAATTCAACGTGCCGGAATAGAGAGACACTCCGAAACGCAGCTTGCCCATCAGAACCGGGATGAGAAATTGAAGCTCGCGGCTGACGAGCTGGCACAGGAAAGATAACTGCTCTGAGTGCCGTCCGGGAATTGGCCGAAGAGCAGGGGTATAAAGCTCACGGCCTGGGTCCGACATCGCGTGCTGCGAAGAATCTCAGAGAAGCCGGGATCAACTCTGAAACCTTACAAGCGTATCTGACGCGGGGGCAGCAAGGCACGCGATGGCCTCCAGTCGTTCCTGCCGATGCTCAACCGAGTGAATCCGGTGTTGGCTGACAAAGTAGATTGATGCCATCCACAATTCGGCCCGCAGCCATGGCTTCGACCACCTGGCGGAGGCCTTCATCCTTCTGACGAACGATCTTCTCGAGCTTCGCCGTGTTCATGCCAGCATCTTGCAACTCGTCGAACATTCGGCCCGCTTCTACGGATTGATGCTGCCGGATGTCCCCGACGAGGAGTACTCGGTCGTCAGCCCGCACGGTTTGGAGGAAATCGCGCATCTGCTTGCCGGACGCGAGGCTCGATTCATCGATGAAGAACAGCCGGGCCTGCGCATCCTCATTGCATCAGTCCTCCCAGGTCGGGCTGGGCGAGGAAGCCAAACCCTGTTGTTAGTGGCGCAGCTACTAACGCCTTTTCATCGAGTTTGAGGGCTTGAGAATGGTGCAACCCTCAAAATTTGGCAATCAAGACGATACCGCTGATCATGAGTACGGCGCCCAAGATGCGCCACAAATTTATTGTGTGTACTGGCATCTGAAGCAAGCCAAAGTGATCTATCAGAAGTGATGCAATCAACGCCGCGGTAACAGTGAATCCAACGAATGGCCCGGCGCCCACTCTGTGGACGAGTGTGAGTCCAGCATAGACCTGGACTGCACCCACCAAGCCGCCGATCGGCGCCCACCAAGGCATGGAAGAAAGCCCCTCAATAGTTGGCAGCGGGGTCGGGAACATCGCATATAGACATACAAAAAAAGCCGTGATGAGCGCAAAGGACACGGCGCTAGAGAGCCAGCGATTGGAAAGAGAGGCGTAGAGCTGTGCGTTCATAGCTGCACCGCAGGTTTGCAGAATTCCGCCCAAAATAATAAACGGGTAGATCCATTCGGCTTTCAAAGCATTCTCCTTTTCCTTTTTTGGTCAAAAGCTGTTGATCATGCGATCCGGTCGACGGCCACACCGAGCAAGGATCTTGCAGTCTTTGCCTCAGAACATCGGACACGTGAGTCCGGAACAAAGAGAAACAGGCAAAGGAAGGCGACCGATGCGATGCCTGCCAGCGCCAAGAAACTCATGCGGAATCTGTCAGCTTGGGCAATTGCGCCTCTTACGAGGTTGCTCAAAACGGGCCGATTCCAACGATGGTTCCAAAACCGCCCATGGCCAGATTAAAGCGGCCGGTCCCTCGGGTTCTATCTGCGACGAAAACCGTGGAGGCAACAGCGAAGATGGAATTCGCCAGTCCGTCTAACGTTTGAATCGCGATCAATAAAGGTACGGAACTGGTCAGCGTGTACAGGACACCTCGAATCGGAAGCACAGCGAAACCGATTAAGAGCAGTGGTCTGGGTCCCCATTTGGAACTCCACTTTCCGACAACGGAAGCCGTCAGAGCAATCACGATCTGCGTTACGGTAACGGCTGCTGACATGAAAGGAGCTGCTTCGCGTGCACGCCCCCGCGTCAGGAGTTCGCCGAGCTGCGGCAGCATTGCCGCGTTGGCGAAGTGAAAAAGAAAAGATGATATGACGAAAGCGGCCAGCACGCGGTCCTTCAACAAGAGGGCGATTTTAGAAATTTGGCCCGCTTCGCTTTCGGAGCGTGCTCCCCTGGAACGCAGGTACTCGATTTCATCACCAGGAATGGCGCCGACATCGTGGCCTCGAGTCCGCAATTTGCGTCGATTGATCGATATCTTGCTTCCGCGACATAAACGGAGAATCTCATTAAGCGTGCTTCGCCTTTGCTTTCTTCTTCAGCTCAGGCTTTCTTGCCACCCGAATGCCATTCACTTCTTCCGCTTCGATGACACGATGCCAGCATGTTGCATGCTTGGCTGATCCCACAAGCTGCAGAGTGTGCGCGCACGGTGGCTTTACGTGTAGAAAGTCTGTTTTCGACATACACCGGCTGGAAAGCACGTAGGCGGCCAAGTATTCCGCGCGAGTCCACTTAAGAAAAAGGCCCAGAAATGCTTCATGGGCGGCACGATGGTCATGAGCGCAACGACTTTGCACTCTATTTCACCTCTGCGGCACGTACTCTCCACGTACGAGGAATGTCCGATTTTCGATCACTTTGAAGTTTCTTTTGGAACTAACCCTTTGCGAAGCCGCGCTCATGTCCGCAATAGGGCAATATGCAGCTTCGTTGATCACGAGCCATAGGCTGTCGGAATTGATGAATCAGTCAAGGAAACGCTTTTTGCGGGCGCACGATTCGGGACTGGCGTAACCTACCATCACGCCTCGGCGAGTGCCGGTGCGGTCGTGGGGCTATTCTCAGCTTTGGTTTCGGGTACGAACGTTGTGAATACGATGGCTCCAACTGTCGCGAGAGCTGCGAACAAATAGAAGGTGCTCTTGAACCCGAGGTGCTGTACGAGGAAACCAGTGATCAGCGGCCCCAGTACGCCTCCCACGGCAAGCGCCGTGGCGAAAAGTCCCATCAGCGTATTGAAACGCCCTTTACCACGCGTCAGATCGGCTGAGAGCGCAACGGCGGCCACACCATAAATTCCGGCGCCGATTCCGTCCAACGATTGCAGCCAAACGATCGCGCTTGGAGTACTGACGAAGGAATAGGACAGGATTCGCAAGGGCAGAACCCAGAAGGCAATGGCCATCACTGGTTTTCGCCCCCACAGGTCGCCGTACTTTCCCGCAAGCAGCGCGACGGGCACCATGACGATTTGCGCCGTAAGAACGGTCGCGGTCATGAGATCGTCCGACCCTCCAAGCTTCTTTACATATAAAGCAACCGTCGGCAGAATTGGCGCATTCGCCAGATGGAAGAGGAAAATCGAGATGAACAGAAAGAGAACTACGCGGTCGCGAAGAAGTGCTGTCCACTTCACCGCCTGCTCATCGTCCCGGGTTAACCCGGTTGCCAGCCGCTCATTGAGGTCGCGCTCACGGATCAACAACACGGATATAGCGGCCAGAACTGACGAGACTCCAACAGCATAGAAAATCGAATTCAATCCGATTGCGGCAACCAGCCCCATAGGCGTTAGCGCAGCCGCGATATTTCCGGCGTGATTCCAACTTTGGTTGGTTCCCATCGTGCGGCTCAGCCTTTTGTGCCCAACCAGTGCCAGCGCGAGTGCGCCCAGCAACGGGACGAAGAAGGTTTGCGCCGAGCCTGCAAGGAACAACAGCGAATCGATCCATCGCGAGGAGTGAGGCACCAGAGGAATCAGCGTGAAGCAAGCGCCGGTCAGTACTGCCGCCGCGGCGAAGAGAAGACGACGCCTGGAGCATCGGTCTGTGATCAAACCTGCTGGCGTTTGGAAAATCAAGGTCCCCAACCCTGCGGCGGCAGTGGCGAGTCCGATTGTGTCGTAGCGCCAATGTGCCTCCCACAAAAATGCACTCAAGACCGGGAGAACGACGCCGACCATTTCGGCCTGAAAAAAATTAGCGGCGTTGAGTCCAAAATGGCTGCGCGTTGAATTGTGTTCTCTCATTGCGTTCGTTAATCTCCTTGTGTCATCGCCCAGTCTGGACAGAAACGTCTGCTATTCCCACAGGGCGCGCAAACGCGCCATCACGCAGATCGCGGAAATCGCAACTACTGGAAGGGCGCCGATACAGAACAGCGCAAAGAATACTCTGATGCTGTCGCTCATTGATTGGCCCATATCTGTGCACCTGATCTGAATGAGTGTCTGTGATGTGTCCTGGAGAGGCAACTCGGATGCCAAGCTGGGTTGAGTCGCACAGATCGACCTAACCCGTTGAAGGTTCGTGTTTGGGCACGACTGTCAGCCCTTGCGGGTGGACGGCTTGGTTCGGTGTTCGACCAATGCTTGTTCAGAAAGCTCCCGTTTCTCCAAGGCCGTCGCTAAGAAAGGTGGTACTGGCGATGAGGCGCTGCAACATGATCGTAAGCGCATGTAAATGTACGCTAATGTTGCAGCTATGCGTGGAAACCGTACATTCGGTTACTCCGGAAGCTTGCAAATGCAAGAGAAACGAATGGGCTTCGCCTTGCTCCTTCCTCGCGTGTGGATGGCTGCTCGATGGAGCCGCGCGGTGTCGCTATGCGTTTTCGCTGGGATTCTGGGAACCTTAGCGCTTGCACAAGGACCGCCTGGACCTCCACATCCTCCGCCGCCTCCCGGTCGTCGCGGGCCACCTGGTCCACCGGGACCGGAGCGCGATCCGAGACGATTGCAGCAACGAATCGCTGACGTACGGAGAGGACTAACTCAGGTTCGCAACGGGGATCCGATGGAGCATGAAATTGCAAGCTTCGGGACGGGTTATTTGGAGCGTTCCGAGCAAGAACTCAAGAGTGGGCAGCTTTTTGTCGCCGATCGGCTGCTAGGCGCGGCGGACGCATTCCGGCATGTCCTCGATCATATAAACCACATCCGCGAAGAAGCAAAGGGTCCGCCGCCCCCACCCCCGCAAGCAATTTCCGATCACTTACGGCAAGTGTATTTCCGCCTTCGGCTTTCCGATTTCTTTCTCCAGCAAATCCCGAATCCAAAACCAGAGCGGCTTGCTGCTCTTGCGCAGCACTTTTATCAGCTGGCGTTGCAGTCTTATCAAGCTTCCAACTGGCTTGCCGCCGACGAGTACACAAAGTGCGCGGATGACATTACCCACGCGCTAGAAAATCTGGCGCAAGCAGCAATCCGTGAACCTTCTGCTCAACCGGTGCGATGAAAGCGCTGCTGCAGAAACGACGCTTACAACTACAGCTTCTATCCGCACTGCTGGCCGTAGCTTGCGTGGCCGCTTCGAGTGTTTTAGTCATCTCGGATGCGATCCGGCACGCTCAGGGGTTTGTCCTCGCAGATACAAACAGAGCTTTGCAGAGCGCGATTAAGGATCTGAAGCGGCAATACCGGGAGCGGATCTCGTCGGATGATTCGTGGTCGTCGTTGCCCGTCGGAGCTCGAGATCTGTCGCTGCGAGCCATCTCCGAAGCAGTGCTCAGCTCCTACCCAGGAGTTGAAGGCGGATACTGGAATGTCTCCACCTTCCTCGGTTACTCGTTTCCGACGCACGACGGAGCCACACCAAAAATAGATGTTCCAGCCGCCGAGCGCAGTTCCATTGAGTCCGTCATCACGCAGTCGCTCGCACGAGGAAGCGCAGAGCAAGTATTGCGTGGAAAGCGGGACCTGGTGGTTATTCGGGCTGCGATGCAGGATGGCATTACCGTATGGGCCATGAAGCGCCTGCCGGGAGAAGCGGAAGCCGCCGAGAGGCGGCGAAGCCTGCTGCTGGCCGTTCTTATTACTGCCGCACTCATTGGCGCCGCAGGCGTACTGGGGACGAGCGTTCAGCTCCACCGCGGCATTTCTGAGATCAAGCGAGGCTTGGCTGCATTAAAAGCCGATTTCGGACACGGGCTCTCGGAGCGCAAGGATGAACTGGGCGAGATCAGTCGTGCGATCAACGAAATGGCGGATGTCCGCAGAAAACTGGAAGCCGAGCTCCGCCGTGAAGATCGTCTGAGAACCACGGGACGACTTGTCGCCTCGATTGCTCACGAGATCCGGAATCCACTCAACAGTATTCGCCTGTGCATGCAATTGCTGGAGCACCGGCTGGACAGGAATACCCTTCGCCGGGAAGACTTTCGTCTGGTCAGGGACGAAGTCGATCGCATGAACCAGCTATTGTCGGATCTGCTTGCGTTTCAGCAGGGGCGTCCGCCTCAGATGAAAATGGAATGCATTTACTCACTCTTGGAGCGGTGTATTCAATTGACGCAGCCCCAGGCAGAAAAACGCGGGGTGCAGCTCCTGCTTCAGGCGAATGAACCCGAAGTCAAAGCTTCTGTAGACGAACGGCAATTCATGCAGGTGGTGATGAATCTTGTTTTGAACGCTATCGAGGCCACCACGGAGCGAGGCAGTGTCCTTATAAGGATGCATCCTGATTCCAATCATGTCGCCGTCGAAGTGAGCGATGAAGGACCGGGGCTCACAGGAGAGCAGCAAGAACACCTGTTCGAAGCGTTTTATACGACCAAAGCAAACGGTGTTGGCCTGGGCCTTGCGGTATCGCGGGAGCTTATGCAGAGTATGGGCGGCCAACTCACTTACAAGCCCGGCAGAGCCGGTGCAACATTCGTCGTCGAACTACCGAAATAGGAACTTATGTCAATCGAAACGATTCTGATAGCGGAGGACGAGACGATTGCGCGATTATCTTTGACCGAGCTGTTGGAGAATCAGGGATTTCGAGTCATTGCTACTGATAACGGGAGCGAGGCCCTGTCGAGCTTACTGCGAGAAGAACCAGATGTGGCCCTGCTTGACGTTCGCATGCCTGGGCTGGATGGGCTTTCCGTTCTGCGTCGTGCGCGGGAGTCCGGATCGGACACGGCGTTGATTGTGATGACGGCTCACGGCGACAGCAATATCGCGATCGACGCGATGCGGCTCGGAGCATATGACTACGTTTCCAAGCCCATCGATTTCGAGCAGCTCCTTCCACTATTGAGGCGAGCCCTGAAGCGCCGGACACTGTCGCGTCGCTCCGACGCTTCTGTCGAACGGCTCATCGTTAGCAGCGAGGTTCCGATGATGATCGGGCACAGTCCGGCCATGCAACACGTTTACAAGCTGATCGGCCAGGTTGCGGCGAGTGATGCGACGGTATTGGTGCGGGGCGAATCCGGTACGGGCAAGGAACTGGTGGTCAATGCGATCCACCACAACAGCAGCCGCGCACAGGGGCCTCTCGTGAAGGTAAACTGCGCCGCGATTCCCGAAACTCTTCTCGAATCGGAGCTATTTGGGCACGAAAAGGGCGCATTTACAAATGCGATGTACCGGCGCATCGGACGCTTCGAAGAAGCGCGAGGAGGCACTCTCTTCCTGGATGAAATAGGAGAGTTGGTGCCCGCACTTCAATCCAAGTTGTTGCGAGCCGTGCAGGAACGGACAATCGAGCGATTGGGAAGTAACACACCAATCCAGGTAGTTCTTCGCGTCATCACTGCCACGTCTCGTAATCTCGAAGAAGCTGTCGGCGAGGGCAAATTCCGCGAAGATCTTTATTATCGGTTGAATGTGATCACGATCGAACTACCACCGCTGCGGGAGCGGCGCGAAGATATACCCCCGTTGGTGCAGCATTTTCTGCGGCGCGGGGGACGCATCGTGTCGATGACGCCCAGTGCCTTGGCGATGTTATGCGATTACCACTGGCCGGGAAACGTGAGAGAGCTAGAGAACACGATTGAACGGGCTGCCGTACTGGCACGAAGCGCGATCATTGACGAAAGCGACATTCAACTGTATCCCGTGGCCCACCGTGAAGCGGCGCATTGGACTGAGCAGATTTCACTGGAAGAGGGGTGGAAAGTTAACCTTGCAGCTGCAGAGAAGTCTATGGTTGAGCGCGCGCTCCGCAAAGCGGAGGGAAACAAGTCGCGTGCAGCCGAATTGCTGGGCATCCATCGCAGACTCCTCTACGAAAAGTTGCGAGAACACGGCCTTGAGGAGGAAGAAACATGACACGCTCTAGCACTGCTATGCTTCTCAACATTTCCGCTCTGATCTTGCTCGTCGCTTGCATCGCCTTTGCAGGACAGGAAGAAAAGATCGATTTCGATGCTCTTCCTCCTCCTGTCCAAGACACGGCCAAACAACGAAGTGAGGTGGACTTTGACAAGCTGGACGGTTCTGTGAATGGATTGGGCACATAGCACACCGGCAGTTCTGGCATCATTTTTGGCCTCCTTTGTCGAATTTGTAGAGGCTTTAACGATTGTGCTCGCAGTGGGCGTGACTAGGGGATGGCGCTCTGCCTTAACAGGCGCAATTGCAGGAGCTACACTCATTGCCGTTCTCGTCGTGGCTTTCGGTCCCACTTTGCAATTCATTCAGGTAAGAATGTTGCAGCTCTCGGTGGGACTGTTGCTGCTGCTCTTCGGTATGCGCTGGCTGAGGAAAGCGATTCTCCGCGCCAGTGGAGCATTGGATCTACATGACGAGGCAAGCATCTTTGCTCGCCAGACGGAGGCATTGCAAACGGGCGGTGATTTCCGAACCATAGCGGTAGATGGCGTCGGTTTCGTTACCAGCTTTAAGGCTGTCCTGATCGAGGGCGTGGAGGTCGTCTTCATTGTGGTTGCTGTCGGCGCTACCGGGAACATGCTGCTACCAGCAAGTTTTGGGGCGCTAGCTGCTGGCATACTGGTTGTCTTCCTCGGAGTCGTTCTCCATAGGCCATTAGCCCGTGTGCCGGAGAATACCTTGAAATTCTCCGTCGGCATCCTCCTGTCCGCGTTTGGCGTATTTTGGATCGGCGAAGGTTTGCATTTTCCTTGGTTCGGGCATGACTGGGCCATTATCGGCCTAGTCATCGGCTTTTTGAGTGCATCTCTTGCAGCCGTCCGGTTCGCGAAATACCAGGTAGCAGTTCAGTTTATGAAGCAAGTAGATCAGTTGAGTAAACATTGAAAAAAGAGGCTCAGCGGTGAGATTCTTCCGCCGATTTTGGCTTGAACTCTGGGGACTATTTGTCGACGATGGAAGTCTCGCGATCGCGATCGTCTTCTGGGCCGCGGTTACGGTCTTTCTGCTGCCGGGGCCGCTCCCAGACAAATGGAAAGGACCAGTCCTGTTTGCCGGTCTGATCGCAATTCTGATTGAGAATGTCGGTCGTAGCGTGAGGCGGCTGGAAAGCCGTAGGAAGAAACCGCAGCGTTAACGCGAGCAATAAACTTCAGGTGTTCATCCGGCAGTCAAAAATGCAAGCGGACGGAAAATTGCTCTCTCGTCCGTCGTAGCCGGGATCCGGCTGCCTGAAGAGCGGCGATGTCACTACCCCAACGTAGGCGCTTGGATTCCTGTGGTTCGTCAGGTTAAATGAATCCGCCGCGACCCAGAGCAAGACTATGCGGCACACCGGTTTCATCAATCCATCTCTGAACCCTTTGGTCGTATTTAGACGGTCGCGCTCCTCGGCACGCCGCCTCACCGTGCCAAAGACAGAGGAACTGGTCTCGTTACGGCGCGACAGGTGGTGGAGCTGAACCGATCACACGTCCCCGCACCGTGATCGTTTGGACATCCACGACCGTCCTTCCATCAACGCCTTGTCGCGCGGTACCGGCAATCGAGACTGTTGTCCCAACCCGGCCCGACGAGAGAACCTGGGTTGCGAGTTCCGGAGGAAGCAGGGCAAGCGTGCCATTTTGTAACAGCACACCATTGGTCTCTCCATTGGAACCGAAATTGAAGCGCTGGATCGCACTGCGAACCGTGTAAGAGAGTCGGGGCCAGCCTCCAGCGGTGTCTGGGCCGGCGGAGTCCGGCGGCGGGGGAGGCACGACTGCCCCATGACCAACCGTTGACACCGGAGCACCTGGCGGTGGCGGAGGTTGTGGACCACCTGGTCGCGGCCGACGACCTCGTGGAGACGGAGGCGCAACTGCATAGGCGGATGCTGGTGCAGGCGGTGCTGCACCTGGAGGCGGAGGTGGCGGCGGTCCAGCTGGTCCAGGCGGGGGCGGAGGAGGACTGTTCGCCACAGTCATCGAAGCTCTGGTGCGCTGATTTGTAATCGAATCGGCGTCGAAGAGGCTGTCTCCTGCAGGCCCGATGTGCGACCAGCCTGAAGCTGACACAACCGATCCGATGGGAGCGACCGAGCTTGCCTGAGTCGCGTACTCAGGCGGAAAGTGGACCACGGTCCCCCGATCAAGGATCAAACCGTCCAGGCCACCCGGACCGTAGTTAAAGTTTTGAACGACACCGCTGATAGTGGTCCTCGAGCCGTCTGGCGGTGGCGGTGCTGCCGCTGTTATGGTAATCGCTGCATTCGTGCGCCGATTCGTGATCCTTGTGCCGTCGAAGACTGTATCGCCGGCTGGTCCGAGGTGCGACCAACCGCTCGCCGCCACCGAGGCTCCGACGGGCGCTAGTGCGTTGACTTGGTTCGCATACTCGGGAGGAAAGTGCACGATCGTGCCTTGGTCAAGAATCAGGCCGTCCACGCCGCCTGGACCATAATTGAAACTCCGGACTATCCCACTCACGGTGCTTCCGGCGCCCACGGGCGCGGGTTGGGGCGGAGGACCACCTGGAGGCGGGGGTGGAGGTGCTGCATAGCCTGGCGGGGGGCGGCACGCGCTGCGCACAGCCTGGTGTCACCAGCAGTAGTCCACCAAGACTCGCGAATAGTACCGCCGTAAAAAGGTGACCCTCCACGAGAGATTTCCAAAAACTCGGATGAGTGTGTTTTGCAATAGCCATTTGATCGCCATCCTTCCAAATCTTCGAGAGAGCAACCAGAATGCCAAAAACTGCGAACCAACTCGGCTCCGGAACCGCTTCAAAAATAAGGAAGGACAGCCAGGCATTAGAAATGAAACGATCCTAGGCCGAGCGGAACACGGACAGCGATCGTTGTCTTTGCGTCCAAACAATCCCTTCTTCCGACAATCACTTCGATGGTGCTTATAAGAGAGATGTTCGATTCGCCTTGGCACGCACGTCCGTCAAACGCGTGCCGGGCTGACAGTTCGAACTATTTCATTCCTTGAGCTCGGCAACCGCGCCACAGTTGGGGCAGTGCCAAACCTGGTCCGGTTGTGTGGGACTTGCTTACGGAATTCTGCCAATGTTAGCTTGACTTTTCCGGAGCGACTGCAATTCAGTCGAACTCCGCTGTCCTTGGTGTCTCTGGGAGCGCGAAGGACCGATTTTTCTTTACGCGCGCGTTCTCTGGAGCGCTTCGCGGGCTCAGCAGAGGACACGATTATCCTCCAGTACATTCAAGGCAGAGCTCCCCTGCCCTGCGAGCGCTTTGTCGCGCGCCGCTACTTTTTTCTTGAGGTCTTCGAGCATTTCCAAATACTGTTTTCGGTCGATCTCGCCTCGGGCGTACCGCTCGCGTAGGATTTCTTCAGCGCTTGGCTGCTTGTCCTGTTCGGTTCGGCCGTGGACATAACGTTCGCGCAGAGTCTCCTGCGCAGACGTTACGTCCTTTAACATAGCGTGCCCTGTCGGTGATGTAGCAGAAGATTTCACCGCCCAGTAGCCTCCCACAAACAGGACGATGATAAACACGAGACCGGCAAGCTGGTCGAATGCCGGCCCTAATCCCAGAGCCGGGCCTGCCGGTCCACATGCCGTGAGCAGTAGGAATAACACTAGCAGCGCGCCAAGAGAATACTTCTTGAGTTGCACAAACATTTCCTTTCTTAAGCCGGATTCTTGAATACTCGGAATCGAACATGGCAGATAAGATCACTGAGCAGGTCCGCGAAAGAATAGAGGACGCCCGCAGCAAGAACTCCTACAACGATCCATAGAATTGGTCGTTGCATCGAGCGATGGCGAGCGAGCTGAAAAACGATCATTCCCAAGGCGACCAGCACGAAGGCCCTCAAGAGATCTGGTCCCAGAAACCACGGAATCACCTGTCGCCTCTCTTAACACCGCATAACCTGCGGAGCCCTTACACGTAGAACAGAGGCAAACCGGTCGCCAAATCGACGGCTCGTGAGACGCGGCGTGTTTTGTTCATTCTGATGTGGTTAATGAGTTTCCACATCTTTGTGGCCGAGCAGGTCGCCCCGCGTTTGTGATCAACGCGTACAAGCATTGATCTCTTTGCGAACAGAACAAACTTAGGGCTGTATTGCCGCCTCTTTACTTTGGACAGGATCAGACGCGCAGACAATCTCTCATCCAACTGTAAGGAGAAGAATTCCAATCACGATGGTGATTACAGTAAGCGGCGCGCCGACCTTAAAGTAATCCCAGAATCTTATTTCTATGCCCTTCTGGCGTGCGCGCTGGACGACGATCAGGTTGGCAACCGATCCCAGAATCGTGAAATTGCCCGCCAAGGTCGAACTCATGGCAAGCGCCAACCAAGCTTGCTCCTGGTGTTGCTTCAGTTGCAAGACGAAGGGCTTCAAGACCAGTACTGCCGGAACGTTGCTAACAATATTTGAGAGGACCGCAGAGATGCCGCTGATCACGGGAACACGTTCCAAGTGAAACTGCATGGCATAGGCAAGGACGTTGGGAGTGAACACCGTCTTCTCAATCCCTGTTACGACAACAAACAAGCCAGCGAACAGCAGCAGCAAGGGGAAATCGATCTCACGGTAGATTTTCTCGGGTTTTGCGCGGCGCGTAATAAGAAGAAAGGCACCGGCCGCGATGGCAACTTTTGCAGGGGGCTGCCCAACGAAGAAGAGAACGACCATGCATATGGTGACGAGCGCCGACTTGATCGCGACCGGCTTGCTGTAACGGACCGGGTGCTCTGGCGGTTTGAAATGATTTCCGTGAAACTCGGACCGGAAGAAAAGGAAGATCAGGACAACCGTAATCACGAGTCCGATGCCCGCGGTGGGCGCAAGTGCAGCCGCAAAGCGCACATAAGGAATATGAGAGAAGCTGCCAATCAGGATATTCTGCGGATTCCCTGTGATTGTTGCGGTACTCCCGATGTTAGAGGACATTGCGATCGCCAGTAAGTAAGGAATGGGATTCCTCCGCAAACTGGAAACTAGATCCACCACCAGCGGCGTCATTACAAGGCAGATGGCATCGTTCACAAGGAATGCAGAGAAGAACCCGGAAACAAACACGACGGCAATCATTACTATGAGGGGATGATGCGTATGCCGCAGTACCCACGAGTTCACGAGCGCGAAAAAACCAGAAAGCCTCAGATAAGCCACCACAATCATCATTCCGAGCAGCAGAACCAGCGTGTCTAGATCGATTCCTTTATAAGCTTCGTTCAGGGTCAGGACTCCACAGACCACCATCAAGCTCGCACCAATCAGAGCTGCACCCGTGCGGTCCACGTGGAGTCCGGGCAATCGACCCCACGCAACGACGAGGTAGGTTCCCAGGAAGATTAAAATCGCAATAATCGTGGTCTCGTGCATGGAATGAGGAATTACTGACGCCAGCGCCTATCGCGCCACGACGGCCATGGGCCCTTGGTGCCATTCTTGTTCGGTCCGAGCCGCGTGCCAAGGATTCCTTTGTTCGGATACGCGCCGATCGCGTTATCTTCATCTGCCTTGCTCGAATCTGTAATCAAGTTCTTGTCCGCAGGAGAAGTGATCATCACGAACGGCCACGTGTCGAGTTCCTTGAATTTCCAACTGACAATATTGTGATCGAGAGTTATTATCGAAAATCCCGGCGGCCCCTTGTCGATCTGGCCCGTGGAACAAACGTTTGCGTGCTCGATCAATTCAAGGAAATCCTGGTAATTCTCTCCCGAAGTGTCCGTAATATGAAGGTCGCCGAAATGAACCCATGCTACGAGATCTGGGTCCCACAGCGGTTGTATAGAGGACATGGTCTGCTCTTCCTCCAATTTGAAAGTGAGCCCGAAGGTAGTTTAGTCGTGCTCTCGAGTTGCCTGCCGGGGCGCCTGATTATTCGTCTTGGGCATCATCTTGGGTAAAGCATGAACAGCCGATGACCGCTACGCCAGCACAGTTCCAGAAACGTCTTAATAGAGCTAGATAGGTTCGGTCGTCTTCTCGGTGGTCATGGCGCAGATGCTCACGGTAGATGTGAGTGCACGGGAGCTGCCATCGAAATGCGGATCGTGGGAGGGCGTCAACAATTCTGTTGCTGCAAGCGAAATCAATGAGTTCGACTCATATGGCTTGGCTCGGCATCCACTTGCTTTCGTCTCCCCGTTGTTCTGTGATCGGTCACCTCCTGTACGCAAAGATCACAATATCGTTGGCGTGTTAGAACGAAACTACTCTTTTAGCGGCGAGCTGGAATCGAGGTTTTGCCTATGGAATTCCCGACCGCGGCTGTGAGCGTTTGTTTACTTCAATCGACATAAGGCCTTCCCTGGTTCGCGTGCCCAATCTTTCCTGCAGCGGTCGAAGGGCTGCATCACAACTTCGAGGACCTGGCCGCCTTTAAAGGATCAAAAGAAGAACACCTGGCGGTCTTGCCACCGCGTGCGTGACGAACTCCGTACGTACTTGACCAGCTTCGCCGCGAAGCTTGTGGGTTCATCCTATTTCTTGTACTTGCGTCCGCTGCCGCAAGGACATGTATCATTACGTCCGACTTTTCGCCGTTTCCCGATTGACGCAAGGCTTGCGCAAGGGTCCCGCCACGCGGCGCACGAGCCGTTAACTCTTCCAACCGTGAGTCTGCGTGCCATTCGTAATCGAGGTTCAACGCAAATCTTAGCGACTCATCGATCGGTTCGATGCAAATACTGAACCAGGTCTTTGCCCTCTCTGTGTATTTGCGCCGCTCACAGTGGGTCCGCAGTCGAGTTTCGGCAACCGGCACCGGCGCTGAATTGCAGTGCGCGGTAAATCCGTTTTTCGCCGAACTGATCCCGAGGCTTATGTCATGCAACTGCCCGTCACGCCGCGCTAGTTCGGCGATCTGCTTGATGCAGTCGAAACCGCGAGTGAGCAGGCCATCTGTCCGCGCCCCGGGCACGTTCACTTCCGAGATCCCGGTTTCGGAACCGAATCAGCTCAACGTTCTAGGACCCAACTTTGCTAGAGCATTAGTAGGGCCAGAGCCGCAGCGCTCATGAGAACAGCGCAAATCCATCCCAGCGCTTGTGCGCCAAGCGCGTTAGCGCGCTTACCCATTACCTTTCTGTCACTCGTCAGCAACACAACGAGAATTACAAGCGGGGGCGCCAGAATGCCATTTAGGACGGCTGACCAGAACAACATCTTCACCGCGTTTAATCCCGCATAATTGAGCGCAAGCCCTACGAGCACCGATACTGCGATCACGCCGTAAAATCGGCCTGCCAAGTGGAAGTTCTTGTTCAAGGAGGCCGCCCGCCATCGCGCTGCCTCGGCTATCGTGTAGGCGCAAGAGCCCGTCAGCACCGGCACTCCCAACATTCCCGTACCCACCAATCCTAAAGTAAACAGCCAATATGCACCCTTGCCCGCCAGCGGCCGCAGGGCCTCGGCCGCCTGTCGCGCCGATTCGATATTCTTCATCCCATGCGCATGGAGCGTTGCTGCGGTCGTCAAGATGATGAAGTACATAACCAGGTTCGAAAAGAACATTCCCGTTACCACGTCCTTCGTGGCTGTAGCCAACTCTTCGTCCGTGGAGCCCCGTCGTTGAGCCACCGTCGTTTTGCCACGCGCCCGGTCCTCCTCTACTTCCTGCGCCGCCTGCCAGAAGAACAGATATGGCGAAATCGTCGTCCCTAGAATTCCGACCAATACAGAAAGATACGAACGAGTCCACTCCACATGCGGAATAAAGGTTGCACGCATCACCTGCAACCAGTCGGGCCGTGCCAACAATGCCGTGATCACGTAACCCAACAGAGCGAGCGTCATCCACTTAAAGATGCGTGCAATGGTCCGGTAGGAAGTCCAGAACAAAAGCCCAATGATCAAGAAGGCAAACAAAGGCGTTCCGAAGTAGCGGGGGATTCCTGTCACCATCTGCATCGCGTCTGCCATGCCCCCAAGGTCGGCTCCAATATTAAACACATTTGCGGCAATGAGCAGCGCGCACGCGAACCACAATACCGGCGGCGGGTAGCGCGTTCTGATCACTGCCGCAAGTCCACGGCCGGTCACCATGCCAAGCCGCGCACACATCAGTTGCACTGCGGCCATCAGTGGAAAGGAGAAAAGCGCGGTCCACAAACCCGCATAGCCATACGCCGCGCCGGCCACCGAATAGGTGGAGATCCCGGACGGATCATCGTCCGCCGCGCCAGTGATTAATCCCGGCCCAAGATCCCGGAAAAATCGCTGTAGTGGTCTATGCCGATCGGGCTTCACTGCCGGTGTTGAACCCGTGCTCTGCATTCTTGCGCGGCCTCCGCAGACCTTGCCACACGATAACATCGAACCATAGGTCGTCAACCCAGCTACGTCGTCTTTAGAGAGCTCACCGCCGTACTGGCAGTCCGCTACTTTGTCAAGGATTCAGAGTGGTAATGGCAGAGCGAACCAAAACTAATCAGATCTTCCATGCACCGCACCACCGTACGGCTCGGATCGCCAAACCAACCGCTTCGCCAAAGGAGGCGGACGCAACTGGAAAACGAGATGGCCAACACGATTTCGACTTCGAAATTGGTACTTGGGAAACTCACCTTAGGCGCTTGGTGCATCCGTTAACTGCTTCCGCTATTTGAGTTGAATATGAGGGTACCACCGTCGGCCGTAAGGTTTGGAATGTGCGCGCCAATCTGGTTGAGCTCCGAGGCCGATGGCGGCTCGCACGAGCCGGAGGACTATTCCGATGATCATAGAAATGCGGACCTATAAGACTAAGCCCGGCCGCCGCTCACAATTCATGGAGATATTCCGGCGCAAATCTATTCCCGCGCACGCCGAAATCGGGATGAAAATACTGGGTCCATTCCTCTCGATCGAAGATGAGGACACCTTCTTTTTTATGCGCGGCTTTCCCGACCTACCTTCGCGCGAGCCGATGAAAGCAAAGTTTTACGAGGAGAACTCTGGAAAAGCGAGCTGGAGAGCATTTTGATGCCGATGTTGGAGAAGTATGAAGTCGTTGTCGTGGAAGATGCTGATGGCTTGGTGCGTTGGTAATAGGGCGTTGAGGGCGCATACAAGATCAGTTCTCCTTACCCGCAACAGCGGAGGCGCCACCTACCCGCAGTGGCATGCTTCCGGCCGCGCGATCCGCAATTTGGGAGCGATGTTTAGGCCCGCATTGGCGAAAAGAATCTTGCCTAGTCGCGCAGCGTAGATCTATCCTGGGCCGTTAGCACTAAGCCGCTGGCGCGGCGGACGCTGCGCGTGATCTCGCTTGGATGTTGGTCTGCGAACGAGCTTGCATGCTGTTGCGATACGTCCTATCATCTAATCGCGGCGTAGCCCCAATGGCTTCATTTTTTTGAGATGCAACAGCGAAATCTGAGTGCGTCATTATCAAGAAAAACACTATTGAAAACCCAATAAGCACATAAGTGGCCGCGTCCGCCGCAAACGCCAGCGCCTCACTGCAAACGGCTCTATCCGAAGTGATCCGACGATAAACTAGCGTTGCTCTTCAGGCTTCTCGCGCCGGATCACTCCCGATAGAGTCCTAGCGTCAGCCGTGATCGATTCAAAGGCACGTCCAGACAGCAGGATCTTGAGACTCACCAGCATCAGTGTACACGTACCAACTCTAGAGAGAAATGGTCAGGGCCTCGACCCTCACTCAACTCTGCGCGCAACCACCCTGATGGCATTTCCGTCGACAACTTCCAGGATTTCTCGGCCATGCTTGACCACAATGAAGTGATACTTGAGCGGTGGGTTTCCAGGAGGAACCTCTATCGTAGCTGATCCGGTGCAGTCCGGATTTACTGTATAGCTACCGGTGGTCGGCCTCCACTCATCCTCGGGGGGCGGGGGAACGCCGTTGAGAACAACGTGATCCACCTCGGTTATGTTGCCTTCGCCGTCAAAGTGAGCCAACACTAGTGTGCGTAAGGTGAGATTCGGGCCGAGGATCGTACCCTCGAGCTGGGTTCCGTAATCGCCAAAAAGAGTTCGATTCGAGCACGCTCTATGCATATGGGACGCACCAGACGCGTTCGACTGCGCAAGCGCAAAAGTGGCTGCTGCCAGCCCGAAGCAAACCGTCAAAATTCGGGCAATCGCCCTTGAAGTGAAATTGCTTTTCATAGATCCTCCTTCGGGATGTGAGTCAAGAAATTTGGTCTCTGAGGTCCGCCGATCTGGCGATCCTCGCACCGTGGGGACTATGTTCATACAGACTCAGAAAGTGATCAATGCACGGAAGGTGAACTGAAGGTGAACTAGGAGTGAGTGGCCTAAGTATCTGGGCGGTGCAAGGTTAGCGATAAGGTGAACCGTGCTCCTCGCGTACGGGATGGAAGCTGAGTTATACTCCTGGGCAAGTGACGGGGCTTTTCGTTGGCCACAACCCCTTTATTTGCGGCGAGAGCAAGCTTTGACCGGTTCCACGTCGATCTGAGCAGCGGCAAACTCCAGAGCTCTGGCGTCGACGTTCCTATACAAGGAAAACCGTTCCAGGTGCTGCGTTTACTCCTGATGGCCAAAGGAGAAGTTGTGGGCCGCGAGCAACTGCGCGCTGTGCTCTGGCCGGAAGACACCTTTGTTGACTTCGAGCATGGCGTCAACGCGGCGGTAAAGAAGCTGCGGCAGGCACTCGAAGATTCAGTGGAAAATCCCAAATTTGTCGAGACCGTGCCCAAGATCGGCTATCGCTTCATCGCTTCGGTGGACTGGGGGAGCGAAGCATCCATTGGACCTGAGCTCCAATGTCCCCAGACGAATGGCGCTGCAGAGCCAACGCCAAAGCCTCAGCTGCTGGATCGTCGAGGGATATCGAAGGCTGGGATAGTGCTCGCCGCTTCTCTCGTTGTTGCAGCAGCCGTCTTCTTTGCCGGCGAGAATAGCACTGTGGTCCACACTCGGCTCCGATTGTTGCTGCGCCACGCCGGAATTGGCCACCGTCCCTCGAAGAAAGCAACAATCAGCGAGTGGCGTTTGACTGCCAATCCCGACGATACGCCAGTGACCAGCGGCGTGATCTCACCTGACGGTAAGCTTCTGGCCTACACGGACGCGACCGGTCTCTACCTGCGACAGGTGGACAACGGGGAGACGCATCCTCTACTTCTGCCCAAGGGCTTTGACGTCTTTGCGGAGAGCTGGTTCCCAGATGGTATTCACCTGCTCGTGTCGTGCATTGAGAGTCCCCAAAGGCCACCCAGCTTGTGGCAGATTTCGGTTATAGGTGGAGCTCAACGGAAACTCACTGATGAAGGCTCTAGCGCCTCACTGTCGCCGGATGGCTCCCAACTCGTTTTCGTGAAGCAAGCCGCCTCAGCCGAAGAAATCTGGCTGACACAGGCGGATGGCGAGAAAGCGACAAAGCTCATCAGCAGCCAGGAAGATTCCTTTAGTCGAGCAGCTTGGGAACCTGACGGGAAACGGTTTGCATATGCCAGAACAAAGACGAGATATTACGCGAGCCGCCACGCCGCCGATACGCAGATTGAAGTTTTCGATCTAAGTAGCGGGCAAAACGTAGTTGTTGTATCTGAGGAGGACAGAGGTTTGCCTCGCGGCGGGGCTGCCCTCGGTTGGACCCCTGACGGACAACTGATCTACCCTCGACGGGAGCCTCGACCCAACCAGCAGGATACAAATTTATGGTCGGTGCGGGTCGACTCCACGTCAGCACGCCCAGTGGGACCTTCGATACGGGTTACCAATGACAGGGGTATTGCCGTCCAGCTCAGCTTCACAAATGACGGGAAGCGGATGGCCTTGAGACGACACGCTCCCCAGCCGGACGTCTACGTTGCAGATTTGATTGGCGGGCAGAAAAAGCTCAGCCTGCCCGCCGTTTGACGCTAGACGAACGACTTGACTACGCGACCGCTTGGACACCGAATAGTAAGGCGGTGGTCTTTTATTCCAACCGTGACGGCCCTTTCCACATCTTCAAGCAATCCATCGACGCGACACAAGCCGAGTTGCTGGTCGGCGGAAAAGATGATTTATACTTACCACGCTTGACGCCGGACAGCTCAAGCGTTCTCTATGTGGTCCGGGCGAAGGCAGGCGGACCCTCTGATAATGCCAAGGTGATGCGAGTTCCACTGGCCGGGGGCCCGCCGCAGTTTGTGCTCGAAGCACCCGGCATCTTCGACGTTGAGTGTGCGCGACCGCCCTCCACGTTATGTATGTATGCGCAGATTCAAGCTGGGCAGGCCCGATTTTTCACCCTTGATCCCGTGAAGGGGAAAGGTATGGAGTTGTCAGGACTGAAAGGCAAGCGCGACAGTTTCAACTGGTGCTTCTCCCCTAATGGAAAATACTGCGCGTGGCCCAGCGATCGCACTACCTTTAAGAAATTTGGAATTCGATCTTCTCAATCGCCGGCGAATGGAAGCAAGACATCGCAGTACCTGGTTGGACGGAGATTTACGGATTGGATTGGGCTGTGGACTCCCTGGGTTTCTGGGCATGCGCCCGAAACACAAAGGCTAAATCGGCTCTTTTGAATGTTGGCTTGGACGGGAAAGTAAGGACGATGCTCTCCAACCCGAATTTGAATCTGGAATGGGCGCTACCATCTCCCGACGGCCGTCATTTAGCTATCGTCGCGGATAGCAATACCTCCAATGTATGGCTGCTGGAGAACTTTTAATTCTTCCCAAATTGGACATCTCGAGTCGAGATCCGGCCCGACAAGATGCGGGTGAAGATTTTGAGGAGGGCGCAGGCGTTTGGGCCTCTCGCATTTGCAAGCTTTAGCGACTGCTGCTGCGGGGTTGGATCGGGTCGGTAAACACTGATTCCATAACAAGAGCGCAATTAGACTTGTAGCAACGAACGAAGGCTCGGGAGAAAGGAGCTGAAGATGCTGATTATTGGTTGTGATTATCACCCGAGCGTGCAGCAAATCGCAATGGTGGATACGGAAACAGGAGACTACAGCGAGCACAGGTTAAAGCACAGTGATGGGGAAGCGCAGAAGTTCTATCGCGATTTGAAGTTGAGAGCAGTCAAGGTAAGAGTTGGGCTGGAAGCAACCGGCCATAGGCGATGGTTCGAACGATTGCTGATGGAGCTGGAGTTCGAGGTATGGATAGGAGATGCCGCCCAGATCGCAGCCATGCGCGTGCGGAAACAGAAGACAGATCGGCAAGACGCTCAGTTTCTGCTCAAGCTGATGATGGAGGATCGTTTTCCCAGAGTATGGATGTCGAGTTTGGAAGATCGCGATCTGCAGCAATTGCTTTGGCATCGCCATCGACTGGTGCAGATGCGTACGCGGGTTCTGAATCAATTGCAGGCGATAGCGATGAACGAAGGAATCCAGCGAAAAGGTGGGCTGCGGAGTGAGCAGGGTCGAAAGCGACTGGAGCAGTTGCCACTCGGGCCGTGGGCGACACGACGGCGAGGGGATTTGCTGGTTCTGCTGGATCAATTGAATAAGAGCGTAGACGAGCTCACCGCAGCTGTGCAGCAGGAAGCGGAGAAACGCCCTGAGGTCCGGCTTCTGGTGACTCATCCGGGAGTGGGGCCGGTAACGGCGCTGGCGTTTGTGCTGATTGTGGGATACCCGGAGCGGTTCCAATGTGGAAAGCAGATCGGAAGTTACGTCGGGCTGATCCCGGCAGAGTCCTCGAGCGGTGTTCATCGGCGGCTGGGCCATATCAGCAAACAAGGCAATACTCTGTTGCGATTTCTCCTGGTCGAGGCAGCACAAGCCGCCGCCCGCTTTGATCCCGAATGGCGCAGTAAGTTTCTGCGCCTGGCGATGCGTCGTGAACGCCGGATTGCCAAAGTAGCGATGGCACGCAAACTCGCTGTCAGTCTGTATTGGATGTGGCGTCGGCAACAGAGTTGTAAGCCGGCGCTAGAAGTCGGTTCGTACGCGGGATAGCTCGTAACGGCCTATGGTGTGAAGTCGATCACCGCAACACTGATCGAGCGTCCTGCTCCCTGAAAAGGGAGTTCGAAATAGTAATCATGGTCGATGTTTGGACCGGAGAGATGGTTGGGTCGGACTGAGTTCCGCCCGAAAGATTAATCGACGAGCCTTCGGATCGTATGGAGTTCGTTTTCGGTCGTCAGCAGCGCCTCGCAACCGCGCATTCTGAGCGTGGGCAGAGAAACTGCGTCAACAAATCGCTTGACAAGCTAGGCGGTTGTTAGAGATAGGCCGTTAGCACTAAGCCGCTGGCGCGGCGGACGCTGCGCGTGATCTCGCTTGGATGTTGGTCTGCGAACGAGCTTGCATGCTGTTGCGATACGTCCTATCATCTAATCGCGGCGTAGCCCCAATGGCTTCATTTTTTTGAGATGCAACAGCGAAATCTGAGTGCGTCATTATCAAGAAAAACACTATTGAAAACCCAATAAGCACATAAGTGGCCGCGTCCGCCGCAAACGCCAGCGCCTCACTGCAAACGGCTCTATCCGAAGTGATCCGACGATAAACTAGCGTTGCTCTTCAGGCTTCTCGCGCCGGATCACTCCCGATAGAGTCCTAGCGTTAATCGGGTTCTATGGACGGGCCTCGTTCGCGCCACGGTCAACGCACAAAATCCTTGACAAGCACTCCAAGACCATTACATGATCGGTATCCGGGTGAAGCACTGAACACGACAGGATTCACGGAGAATGGAAGGGTCACGCGAGTCAGAATCACGCGGCTTTACGAGTCGAAGGAAGCTCGGGATACAGCCCGCAGATCGGGCATGGAGCGTGGCATGGCGGCTAGCTTCAACAGCCTCGAAGAAGCACTGTCGTTGATCTCGGCGGCGAAGCCAGTTTAAAAGCTTCGTTTCGGCTCAGGGGCGTTGTCAGCGGAAAGGAATACTCATGATCGGAACACCTGAAATCACAGAAACACTGCCACGGCCCGCGGCTGTCATTCACGTGACGGTTCCGCGCGATGAAATACGGACAGTCATGCCGGTGGCGATCCGTGAAATTCTCGCCACACTGTCCAGCCAAGGCACAGCTCCGGCAGGGCCGCTCTTCGACCACCATCTGAAAACATCGGAACAAGTGTTCGACTTCGAAGTGGGGTTCCCCATAGTGTCCCCAATGCAGCCCAAAGGCCGTGTAAAAAACGGAGAACTTCCCGGAGGACGTATCGCACGTGCCGTCATGCGGGGTAACTACGAAGGCCTCGCCGGTGCTTGGGCGGAGTTTCACGAATGGATGAAGAGTGAGGGGCACATCAGTCGAGGCGATTTCTGGCAGATCTTCACGGCAGGTCCAGAATCGAGTCCAGATCCGGCCAGTTGGCGAACCGATCTGTGCCTTCCTCTAGAACCGAGCGACTAAAACACGCCTACCGGCTCTGAGTCTCAGCCCTGGAGTGCCACTCATTTCAGATCGCGACATGTCGCGCAGCGTAGAGGAATCCTCGATGCTCAGGCCACGAGGGATTGGCAAACACATGGCCGGCAGCGGCGATCTACGCAAGCTTGCGGGTTTCAAAAACACCTTTGACCACGGGTAGCGCTGAAAAAACATTCGGCCAGCCTGCATAGAAGGCGAGGTGGGTCAGCACTTCCGAGGCTTGCGTCGGTGTTAAGCCGTTGTCCATCGCTCGGTTGAGATGGTAAGGAATCTGCGCAACGTGGCCGGACGCAATGAGCGCGCTCAGGGTTACGAGACTCCGGTCCCGCGGCGCCAGACCGGGGCGTAGCCAAAGATCGCGGAAAAGTAGATCTGTCGTGTACTGTGCGACGCCGGGAGCCACTGCGCCAAAATTTTGCTCGACCGTGGTGGCGCGTTGTGATTCTGCCGCTTCATCGATCGGAAGAAGCTCAGGCGAGACTTCGGGGAGTTGATCCTCTCCGATGCCGCGTTGCACAAAGATGTCTTTCATGATCAGAACGGCAGAGAAGGCGTTCGACCAGCCCGAGTAAAACGCCAGATGCGTGATGATCTCAGACAGTTCACCTGGGGCGACGCCGTTGTCGAGCGCAAGGTTGAAGTAGTGCAGCATGCCGATGGTTTGATTGCGGGCAATCAAAGCGGCGACGGTGACGATGCTGCGATCGCGGGGCGATAATTCCGGCCGTCTCCAGACGTCGTCGTTGATGGACGCCTGCGTGTACTTTGCGAGCGCGGGCGAAACGATGCGAACGTCGTCAGGCGTGACCGCGGAGCGCGGGGAATTCGAATTCATGGCTTGTTTCCTTTCGTCTCGCGCGGATGAATTTTGACAGTCGCCGAGCGCGGTTGTGCGGCGATCATCGGGGGAAGGTACGGGCTGCCTTGGTATTTCGCCCGGTAGGCGTCGTCAATGCGGCCATTGAGGGGTCCATCGACGCGCTCGAAGCTCACTTCTTTTGTGATTCCAGCAACCGTGATTCTCCCTGCCTTCTGGCGCGAGGCAGCCTGGTACCAGCGAGAGTTTTGTCCGTTGTACGCGTACGTAAACCTCCTCGTCAACCACGACGGACCAGATCCATGTTGGAGTGCCGTAGGTGACGCCATCATCGCGAAAGGGCGAGACGTGTAAGTCATCGGCGGCCGCGATCTTTGTCAGTTCATCCTTCGTCCATTCAGCCATTAGTAGTGCTCCCAAGTGACGGACCAGTGCTCGTCCGCACGAGCGGACCTGATGATGAGTCGGCCGCTGGCGTTGAGCCGGTAAATGCGAGGCAGATCTTTGCCGACCAGGAGGGCACGCGTGACGGAACCCTGAACGTGGTGAGTCAAGACGTGAGTCGCTTGGTTGACGTCATAGCTGCCGAAGGAAGCCTCGTAGCCATTTTTCACGTACTCATTAGAATGGGCATTTGCGGCTTCGGGATACATGAGCTGCACCGACATGTGGCCGTCGCGCGTGTACATCAACATGCCTTGAGGTACGCCCTCAGAGACGGGCTTGCCGTCGGGAGCCGTGATGGAGACCAGGCGCAGGCACCGATCAGCTTTTCTTTGTCCGAAATCGGAGCATGATTCTGCGCTGCGGTCGAGATCACAACCGCGGCGGCAACAATCGCCATCTGCATTGCTTTCATGGCACTTTTCGCGATACACCCTAGCGGCCGACGAGACTTGCATGAAAGGCCGGATAGCGAGCTCCTTCGAGTCTGATGTGGGAGGAAGCCGCTTCAATTGCTTCGACGTCTTCGGGTGTCAGTTCCACGTTCAAGGCTCCCAGGTTCTCATCCAATCGCTCGAGCTTCGTTGTGCCGGGAATGGGAGCGATCCAAGGCTTCTTGGCCAGCAGCCATGCGAGCGCGATTTGCGCCGGAGTCGCGTTTTTCTGTTTTGCAAATGCAGTGACCACATCCACGAGAGACTGATTCGCTTTCCGATTTTCCTCCTGGAAGCGAGGAACGGTGCTGCGAAAATCGGTGCTGTCGAACTTGGTTTCAGGCGTGATCTTCCCAGTCAAAAAGCCCTTTCCCAGAGGGCTGAATGGAACAAATCCGATGCCAAGCTCCTCAAGTGCAGGGATGATCTCGCGTTCCGGCTCTCTCCAGAACAGTGAGTACTCACTCTGCAGAGCGGCGACGTGCTGAACTGCGTTCGCGCGCCGGACGGTCTCGGCGCCTGCTTCGGACAGACCGAAGTGCTTCACCTTACCTTGCTGGATGAGATCCTTCACAGCGCCCGCGACATCCTCAATTGGGACGTTGAGATCGACGCGGTGCTGATAGAAGAGGTCGAGCGCGTCGACCCTCAAGCGTTTGAGCGATCCCTCAGCAACCTGCTTGATGTGCTCGGGCCGGCTGTTCAGCGCCGTCCACTTATTGGAGTCGTTCGGGTTCGGCTCCCATCCGAACTTGGTCGCAATCACGACTTGTCCACGGAAGGGAGCGAGCGCTTCGCCCACGAGTTCCTCGTTTGTTAAGGGACCATAGACTTCAGCCGTGTCGAAGAACGTGATCCCGCGCTCTACGGCGGTCCGGATTAGTGCAAGCATTTCCTGTTTGTCTTTGGGCGGTCCATAAGACCAACTCATTCCCATACAGCCGAGACCTATAGCTGAAACCTCCAGGCCGGCTTTCCCGAGTTTGCGTTTCTGCATGACTTGTCTCCTCATCTATAGGGTAGGGACTGCGAGGGCTGAAGCCATATCCTGATCCTGCGAAGTTATTGCCTAATCCTCGCGATATTCGGTCTCGCCTGTATCGCCGCCACCTCCAGCCCGACTATGCTGTTAGGGAGAACAAGCATGGCGAATGAAGGCAATTCACACAAGAACAGGCCTGTTTCCCGCGGCGAGGCGCGAGCAGAACTACTGACGGAACTGGCCCGCAAGGTTGCCTTATTCATTGGATCGGCGGAAAGCCTTGGGACGGATGTCCCCGGCCTGACGCTTTATTGCCACATAGCGCCAACGCCTCCGGGTGCCGCTACTTACGAACCGATCGTGGCCGTCGTAGTGCAAGGGCGCAAGCAGGTAGAACTGGGTGCAAACACCTTTATATATGACGGATCGAGATACCTGCTGACAGCGCTCGATCTACCCGTCGTCAGTCGGGTGGTTGAGGCCAGTTCGGAAACCCCATACCTGTGCCTGCGGCTTAAGCTCGAAATGGGCACTGTCCGAGAAATTCTAAGTCAGGGACACTTCGAATTATCATTGATGGGGTCGACGTCCCAGCCATGACAACGGCCGAAACCACCGTGGAGTTTCTGGGAGCCATCGGCCGCTTGGTCGACCTGCTAAATGCGCCTGAGGATATTCCGTTTCTGAGCCCGCTGCTTCAACGGGAACTGATCTATCGCATACTCAGAAGCGCTGCAGGTCAAAGGTTGCGTGCAATCGCCACTGCAGGGGACCAAAGTTACCGCATAGCGCGAGTCATCATCAGAGCAAACTATACGAAGACGCTGCGGGTCGAGGGTCTCGCCCAAATGGCCGGGATGAGCATGTCGACGCTGCATCATCATTTCAGGGCTTTGACTTCAATGAGCCCTCTACAGTATCAGAAACAAGTACGATTACAGACGGCACAACAACGAATGCTTATCGAGGGTCTCGATGCTGCTAGCGCCGCTTTTTCGGTCGGGTATGAGAGCGCGAGTCAATTTAACCGCGAATACAGCCGTTTTTTCGGGTTACCGCCGATAAAGCATCGTCATGCCGTTCGCCCGAGCAGTCTCTCTTCGCTCACCGAGTCAGCTCACCACCGAAACGTAACCTGAGGCCTGATTCGGAAAGAACTTCACAAGGCGCCAGCAAACCATCTTCAATCCGATATCGCCCTGGGGTAGTCGCCAAGGGTTTACCTCCCGTAACAATACCCACGGGAGATTGGGACCTGAGATACGGCGGTACCAGAAACTGAGCCTAAGGTCGGATGCGACATTCGGCAAGTTCACGCGTAATGCCAATCCCGCCGATATGCACGTCGTGAGCTGAGTTCATCATGGCGCAGATCTCGACCACGTCCCTCTCCTCGCGGGCAGAGTCCACGGCTGCAGAGTACACTCAGAGCTCTTCGCTTGCTGCCTACGCATAACAGTTGTTCTCGCAGGGAAGGCGTACCCTTCTCTTAAAAAGATTTTCAGCACTCCAAGGCTGGTGCTACGATTCTCGGCATGGAACGACGAAATTCTCTGCTGCTAGTCGTCATAGTGGGCCATCGCCGCAATAGCTGTTGGATTGCACGCTGCCGGCGAGCAAAACGCGAATTACACGGTTCGCACCCTGGCCCTTCCCGACCACGGCCAGGGAAACATCACAATGGATTACATCGCCTATGATCCCAAGACGGGATACGTTTGGGTTCCAGCCATAAACATTGGCTCAGTCGATGTGGTGGACACCAGCAACGGCAGCGTCCGTGAGATCTCGGGCTTTGCGACAAACGAAGTGGAAGTCCGAGGTCGCAAACGCGCTCAGGGGCCCAGCGGCGTATCGATTGGCGACGGCGTGGTGTACATCGGTGACCGGGCCGACTCCAGTGTATGCGCCATTGATGAAAAGACTCTCGCGCGCAAGACCTGTGGCCACATCGATTCCACCCCCGACGGCGTCGTCTATGTAGCGCCCACAAAAGAAGTCTGGGTTACCGCGCCGCGCGACAACTCTGTCCGTATTCTGGACAGCCAGACTTTGAGCCAGAAAGAAAAACTGACATTTGAAGGCCGGCCCGAAGGCTATGCAGTCGATGCAAAGCGCGGCCGCTTCTACATGAATTATGAGGACAAGGACCTCACGACCGCGATTGATCTTAAAACACACAAAACCGTAGCGAAGTGGCAATCGTCGTGTGGGGAGGACGGTCCGCATGGTCTGTCGGTGGATCAAGATACCGGCTACCTGTTCGTTGCCTGCAGCACGCGGGCGGAGGTCTTGGATGCAGGTCACAACGGCGAGAAGCTGTCATCGATCGACACCGGTGACGGCGTGGATGATCTCAACTACTCGCCAGCCACTCACATGTTGTACGTAGGGGCCGCCAAAGACGCGCGGCTCACGGTGGCCCGGGTCGACGCGGCCGGCAAGCTCAGCCAGGTTGCAGTAGGTGCCGACCCACGAGGGCGCTCGCAACGGAGTCGTCACGAAAGATGGCACGGTGTATCTCGCGCACTCGCAACTCGGTCAATTAGCAGGCCTCGTCGTGGTGTCGCCGAGCAGGAAGTAAATGGCAGCATGCAAATGCCGGCTCTGCGGAATCGCTCCAGGTTGTTCCGGTCTGCACAGACGCAACATGGTGCCCCAAAAATGCGACTGTCGGGCGTCTCTGTAAAGATGTGATAAGTTAACGACACCTTCCGTGGTTCCGATGAAAGGCGGGTTCGATTCGAACGCCATCACCAGCCGTGTCTGGCTCACACCGGATCTGTCGTTCGGTTTCCACTACTTCAATTACTCCAAGACGCAGTATGAGGGGCTGGCTCATACGCATCCTGAATACTGCGTGATGCTCTGTCTAGCCGGCGGAATCAAAGTTATTCGCGGGAAGGAACCCGATGTCCTAAGAGCGGGAGAAATCCTCATCGTTAGTCCCGGCGACCCGCACCGCTGCCGTTTCGGGCTACAGAACGATCACTCGCGAGGGCTCACGTTCATCCTGCGGCCCATGGTGCTTCGCTCCATTTTGGAAACCATGTCCTTCCCGTGCGCGCTTTCCCCGAACCTCGTGTTTCGGGGGAAAGCAAGTAGTGAAGAGGCATTCGAACTCGTCCCCAAATTGATCGAGGAGTTTCATCACCGCCGTCGCGGTTACGCAACGATGGTAGAGACGCTCGCGCACCAGATCCTAATCCACCTGTTTCGCGAGTGGCCAGCCGACACAGTGCTCCCGCTCGAACGGAATGCGGTCCCCGAGCTTCCCTGGCCGCATATGCACCGCGCTACGGAATACATGAATGCCCACGGTAAAGGACTGTTTCGCCTGTCCGAACTATGCGCGAACGTCGGAGTGAGTCCATCCCGGTTCATTCCATTGTTCAGGAATTCCTCCGGAATGAGCCCGCATAGCTACTACAATTCCCTTCTCGTCTTTAAGGCGTGCAGGTTACTGCAGGCTGAAGGCTCGTCCACGAAGGAAGCCGCTTACAGCCTTGGCTTCCGGAATGTGAGTCACTTCTGTTCGCTCTTCCATCAGCTTACGGGTTGCACTCCCGGATCGGTTCTGGCAACGAAAGACGATCTGCTCATGCCTTTCGCATCGGAGTGGGATAAGGAATGCCGTCTGGAGCCGCCGAGCCGGATTGAAACCCATCTTCAAGACTAAACGGTTATACGGATTTACAAATCTCGCGCCAGATAAGTGAAAAACATACGCCTACGTGCCGCACAATAGGGTACGGTTCTTCCGTAGATCGTCAAGCGTTTCAAGATCGAAAGGCGGCATTTAACACCATGTAACGATGTTGAGTCGGAATGCGCTTGAGCGGCATCATCGCGCTGACAGGTTTCGCTCTGGGGCCCTCCGGGGCATGCGGGTACCGGCGCCACTTACCTCGATCTTGCTCCCTTTGCGCAGCTCACCTCGTGGTCGGGATCGCAGCCGCACCGCTTCGCGGATCTACGCTCCGCCGGTAAAGCGGACAATGTCGGACTGGAATGGGACGAGGAGCGCGATATTCGTGAAGTTCGAGTTCGATTCCAAGGTGAAGCGCAAAAAGGCGCGAGTCGGTCGAATACTGGTTCAAGAATTGGCCTTGGGATCCGCCCAAAATGCCTAGTATCGAAGATCCCATGGACGATCCCTGGCAAGGCAAGTGGTTGAAGGCCGCCACGACCGAGAGTTGCGAAAACTCCGAATGCCGGTATGTATTCGCACCGCTCACTCTAAAAGAGAACCCACGCGCGGACAGGTTACCCGGTGTACGCTATCGGCGGACGCTCAAGGTTAGAATCTCGTCGCCGCCTGGCGGGCCCGCTGTGGCACAACTGCAGGCCTTTTCAGACAGCGAGGAGAATCCGATTCAGCTACGGGTTCAGATGACGGGAAGCGGAGGCACGCTGTCGGCTGAGAGCTTCTCCGTTTACAACGGCTATTTACGCTCGGCGAAACCGTTCAATGGGGGCGTGGACCTCGACATAATCGCCGCAAAGCCGGGACTTCCAGGGTCGGAGGATCTCACTGTCGTCACTGTTCGACCAACCGCGGCGCCCAGGTGCGACGCAACGAAACCCAACTTTCTCGTTTTGTACTCGCGACGCTGAACAGGGGCCGATTGAAATACCGGAGTTCGGCGTTCGGATCGTAAGTCGAGATGGCTCCGCTCCACCCGCTCCGACAAAACAGAAGATCCGCGAGCGCATTCCGCGTGAACCGGAGCAAAGCTACGAGCGCGCTACGCGAGAGATTCCGCCACTCGATCCATGGGACCGCGAAGGGGGCGGCAAGCTTTATCTACCGCTTGCTCCCGATGCGAGCTGGCAGAAGTTCGCGTTCGAAATCGGCGGCAATGTCTTCATCAGCAAGAAGGGGACAAAAGCCAAGGGACATGAACTCGAGCGCCTTCAGTGGAGCGGAGATCGTATCACGTGGAGAATCGGAACCGGCGCAAAGCCTTACTACCGCGAAGATCACAAGTGCGCCATTCAAAAACTGAACGGGTATCTGCCGGTTGGGACGCAAGAGTGGGAGAGCGAAGGGCTTCATTACACTGAGGAAGCTTTTGCGACGCTTCTGCGCGGGCCATTGTCACCGGATGATCCGGCCCGCAGCGAACAGACTTCGGCCGTGCTGATGCTGAGGCTGAGCGCAAATAATCCCGCAGCTAACCCCCAAACTGCACACGTTTGGATTTCAAATGATCCGAACGAAAGCTTGTCGTCAGCGGGGAATTTAGTTTCCGGCGCGAGGCAAGGTGCGTGCCCAAATCGAGACTCCGACGGGAGCCGTGATGGAAACCGCGCCTGGTGCCGGCTTCCGATCCACAGATCCATGGAATTCATGTAAGCTTCGAGGTTCGGCCCGGAAGCACAGAATCCGTGGTTATAAAGCTGCCCTTTGTCTCCGATCTGTCGGCCGATGAAGCAGGCGATCTCGCGCGTTTACAGTACGAGTCGGAAAGAAACCGCGTTGTTCGCTATTGGGAAGGAGATCGTCGCTTCCGCAGAGCGCTTCTCTGTTCCCGAGCCGAAGTTCATGGATCTGGCGCGATCGGTAGTGGCACAAATTCATATCAGTGCCGCGAAAGATCCGGGGACAGGTCTATATATTCTTCCCGCCGCAAGTTACGTTTACGATGCGTTCGAGAACGAGGCAGCGTACCAGATTCTGTTGCTCGACACGCTCGGGCAGGCGAAGACGGCGGCGAGCTATCTGGAAACGATGCTACGCCTGCAGGGCAGCAAGAACTTCCCGGGGATGCAGACTGGTCCGACGGATGCGATCTTCCACGGCGAGAAGATCAGCGACACCTACGATTACACGATGTCGGGCTATGGGCTGGACCATGGAACGGTGTTGTGGGCATTGGCCCAGCATTACCTGTACACAAGAGATCGCCAATGGCTGGAACATGCCTGGCCCCACATGAAGAAGGCGATCGACTGGATCGTGGAACAGCGCAAGGCTACGAAGTTGACCGATGCGCACGGCGGAAAGGTACGTGAGTACGGCCTTCTTCCAGCGGCGCAGCTGGAAGACAATCCCGACTGGGCGAACTGGTTCGTCATCAACGCCTACGCCTGGGCGGGCATGTCGCGGACTGCCGATGCGCTCGCGGATGTCGGGAATCCGGATGCCGCACGGGTCCGGACAGAAGCGGACGACTACCTTCGCGATCTTCGCGATGACGTCCGTAGAGCAATCGAATCGGCGCCGGTCGTGCGCATGCAGGATGGGACGTACGAACCGTATGTTCCCGTCGTGCCGACGCGTCGTTTCCGCATTTTCGGTCCTGTGCGCCGCGACTATTATCAGCGATACGGAAGGCCGGATATGAATCCACTCCTTAGGCTGGCGGCGGATCGCGATACTCTTTGCGGTCCCGTGCTGCTGTTAATTCTCGGGGTGTTTGATGTGAATGAGCCAATGGCCAAATGGATTCTGAACGACTGGGAGGACAACGAGACGCTCAGCAGCGGGATGGGTATGAATATTCACGGAATGACCGATGATCGCTACTGGTTCAGCCAGGGAGGTATGGTCTTCCAGGCGAATCTAGTCAACCCTATTCCGATCTACCTGCGACTGCATGAGGTGCCCGCCGCTATTCGAACCCTCTACAATGACTTCGTTTCCTGTTTTTATCCCGACGTCAACGTTTTCACCGAGGAATATCATCAATGGCGTCATGGCAGCGGACCTTTCTATAAAACACCGGATGAAGCCCGATTTGTTAACCGCGTGCGAGACATGCTGGTTCTCGAAGAGGGCGATAATCTCTGGCTGGCAGCGGGCACTCCGCGGCGTTGGCTGATGGCAAAGGACGGCATACGCGTTGACAGGGTCGAAACATTCTTTGGCCCGGTCAGTTACAGTCTGCATGCGGGGGCCGAGGCGGGCGTGATCGAGGGTGAAGTGACGCTGCCTCAGCGGCAAGCACCGAAGAAAGCCTGGCTGGTTGTCCGTACACCATCCAGCCGAATTGAGAGCGTGACAATCAACGGCAAAGCTTGGGACCGAGTCGACTTGCGACTGGAAGCAGTGGAGCTGCCGGCAGGTACCGAGCCACTCAGAATTCAAGTTCATTACAGGACGATGATGCTCATGAGCGACGCCGAATCCAGGTCGAGTCTCCCAGTTACCGAACGCAGCCCAGTGCGCGCGCTTACTTCATCATGGATGCTGCTTTCTATTGCCACGGTGCTCCTTTGGGGCTCGTGGGGCTTACAGTCGAAACTCATCGTCGACCGCATCTCGCCATGGATGAACCAAGTATTATTCTCGATCGGACTCCTTCCACTTCTGGTGTGGATGCTGTTCTGCAAGAATCTACGACAGGCGGCCGGGGAGCCCAAAAAAGGTGCGGCTGTACGGTCTGCTTACCGGCATCTTTGGCGGCCTCGGAAACGTGACTTTCTATTTGGCTTTGTCCCGGGGAAAGGCATCCGTTATCGTACCGATGGTTGGCCTAGCTCCACTTATCACTGTTGTTCTTGCGCTTGTCATTCTTAAGGAATCTATCAATCGCGCGCAGGCCGTGGGGGTTGTGCTGGCACTGGCATCGATATATCTTCTGAGTATCTGAAATGCACGCCTGGTTTTGGCTCTCGGTCATAACGCTGGTCTTCTTTGGGATCACAGGAGTCACACAGAAGCTAAGCACGAACAACATCTCCTTTGAGATGTCGTTTGTATGGTTTTGCGTTGCAGTGTGCGCGGTTTCTGCCGTCGATCGCACTTTTATGCCTCTGGACTGGCGGTCTTTGAACTTGTCACTTATTCGCTTTGGCCGCCCTAGGCGGTCTATTGAACGGCCTGGGAGCGCTCACAAGTTTTGCGGCGCTAAAACAAGGTGGAAAGGCTTCGGTTGTCATTCCGATCATCAATTTATATCCACTCGTCACGATTGCCGGGGTTTGGCTTTTCCTTGGCGAAAAGCTTTCGGCTACCCAGATCATGGGCATCGTTCTGGCGCTGGCTGCAGTAGTTTTTCTCTCACAGGAAACGAGTCCGGCGAATTGACTCCGGCTGCGTGCAGTGCAGAGAAAGAGGAAGTAGGAGGTTAACATGGGGCGGTTAATTTCATTCATTTCGTTCTTGATACTCGTGTTGCTGGCGGCGGTCAATGTTCAGGCGCAGTCACTGAACCGAGGTGCAGATCCGGGGAACGGTGACGGATGCACAGGGCGCGGTGGTACCTGGCGTGGAGGTGTTGGTAACTAATACGGCAACGAATGTGGTTACTAAGCTAACGACAAACGCAGCCGGCTTTTATCTTGGCAACCGAGCTTCTTCCCGGCACATACACGATCCAGTTTCGCGCTTCCGGGCTTCGAGAAGCTCGATATCAGTAACGTTGTCGTGAAGGCCGGCACCACGATCACGGAAGATGGCGTGATGAAACTGGGTCAGATTACCGAGACGGTGAATGTGAGCTCAGCGCCTCCTGTAGTCGAGACGACGGCCTCGAATTTCAGTACTTCCATCAGCACGCAAATTATCGACAAAGTTCCGATCGTGGGCCGTGACATTCAGACTCTGGTGCAATTGATGCCCGGCATCACGCAATCGGTGGGGCCGACTGGATCCAGTTTCGGATTTGATAGCCAGTTCGGGGGATTTCCGGATCCCACCCATATCGTCGGGTCCGGCATTAGCGCGAACGGAAGTCAGGGCGGTGCAAACGCATGGTATCTGGACGGTACGCTGAATGCCACTCTCGGGCCGGAATCCGTCGTTGTGAATCCTTCGCCGGACGCGGTTTCCGAGTTCAATCTGGTGGACAACGGCTTGTCTGCCCAGTGGAGCCGGACCAGCGGCGCTGTCGTGAACATCGTTCTGAAATCGGGCACGAACGCTTTCCACGGAGATGTGTACGACTACAGCCGCAACTCGTTCTTTAGCGCCAGTAATCCCTTTGACCGGCGGGACCCGCAGGGCGGCTTTCTGTCGTCCCCGCGAGTGAACTATAACGATTTTGGCGGAACGCTCGGCGGCCCCATCATCAAGAATCGAACGTTCTTCTTCTTCTCCTGGGAGACCTCGTTGCTCCACGAGAACAAGAACAATCTCTATACGGTGCCGACTGCGCTCGAGAAAACCGGGAATTTCAGTGATCGTCCAGACCTCGGTGCGTGCCCGACCTGTTTGTACGATCCGTACTCGACAGTTGGCCCTGATGCCAATGGGCTGTTCCACCGCACGCCTTTTCCGGGCAATGTAATTCCGCCGAACCGGCAGGACCCTCTCGCCGTGTTTTACATAAACAGCTTCCCGAACCCAAACTTTGTCGATCCTTTGCAGCAAGGCGGGAGCGGATGCGGGCTATTCTGCAACAATTTTCTCGGCCCTATTGGCAGTTCCCTAACTACAAACAATATGTCGATCAAAGTGGATCACCGATTCAACGAGAAGAGTGCCTTATTCGCCGAGTATCTCTTTAATCCGAGTTATTACGCGAATTTCCGCCTGCCATGGATCGGCCCGACTGCTCCGACACAGGGCCTCTCCGGCGCACAGCCGTATACCACGGCAAATCAGATCTTCACTCTCGGACACACCCAGACCTTCACCCCGACGCTGATCAATGAGTTCCGCGCCAGCTACAGCCGTCAGAATCAAATTCCGAAGCAGAACCCAAACAATCTGGTAAATAACTCGGCTATCGAACAGCGGATTCAGGGGCTCAACTTCATCCTGGATCGCTTCGGACCTGTTCCCACGATCAGCGTTGGCGGCTTTGCCGGGGTTCGGCCCGCAGCAATGGCAGAACGGACTACAGGGCGTGGATGCCTATACGCTGCAGGACGACGTGACCAAGATCATCGGGAATCACACGCTGAGGGCAGGACTGATGTGGAGGCGGGATGACAACTGGTACAACGCAAGCTGGGGATACAACTTGGGGTTCGGCGGCGGCCTGACAAACGATCCCGTCACCGGCCTGGGCGGAAACGGTCTGGCTCAGTTCATGCTGGGCGCTGTCGACCAGGGAAGCGGTACTGGAACCTTCCACTATCCATATCAGACGAACGATTACTGGGGCTTCTATGTCCAGGACGATTTCCGGGTGACGCCCAAACTAACACTGAACATCGGGCTGAGATACGACATCTTCGGCTGGTTCCGCGAACGCCACAATTATCTGGCGAATATCGATTTCAGCGGCATCAACCCGGATGTTCCTTATCAGGGGCGCATTGATTATTTCGGCACGCCAGCACATCCGGATTCAAATGTTTTCCCTGCGAACAAGAGCGATCTAGGCCCTCGGATC
This sequence comes from uncultured Acidobacteriaceae bacterium, assembly GCA_963771565.1. Taxonomy (GTDB): domain Bacteria; phylum Acidobacteriota; class Terriglobia; order Bryobacterales; family Bryobacteraceae; genus Bog-105. The sequence goes on from CAVYUB010000006.1 coordinate 151,610, forward strand.
AACTTCGCATGGACCCCAACAAACGATCGCAAACTCGTCATCCGCGGCGGCTACGACCTGATTTACAGCAACGGTATTAGCGCCGCATTCGGCGATCAGAACGGAGGTATCAGCGGTCCTGCGTATGCGAACTTTTTCGCATACAACGGTGACTTCACGCGGCAAACGTCCGGCATTCCAGCTCAGCAAAGGCGCCCCAAACCTAAATCTGCCTCCGCTCAGTCAAGTTAAGCAGACGGATGACCAGTTTCTCGGAACAACTCTGGGAGGTTTTCTGAAGGGTAGCAAGGACCCCTACGTCGAGCAGTACAGCCTGTTTGTCGAGCGTGAATTGCCTTCGAATATGTCTATCAGCGTCGGCTACGTCGGCACACACGGCCTGCACCTCTACGGGGATGAGTTCCGCAACTACGACCATGTTCCAACTGCTGTTCGGCAACAGTTGCGCAATTCGATAAACGACACCGTCCCGACGCCCGCGCCTCTCGTTCCAACCTATGGGTCCACGATGCCGCTCAGCTTCTCGACCGGCCATATCCCCAATACACGGGCCTCACGATCAATTCCAACCCGGATGGATTCAATCGGTACAACTCCTTTCAGATGCGATTTCAGAAGAGATATTCGAACGGTCTGAATTTTATTGCGGCCTATACGCACCAGAAAAATATTGGGACGCCCAATACCGGTAGCATTATCGGGAATACTGCTACGCCGACCACCATAGGCAGAACGGTAGGACGTGCGGGGCTGGTTGCCGGAGCCATTTCCGGTGGAAGTGGAAATACAGCGGGAGCCGCATCACCCCAGGATCCTGATAATCGCTTCGCCGATGTGGCTCTTACGGCTGATGACATACCTAACGTCCTGAATCTGGCCGCCACTTACGAGCTTCCTTTCGGAAGAGGCAAAACGTTTCTTTCCGGTGGTGGATTCGCGGCCGCGATTTTGGGAGGCTGGAGCCTCACGCAGAACTGGAATTTCCAGGATGGTGTGCCTCTCGTCATCACGGCGCCGTGCAATGGAATCCAGAGTGAAATCGGCGTCTGCCGGCCCAATCTGATTGGCGATCCGAACAGCGGATCTGGCGTTCATACACAAAACACATGGTTCAATCCGAACGCCTTTGAAGCTGCGTTTCAGACGAATCCCGCAATCCTGACAGCGACTGACCCGACCATCTACAACGAATGGTGGCAGTTCGGCAACATGGGACTGCGGAATGGTGCCGTGCGTTCGCCGGGATTCTGGAACGTGGATGCATCGTTGTCGAAGGACTTTCATATCACGGAGCAGAAGTACATCAGCTTTCGATGGGATGTCTTCAACGCTTTAAATCATCAGAATCTCGGGATACCGAACACGCAATGGTGCCTGGGGCCGAACCCTGACGGATCGGTGGATCTTGTTCACCAGTTCGGTTGCCAATTCGGCAAAATCACCAATGTTCAAACGGACCCCCGCGCCATGCAATTCGCGCTGAAGTTCTATTTCTGAGGGGCACCGGCGCCTTGTACGGACGAAGTTCGCCTAAGGCCTCTAGCCTGGGTTCGTTGGGCTTGCAAGGTCCCTAGGTCGCTGTCGCAGCAGATTTCATGATGACTCGTCGCAGCTTTCTTGCTACTCCGCTTGTCGCAGGTATGCGCGCAACAGCACTCTGAACTGCGTCCAGCGACGCTTGATCTGCGTGAGCCAATGCGCAACGCCGTCGAGTGCCTCATGAACCGGATGGATCCTTCGATGGGGTATCAGCCGTGGTTCGCAGTCGACGTAGTAAACGGTTATCCTACAAAACTTCGACATGATGTTTGGGATTTCGGAGATACCGGCGGCAGATTCTTAGAGGCGTTAGTTTTAGCCCGGCAGATGATTCAGCCCGATCCGGCAATGATTATCGCTGAGAAACGCATAAAGCGGTTTTTCAATTCACTTTTCGATTCGACGGGCCTTGTTTACAATCCAGCACTCAAGCAGCCAGATCATATGTTCGCCCAGGGCAGCGCTTTATATGCTCTAGTCACCGAATTTGAGGAAGGACGCGATCCCATTGTGCGTACCCGAATCGAGAACTTTATCGGGGCGCTCAATCGAGCTGCTGTACAGGAATCCGACTATCTATGGTTTCCGCAGGTGGCTACGGCAAGAAAGGTGCGTGCCCGCATCAAGCGGCATACCAAATATTACCGGCAGTGCGCTTCTATGAACTTACAGGCTACACGCAGGCTCTGCGGTTTGCGGCGCGACTGAGCCGCTGGCCGCTGTACCATGACGACACAGTGACCCGCAGCGGCGTTATTACTAAGACCGGCTGGGAAGGACACCTTCACGCCTGGATGGACACGTTCTCAGGTATCCTCAGGTGCGCCCGTGCCGGTGCGCCCGAGCTAGATCATCGAGAAGTGACAGAGCGTGCTTATCGCGTGTTTGAGTGGGTCAAGGCGAACTATACGAGCCCATTTGGATGGGTCGCTGATTCCGTCGGCGCAAAGACGTGTGAGACGGACACTATAACAAGTGCAATCCGTTTGGCTCTCGAGCTAATCAAAGAAGGCCACACAGAATACTGGAATGATATCGAGCGATTTGTACGAAATCAGCTTATAGAGAACCAGTTCCGCAACTTAGAAAGGCTTCATATAGCAGATCCCAAGGTCGCGCGCGGGGTCCAGGGGTGCTTCGAGAGTTGGGCTGACCCTAACACATTGCTCGCGGTCAAGAATGCCGACATCGAGGGTTGTTGCATCAATGGCGGAATGCGGGGTCTGTTCCTTGCTTCGCAAAACGCCATACAGGAAACAGCAGAAGAGATCCGCGTCAATCTTCTCATAAGTGCTGCTTCTCCTGGACTTGAGGTCGCAAGCTATCTCCCATACGAAGGCCGTCTGGATTTATACACGGGAGGCAGCAAACAGATTCGTGTACGAACGCCTGACTGGCTAGACCCGAACGATGTCCGTGTGAGCGGTCCGGCGGGCCTTCACGTTGAAAGAGAGTCTTCGGCAGTTTTGCTAAAGGGTGCTGTCGCGGGTGTCCCGATAGCTCTACAGTTCGAACAGCCCGAGGTGGAACGAACGCATAGGGTAGCGACGCGAACGTATCGTGCACTCTGGCGAGGGGATACTGTGCTGCGGTTACTCCCGGCGGGCAATCCGTATCCAACTTATCAGCGAACCGCACTGAACGTGTCGGCGGCGCCTATGAAGCCCAGAGATCTTTCGCCAATATCACAGCAGGTACATTGGTGAATCCCGGCCTACGTCTCATGACAAGGAGAGATCTCTTACTACGGCCATCTTTGCTATAAGTACCGAACTGCGCTCTGGCAAGACCTCACATGGAAGCGCCAAGCCGCTGATTCGCTCAGCAAGTCTGGGTACGCCAATTAAGCTCGCCGGCAGCAGCGGAGACACATGGATCGCCGCCTGGGCAGATGACGACAATCTTTATGTAACTTCAGACGATACTGGCGGTTTGGATAATGCGTGTGGGAAGAACGGCGGTAATCTTGCCGTGAATCGCATCATCGGCGCCATGGCCCCACAGCTTCGCGGCGAGACCATGAACTGCATGGAGGTGTATGGCCACGGATCAGAGACGAAGAAAGAGGACGGCGGCATGTGGAAAGCGTGTGGGATTACGTGTGTTGATGGCGTGCTTTATATGGGAGTTAGCCGCCAACTGACGTGCCCGACCGAGCCGCAGCTCACCTGGGAAGGACGCTACAGCCCATTCCCGATTCAAGAGACCTGGGATTCGAGCATCATTAGCTCTCCCGATCACGGAAAGACTTGGACCAGCGCGCCGGAACTTGGCCACTCCATGTTCCCAGGGCGGACTTTTAGCACGCCGTTTTTCGTCCAGTATGGGAAAGATGGCAACGGACAAGGCGAATCTGATTCCTACGTCTACGCAGTCTCGAACGATGGAGCTTGGAACAACGGAAATTGGATGACGCTCGGCCGGGTTCCGCGCAATCGGATTGCTCGACTAGATGCGAGAGATTGGGAGTTCGCTCACGGATTCGACGACAGACAGCACCCTATCTGGAAACCGGAGCATTTGGGAGCTCTCTATGTTTTTCGGGCTCCAGGCCAAACCAGTATGGCAGGCATTCACTACATCGCCCCACTCCGTCGTTATATTTTGCCTCAGTGGTGTTACACGCGTCTGGATGATCTTGATCGCAGGTGGGACGCCACGCGTTGGGATTTCTACGAAGCTCCCGCACCGTGGGGTCCTTGGACCCTCTTTTACTCCCAGAACTTCGAGCCGGAGGGCTGGTACAATCCGTCGATTCCTTCCAAGTTTATTAGCGGTGATGGTAAGAAGATTTGGTTGTTTACGGCTGGCAATTTCATGCGTCGGGAGCTGCATCATCTCTATGGCCTTTGGATGATTCCAATGACACTGGAGATTGACTGACAGCGGCGCAACACGAAAGTGACGAATCTGCCGAAAACCGCCTCTCAGATCCAGCGCTTTTCCGTAGCCGCATGAGAGCCATTCCGAAATGAATCGGAGATCCGGCCATGCTTGTTCGGCGGAACGTGTCACCGCGAGCCAAGCTCGGCTAGAAGCCGACGAACCATTTCGTCATCGGGGCGAAGGTCCTCTGCGTGCCGCAGCACTTGTTTCGCCAGAGCATCATCAGCCAACATGTAGAGGACGGTCCCGTAGAGCACATTTGCCTCCGGGAAGTCGGGCCACAAACGAACGGCGTTGCTTGCGTAAGCTCTGGCCTGTCTGCATATCACGCAGAGTGAAAACAGGCCAACGCCAGATTGTAGTTGATTTCTGGCGAGTCCGGATCGAGACGGACCGCCTTTTCCCAGATGGTACGCGCGTGCTTTGCGTCTCCTTTCTCGCCGAAAGCAATACCGAGAGCGACGAGTTTGTCGACGTCGTCCGTCTCCGCCATCGACCCGCACTGCTGCCATGCTTCGTCACTCTTACCTGCAGCGAGAAGACTTTGGCATGCCGCAAGCGCTCTCGACCCCTCCATGTAGTACGCATGTAACTCTTTCGTTCGCGAGAATTCCTGCTCGGCTTCCTGCTGCCGCCCCAGCTTCAGAAGCACTCGCGCTAACCGCTGATGAGCACGAAAATCACGGGGGTCTTCAGCAATCCACTGCTTCAGCAGATCGGCCGATTCGGCATACTGCTCTTTGCGGAAAAGAGCAATCGCCAGATAGTACTTTTCGTCACGGACCTCGCCTCCATGCTCTAGAGATCGAAATCGCGCGATCGCGCGGTCAAGGTGATCCTCGAGCAGGTCGATCCGGCCCAGATAATACGTCGCCGTGCGTGCCTGATTATTCAAGCCGGTCAGAGATGAGAAAAGCCGGCGGGCCGTCAGTGTAGTCGCGCAGTTCAAAGTCGCAGATCGCCAGATCCAGACGCGCTTGGTCGAGTTTCGCGTCTTCCTTCAGTGCCTCTTCAAATTCTTTTGCCGCTTCCTGATAACGCTCCGATCTCATCAGCTCGGCTCCTTTCCCAGATGGGCCATGGCGGTTTCCGGTGCGGTGCGCGTTTCCTGCCAAAGCAGGAAAAGCAGGCCACAATCATAACGGAGCATGGGAGAATTGTAAGCCGGAAGCAGTTGTTTCAGTGACGCGAGACCTCCGCTTTGGCCTCTTCTGGCGCATCACTGTCGTCGTCACTTTCGGCGTCCGGCTGATATGGGGCCAGGCACCGTCAGACGAGGAACAGCGCTATCTGCGGTCGGTTCTTCCTCTCATTCAAGAACGCAACTGGAGCGATGCTGAAAACAAATTTAAGGAGGGTCTGTCTCAATTTCCACGATCTGCTCTTCTGGCGAACGCGCTCGGCATGGTTTACGAACAGCAGGGGAAGGAAGATGCTGCCGTGCGTCAGTTCGAGCAGGCGCTCGAATGGCTGCCTTCTTTACCGCAGCGCGTATCCACCTCGCAGCGATTTATGGAAGGCGAGGAGAGTTGCGCGAAAGCCTCCGAACTGTATACTGCAGCGGGCGAAGCCGACGGCCGATGCGGGCGCCCTGACTGCCATCGGAATCGGGCTTGGCGAATGCCAGGACTTATGCGGATGCCGCGCGCATTCTCGAAAAAGCTCACCGCATTGATCCAGCGTCGGCCACCACCACTTGGAACATGGCGCTTGCGGAGTTCAAGGCCGGTGCTTTCGAGCAGGCCTTGACATCGCTCGATGCGCTTCCGCGTGGGTCTGAGAGCGAGCAGCCGGACGTGCTTTATCTACGTGGCAAAGTGATGCAGGCGCTGAGGCGTCCGGACGCCGGTGAAATACTTGCCCAGGCATGCCGCGCCAAACCGCAAGAAGATTATTGTGACGATGCTGCCATCCTCCTGATGCACGAGGAACGGCTTCAACAGGCCGCCGAGCTTCTCGAAACTGAGCTTGCGGTCGCAGCAGCCTACGGCAGGCTGTTCTGTCAACGCTCGGGTTGGCTCAGTTCCGGCTGGGTCGTTACCACGAAGCCATTGACAGCTATACGCGGGCGATCCACTGCGATCCGGCTCTAGCCGCGCCCCGCGAGGGCCTCGGATTTCTTCTGTATATGACGGGCGATCTGGAAGGGGCGCGAACCACCGTGGAGGATGCGCTGAAGAGATCGGGCGTGAACTTCTATCTTCCGTATCTTCATGCGTTGATCCTATGGCGAATCTCTCACCGGCTCGGGCCAGACGCTCTGAAGCTCAATCGCATCGAGCCTTCAGCGAAATCCCAGCTTTGCGCCGGCTTACTTCTTGCGCGGCAAGATACGACTAGACGGCAATGATCTGGATGGCGCGCTTGCCGATTTCCAAATGGCCGCGAGTTTGGATACGAAGTATGCTCTTCCCTGGTACAAAATGGCGCAGGTCTACTATCGTCAGGGGCGTGCGGATGAAGCGAAGATTGCGGAGCGCCATTTCGCGGCACTCGGCAGCATGCGCGAGGAAGAAGTGCTGTCCAAGGAGGCGCAGGACGTGCTTGCGCCGGTAAATTAGTGATCCGCGCCCGGCGTTCAGACATTCCGATTGCCTTTTTTTCTGCCCTGATATGGATCCCAGGCTTGCTGCTCTCTAACGCCGCCCAAGAAACACCCCTGCGCTTTGTTGACGTTGCTGCACGAGCCGGTCTCAATGCGAAGAACTATTCTGGCGGCGAACTTAAAAAGAAATACATTGTCGAAATGAACGGCAGCGGTCTTGGGATTCATCGATTACGACCGCGATGGATATCCAGACCTTTTCATCGTCAATGGAAAAGCCGGCAGACGGGGAGGGATCGTCGTCCGGCGCGACTAACCACCTGTATCACAACAACCGGGACAACACCTTTACGGATGTCACCCAGGCCGCTGGCCTTTCGTCATCGGGCTGGGGTCAGGGGGTGTGTGTTGGCGACTACGACAACGATGGTTACGATGATTTATTCGTTACCTATTACGGTCGCAACAAATTGTTTCACAACAATGGCAACGGCACATTCACTGAAGTTGCCGAAAAGGCAGGTGTCGCCGGTCAGGAGGGTCGCTGGAATTCCGGGTGCGCCTTTGTCGATTATGACCGGGACGGCAAGCTCGATCTGGTCGTCGTCAACTATGTTGATCTCGGTCCGGATTTTTCCAATGCACCCGCGCCAGGGTCAGGCCAGTTCTGCGATTACAAGGGCATCCCAATTGCCTGCGGACCGCGCGGCCTGAAGCCCGGCGTCAATTACCTCTATCACAACAACGGGAACGGTACGTTCGAGGACGTAAGTGAATCATCCGGCATCCGCCGGACCGCGGGGCATTACGCGTTGGGAGTTTTGACGCTGGATTATGATAACGACGGCTGGCCGGACATCTATGTGGCCTGCGATTCGGCAGCAAGCATTCTCTACCACAACAACCACAACGGCACTTTCACCGATGCCGGGCTTGCTTCGGGTACTGCGTTCAATGATGATGGCGAGCCGCAGGCGGGAATGGGCGTCGCGGCAGCCGATTACGATCACGACGGCTTCCTCGACATTCTGAAAACGAATTTTTCAGACGATAGCCCGAATCTTTATCACAATAATGGAAACGGCACGTTTTCCGATCATGTGTTCGAGGCCGGGCTTGGCCGTGTGCGCAGTTACTTGGGATGGGGCGCCCTATTTCTCGATTACGATAACGACACTTGGCCCGATATCCTCATCGTCAACGGGCATCTCTCGGCCGAAATTGACAGCGCCGGAAGCGACTCGCGTTATAAGCAGCGGAAGCTGCTGTATCACAATCTGGGCAACGGTCACTTCGAAGATGTCTCGCCGCGCTCCGGTCCCGGCGTTCAGCGAGTTACACTCCAGCCGTGGAGCCGCGGCCGCGGATATCCTGAACGACGGACGACTGAGCGTGGCCGTGAACGAACTGCACGAGACGCCCTCGCTGCTGATGACCGAGTCTCGTTCCGCCGGGCATTGGATCGGCATACGAACCGTAGGCACCCGCTCCAATCGGGATGGTATTGGGGCGAGGGTAGCGGTACGGTCCGGCTCGATATGGCAGATCGATGAAGTTCGCAGTGGCGGTAGTTATCTATCGCAGAACGATCTCGGCTGCACTTTGGACTTGGCTCATCAAGTGAAGTCGATGGGTTAGTCGTTAAATGGCCGAGCGGAGGTGTCGATCGATGGAAAAACATTCCCGCTGATCAGCAGATTATCGTTACGGAAGGTGACACTTCGTGGCGGCGCTCAAATAGCGAGTAATCGTGGGCCTAATGCCCGGCTGTTGTCATCGCCCCATCGACCACCAGGTAGGTCCCGGAAATGAATGAAGCCGCATCCGAGGCCAGGAAGAACGCTGCTTCGGCCACGTCACGCGGAGTCCCCATGCGCCCCAGCGGATGGAAGCTTCGCAGTTGCGCTAACGTCCCTTCGCGATCTGGCAAGCTTGCGAGCCAGCGCTCCATCAGCGGCGTTTCGATGTAGCCGGGACATATAGCATTCACGCGAATAGCTTCGCGGCCATGATCAAGAGCCATGGCACGTGTTAACCCGATGATGCCCGACTTCGTGGCATCGTAAGCCGCACAGTCAGGCCAGGAAACGAATGCATGAACGGACGAAATATTGACGATGCGCCTCCTCGCCCTCTCATTTTGGGAATCGAATACTTCGACATCAGGAATACACCGCGCAGGTTCACAGCTATTTGCCGGTCCCATTCAGAGGAGGTAAGGCTGGCAACGGAACCCGTCACTTCGATTCCGGCATTATTAATCAGAACATCAACAGTTTCCAATTTCGCAATCGTCGTTTCAACTGCTCGCCGAACATCGTCTTCATTAGATACGTCTCCCTGGATGACGATTGCAGAAGTTGGTCGCCTAATTCAGTAGTGATGCGGGTTGCGCCAACGCAATCTATGTCAACAATCGCGACCGCGTAGCCACCTTCCGCGAAACGCCGGGCAATTCCTGCGCCGATGCCTGCCGCACCACCTGTTACGATCGCGGTTTTTCTAATCTGCATATCTAAGAAATTTGGCCTTCAACGGGCACGAGGTCAACTTAAAAGGATGTCACAAATTTCTGCGATTCGCGGCCCGTTCAGAAGTTTGCAAACGCTTCTCGCGGGGACAACGCTGAATTGTCCTCTATGATAGGAGAGTTTTTCAGTTCGTTGCACAAGCGGCACATGAAAATCACACGTATCGAAACTATTTATCTTCGGCTACCGGAACTCAAGTGGCAATGTGACAGCGGTCAGGACGCTCTTCTAGTCCGCGTTCACACGGATGCCGGTTTCACCGGTCTGGGCGAGGTGGACTCGAGCCCTATGGCGGTGAAGGGCGCGATCGACGGCCCTTACTCGCACGCCATCACCTCAGGTTTGGCGCATCTGTTGCTCGGCGAAGATCCGTTCGAAACCGAAAAACTTTGGTACAAAATGTACTCGTCAAACGTGTACGCGGGGCGCCGCGGCATCGCCATACACGCGATGAGCGGAATCGACATGGCGCTCTGGGATATTAAAGGGAAAGCGCTGGGATTTCCGGTGTGGAAACTTCTTGGTGGGGGATTCCACGGGAAAATCCGGTGCTATGCAAGTTCTCTTTTCGGCCCAACGCCCGAAGCGACGGCTGACCGGGCGAAGCAGTTTCGTGATCAGGGTTTTACGGCCGTAAAATTCGGTTGGGATCCCATGGGTCGAGACTCGCAGACGGATGTTGCCCTGGTTCGCGAGGCACGCAAGGCGTTAGGCAATGAACCTGATTTGCTGATCGACGCGGGTCTCGTTTGGGACGCCAAGACGGCGATCCAACGCGCCATGGCGTTTTCGCAATACAACATCTTCTGGTTGGAGGAACCACTGCGGGCAGACGATTACGACGGCTACCGGAAACTCTGTGAAGCGAGCACGGTTCGCATCGCCGCGGGAGAAGAGGAGAGCAATCGTTTGTCATTCATTGAATTGATGGATCGAGGACGGGTGGATGTGGTGCAGGTGGATCTCGCGCGTTGCGGCGGCTTCACGGAAGCAATGAAGATCGCAAGTCTGGCCTGGGACCGCGGATTGCACGTCGCAAACCATGGCTTCACAACTTACATTAACGTCGCCGCTGCGCTACACTGGCTGAACTCGATTCCCAATGCATTGATCTGCGAGTTTGTCGCTGAAGCGGGAACAACGCTACGCGATTCCATCACACGGCAGCGTTTTCGGGCTGTCGACGGCTATCTCGAGATGCCGCAGGATCCGGGCCTAGGCGTTGAACTCAATGAAGACGCGATTGCCCCATATCGCGTGTGACGTTCAGGAAATCGCTCTGCCTCCGCTGATGTCAAATACAGCACTCATCGAGAAGCTGCATTCTTCCGATGCCAGCCACGCCGCAAGCACAGCGACCTCGTCCACTTTGCCGACGCGGTTCATTGGCATTTTCGCAACGCTATCGTCTTTGTTTGTAATTGAAACTTATTTTGGGCGCTGGCATTCATTCTTTCCCTCGAAGGCTCACGGTCTCAGCAGACCTCTGCCTTTGATAGGATCAGCGGCGTCGAACAACTTCGCAGCAAAAGAGTTGGAGGCGCGGGCCGGAATCGAACCGGCGAATTTAGTTTTGCAGACCTATATCTTCGCAGCTCAAACGCTTGTGCCTCAGCGACTCAGATTTTGCTTTGTCCGACTTCTGTCCAATCATTTTGCAAACGATCGAGAGCTTTTGAAAATCCGACAGCACCCTGAATTGCGGAACGGTCCAGAAGTTCGCTCTGCCAAGTGAACGGAAGCGCGTGCCACGCAATGTCGCCGCGTTGGATCGCCTGTTCCATGGTTATTAGGTCTGCGCCGCTGGCTTGCTGAAGATATTCATAAAGCAGCCAAGAACCCGTTGTCCATACGTACCCGTCGCTACCGGTTGCACGAAGCTTTTCCGCCGTGTCTATCGCTCGCGGGTAATACTCAGCGAAATACTTGTGAATGATGGCCGCCTGAGTGTCTATAAAGCCAATGTCCAGATGACATTTGAACATCACTTTTGATGACTCTTTACGCAACCGGACTGGGGCGTGCCGAACTGGCGCATTTGAAGGTGAATGATATCGACAGTGATCGCATGGTCGTTCACGTAAAGAGCGGAAAGGGCCGCAAGGACCGCGCTGTCATGCTCAGCCCAAAACTCCTGGATGAACTTCGGAGTTATCTCCGGGGACTGCGGCACAGACCGGAACTCTGGCTGTTTCCTGGAAATCGCTGACATACCGGCAAAATGCCCATTAGCAGCAAAGTCGTCTGGGAGGCTTGCCGGGAAGCTGCCACACGAGCCGGACTCGGAGATGAGATCCATCCGCACACTTTGAGGCACTGTTTTGCAACTCATCTGCTTGAATCAGGAGCCGATCTGCGCACCATCCAACTCCTACTCGGTCATTGCGATCTGGAAGAGACCACGCTCTGCCTGCACCCGTCGAATCCTCGCCTGAATGCAACGGCCAGCCCTCCTCGACAAACTGAAATTAGCAGCCTTTCTCGCTCAAGACGACGAATAGATGAACCGGCCATCCTTGGAGATGGCCGATATCGTTCGCAACGCTGGCCGGAACTTCATCGAACGCAACCGTTCCTAGTTGAACCGGCTCCACTTGAAAGTGTTGACTGCCATCGAGCGAACGCTACCTGAGCTGCAAGCAACGGATCCGGGACGCTGTGAACGACAGAATTGGCATTGAGCCAAAGCGAAAGTGCCAATCCGATGCCAGTTGACGGTTGGCTGACGATCCAGGAGTTGAGACACTGCCATCTTCCATCACGTCACAAAAGCTCACAACATATCACCTGTCAACCAAAGACATGTTTTTGATCAGCTGCTTACGTTCCTTGAGAGATGGATAGTTGCCCTGATCCAAAGCCACGCCGAGCCGCTCGCGGTTATACCAAAAAACCTTTTCGGTCGCCGTTTGTAACCGCTCCGGTGACACGGCCTCGTGTGCCAGCGTTCGTAGGGCGATTGCGTCGCATACCAGCTCCAACGCACGAAGTCGCTTCGCGTCTTTACGACTCTTTGCGTCCGCGTACTGCTGCCACACATACTCATGCGCGATCTCGTGCGCCACAAGGGCCTGAAGCTCCTCGGAAGTGAGCAACCTCAACGCCGGTAGCGAAATTAACAGGACAGCTCTTGCGTACAGACCCGTCCACGCCTGCGGGACTGTAATCAGTCTCACGTCGTAGACGCTGTCTCGCCCGTGCGCGCGCAACACCCGGCTTACGGCATCGAGTTTGCGCCGCTCACCGCTCGTGAGCTGAGTGAGCACGCCGTCCACAGGCAAGGATCGCAAGACTGCCGCCTTCTCTGCGATGGTGACGGGTGCCGGACGGCACGCGTCCAAATCGATTGTCCGCACACTTTCCATGTCTCGGATTACGCAATCTTCGTTCGCAGCAGCGAGGCTTATGGTGCCCACCGCGGCGAATAGCATGACAGCCCGGACGGGACAAAATGGTATTACACTGTAGAGATTTCGCCATGAGATGTCCATGGCGCAAGCCTGAGATCGGAGTGGCCCTTGCGTCCTTTGAAAACGGTGAGAATTGGGCTAGCATTCGCGAAGGGAATTCTTAGAGCGCTATGTCGCATGCATCGAGCGGTTTATACACGTTTGGCTCCTACCGGCTAGATGCGGCATCCAGAGTCCTGACGCGTTCAGGCACGGTGGTCACGCTTGCTCCAAAGACATTCGACCTGCTGGTTCTAATGGCCGAGAGTGGCGTCCGTTTGCTGAGCAAGCGCGAATTGATGGAGGCGCTGTGGAATGGCACGTTCGTGGAGGAAGCCAACCTCTCGTTTCAGATGTCCTCTCTTCGGAAGGCCTTGGGTGAGGAAGGCAACAGTTGGATCGAGGCGGTGCCGAAGTATGGATACAGATTCAAAGCGCCGCTGGAACGATTCACCGTGGCAGGAAGTTCGCCGACGGACTTTATCCAGCCTACGTCCGTAGAAGGCGCAGGTCCTCGCAGTCGAGTAAGTAAGCCGCGCGGCTGGTGGATTACCGGCGCTGCAGTTCTCATCGTTGTCGCTGGCGTCGCGATTTGGCTGCTTTCGTTTCGGAAACAACGGACCGACTCAGCGATGCACGTCATTCCGGCAACTACTTACCTGGGCCGTGAAACGAACCCGACTCTCTCTCCCGATGGCAGCCAGCTCGCTTTCGCCTGGGCTGGGGAGAAGGGTGACAATTTCGACATTTACGTCAAGGTAGTAGGCGAGAACAGGGCTTTGAGACTCACCAGCGATCCTCGCCCGGAATTCAGTCCAGTGTGGTCACCCGATGGGCGCCGCATCGCATTTTGCCGTAGTGGAGAATCTGGTAGCGAGATTGTCCTTATTCCGGCGCTTGGTGGCCCGGAACGAATTGTGGCCAATCTCCCGAAGCAAGCAGATCCTGAGCATCCCGGACGCCCATTAACCTGGTTTGGTGAGAATACAGAACCTGGCAAACAGCTGGCATGGTTTCCTGATGGACAGTTTCTTTCGGTCGTAGGGCGGAAGTACCAGGGTGGACCCAATACGATTTTTCTTCTGTCGGTGAACGAGGGAGAAATGCGACCGTTGACCACGCCACCGGATCGAAGCTGGGGTGACGGCTCTCCTTCCGTTTCGCCGGACAGCCATTGGCTTGCCTTTGCGCGTTCCGGAAAGAAGTATCCAGAACCTGAGCACCTTTACATCGTACGGCTGTCCGATCTAAAGTTCCCGGCGGGTGGACCTCAACAATTCAGTACGCATGATACCGACTTCGAAGGGCTGGCCTGGACTTCCGATGGTCGCCGGCTCGTCTTTCCATCGGAGCGGCGTTTGTGGACTGTCGGCTTGGCGCAACACATTCCCGAACCGCTCCCGCTGCCTGGCTACAATCCTAGTTATCCGGCGATTTCGGCGAAAGGTGACCGATTGGCATTCGTCGATTCATCTGAAGATCTCGATATTTGGCGTGTCAACGGGCCGGCACTTGCGAACAACAGGTCTGCTGGCGCGCCCAATGCACCGACAAGGTTGATTTCCTCTACACGACTGGATAGTAATCCGCAATATTCACCGGATGGCAGTCGGATCGCGTTCACCTCATCCCGGAACGGAACGACAGAAATTTGGGTTTGCGAGAGCGATGGCTCCAATCCGGTTCAGCTCACTGACCTGAAGGCGGAAACAGGGACGCCTCGCTGGTCTCCGGACGGCCGCTATCTCGCCTTCGATTCGACAAAATCAGGGTCACCGGATATTTATGTAGTCCCTACGCAAGGTGGGCCGGTTCGTCGCATGACGTCCGAAAGCTCAGCTGAGAATATGCCGAGTTGGTCTCAGGACGGCAAATGGATCTATTTCGAGTCGGATCGCAGCGGGGTTTTTGAGATATGGAAGACGCCGGCTGCTGGCGGAACGGCCGTCCAGGTAACGAATAATGGTGGCGCGGAAGCGTTCGAGTCTCACGACGGCAAGTTTGTATACTACACGAAATGGGAGCAACGAGGCATCTGGCGAAAGCATGTGGAAGGCGGGCCGGAGACACTTGTAATCCACAACGGAACAACTTTGCATTGGGGCCTCTTCGAGAAAGGCGCCTGTCTGGTCGACCTCGATACGGCAGCTGGTCCAACCATCAGTTGCTTAGATTTCGGCTTGAACCGGATGATGGCAGTTTCCGTGTTGCCAAATGGCACCCGCATTAACGAGGACGGACCTTCGTTCTCCATTTCGCCAGATGGTCGCTGGATTCTCTATGTAGGGGTAGAGCGGCAGGAGAGCGACATCATGGTCGTGGAGAACTTCCGATAGACGGAGTCTAGTCGATCTGAATTGATAAAACGAGGAAATTGGGGACCGCCGCCACGGCACGGCAACACGACCAAGCGCTTTAGTTACACACATCCATCGCGCTCCAGTTTGACATTTAGCTCCGGTCGGATGACGGGCGAACCGGAAGTTGGCGGAATCCAGTCCGCGGTCGCAATGTCCAGTTTGACCATCTTGGAACTAGCGGTGAGCGCATCCGGGCCAACAACAGGGCGTCGTTTTCCATCCTTAAGGCTTGAACAGCCCCACTCGATCCGGCGGCTTCTAGTTTCTGCTTTTTTAGCTGACTCAATCCAACATATCCACTCGTTGCGTGCGAGCGGTGTAATATCCTCCCATGCTGTTAACGCTCGTGGATCGGATGCAAGTGCTTTTTTTAAATCTGCGGGCACTTCGTATAGCACACCGCTAGAAATTTTTTTTGCGACATAGATAAGATCTCCTTTCGCAGGCTGCAGCGTCGCGGGGTGCCTTTGGTCGTTCGGTCATGGCGAGGTGCTGACGCTCAGGTTAACTCGGCGCTTCATTATCCATTGCGGTCGTGTAACGGGCCACTCGGACTTAATGTCCGGACTTAATGTCCGGATGTTCGACAAGAACAAAGCCGCTGGGCGGCGGACGCTACGCGTGCTGTGTTAATCATCAATCGATGAAATCTGGGCGACCTTGCTATGAGCTGCCGGTCTCGGTAACATTACATTTGATGAATGGAGCACGTGTGGCCCGGTTGATTGCAAACCAGCTTTCCGTGATCGGCGATGGTACGAAAGTACCAAAACAGCATTCAATTCCCATAGACTGACCGCGTCCGCCGCATGCACCAGCGGCTTCCCTCTTGTCTCCTTATCGAAAATGACTCGGCCTCAACCCCTCCGCTGCGCCTCATGCTTCTGCCGCCGCGTCATTTCCGATCAAGGCTAGCGACAACTCAGACTATTTTCACCTGGACCTGAAAGCTGTTGTATCTGGCGCGGGGCAGCCTGTAGCTCAAAGGAACTGGGTACCGCGAAATCGCGTATCCATCTGCATGATGCGACAGCTCTTTTTCCTGGTGTTCGTTGCTGCGGCCTGCGACCCCGCCTTCGGGCAGGACAAAATTGCCGTGGTGAACGTCACGATCATCGACGGAACGGATCATCTGCCTCGCACAAACTCCACTGTTATTGTGCAAGGGAAGAAGATCGTCGGCATCACAGGCGACCGCGAGAAGCCGCCGAGAGGGGCGAGGGTCATTGACGGTACCAGGAAGTTTCTGATTCCGGGTCTCTGGAACAACGATCTACATGGGGACACCTATAACGACACGAAGTCGCAACTTTCGGAGCTGGTCTCGTATGGGATCACGACTGTGCGAGATATGGGTGCTTCTCTGGACGATATCTTGCGACTTCGCGATGCGACTGCATCGGGAGCGCTCGTCGGACCCCGCTTGTTTATTGCAGGTCCGCTGATGGAGGGCCCAGTTCCCATACAGATGCCGCTCATTGTCGATCTCTTCAGCGAAAAACAAGCGCATGATGAGGTTAAAAGGCTTAAGCGGTACAACGTAGACTACATCGAGGTAGACGCTACTCTAACTGCTGAGCTGTACTGGGCGGTTGCAGACGAGGCGAGAAGCGAGGCCCTGCCGCTCGTGGGCCATATACCGGCCACAATTGCGGCCGAAGACATCGTGAAAGCCAATCAGAGAGACGTAGAGCACTTGGGTGGACGATTTCTAAACGTCCTCATTTCGTGTTCAAGCGATGAGGCATATTTCGATCACGTGACCGAGAAAACGTATGACGAGATTTTGGTCGCAGTAAAGGAGAAGCGTCAAGCCGATGAGCCCCAGTTCAAAGCTAATTTCGACGCGAGGCTTCTCAACACCTTTGACGAGGGCAAAGCCCGGCATCTTTTCCGTCTTTATGCGAAGAATGATGTTGCGCAAACCCCCACTCTCTACGTTCTTAAAACTCTCTGGCAAACCAACAGACACGGCGACAAATTGAATGACGGAGATATGCGAATGGGAAAGAAAATTTTCCCGAAGGACCTTGAAGTGGTGGGTGAGATGAAGCGAGCGGGTGTGACCATTCTCGCCGGAACAGATGGCCCTTATGCCCAGGGTGGCGATGCTCTTCACAGCGAGCTAGAGCTTCTTGTTGAGGCTGGTCTGAGCCCGCTCCAGGCTCTTCAGGCAGCTTCTCGTGATGCAGCCAAGGCTATGGGTGTATCGAATGATATGGGAACGGTCGAAGTTGGCAAGACGGCAGATTTGGTGCTGTTAGACGCGGACCCTCTCAAAAACATATCCAACACGCGGAGGATCAGTGCCGTGATTCTTCATGGCCAATTGTTTACAAAGGATGAGCTTTCAAAAATGAGAAGCCACTGAATCACACTCTCACTCCTGGGTAACGGGCTATCCGGAAAGTATCAACCCGTACGCATTACGCGCCAGTTAGAGAATTGATCCGCTGACTGGTTTCACCTGCTCGACTACGTGTTGAGATCGGTCTCTCAATAAACTGCTGCTGATCTCAGCCCATATCCTCCGACCGGTAGCGTGACAATCCGCTCACCGAATCCGGCAATCATCGGCTTGCCTTTGGCCAATGTATCCTTCACGGACGGGAGCAGGAGCGACGCATCATGGCTGGCTTTACTGTCCCAGACTTCAGTGACCCACACCGCGTTTTCATCGGTCGAGTCTTTCGCGACGATGTAGCTGAGACAGCCAGGCATGTGGTGAATGGCCGCCATCGGAATGGTGATGAACTCTTCTCGCTTGTCCGGGGAGGTGATG
This sequence comes from uncultured Acidobacteriaceae bacterium, assembly GCA_963771565.1. GTDB lineage: Bacteria > Acidobacteriota > Terriglobia > Bryobacterales > Bryobacteraceae > Bog-105. The sequence continues at coordinate 169,702 of CAVYUB010000006.1, forward strand.
AGTTTACTGATTAGTCCGCACATCTTGTCTGATGCGTGAGGCTTGTCTACCGCATCCTTGGGTCAGGCTTCAGCGAACACATACTCATGCTGGGCATCACGAAGGACCAGCACTCGCTTGCCCTTGCGCTCGCCAACCACGAACTCGAACCCGAGGGTACCGGGATCAATCGTGATAAACGAGATGGTGCCGTCGTCATTCTTGCGTGACGCTACAGAACTCTTCCACTCGCCGAAGTCGAATACAGTGGCCGCGCCTTGCCGGCGAACATCGATCTCGCCGAGCGCATCGCTGGTGTAGCGATCGGCAAGTTTCCCCACCTCCGAGGACGCGGCCGGAACAACCAAACGCCCTCGTTCTTTAGCCCTCGACGCCTTGTAGGCCACCACGGCACCATCTATATCGCCCACTGCCTCGGGCTTGCCGTCGTATAAAACTTCGAGCAAGCGGCGCATGAAGGGTCGCAGCAGCATCCCGCCAGTATCCGAGTTCGTCAGCAACACCGCTCCAACACCTTGATCGGGTAAAAACATCAGGTCGGATTTGTAACCAATCATGCTGCCGCCGTGATGCACTACTTCCCCTCCCCAAGTTTTGTCGACCGAAAGTCCCATTCCATAGCTTTGATCCTCGCCCTCCTGGACCTGTGGCTTTCGACGCATCAGCAGGTTCTCTTTGGACACGAGTTGCTTGCCATCGGGCAGTTTTCCCTCGTCGAGTTCCAGCTGGACATAGCGGATCAGGTCATGCGCCGAAGTCCACGCGCCTCCGGCGGGGCGCACCGGAACGATCGAGTAATTCAAATCCATGTCAGCCAGGGCAGGCTTTCCGTCCACGTCGTCAGAGTGCGGGCTCGCGTGATCTCCCTTCTGCGCGCGTGCCATGTCGAACGTGGTAGACGTCATGCCCAGCGGATCGAAAATCATATCCTGCATCGCCCGATCGTAGGCAGCACCAAGCTCACGGCTGGGGTCGTAGACGTGGCCCCCGATGTAACCGGCAGCGGCTGCCATCAGGTTGCTGTATTGGAAGAGCTCACCGAATCGACTCGTCGGCTGCATGGTCCCTAACAGAGCAAGCGAAGACGCCGGAGTCCTATCCTTGAACTCGAAGAGCCATTCCATGTCTTGCCGCGGGAGACCAGTGCAGGCACAGACCAGATGCTTAACCAGGACCTGACGAGTCGTGTCAGCGTTGCCAAGCTTGAAGTCGGGGTAAACCTGAGTGACTGGCTGGTCCCATTGAAATTTCTTTTCGTCGACCAGCCGCGCTAGCAGGAGCGTTGTCATCCCCTTCGTGTTGGAGGCCGCGATAAACAGAGTATTCGCATCCACCGGCACAGCTTTTCCTAGTTCACGCACCCCGAACCCACCCTCGAACACTACTTGGTTGCGGTCGATCAAAGCCAAAGAAGCTCCCGGGACGCCAAGCTTCTGCATTGAGCTTTGGACGAAGTCTTTGAGTTGCGCGATTCGCTCGGGAGTGAGTGTTTGCGCTTTGCGCCCCGTAAACAATTCGCGCTGATAGCCCTTGGGCCGCAGACTTTCAATAATTAGCGAGAGTTGTGCGCTGCGCTTCCCGACCGTCGCGTCGGCGCCTTCGAAGATAACCACCGTCCATGTCCCGGCCGCGTGCAGTGCATCCGCAATAACTACGGCGCGCTCGTTTGGCGATGTTTCGTAGCTGAAGAATCGATTCTGGTCCCATCCGTTGCGCGCAGGCCTGGGGGTGGCCAGTTTCAGGGGCCGCTTTGAATCAGGCCGGTAAGTCTTCCAGGCAGATGCCACGGCTGCCGCGGCGTCTGCCGCCTGCACGTCAACAATAGCCAGGTGCGAATCGGACTCAGGTGGCTCGAGCAGCACTAACGCTGCGCTACTCGTGATTGACCACTCCGCGGGCGCCGTAAAGGTGGCGCCAGTTGGAGTGTTGCGCTGAGTATCTTTCGCCAGCCGCTCTGAAGCAGATCTCGCCGGCGCAGGCAATACCATCAAAATCGCGGTCGCAACCAGCGCTGTCCGCGAGCAATGAGCTATGGTCATGGCTACCGATTATATTAATTCCGGACTCGACGCTACCGCGCGCCACCGCTCACTCATAGCGCAAGGCTTGTACCGGATCGAGCTTCGCTGCTTTGCTCGCCGGCCAAATGCCGAAAAACAGTCCAACTCCGACTGAAACCACAATGCCGGAAATAGCCGCCCACGCAGGCACCGTAATCGGCAACGAACTGAAGACCAGTTTGCTCACTACAGCGATAAGCCATCCGAGCACCAGTCCAGCGATTCCACCCAAGCCGGTCAACACCGACGCTTCCAGCAGAAATTGAATGACGATGTCCGCCCGCCTTGCGCCGATCGCTTTGCGAATGCCAATCTCGCGCGTGCGCTCGGTGACAGAAACCAGCATGATGTTCATCACACCGATGCCTCCCACTAGCAAGCCGATAGAGCTCAAAACTATCATCACTAGGAACGTCATCGCTGTAATCTGACGGAACTGGTCCACCATTTGCTCGGCCGTTGAAATCGCGAAGTTCTCGGGCTTGTTGGGCGGAATATGGCGTTGGATGCGCAAGATCGTGCGGATCTCATCCATAGCCTGCGGAAGCATCCCATCCCGCGCCGTAATACTCAATGCCATGTCTTGCGCATTCGGATAAGCCTTCTTCATCGAGAAAAAGGGCAGAAATACGCGGTTATCCGAGCTATCGAAAAAGCTCGCGCTAGGTCGATGCATGGTGCCAATCACTTCAAACTGCCGTCCATCAACGTCGATCAACTTCCCGATGGCGTTCTCTTCACCAAACAGGCCTTTATCCAGGTCAGCTCCGATAACTGCAACCTGTGCACGATGGCGATCTTCGAACTCGGTGAAAAAACGGCCCTGGTTCATATCGATTTGGCCGGTTTGCGCATAGGATTCTTCCACTCCCTGCAGCCGAGTCTGATAGACAGCGTTTCCTTTGTACTTCGTCACGATCGGCTGCTGATGCTGATTAGGCCACAGCATGGCCGAAACTCGCGCGCAAGCGTCACATTCGTCGCGAACCGCAACGGCGTTTTCATAATTCAATTGTTTCCGCGCGCGCTCTTCCGGAGTTAGATCGGAGGTTCGAAATGCCGGCTCGCGAGAAGCAATGATCGCGTTAGGTCCGAAACTCTTGAACACGTTCGTGACCGCGCCGTCAAAGCCGGTCAGGATGGAACCGACTCCAATGATCGTGCCGGTTCCAATGACCACGCCGAGCATCGTAAGCGCGCTTCGCAACTTATGCGCGCGAATCGTATCGAGCGCGAGCATCATGTTGTTGCGAAAAGAACGAAAAAAATTCATTCCTTACTCCGTGTGCAGGGCGACAATCGGATCCAGCTTGGAAGCTTGGCGTGCCGGATAGATGCCAAAAAACAAGCCCACCAACGCAGATAAACCCACACCGAGGACTACTGAAAACAGCGGCATCTCCATGGGCAGCGGCGTCGCGTTTCTCACCAAAAGTGTAAGCAGGTACGCGATAATCACCCCAATCAGCCCGCCGATCGCCGCGAGCACCGACGATTCAACCAAAAACTGATTCAGAATGTCTTGCCGTCGAGCGCCGACCGACTTGCGAATACCAATTTCGTGTGTTCGTTCGGTCACCACAGCGAGCATTATGTTCATGATTACAATTCCGCCCACCACTAGGAATACAGAAACAACTCCGAAAGCCATACCAGATATTGCTCCGGTTAGATTGTTCCAGGCCGTGGACAACGTATCGGACCCGAACATACTGAACGTGTCATCCTCGCCCGGCCTCAGATGCCGGTAAGCCCTCAGCAACATCCGCACTTCATCTTCGGCTTCATCCATGTGCTGAGGATCAATAGCTTTGGCAAAAAGCGCAACGTCATTACGGAGACCGTTCCCGTACGTCTTGAAGTAAGAGTAGACGGGCACCATCACATATTTATCTTGAGACTGGCCGAAGACACTGCCCTTGGCTTTCGCCACTCCAATCACTTCATACGGAACGCCGTCCACTCCGAGGGTCTTTCCCACTGGATCCTGTCCGCTGAAAAAGCGCTCACTGACGTCCGGCCCAATGAAAGCGACTGGCGCATGCCGCCGGACTTCCTCCTCTGAGATCGCGCGGCCGCTGCCAACCTCGATATCGCTGAGGGAAAGTATGTTCGCAGTGATACCTTCCAAGTCCACCGTCTGCATGGTCTGACCTCCATGCGAGATGGTCACCTCCTTATCGGTTTCCAGTCCGATATCGTTTAGCAGCCGCGCATTGGCCCTGATGAACTCATACTCCTCGGGTTTGATCTGCGGATTTCGGCGTTGCATCTCGAGATACTTCTTCGGATCCCAATTGCCAATAAAGACGATACGCATCACACGGAACCCGTTAGAACCCATGTCCGAGAGCTTTGTCGAGATATAGAGGTTCATGCCGTGCACAAACGACATGACCGCAATCAGCGTGCTTGTGGCAAGAATGATTCCGAGAAGCGTTAGAAAGCTGCGAAGTTTGCTTTTGCTAAGCGACTCTACGGCGATACGCGCCGACTCCCAAAAGGATGCGCTAGGTGACATGATTCGCTTGCCAAACATCGTTGTTGGGTAACTGCGTCCATCATATACGCTCAGCAGGCGTCCAACGGGATGTTGCGACAAGGCCTATTGGAGACGAGCCACGACCAACTTCAGGCGCGTCAGCAATCCGTCTGGATCGTACAAGGTGCGGCAACCGTTTGAGACAACCCGACCAGTGCCTTTATCAACAGGTGATACAGCCGGTGCACTTCGCCGCCAAGCGCGATCGATTCTGGCCGACCATTTTCGGGTAAGCTGTTTTGGTAGAACGTCGCCCTTTAAGCAGCCTCTTCCTCTACATCGAGCATCGTTCGCCAGACCGCGATCCATGCACTGCCTCGCCTTTGAAATACCCACAAATCGCGGCCGCGCGAACGATATCGTTCACCAGAACGCTCGTAGACCATGTCATATCGAAACGTGACCACGGCTGTACCACCCGCGATATCGCTTCGTTGATCATGCTCACTAAACTCGTGAACTTTGGCGTTTTCACAAAAATCTTTAAAGCCAGCAAGGAATTGCTCCCGTCCCTCCATCCACCCCGCGAAACCGGGAAACACCATGACAATTTCCGGGTGTAGCATCGGCCCAAGATCTTCGACCTGCCCATTTAGCCAAGCGCGGTTTATTCGTTCCATTGTGGCGAGCACAGCTTCCTCGTTCGCTTCCAGCATCAGTTAAGTCCTCCTAATGTCAAAGGTCGTGTGGACGCCCGAGAGTAGAATCCTTCCAGTACTCGGCTTCGTGGAAAGGCGGCCGTGATTCGAAAACCATCCGACACTTTCACGTACGCTTACGAGCTGCAGCATTATCGGAACTGAGGCCATGCGGGAATCAGTGAGTCGTAACGTAGCAAGAAACTCATCAGGATATGGAGCGCGACGTAAATCGCCCAGGTAGAAACGTATGCAATCCGCCATTTCTCGGGGCTTCCTCAGGATGTACCAAAGAAGCAGAATATCCAGCGGCACCGGCGCTGCGACTACTGCCCAGGTCGGTGCGCCCAGACTTTCTACGCTGTACCCAAACAGGCAGACAAAACACCCAATCGCCAACGACGCGAATAAATGGATCTTTCGATCGGCGATAAAGAACCCCAAGCTCCAGCACAACGCAGTCAACAAAATTGCGATGTCAAGCAGGATCGGTGTAGGCAGCGTTCCAAGCATGCAATGATCCCTTTCGGAGGAAGCACTTGAGCATCATAAATTCTAGCGGGTTCCCAGCATTCGTGAAAGCTGCCAAACCCTGCTCGGAGATTGCGGAAGCCCTCGATCATTCACTTCGTCGAGGACAACTGGGAAACCGGGCGCATCCGCGATTACAGCTTCGACGCGCTTTCCGGCAGCGTGAAGAGCTTTTTCGACTTCGACGACCACAGGCAGGCGCCTTAGCTGTTCCTAGACCCGGCAACCGGCCAGATCATTAGCCACGGCGCGGATCATTGATGTGCAACGGGGACCGGCAACGGTCCGCCCCCTCCGAAAAGTCGAGCGCGAGATGGAAGAACGAAGCGCTACATCGGGATAAGTCACCTGACAGATCCCCTACCCCTCCATACACAAACCGGACAAGATGAATGTCTTAGTGGAACGTGATCGATGAAGTGTATGAGATTTTTCGCTGACTGAGTGCCACACATTAGTGCGCGCACGCACACGTCTCAAAAGGAGAGACATCTATGTCTACACTTCTCGAACTCCCTAAGGGTATAGCGATCCCCGCTATCACGCCAAACCCCACTCCCGTTCAGCTCCTGTCCGGCCTCGGAGGCGCTATTGGATCTGATTTCCGTAATCCTCAGAATCAACTGGTATTCGTCGAATACAACACGGGTAAGCTGTCAGCTCTCAATCTGTTCAGCTCCTCAACCGTGATCTCGTCCGGCACCATCACTCTGAAGGGCACATTCACGTTCGATCTCGATACAGGAGCCGAAGGCGGTCCTTCTGCCAACGTGGACATCTGGTGGGACCAGCAAACCGCTGTGCTCCGCCAAATGGTGCCGCAGAATGGCGCCGGCATTCTGAATCTAGGCGTCACGAACTTCGCCGCCATCACCGCAAACAATCTCGAATTCTTGCCTTACACGACCACACCCATTGACGGAAACAGCGACGCAACCAATAAGTTAGTTTCCGGCGACGTCTTCGCGGTACGCACCAATCAGGGTAACTTCGCAAAGGTAAAGGTAATTACCTATGGCTACGACCTCCAGATCCAGTGGGTTACTTACAAGCTGACCGCCGGCTACGTAGTTCTCGGAACGGGCTACAGCAACCCGGAAGACGTCAAAGTAGGTGCCGACAACGCGCATGCTTACGTTACCGAGCGCTCTGGCAATTTCGTCAAAGTAGCTTTAGCAAGTGCGAACCGCGCCGCGGCAACGCTGGTGGTCTCCGGCCTCACCGCTCCCCAACAAATCGCTCTCGACGAAGCACACAATGTCGCTTACGTTGTCGAGTACGCGGCAACCGGCCGCCTCTGGCAGATCAATCTGACGAGTGGTGCGAAAACTGCGATTCTCTCGAATTTGAATTTCCCGGTAGGCATCGCCCTTAGCCCTGATCTGCAATATGCCTACATCAGTGAGCAAACCACCGGTCCCGATGGAGGACGCGTGAGCCGTTTCCGCCTGAGCAACGGAACGCGCCAGTCCGTCGTCACCGGCCTTACCGCGCCGTTTGATCTTAAGTGGGCCGATGCGTCCGCCACCTCGCTCTTCCTGACCGAGCGCGACCCAGCCAATCGCGTCACGCGTATTGATGTAACCACCAACACCTCGAACGTCGTGAGTGGAGTAGCCTCTCGTCCCTCCAGCGTGTCGCTCGCCGGTACATCGCGCGTTCTGGTCTGCTGTGATCAGGTGATCGAATCCATAGATCTTGTCGCGTTTCAGCCCACGGGTCCGCTGCTAATGGAGATCGGCTTTATCCCGTATACCGACATCACTGCAGCCGGCATGGCGGACACGTCTGCGGATCCCGGTGCACACTACCCGGTGAAAAACGTTCCGTTCGGCGGCACGCTTCCGCTGATGATCAATCACCAGCGCGCGGCGAACGACGGCGCCTCGTACTACCGCATCAAAATCGATGGCAATATACGCACGGATATCTGGACCGATGACAAGTGGAACGGCACCGCTTTCGTAACCCAAACCATGAACCCGCAAGTCATTAGTGGACAATCCGGTTACTATCCGGTTCGCCCGGTGAGCGATCTGCTGCTCTGGCTGCATCCGGCTCTGGGTACGCTGACAGATTCCACTAATTTGTCCAACGCGGTGCATACCATTGACGTTGAGTTCATCACCGCTTCCGGCACACTGATCGAGACCAGCAATTCGGTAACGATTTGCGTCAACAACCAGCAGTGTGTTGCGGCCCTCTCAACACCGACGCTGAACGGCAATGCGGCCGATCCGAGCTGCGGCCTGCTGCATTACACCGGCTTTACCGCAATGCCTGTAAACATGCCGCTGACCGCCACCCATCCGGCTGGCTTCGCGACTTACTCGTTCGAAGTCGTCAAGGGCGTGAACGAGATTATCGGGGTCGGCGGGAATGTTCCCGCTGCTTCGCCGGTCTCGAATCCCGCCTCGGTCCTGCTCGGGAGCTGTAACATTGCAGGTTTCGGCGAGTACCTGTACGTTGCCGCCAGCGCAAACAACGGCTGGTCGCGGCAAAGCCAATACGACGCGTCTGCGGCCATCGCCTTCGTCCTCGCGCCGTAGCCGCTCAATTCAATTGGAAGGGAGCAGCTCGATCCGCTCCCTTCTCGCAGTTTGCGGGGCAGACGATCGTTTTGTGGCGTCTGTTACTCCGGAAACGCTTGTCCTTGCTGCGCTCCGCGATTACTTGACGTTCAAACACCCCGGCTGTGAGCTAGTCTCTTTAGTCGGATCTGATTAGAGACGCGGTAGTCCAAGTGCGGATGTTGCTTTCCAGAACCTCAAGAAGATCACTTCGAATCAGTGGGAGCAGCGCTGGGCGCATTAGGCGTTTTCGGCAGCGTTATTACCCTTCTCATCGATTCTTATATAAGCCTCTCGACCAGGAGAAGTCCGACTAGAATTCGAATGCGTGCTGCCATTGAGCTAAACGCGCTTCAAATCCAATCTTGTTAAATTGTGGGTTCCAGAAAGGAATCTGTGCTCCACTATTAGATCTAAGATGACGTAAGAAGATCTGCTGATTCGCCTGGAGGTGGCTCAAGAGTCGAGCCGCAACAGGATCATCGAACCAGGCAGCAGCCTGTTTCGTCAGTACGATTTGGGATGGTTGCAGTACAGCCCATTCGCATTGCAGGCATTCGATGGATATGCGCCACATGTCAAGCGTAACGCCCTCATTCTTCTTCGCGTCGCTTCCTGGTCCACGAAATTTCACCAAATCTGTAACATGCACCCGCGGAAGAAACGGTTCTTCAGGACCGATATTGGACAGCAGTCTATAAAGAGCCGTGCAACTCGGGCTCGGGAACGCTCCCGATGAGGGTCGGGTGGACACAACCCAGTGCGATCCACATCGCGCGCCAAGGCTTCCGTTAAACCCAGGGTAGCTGCTCCTGGATGGATTCGTTCCTCTTAAGGCGTGGTAACGCTTGCTTTCATGGGCTTCAAGTCCCCAGTCTGCGAATGTCGAACCACTCTCCGTCGGCCACCACCACGGTTGCCACTCGAACTTGTCGAAAACAGCAAGGAGTCGACTATTGAAAATCCGCTTCAGAAATCGATTTCGTAGTCGCACTAGCCTTTTCTCCGAGGCATGCAAAGACAACGTCCGTTTTCCGGAACGAGCGATTCGCAAACGCAAACCGAATGCCAGTCACAAAGTGGCGGACCTGCTTATTGCCAACCCAGGCGTGGGCTGTACCATCTCCTGAGCAGACTGACCAATGTGAGCTGGGGCCGCCCGATTGGAACCAGTCTCAATGGTGATTTCGTTTGCTCACGTGTCCGCATCCCGTGCAACCCGCTTCTTGCCCATGACCGGCGCTTCCGTGAAGCGTAAAGCAGCGTTACAGACGCGGACACGTGCCTTGTTATCGCCTCGCATCCGCTCTCTAGAAGACCATAATTCAAGTCCGAGCCATTGATAATCTGGTTATAGATCTACCGCCGCTCACGCGAAAGCGTGGGCGGTTTTGTTTTTGGAGGACACAAAACGTAAAGGGGTATCAGATGACACCTGAAGAATCGCCGGGCAGGATCGAAACGTTCAACGGCGTACAAATCTATTTCGAGGTCCATGGAACGGGTGAACCGCTGCTTTTGCTTCATGGCTTCTCCGGCTCGAGCCAGGATTGGAACATATTGGTCCCCGAGTGGCGCTCGGAGTTTCGGTTGATTGTGCCCGATCTCCGCGGCCACGGCCGATCGAGCATTCTGTCGAAGCCGTTTCGGCACCAGGAGGCCGCGACGGATATGCTCGCGCTGCTTGATCACCTGGAAATCGGCGCTTGCAACGGTATTGGGATTAGTGGTGGCGGCAACGTTTTGCTAAATATGGCAACGAAGCAGCCGGAACGCGTGAATGCAATGGTGCTCGTTAGCGCGACTCCTTATTTCCCCGCGCAGGCGCGCTCCATCATGCGCCAGTATCTCGATAATCTGCCCGAAGCGCAGTGGGAATTCCTGCGGCACAGCCATCCCGGCGGGGACGCCCAGATCAATGCCATCCTGGCGAGCACCAAGGCGTTCGCGGACAGCTATGACGACATGAACTTCACTCCGCCATACCTCTCGACAATTCAGGCACGTACGTTCATTGTTCAGGGCGACCGCGATCCTTTGTATCCGGTTGAAATCTCCGTGGAAATGGCAAAAGCGATTCCACACTCAAGCCTCTGGATTATTCCCAATAGCGGCCACGGCCCTGTGATTGGCGAAAGATGGCCGGAATTTCTGAAGACTGCCGCTGCATTCCTACGCGAATAAGGCTCGGCGTCTGAGCCGATTCCTATCTTCTCCAGATCGTCATAAATATCTTGCCGGCTCAGATCCAAAGTGGCCGAAGGTAAGTCGTTGGATAACTGCTGGCGGACGTTCTCTGCGACAAGGACATTTATCGGCGTTAGCGGTAATGTTCCCGCCGCTTCGCCGGTCTCGAACCCCGCCTCAGTCCTGCTCGGGAGCTGTAACATTGCAGGTTTCGGCGAGTACCTATACGTTGCGGCCAGCGCAAACAACGGCTGGTCGCGGCAAGCCAATACGACGCGTCTGCGGCCATCACCTTCGTCCTCGCGCCGTAATTTGTTTAATTCAATCCGTGGGCAGACGATCGCTTTATGTCGTCTGCCTTTCCAATGCTGGCGGCAGATTTAGCTAACACCTCATACGGCCAGTTTCAGGATATGCTTGTCCCGTTGGCGGAATGGCTGAACCACAAAATGACCTGCTTGTAGCAGTGATTGAGGACGCGATCAAAAAGCCAATACGCCTGCTCCTGTCCGCGCAACACTATCCGGCAGCAACCATTCTGACCTACTCGGGCATGGACACGATGGCGTTCCTAAACATGCCGGCATCAAAAACGGACGTGATGCGTTCCGATTTCATCGCGTGGGCGGAAAAATATATGAAATTGTCGGGTGCCGATCCTCCAACAGGCGCTGATCTCTATGGCTCTCGCTGTAGCATGCTACACGGCGGCGCGCCCTCGCGGTTCACGCGCGAAGGCCGAGGAAGGCCGGTGCTTCATTTTGCTGGCGTCCGCGGCTTAGGCGAACAAGAGCGAGCACCGCTGACGATCTCAGTGGAAGCATTGATCACCGCATTCTTCGAGGGAGCGGATAGGTTTCTTCTTGATCTTTCGCGCGATAGCACGAAAGCAGAGATCGCAAACCGGAGGCTCGAACAATTACGCAAGTGCGTTCCGTACCTGTAATAGGTCTCGGAGCGCCGAAAGCTTGGCTGCTATGATTTTTCAATTTGCCTTAGGAGAATCCGATGTCTAACTCGACACAGCCGGTCCGAATTCAGCGTACGACGCCCGGCCGCAAGGAGATAGTTGGCGATCTCCGTTATACGCCGCATCTGCGGCCATCGCCTTCTTGCTCGCGCCGTAATTCGTTTCTTTCAATCCGTGGAGCAGACGATCGTTTTGTGTCGTCTGCCTTTCCACATCGTGATGACTAAGCTAGACATCGGGGAATGAGTTGACGCGGTTTAGCCAGCCCGTGAGAAACTTCCCCAACGAAGGCTGTTTTTGAACCAATTCCCGGTAGTACGCAATGCGGCCGGCCTTATAACGTCGATACAGATCTTGCTGGTCGATTGCAGCGAGGACTTGCATTACAGCCGGCCCAATTACACCATCCACCTCGAGACTGGCACCCAGCTCGTTCAAGAGATTCTGCAGCAACTTGGTGGCATGCACTCCTGCATTGACGTAGAAGTCACAGAGAATATTGGCAAGATCTTGCATTGCTATATCGTCGCCGCGAATCGTATCCCAGTACAGCGCGTTGTAAATGGTGCCCGCCTGAAGATCGGTCAGAGTTTTCAGATTGTCGAGGGTGGGCGCGAAGCCGAATAGGTTCTGGGCACAGCCAGAGAAGGTTTCGAGCGTAATTCCCTTGTTCGTCGCGCCGCCCGGATCAGCCGGGTCATCGACGAAACCGCCTTCGAACTTCAGCAGTACCGGTAAGAACGCATCAAAACTGGCCATTTATTCCTCGAACGGGATCACTGGGAAGCTACAGACGTACCGCCCGCAATGCCTGCCTCCCGCCTTGCGATGGTGAGTCTCTCTCTTTTGCTCGTGCTATCGGAATAGGATATCAGGTATTCGCAAGCATAGGCGACAGGTTCCCGCGCGGTGCATGAATCTACCGGACCACGAACACGCGTTCTAGTTTTCTCTGCACTTGGCCAGGCGCGGTTCTCCGAACTCCTCACCTGCCTCATTAAACGATTCGGTGACGCCGTCGGTGTACAGCACGAGTATGTCTCCGTGGAGTTAAGCCGCTCAACGGTCTGGTCCCGCCTGAAGAGGAGAGCGGAGAGATGTCCACAATTTGCGTGCCGCAAGCAGGCCCAGTCGCTCGTGACCCAAAGCTGGTCCAAGTAGAACCGTAGGCTTCGATCCTGATCGCGAACGAAGATAGTCACGTGGTGAAGGCGGAGGTACCGGGCTTCTCGATCCAACTGGAGACCGGGCGGATCCGCAGTAGGATGTGAAGGAGAGTTTCCATCGGCGTGATTATAAGGCCGAACGCCTTTCGGAAGCAGGGTGTATGAATCAACGTGAGGACACAACTGCGGTTCCCACAATAGGCTTTCTGCAAATCCTGCGCTTATTTCCTGTTCTTCGCAAAGACCCATTGCGTGTCTTCCACGATCTCCAGAAAAAGTACGGCGACTTCATCCGCTGGAAAGGGCCGTATACCACCTACCAAGTTACTCACCCCGCCGACGTGCAACATGTCCTTCAAACGAATTCTGGAAATTACCACAAAGGCCGTAGCTATCGCGTTGGACGCTCGTTCATCGGACAAGGGCTGTTGACCAGTGAAGGAGCGTTCTGGCGCAGCCAGCGGCGAATCATTCAACCCGCCTTCAGCCATGAGCGGCTAGCCAGTTTCGCGACTGTCATGACCCAGGCTGCTCAAGAGCTGTTACAGCGTTGGTGTGAGCGCGCGAAGCGCGGAGATGAGGTGGAACTTGTTTCGCAATTTATGGAACTGACGCTTAGCATCGTCGGCCGCACGCTTTTCAGTACCGATCTTACGGGTAGGTTTAGAGTTGTCAGCGAAACTCTGGATATCACACGTGATTACATCGCGAAACGCAACTGGGCCTTCTTCAATCTGCCGGAAAACTTTCCAACGCCTCGAAACCGCCGCTATCACGATTCGATTCGCCGTTCTTCGGCCATGATTTCAGAGTTGATCGAGGAACATCGTCGTCAAACCGGCAACTACGAGGATCTTCTCGCAATGCTCTTAGATGCGCGTGATCCGGAAACCGGCGCGGCGATGAGCAATCAACAATTCTTGGACGAGTCTTCCACGTTCATATTCGCTGGCCACGAGACCACGACTCTGGCTCTTGCATGGACCTTTTATCTTCTCGCGCTGCATCCGAAGCTGAGCTCGCTCTCCGGAACGAATTACAAACGGTCCTTGGCAACCGCATTCCTCTGTTTACCGATCTGCCCAATCTAAAATTTACGCGTATGTCTTAGAAGAGGCGATGCGGCTGTATCCTCCAGCCTGGACTGTTTCCCGGACGGCCATCGGCGAAGACCAAATCCGGCGACAGCCGATACGGGCAGGCGACGAGATTCTGCTTCTTCAATACGTCACTCATCGTCATCCGGAGTTCTGGGACGAAGCCGACCAGTTCCGGCCGGAGCGATTTAGAGCGGCTGATTCCGCAACACGACCGCGCTACGCCTACTTTCCGTTTGCCGGTGGTCCTCGACAATGCGTCGGAATTCATTTCGCCATGATGGAGGCACAACTGGTGCTGGCGACCATCACGCCGCGGTTCAGGTGGCATTTGGTGTCTGGTCACCCGGTTGTCCCCGACCCGTCGATTACGTTACGCCCGCGACACGGAATCCGGGTAATACTGGAACAAATTCCTTTCCTCCCGAATTGACTGAGGTATTTCTAGAAGCTCCACTCTTGCGAAATCATTTCCAGCGAGAGCAACTCCACTTTACGTGGAGCAGATCCTAAGCCCCCGCTATCTTTAGACGTGCCGTCCCGCTCAAATACCTGGATGACGTGTTTGGCTCCCTTGGGATGCCGGCGACTCAGCTGCCGCTCTCAATCGGTGGTTTGCCGACTTCCCGTCAACTTGGATTCGTAAATACTTGGCCGTCAGCACTAAGCCGCTGGCGCGGCGGACGCTGCGCGTGATCTCGCTTGGATATTGGTCTGCGAACGAGCTTGCATGCTGTTGCGATACGTCCTATCATCTAATCGCGGCGTAGCCCCAATGGCTTCATTTTTTTGAGATGCAACAGCGAAATCTGAGTGCGTCATTATCAAGAAAAACACTATTGAAAACCCAATAAGCACATAAGTGGCCGCGTCCGCCGCAAACGCCAGCGCCTCACTGCAAACGGCTCTATCCGAAGTGATCCGACGATAAACTAGCGTTGCTCTTCAGGCTTCTCGCGCCGGATCACTCCCGATAGAGTCCTAGCGTAAGAACGAAGCGGACCGCGCGGCGGACGCTACGCGTGGGCGGTGACCGATAGTTAAGGATCGATAGAGTAGCGGGTCACAAGCTAGGGATGGCGTGAGGACGATATCGCTGGGCCCAGAAACTTTTGTCCAGTTATTAGCTGCGACGCTAATCGAGGGATTCGATTCGGCAAGCTATGGCCGAACCTCCATTGGTGCTTTGTGCCCGATCACAAGCATGGCTCCGGTACTGGCGATCACTGGCATGGTGGCGAGGACACACGTCCTTTGACCCCGTTGGGGAGATTAGTTAACCGTTCGTCACCGGGCCGAACCGCATCCCGATTTGCAGATCAGGAGAGAAAGGTGCGAACGGAATCAAGCGCAGAAGTAAGTCGAAAATCGAAGAAAGAACTTGCACGACGTTTGCGGTCGGCGGATCCCGGGCTGGAGGTTGTTCATCCCGATGCGGCGGGTATCGATGTAGGCAATGAGAGTCATTACGTAGCGGTTCGTCCCGACCGGGATCCTGAACCGGTGCGAAGATTCGCGTGCTTCACGGCAGATCTTTATCGGATGGCGGAGTGGTTGCGAAGTTGTGGCGTTAAGACTGTTGCGATGCAATCAACGGGCGTTTACTGGATTCCCCTGTACGACATCCTGGAGGAGTTCGGATTTGAGATCTTCCTTGTGAACGCTCGGCATACGAAGAATCTACCTGGCCGGAAGAGTGATGTGCAGGAGAGCCAGTGGCTGCTGAAACTTCACACCCACGGTCTGTTGAACAACTCGTTCCAACCCCCATCTGAGGTTCGTGTGCTGCGAACTTTCTGGCGCGTGCGTGCAGAACATGCGACGGGACTGACCACCTGTATCCAACGCATGCAAAAGGCACTGACACAGATGAACATTCAGCTAGCCAATGTAATTAGCGATCTAAGTGGGAAGACAGGACAGGCCATTATTCGGGCCATTCTGAATGGTGAACGTAATCCACACGAACTAGCGGAACTCGCCGATCATCGAATCCAGGCAACCAAAGAGGAAATCGCGAAAAGCCTACACGGCAACTGGCGTCCCGAATTGCTGTTCATCGTGCAACAGCAGCTTGAGATGTATGAGGCTTATCAGCGACGGATCGCCGAATGCGATCAACAACTACGCGAACATCTGGGAAGATTCGCAACTGCACCATCGATCTCCGTCGATAGCAGCAATCCTCCTCAGAGCAAGAAATCGAAGAGGTATAGATACATGCCGCAGTTCCCGCTCAGTAACGAGCTCATGCGAATATCTGGAGTCGATCTCACTCAAATCGATGGCGTTGATGCAATGACTGCTCAGACACTGATCAGCGAAGTGGGATTGGATATGAGTCGATGGAAAACGGAGTCGCACTTCGCTTCCTGGCTCGGCCTGTGCCCGGATAATCGGATCAGCGGAGACAAGGTACTCAGCCGGGGCACACGACGAGTGATTAATCGCGCTGCTACCGCGCTAAGAATCGCAGCTAGCACTCTAATCAAAAGCAAGACTTATCTTGGCGCTCAAGACCGTCGACTGCGAACCAAGCTCGGCGCCCCCAAAGCCATCACTGCCATGGCGCACCGCCTAGCACGACTTGTGTATCGAATGCTGAAGTATGGCCAGAGTTACGTTGATAAAGGTGCAGAGTACTACGAGCAAAGGAGCCGACAGCAGCAAATCGATTTTCTAAGGAAGAAGGCCGCTCAACTCGGACTTCAGGTCACGCTCCCGCAAGTTTGAACTCCACCCCCAGTCAAGTTTCTGGGGAGGAGCAAACTTGTGACCCATTTACGCAAACTGATGCTGGACGAACTCCAGCGCCGTAATTATTCACAGACTACCGTAACCAGCTACATCAAGACGGTCGCGGATTTTGCAAAGTATTTTCAACGACCACCAGACCAACTCGGGTCAGACGAGATCCGGCAGTATCAACTGTATCTGCTCAAGCAGCGGAAGCAGGGCGTGCGAACGGTTGGGAACCACACGGCTGCATTGCGCTTTTTCTTCTGCAAGACACTGAAGCGGAACTACCCAATCGAAGAAGTGCCCTATCCGCGAGCGCCTCGCAAGCTACCAATGATACTGACACAGGAAGAAGCAGTCCGGCTCATCGATTCGGCCAGCAATCTGTTCCATCGCGCCATGCTGATGACGCTGTATTCGACCGGCATGCGCCGGGCCGAACTGTGCCATCTCAAGGTCGAAGACATTGACAGCACACGCATGATCGTCCATATTCGGCATGGCAAGCGGAACCGTGATCGCGATGTGCCGCTCAGTCCGAAACTGCTGGAGACTTTGCGCGAGTACTGGCGGTGGATGCAGCCCAAGACGTATTTGTTTCCGGGCACGGTACACAACTGGCGAGCCGATAAACCGATTACGCCGAAAGTGCTTTGGGAGGCATGCCGGGAAGCAGCGCAAGCCGCGGGTATCACCAAAGACGTTCGTCCCCATTTACTGCGCCATAGCTTCGCGACGCACTTGCTGGAGAACGGAGCGGACTTGCCGACAGTGCAGTTGCTGCTGGGACACTCCGATCTGAAAGCGACCTCCATTTACCTGCATCTTTCGGAACGTCATCTGAAGGCGGCAGGCACGCCCATCGACAAGGCCGAGTTTTCCGAACCGAAACAAGTGAAGCGCTCCCGCAAACTGCACAAGAGATGAACGCGCCACCCTTCGAGGTGGCCGACATCGTTCGGGCAGCGGGCAGAAACTTTATCGAGAAGAATCGATCCCGATTGACCTGGCAGCATCTTCGCGTGCTGCGGGCTATCGAGCGTTGCCGCACCGCCGCTCTCGGCGGCCATCTGGATCAGTGCTCTCGCTGCGGCCAGCAGGCCATCTCCTACAACTCGTGTCGTAACCGCCATTGCGGAAAGTGCCAGACCAACGCTCGTGACAGGTGGCTCACAGATCGTGAAAAGGAACTATTGAATGTTCCCTATGTGCACGTGGTTTTCACGTTGCCGCATCGGCTTTCACAACTCGCACTTGCCAACAAGAGAACCCTCTATGACCTGCTGTTCCGTGCCAGTGCAGCAACACTCCTAGAGATCGCTGCCGATCCCAAGCATTTGGGCGCGGATATCGGCTTTATGAGCGTGCTGCATACGTGGGGTCAGAACGTCCTGCACCATCCACATGCCCATTGCGTGATTCCGGCCGGTGGTCTTTCGCTCGATCACCAACGGTGAATTCGCCCACGCTATGCATTCTTTTTACCTGTGAAGGTGCTCAGCCGTGTGTTCCGTGGCAAGTTCACGGCAGGACTGAAGAGAGCGTTTCGGAAACGACAGTTGACCTTTCCAGGCAGTCTTCAGCCCCTGGCGCAAGAGCCGGCGTTCCGTTCCCTTCTTCGATCCCTATTCCGCCAAGACTGGGTCGTGTACGCCAAGCCGCCGTTCGGCGGCCCGCAGCACGTTCTTCATTATCTGGCCCGCTACACACATCGCGTTGCTATCTCCAACCACCGGATTGTCGCGTTCGCTGATGGCCAGGTCACTTTCCGCTGGAAGGATTATGCGCATGGCAGCAAGCAGAAACTGATGACCGTGACAGCGGAAGAGTTCCTGCGCCGCTTTCTTCTCCATATCCTTCCACATGGCTTCGTTCGTATTCGCTTCTTCGGCTTCCTTGCCACTCGCCGCCGTAAAACTCTCTTGCCGCTCTGCCATCAACTACTGCTGATGGCATCTCCGCGCAGTCTCACTTCCATCCAACCCAAAGCATGTTCTCGGGCTGTATGGCAATGCCCTCGTTGCGGCGCCTCCATGCTCCTGATGCAGCGCCTGAATGTTGCGGAACTCCAGTCACAATCGGCGCAACCAAGGATTCACATTGATAGCTCTTGACACCTCTCGAGTTGCGGCAAACCCAACAGATGCACCGGCACCTACGCTAGGCGTGTGTTCGGACCCTGATTTTTGCCGACCTCCCCACGTTTTAGGGCCCTTCGCCGTTGCCAAGAACCGGGCATTCAACCCGCCGCGAACGTCTACAGTTCATCAGAACGGATATGCCGCATGGCCCAAGCTTCATCGGAAGCTTTCAAATCCTATTGAAATCCCATAGCGGCGAGTTGCCAAACTGGCCGCGTCCGCCGCAAGCGCGCTCGCCTTCCTTCAAACGGCTCAATCCGAACTGATCCGGCGATCTGCCTCACATCGCGCCACAGCCTCCTCGCGCCGGATCACTCCAGATTGAATCCTAACGTTAGGAGGATCTATCACGGAGCTGCCACTTTCCAGTGGTGTATTAACGGTCTTTTGTTCATGACGGATTTATTAGTGAGCGGACCTACAGGATGGCATTGGATGAGCTCATCGCGCGGCAACAGCCCGAACACAGATGCTGACTGAGCAAAGCTACCGCGGGCGGTCGCCGTGCTTCGTCGAGAAACGGCGATGCGGCCGTTTCGTTCACATTGACGTGCTATACCCGCAAGGTGCCACACGAAACCCAGAACGCCCTACTCAGTCCGTAGCGCGACCGCTGGATCGATACGCATCGCACCGCGGCCAGGCAATATGCAGGCTATGAGAGCAGTTGCAATAGGAGCGCGGCTAGCGTGACATAGGTGAAAACGTCAAAGGGCTTGATGCCGAACAGTAGTTTCAAGATAGCGCGACAACCACCATGCGCCGAGTGCGCCAAGCAGCATGCCGACAAGAGCCGACCGCATACCTTGGCTGAGAGCCATACCGAAGGTGCTGGTCATCATAACAGACCCGAAAATTCATTCTCGGTCCGAAGGTCGCGTTCGTGCTCAGAATACGAAGCTGATGCCCAGCGTGGCACGTTTGAGGCGCAACGGGCTCCCCGGTCCTTCAGTGTCCTTTGTGAAGAAATACTCGTCAGAATCGGAAGGGCTGTCGATTTTGATGGAGCGCTCGATAAAGTTCGGCTGCGCACTTAGGGTTTCGCGATAATCAACGCTCAACATAAATCGCGAGGTTATCCGGTACTTGATTCCTCCGCCATATTGAAACCCGAACTGAAACACACCTCCGCCATCGAGCGGCGGCTCATTCGCAAAATTGTATGCGGCAAGGATCAAGCCGACATTCCGCAATCCCGCTCGAAAAATGGCATTAGGCTTCTTTATAGGTGCAGCGGTAATGTGCAAAAGCTGGAAGACGGGGCCCGCCGCTGCATAGGCGCGAAAACGGCTTTCTCTGGGCCGTAGATTGGCGAGAAAGGCGTATCCGAACTGATTAATGGCAAGCCCCGTGCCCTCCTCCTGATATCCGGTTGGGGCAAGCGCTCCCAATCCGATGATTTGGGCACCGAGCCGATACCGGCCTCGCTGATAGTCGAAAGAGAACTCATTGGAGAACCAGCGCCACGAATTCAGCGTGACGGATGTGCCCGCGGCCCAGCCGCTTTCTAGACGATTCGCAAAAAACAGAGTAATAGGCTGATTGACGGATGATTTGGGATCGAGAAAGATAGTAGTCGAACTCAAGTTGCTGCCGAATCCGAGCCATCCGCCATGTACGCCAAGCTCGAACAACGGGCCGCTTTCGGGAGACGGCTGCGGCAGCGCTTCGTACGCTGGGGGCATGGTCGACCCGCGATCGCGATCGGGCGACACCGGTGTTCGCAGCGATTCGTCCGCTTCAGTATCCAGCGGAACGAGATCCGGCGGTGAGGTGGTAGCCGTTTGCGGCTCATCTTTATGTTTCAAATAATGAACACTCATTCTGGTGCCTTCGATCGCCTGGTAGACGAGGTTGCCGCGATAAATGTCGTTGCGTGCGAGCAGAACGCCTTGACGGAAGCCGCGCTCGACCACATTTCCGGTTGCCGGAATGTCAGGCCGCGCCCGAAGATTCACGGGATCGCGTGGATCCTCGCAGTCGTTCAACTGTAGAATCGCTACCCGGCCATCCGTTTTCAGCTCTTCACCCGTTGCATTGCGGGCGCCTTTAGGTATCCACGACCGGGGCTGATATTCGGCCGCGTCAACACATCCGGTAAAAATGAGATCGTTCACGATTTTGGCGCGTTCGTTATCAATGTTGGTGTCGATCACATGAATGAACGTGCGCTGCTTGCGCGAGAGCTGAATGCCAATGTCCTGTGTCGAGGATGCAGTCAGCAGCGGATGGCCGCGCCATGTTTCGGATCGCAGCCAGATTCGAACATGGTGGCGCTTTGAGAACGTATCAAGTGATTTCGAAAATTCGAAGTGCGGCCGTTGTTCATCTAACAGCAAAATCGACATCGGAGCGCTTTCATAGCGTTGGCTTTCGGCTATCGACCGCATGGTTCGGAAGCCGGAGAGCGCATTCAAGCGGTCGGCCCGAACCCAACCGGCAGCCAGGAATGCTCGTTGGAGAGCGGCCGGAGAGCCCAGAAACACAAGATTCGTCAGATCAGACGGCTTGTTCGAGTCCACTGTCGCGGTGCGGAATGGCAAAGATCGGATGATCGCCCGCAATTCGTCGCGCTGCTGCACGGGGCCGTTGATCGCCGGAACGGAAGGTGGGAAAACGTCTTTAACCGTTACTGGCGCGGCTAACATCGCGCTCAATTCGGTACCCGCCGGAAACCAAATCTCAGGTTCAGAGAAGCGCAGCATTCTTGCCGAGGCAATGGTCACATAGATGTACGCGATCGGATCTACCATCGCCACGCCGGCGATTAAATTGTTGGCACGAAAACCGAGCGTCCCAGTGGAACGTATCCCTTTTACCCGACCCTGGTCGTCAACAGTCTCGCGTGCGTTGTCGATCTCCCGAACACATGCATCGATCGAAACGATCGTACCGTTCGGTAGAGTGATTTTGTCGAATTTCAACTCCAGGCGGGCGGTCTCGTGAACTAAGCCAAACCCAACGCGATTTACGCGTTCAACCATGCCGCTGATCTTACTTCCGGCAGGAATGAGCACCTGCTCTTGCGCCCATACGGGAGCGACAATTACGCCTTCCACGGGACTGCCCTTGCGAGACGAAAACGAGGCCAGTGACTTCGTCAAGCGGATCTCTACGACTTTGCCGGCCGGCAGTTCGTGAGGCTCGCAGAGCGCAAACGTACTCAGAGCTCCACACAGCAGGATGGCGATGAGCACAGGGCGCGCAAAACGAATACGGGACATGCGCTACTGCCAACCGCGTCCGAGTGGTTTATGAACTTGGGCCATTGATACTCCAAGACATCGATCCGGCGATCGGACGCTGCTCTATGAGAATAATACGCAGTTATCAAGCCGCCATCTGATGATTCAAAAGAACGCACCACGAGCGGGTAGCGGCCACAATCCTGCAATTTTGAACGCTACGTATTACACGCTGTTTTGGGCTCGTACTGAACCCGAGGGGAAGGACGTGCTGGATGAAGCGCCGCAGGAACTCCATCGCAGTAAGCATCATCTTCCGCTGTTTATTGCCATGTGCATGATTCTTCCAACGGAAGGTCACGGACGCGCCGTCGAAGTCGAGCAACCGATTGCCAGCGCGGGCGATGTTAATCGCTGGATGCGCGCTGTGTTCGAGGGACGCCTGGTTCCCCGAAGCATGGGCAGAATGGATGGCCCTGGTGTGTCACCGAAGACCGGGGAATGATCGCGGACGTATCGACCGGCGATCCGCGCGGTATTCACCCGGCCTGGGCAAGGCAATTTCGGACCGCTTGGGGTGCTATGTTACTATCTGGCCGTGAGCGCCCCCGCCAGCCTCCCGCCGACCGAGGAGATCATCGTAATCGGTGCGGACGGTTGCGATCTCAAAGTTGATTACCTGAATGAATATCTGAGTACCGGCGCCACCGTGTGGCAGTACTCCGGGAATACGATCGACTTCGGCCGTTTCGATAAAATCAAAAGTTTTGTGGACGAGAACCCATCGACGGTCGTGCTGGCCAAGTCCTACAGTGATATCCTGGCCGCTAAACAGGCGGCCAAGGTTGCCATGGTTGTCGGCGTTCAAGATTTGTGGACCCTTGAGCCACCGTGGCATGCCGATAGCGACTACCCTCCTAACGATTGGGTTTCCTACCCGCCGAAGACGCACCTTTCCGACTATTACGAAAGGGGGCTCCGGATTGCCAACCTCTCCTATAATCTCTCCAGTTTTTTTGGTGGCGGCTGCCTTGATCCGACAACCCCGCTGTCGCGTGCGGGCAAGCATATCGTCGGCCGGATGCAGGAAATGGGTATTCTGGTGGATTGCTCCCATTCGGGCGAGCAGACCAGTCTCGACATTATTAGCATGGCAACCCGGCCGGTTGTCTTTTCACATTCGAACCCCGTCGGGATAGTCGATAATCCGCGTAACATAAGCGACCGCCTAATCGAGGGTATTGCCAAAAAAGGCGGCCTAATCGGCGTGAACCCGCTGAACGTCTTTTTACTTTGGAGCCAAAAGGACGCTCCCCATGCGGATACCGGGCCCTTTCCCCCTCTGGCGAGCATTTCGCAATATGTCGATGCAATGGATTACATCGTTCGCCTCGTGGGAATCGACTACGTCGGCATTGGTTCTGACTTCACCATCGGTAAGCCCCGTGACCCGGAGATCCCCCCGCTTCCTTCCAAATCGTTCACGTATCCTCCTGAGATGGCCTACAATGAGCCCGCCGGACTCGATTACGTCGAGCATTTCGAAACGGTGTCTGACCTCCCAAACCTCCGGGCGGAACTGATGCGTCGCTACTCTTCCGGCGATACAGCGAAAATCTTGGGAGGCAACTGGATGCGCGTGTTCCGCCAAGCCTGGAACTCTTGAGTTGGTCTGGACCTTCATCCTTGGTGGCAACCCTCGCAGGTCTGGCCGCGACCGGCCCGGCGCGGGCCTCCAGCCCGCTACTTGAGCAGGCGATGGACCTTCCGGGTTTCGCCATGCGGTCCGACAGCGGAGCGCCAGGGTCTTCCGGTCGGTGACACCGAGGAGGGGAAGGTCACTCGCAAGGCGTGTCTCTTTTTGGGCAGCGCATTCGTCAGCACGATAATGCCGAGCTGCTCCGAAGGCGAAAATTTCACAGTTGTTCCCGTACCCAGGAAGAAAGCGCCGCTGTGGCTCAGGATCAGCCGGTTTGCCGCATCATAATCCACATTCCAGCCGAGCCCGTAATAGCTACTTTTCATCGCAAAATAGAGGGCTCGCGTTAGCGCCAATGAGCAGCTTAGTTGAGCAACCGGTGTTGAAACATTTAGTATTGATCTTGTTTCAGAAGGCTTTTACGATAGGGCATGACTCGACGCAAGCAAGGGCAAAAGACGCTGTGGGAAGGCGTAGTGGACGAGGATGTGCGTGCTCTTTGGGAGCCGTGGATGGTGGAAGCCGACAAGCTTCTGGAGGATGAAGAACTGATCGATCTGGTGTACGAAGCGCAGGGTGAGCGCCATGAGCACAGCGCCACGTGTGGGCGCTCACAAACACCGGCGGAGATGGCATTGCGGCTGTTGCTGCTGAAGCACGTACGGAACTGGAGCTTCGACACGCTGGAACGCGAGGTGAAGATGAACCTGGCGTATCGCGACTTCACACGCATTGGGCTAGGCAAGGTGCCGGACGCGAAAACGTTGGCGCGCATCGCGCAGGCACTGGGCGGCGGGGTAATTGCGAAACTGCATGACCGGCTGGTGGCAATCGCACAAGAGAAAGGCGCGGTGCGAGGCCGGAAGATGCGTGTGGACACCACGGTGGTGGAGACCAACATTCATTATCCGACCGATTCGAGCCTGCTGGGGGACGGCGCGCGGGTGATGACACGCACGATGAAGAAGATTGAGCAACGGAATGAGGGGAAGCTGAAGCGCAAAGTGCGGGACCGGATGCGGAGCGTGAACAAACGCGTAGTCGCGATCGCTACGGCTAGCCGGCATAGAGGGATGGAAGGTGAGGAAACGCGGAAGAAGGAGTATCGCGAGTTGCTGCGATTGTCACGGCAGGTTCTCAACGATGCCAAGCGCGTGATGAGTGAGGTGGAAGAACTACCTGCGCGCTGGGAAAAAGGACTCCGAGGGCTTGGCGATAGCTTATCGACGATGGCGGCGCGAGTAGGGCAGGTGGTGAAGCAGACGAAGATGCGCATCTTCGATGGATTGACCCAGTTGCCGGGCAAGGTCGTGAGCGTGTTTGAGCCACACACCGAGATTATCCGCAAGGGCAAGGCGAGCAAGCCAACTGAGTTCGGCAAGCTGGTGCAGTTACAGGAGGCCGAGAACCAGATCATCACGCACTATGAGGTGTTCGACGAGAGACCGAGCGACCGCGAGTTGCTGCTCGGCGCCGTGGAGGCACACGAGCGCAAGCTGGGGCGATTACCGCAACTGGTGACGGCCGACGCTGGATTTTATTCACAGGCGCAGGAGCGGGCGGTTCAACAGAAGGGTGTGAAGTGGGTGGCGGTGCCGAACCGGAACACGCATAGCGCGCAGCGCAAGAAACTAGAGAAGAGCCGCTGGTTCAAGAAAGCGCAACGCTGGCGCACAGGTTGCGAAGGACGCATCAGCGTGGCCAAGCGGCGGCACGGACTCAGGCGTTGCCTATATCGCGGCGTAGACGGAATGAAGCGCTGGGTAGGACTCGGAGTGCTGGCTGACAATGTGATCAACATCGGCAAGATGCTGACGGTGGCGAATGCCTGAGTACCGAATCCTCGGGCAAGGCACCGCCCCAGAGTCCAGCAGGCTCGAACAGTTGAAAAGCTTCACCCAAACCCGGGCGAAGGCCCATCGTCATGCCAAATGCTGATCAAAAAGAGCTATTTTGCGATGAAAAGTAGCTAGGTTTCCCCGTGTCATGATTTGTTCCGTTTTCGATTTGTGGCGAGTGCGTTTCGGCTAAACCACTTGCGCTCACAATCTGCTTACCGTTCCACGCGCCGCCAGCGAGTTGCAGGCGCAGCCATTGCGCCAGACCTCGTACGCAAGAGCTGGCTCCTCCCGCAGGCGCCTCGGCGTCCGGTCGCGCTGATAGCGTGCGACCGCTTTCCCGTCTGCAAACACGTGGATCAATGCCTTATTTTTCGAGTTTTGGTAATCCGAGTAGCGGTAGCTCGACGAATGCATACCGAGCGGCACAAAAAGACGCGCTTCGGCAAGGTCTTCCCAGCGCGCTTGAACCCGCTTCGCCGCGGCGATCGCACCTTCGGTATATCCGAAATTGCTGTATTGGTACTCCTTCGAAACGTCCCGGTTAGCGGTATCAGCCGCATTTGGTGGAGCGATTGTCCCGCTCGTCAGGTGAAAGAGCCAACGCCTCGTGAGCGCAATACCACGGTGTGGTCTTCTGTGCGGCTGCGGCGCTGTGAGGGGTACGCTCTTGCGCCAGTATGCCTAGAAAAAAAGTCATCTGGAAGAGTAACGGGAACCCACTATTCGGGAAGATGTATGCTGAACCGATAACACGCCAATGCCACCTATCCGAACACACTCCTTTGCTGCTGCTCTCCTTAGCCTGGGGATTAGCATGACGCCTCTGCCCAGCCAGACAGCCCCCGTTTCCTCCGGGCCCGCGCTTCTCCAGGAGGCCGTCGGAGTGAACGGCGCCGTCATGTTTATCAGTTCGGGAGCACCCGGGATGGTGCTCGTCGTCGTTCGCGGCCCGGACACGGTCATCCAAGGCTACGGCGAGACCAGTAAGGGCAACCAAAGCGAGCCCAATGGGAAGTCGCTGCTGCGCCTGGGCTCCGTCACGAAAGTCTTTGCCGGTGAGGTGCTCGCCGCCATGGTAAACAGTGGGAAGGTCCGCCTCACTGATCCGCTGACGCGTTATGCGCAAGGCGCGACCGTTCCGAGCTTTGGCGAACGCCAGATCACGCTGCTGGATCTCGCCACGCACTCGGCCGGGCTGCCTCGCGATGCCGGCGAAATCCCTTCGGATAAGCCTACTTTTACCTGGCCAACGCGAGCGCAACTCTGGGACTGGTTCTCCAAACAGACGTTGAACTGGGCCCCCGGCAGTGTGGCCGCCTACAGCAACGCAGGCTTCTCCTTACTCGCCGATGCCCTCGCGGTCGCGGGCGGGAAACCCTACCCGCAGTTATTGCGCGAGTTGATCACGGATCCACTGGGCATGCCGGATACGACCCTGGACCCTAACCAAGAGCAATGCGGGCGTTTGATGATGGGCAGCGGCTTTGACAAGCCCAGTCCCTGCCGCAATACGGAGGCTACCCAAGGCAATGGCGGCCTGTACTCGACCGGTAATGATATGGCGCGCTGGCTGAGACATAATCTCGACACGGCCAATCCGGTGGCGTGGCCCGTCCTTACCCTGGCCCATGCCGTTTACCGTCAGCGCCAATCCATGACCGCTGCCATCGGCTTCGATGAGTCAGGCCCAATGTCAGGAATCGGACTCGGCTGGATCATCATGTCAGCCAACGGAAATTTGCCGATCATCCTGCAGAAGGCCGGCGGCGGGGCCGGTTTCATGACTTACATTGCCTTTGCTCCGGGCCGCGATGTCGGTGTCTTCTGGGCCGTGAATCGGGAGGATTTCAACATGGGCGCCGCGCTCGCGGTGGCAACCAACGAACTAATCGCGAACTTGGTTACTCGCTGATCTGCGGAGTGAGGCGATGGACCAAACTTGTATCAGAAAGCCGTGGTTCTCTTAAGCGCGACCGGCTTTTTGGGTGGTTCAACATTTTCGGCAAGCGGTTCGGCCGATCACCTTTTTGTCCATGAAGCTCTGTCGTTATTCACGCTCTCCGGGTCATCTATGCATATCTGAGGCAGACAGCGTGAAAGCATTAAGGTAGCTGTGGACGTGTGCCACGCCCAGGCGACAGTTGCCGCGTACCGCTGAAGACCGACGAAGCAACGCGGCCATTCGGCAAGGTCAAACTCAAAAAGGTATGCTGCCACGAGAGCCCGTCCAACGAAATAAAAGTGCTAACTGGAAAAGTAAAGAGCAGATCGCGAACAGTTACTTTCTGTGTGACCGCCGGATTCGCCAGCTTGAACGAGGGATTTAGATCGACAATTCTGTCGTCCCAATCAACTTTGTGCTCGCCTACCAGTGCGGCAACGATCATGGACGCAATCGGTTTAGATACAGAAGCCAGTTGAAACACCGTGTCCGGATCTACAGGCGCGTCATGATCTGCCACACGAACTCCGAACTCTCTCAGGTGCACAACCATGTCATGAGAGACAATCGCAACGGTGACACCAGGTGCGCCCGTTTTCCTCATTGCCGTCTGGATGTAATCGTCAATCTGCTGGATTACGGGCCCCAGGCTAGGAGTCGTCGATGGCAATCAAAGCTGGTCGACTATGATGGCATATATTTGTGGCCGCCCTCGATGTACCCCGCCGGGTTCGCAGCAGCCATTCATATCTACCCATCCGTTCCCTTCAAGGGTGGATCGATCTCTTCCCGTACAAGCTAAAGAAAAATCGCGGGAAATAAGCCTAACCCGTCCTTGAGTGCCAATTGTCCTCCAGGACCGGCATCGGTGCGCTAGTTTTACGGAACGGGGTGCGTCATGGCTGGTGCGTCTGATTCATTCTGATTTTGGAAATGCCGGCTTTGTGCTGCTTCCCATCATCATCGAGCAGATACAAGGTGTTCTTATGAACAGAAAATTTAACAGCTTCTCCTACCGTAACGTTGGCCGGCTTCGACCACGGGAAAAGCAACCGTTCGCGAGCGATATAGGTTTTCTTTTCGCCTTGAATGGTATAGACCTGGAAATTGTCGTAATCGTCGGTCCTGGTGGTGGTCGAGTTTTGCGAGTAGTCGGCCTTACCGTTATTTTTATCTTTGATAGTCCCGTCGGTATTCGAAGTCTCCGTGCTGCCTTCGAGTACCCGCTGTTTTTCGGTCTCGAGAAGGGTTCCCGATTTCCATTGATGGGGACTCTCTGCAGCGAAAGAGCAGCCAGCGGCGATCAACAGAGCCGTTGTCGCGGCAATCCAGTTAGCCTTCATACAACTCCCCCAAAACACAAATGTGGATGAGGTCTGGATTATAACATGGCGCTTGGTCTGCGAACGAGCTTGCTCGGGTTCTGCGAACGCAGGAAGCCGAGAGGCAAATACGCGTTGAATCTGTTTATACGTTTTTGTGCGCTCCTCCGAAGCACACGTTAGGAGACATGTATTTTCTATTGACAAAGACGTACATGGATCTCGGCGTGTCAGGAAGATGGCGTTGCCGATTACCCGCGGGTAGTCGCGAAGTGTAGGGGAATGCTCTGGGCTCGATCTCCGGGCGGATTAGCAAACGCTTGGCCGTCAGGACGGATCTATTCCTTCCCGTAGCTCGCTCACTTTCCGGTTAGCTCGTAAACGTTCCAAATGCCCTGCTTACGCGCGACCGCGATTGGCACTTACTGTCAGCAATTCGGAATGGGCATTCGATGGATGGGCATCGAACTAAGCGGCCGCTATTCTTAAGCTGATGTCGTTGCCTCTACTCGGAAGGGTATCCCTCGTCACTGGTGCTTCACGCGGTATAGGGCAGCAACAGCTAAGAAGCTAGCCCTGCTCGGCTCCGACCTTGTGATCAATTACCGGAGCAAGAGTGCACGCGCCGAGCGAGTGTGTCAAGAGGTTGCCAGGATGGGTAGGAAAGCAATTGCGGTCCGAGCCGACCTGACCCTCAAATCCGAGACGGACGCGATGTGGTCAATCATTCAGCAGGTTTACAACAGGCTGGACATCCTGGTCTTAAACGCAAGTGGAGACCACACAAGCTGCAACAAAATTCATGTCTGACGGGGGAAGCATGGTGTTTGTCACGAGTCACTGGGCTCACTTCTACGGCCAGAGGCCAGTAATTCCTGGCTACGAGATGGTGGCGAAGAGTAAGCGTGCAGACGAAGAACGCCTTCGCGACTATGCCTCCAAGCTAAATGGATCTGGTATATCACTCGTTGTCATTAGTGGCGATGTTATTACTTATGGTAAGCAGAACTGACCTCATCGACAGTTTGGTGAATCAGGCTATTTTGTGCCTTCACTGGCAGGGTTAGTGCAGGCAGCATCTCCACATCCCAGAACCTCGTCTCAGCGCTTCAAACCAGGATTTGCGAGTCGATCAGATGGTATAGCCGAGAAACCCTGAGAGCCCGCACGAAACGGGTTGCCCCATTCGCCGGAGCGAAGGCATCGAGCATGAGGATGAACGCAGCCTTGCGTAAGGCTGATATCTTTGGCTTCCGTCATCTTTGTCGCCGCGCCTTGCGAGACGAGAGCAACGCGGAGCAGACGAGAAATCCAACCAATAGCCAACACACAAAGGGAATGACGAGGAAAACGAAACCCATCTTCAAAGTCGTGCGCCCAAACGCAACACCTGCATAGATGGCGGGACACCCGACGATGAATAAAACCGTGAGCGCATACAACACTACGCGGGCAGAGCCGAGCAATCGTTTCGAACTCAGATGAGCATAAACCAGCCCTAAGAACGGCGATAGCATCCACGCCGCGAAGAGTAGGACTAAAATTATGGAGCTCTGATGACGACCCGCACGGAGCATCAGCGCAACGGAGGTGATAGCTCCAATCGTGAGTCCAACCATTGCTGCTCGTTGTGGGCCCTTCACGACATGTTCACGCGCAACCCCGCTTGAGAGCATGGACTCAGATCGGCTCACCACACATGATCCTGTGGCCGTCTGGCGTACGCAGCCCGAATTCTCGCAAACCCCATGGTTTGTCGGTAGGCGGCGACAGCATTACTGCGCCTTTCGCGAGAAGCTCTTTGTAGAAGTCGTCCACGCCCTCTACGTTCCAGTATGCGAAGTACGAGTGATCGCCCAATTCCGCTGCGGGCCGCTCGTTGGCGCATTCGCCGAGCATGACCCTGAAGCTGTCACGGAGAAGGAAGCTCCAACCCGCGGCATCAATCCCAGCCTCTCTGAAACCGAGAACGTCGATGTAGTAGCGGGTCGATATCCGAAGATCGCGAACAGCGAGCACGCACCAGGAATTTACGATTTTAGCCACGGTTGTTTGGCCCCGGTTGAGTTTACAACAAGTGATCGGTTGCTAATGCATTGCAATGTACAGTTTTTCTCGAACGAAGGGCCTCTCGGAATGTATGGTCCGCCGTCGTGTTGCAAGCGAAAAAATGAGATCGTTGTGCCATCCTCATGTTCGCCAGCAGACCTGGCAGGAAACAAACCATAAACATCGCAAGCCGTCCGCTGCGGATGTGGAAATCGCGAATGCGATTTCCAAACCTGGCATTAGCCCGGCGTCATGTGCAGGCCAGGCAAGCGAAGCGCATCCTAGGCCGACCCACGGCTTCTGCAATTGCTTCCGCATCGATGAAGTCGTTCTTGTTGGTTTTCACATACGGCTTTACATACTGTGCTGGAATCAAACGCACGTCGTGCCCCTGATGTCTAAGTGCGTGGCCAAGGAAGTGCGATCCTCCGCATGCTTCCATGCCGATCAGGCAAGCTGGCCGGTTCGCTGTGAAACGGAGCAACTGAAGGCGCGAAAACTTCTTTCGCGCGACGACCTCGCCCTGCGCGTCCATGCCCACTAAATGAAAGATTGTCTTGGCAAGATCAATGCCTATGGTGTGTATTTCCATGAGACGGTCTACTTTGCTCACCTCCTATACTCCGGCTGCGGTCAAACAGAGGCGGCGGACCATCCCATTAACTGAGTGGCCCGCGATATTGTTTCCGGATCACTTCGAGCATGGTCGGAAACCGTCCATTAGGCTCCGAGCTGGCCGACGCTGGATACCCATTTCAATTTATCGACGAGGCTGCGGATCCGCTGCTTGCAAGCTAGGTATCGTCCGATTGCGTTCAGGCTTTATGTCGCGGAGAGTTCCCGCCGAAAACACTGTCCCCTTGACATTCGACCGGAAATCGTCTACTATTCAAGTCGAATGCCGACTGGAAACCGGGGCTGCCGGACGGATCTATTGCAGGGCACGCTGGACCTGTTGATTCTGCAAACCCTCGCTCTGGGGGGGGCGCACGGGCACGCGATCGCCAAATCTATTGAACGGCGATCGGATGACGTCTTGCAAGTCGGGCATGGCTCGCTGTATCCGGCCTTGCAGCGGCTGCTGAAACAACGGCTGATTGCGGCGGAAGACGGAATCTCGGAAAACAACCGCAAGGCCCGATTCTACCGGCTCACTGCCAAGGGGCGCAGAGAATTGTTTGCGGAGACCTCGAATTGGGAGCGAATCTCGCGAGCTATTGGACAGATTCTCACTCCTCCTGCGGACGAACCCGTGTAGCGAAAGGAACCGTGGCATGACCTGGTGGAAGCGCCGTGGCGATCAGTTGCGCGCCGAGATGCAACACCACATCGAACTCGAGACTCAAGCCAACATAGAAGCTGGCCTGTCTCCAGAAGAAGCGCGCTACGCGGCACTGCGAAAGTTCGGCAACATTTCAATCGCACGGGAGGAATCGCGCGAGGTTTGGGGCGGGCTGTGGCTGGAACGGTTCTCTCAAGACCTGCGTTACGCCGCGCGAGGCTTGCGGAAAAGCCCCGTGTTCACGGGAGTCGCGGTTCTTTCTCTGCTGCTCGGAATCGGCGCGAGCACGTCGCTCTTCAGCGTCGTTTATGGCGTTTTGATCGCGCCGTATCCGTACGCGAAACCGAATGAGATCTGGGCACCCGCGGTGTTGGCGCTGAAAGAAAAGCCGGACGGATGGCATTCGTATACGGCCCGAGAATTTTTGGAAATCCAGCAACTGCCAGCCATCGCCGATGCAATGGCTACTCTGCCTGATCGGGTGCTTTTACAGGGCGAGAACGGTCCGGAAACCTTCTTCGGAGTCCAAGTAACCGGCGGAGCCTTCAACTTTCTCGGGGTGAAACCGG
Source organism: uncultured Acidobacteriaceae bacterium (assembly GCA_963771565.1). Classification (GTDB taxonomy): domain Bacteria; phylum Acidobacteriota; class Terriglobia; order Bryobacterales; family Bryobacteraceae; genus Bog-105. The sequence goes on from CAVYUB010000006.1 coordinate 202,232, forward strand.
TGATCGGCCGGACCATCCAGCCGTTCGATATCAGTCCGGCGGGCGATCCACAACCGGTAGTCGTGCTCACTTACCAGTTCTGGCAGCGCGAGTTCGACGGAAGCCCCGACGCTATTGGAAAGAAGCTCATTCTGAACGATGTTCCGCACACCGTGATCGGGGTCATGCCGCCGCGGTTCGGATGGTGGACCAACGATTCCTTCTGGCTGCCGATGTCGCTGAACCCGGCAGATGGGCAGTTCATCAACGCGATCTTCCGCTTGCCTCCCGGCGTTACGAAAGAAATCGCCGAGCAACAACTCCAGCATTTCAATGTGCATCTCGCCGCCGAGAACCCGGACCATTTCCCACGGAATGGGTTTCGGACCGAGCTTCTGAATTACATGGACATCACGAGCGCTAGTGGTCAAATGAGCTCGAGTTTGCATGTTCTGCTTGCAGCTGTGGGCCTTTTGCTGCTGATTGCCTGCGTGAATGTTGCCAATCTGCAGCTTGCCCGGACCACCACAAGGGCTCGCGAAATTGCCGTCCGCTTATCGCTCGGCGCAAGCCGCATGCGCTTGATACGCCAATTATTAACGGAGAGCGTTCTGCTATCGGTCACGGGTGGGGCGCTCGGTTTGCTCTTTGCCGTAGGCGCGACCCGGGCGATTGCGGCGCTGATGCCGCCCGATAACGTTCCCAATGAAGCGCGCATCACAGTCAACGTTTACGTCCTGCTGTTTTCGGTGGCGGTTTCGGTTTTAACAGGCATTCTGTTCGGGCTGACGCCGGCCATTCGGTGCTCACGGCCTGATCTGACGGACGCCCTCAAAGACGGCGCGCGCGGTTCTGTGGGGAGTTCTCGAGCGCAATCAGCACGGCGTTGGCTGGTCATCGCGGAAATCGCGTTGTCAGTCATGCTTCTTGCCGGCGCAAGCCTAACAATTCGCAGTTTTGCGCATCTTCTCCTTATCGATCCCGGTTTTCAACCGGAAAAGGCCTTACTTGTGCAAGTACCGCTTCCGCCCAAGCAATACGACACTGTCGAACGACGCAATAACTTCGATCGCAACTTGCTGGAACAGGTCAGGGCTATTCCCGACGTTCAGGCCGTGGCAATCGGAAACGGCGGGATGCCGTTCGGCGGCCCACCCTCTTCTTATTCCATCTCGGGCCAGCCGCCAACGCCGGATCGCACCATCATGGTGCAGTTGATCAGCAGCGATTATCTCCGGGCCCTCGGCATTCCCTTGAAGCGCGGCCGCAGGTTGACGAGGCAGGAGGTCGAAAGCGGCGCCCATCTAGCCCTGATTAACGAGTCGGCGGCGAAGCTCTGGGGCGCGGGCAATGATCCTATCGGGAAGGTTCTGAGCGTAGACAGGTTCGCGAACCGCCCATGGGATTCGGTACTCTTGCCGGCCGGAAGCAGTCCCAATTTCACGATCGTCGGAATTATCGCTGATACGAAGAACGACGGTTTGCGCGATGCGACGCGGCCCGCCGTGCTCATTCCGTACACGCTCGCATCGCCGCCTTCGCGTATGCTTGCGGTCCGCACGTTCGGCGAGCCCGCTGCGGTTTTGAATTCCGTCCGCCGGTGCGTTCGCACGCTAGACAGCCAAATCGCGATCGGCCGCTCCATGACGCTTAAAGAGATCCTGGGGTTTGAAACCGTGCAACCGCGCTTCACCATGGCGCTGTTCGCGTGCTTCGCGGGCCTCGGCCTTGCTCTGGCGGCGATCGGAATCTACAGCATCGTGTCGTACGCTGTGACGCAGAGAATGCACGAATTCAGCATACGAGTGGCGTTGGGCGCGAAAAAAGCCGATATTGTCTGGCTCGTGCTGTGCATGGCGGCAAACGTCACCCTGATTGGGCTCCTGATTGGTGTCTGTGGCACCATCGCGATGGAAAGAATCGTGCGGTTTCAGGTTTTCGCGACGACAACCTTTAACAGTCTGTCGGTGCTTGAAGTCGTCGCGGTGCTTTCCTCGATCGCGTTGTCGGCAGCGTGGTGGCCGGCGCGGCGCGCGGGTGATTTGAAACCGATCTCCGCGCTGCGGTACGAGGCGTAAGGGGGCTTTGGTGGCCAACTTCCGCGCAACCTAGGCAATCAAAAATACGGCATTGCGAATGCATGTCGGCCATCTGGAAAGTAGGGCCTCGAAGACCCCCGCTGTCGTCCAGCTTCCAGATTGCCGTCATCCGTCACGAGCAGCAAATGGGGTTCAACATCTCTTAGCGGCGATTGATCTCGGCGTTATCCAAAGGTCTCTTTGAGTTAGCCGTCTTCAACGCGCGCCTTCATATCCGCGTACGCCGCTTCGATGAGCCTGCTTAGCGCTGCGGCGGTTTCGCCGGTTCCTGGTTTCACCTTCACATGGCGCATAGACTTGCCGGTGCCTTGCAGCAAGCGAGCTGGATCCGGCAGCGATGCGCCCTGAAAGAGTCCGACGTTTACGTGCGACGTGAATACGTTGACGTAGCCGAACGCCGCCTCTCCTAGACATGCAGTCGGACAGCCGTCATGCAGAATCTCCCGGACCTCGTCTCCGCAATTTCGTATCACCTCAAAGCACTTCTGCGCGATGTCTCCCATTTCGCCAGGATGCTCTTCCATCCAGCAATCGATGGCCGGATCACACTCGCCGGCGCCGTTCACGCGAAATAATTTCGTTCTCGTGCTCACGGCGTCTTTAGGGCGACCTCCCGCTTCCAAGGGGCCACACTTTCCTCATATTCCATCGGATCGCCGAAACCTTCCGTTTGGACGCCAAGTTGGCGCAGAGCGTCCAAGGCCATCAATCGGCGATGTGCATTGAATGTCATGATATGGGCGAAGACACCGCCGAACGTGAAGGCCTCGGCCGGCTCGCAGAGCGCGTCGACAAACGTGTCATCCCATGCGGAGCGGTTTCGGACATCTCCCAAAATACGATGCAGTTCAGCATCGGTCTTTTCGAGCCTTTGCAGCATCGCTTTTGGAGAACGCTGCGATTTTGGAGGGCCGTTCATATCCATTTCGGTGCCGGACAACGCGGCAGTCCAGACTTGTTTCGTGAAGATAATGTTCTCTAACAGTTGCCTTAGCGTCTTGTTCGACTCGCGCCAGGGCAGCAGCTCTACCAACGTGGGCAGTGGCCGATCCAGTTGTTCCTCCGTCAAAGTACTTGCGTATTCCAGCAAACGTCGCGTGTGCCATGAGTCGTTGCCTGCAAAGCGATCGAATAAATCCATGTCTCTTCCTCCTTCTGTTAAGGAACTAGGGGCAAGAAAGTGAATTCCGTTGGACGCGGGCAAATGAAAGTGCGGCTCACGCATACGCCGGTAGATGCTAGGAGAGATCCGAAATGCTGTTCGGAAAGCGCGAGTGAACGCCTCTAGTGAGTTGTAGTTGGCGTCCAAAGCGATCTCTGTAACCGACATTGCGGTATGCGCCAGTTGGTAGGCTCCTCTTTCCAGCAACAGCCGTCTCCGCATAGCTGCCGGAGTCTCTTCGACCACTGTTCGGAACAGCCTGTGGAACTGGGTCCGGCTTTGGTAGTTTTGCCGCGCCAAATCTCGTGTTCTCGCCCGAGTGTCGAGGGAGTTCGCAACAAGTGCAGAGAGCCGGTTCCGCGTGCCCTGACCATCCGCTTTGTTCATCGCTCCGGTTCCTCAACTGAATCATAGACAAAGATCAGGCGTTTCGCCTGATCGAACGTACCAATCTTCTGTCTCAACAACAGGACCAAAGACAAAATGCTGAAAACCGCGTGCGCGAACATCTCGCATGGACGTGCTGTACTCACGACAAGGCGCAACGTCAAGGATTGTCGGCCACTCGGAAACTACGCACGGAAACAACATAGATCCGCTGTGGTCACGCAGCGTAGAGGAATAATCGGCTGCCAGGCCCGGGACAGATTAGCAAACCCTTCGCCGTTACACACGAGCTTCCTGAACGAAAACGCTATTTCCGTAACGACTCTCGAATAAGCATCCAAGCGGAACGATTACCCGAATGTTAGGAACGAGGTGTTCCCGACAAAATTGCTATTGCAAAAAGGTCCGTTCTCGCAATCACGATATCCGTTGTTCGGCGGCCAGTTTGATAGCCTTGATGCGCTGTTATTCGTATCTCAACGCCGCCATGGGGTCGATCTTGGTTGCTCTGTGTGCGGGAATTGCCGCCGCAATCAAAGCAACTGCGAATACTAAGACTGACGTGATCGCAAGGGTGAGAGGGTCTGCGGGCCGGACGCCGTAAAGAAAGGCGACCAGGAAACGGGTTAGGAACAACGACCCGATTACTCCAATTGTCAGGCCAGCGATCGTCAGCCTTAAGCCCCGGAACAAGACAAGCGCAAGCACGGAGCGGCGGCCCGCGCCCAATGCCATCCGGATTCCAATCTCCTGCGTTCGCCTTGACGTGAGATAGAACGTAACTCCGTAAATGCCCACGGCAGCCAGAACAATCGATAGCATTGCGAAAGCGGCAAGTAAGATCATAAGCAATTCTCTGGTACGCAAAGACGCTGACATGACTTGCTGCATAGATGCGATGTCGTATGGCGCCTGCGTCTTGTCCAAGTTCGCTAATTCGTTCTTTATTGCAGTCGCCAAGGCTAATGGGTCGCCTTTCGTCCGAATCGCGAGGGTCAGATAATTATTTGGAGCCTGAAAAAACGGGATATAGAACTCAGGCGCGTCTGTCTCGTCGAGCGCATCGATCTTGCTGTCTCCTACAACGCCGATGACGGTGAGCAAATGCGCCTGATCTGACGGTCGGCCCTCTGTAAGGCGCTTGCCCAGGGGATCATCGTTGTGCCAAAACTGCTGTGCCATCGATCTGTTTATAATCGCCACCCTGGGTGCTTGGGCATTATCGCCTTCCGAGAAGCTGCGCCCTTTCAGCAGCGGAATCCGCAGCGCGCTAAAGAAAGCTGGGCTAACGACGTTGTAATGAATCTGCGGGAACTGCCCGGCCCTGGGCAATGGCCGCCCTTCAATGTAAATCGAATCGAGCCACGCTTCGCTCCGAAACGGGATCCATGTAGCGGCCGCTGCTGTATCAACTCCTGGAACTACCTCGATACGCTGCAAGGCCGCATCGATAAAGTTCGACAGCTCTGCCGGTTTCTCGTATTTCCTCTCCGACAAAGCCAAGTGCATAGACAGCAAATGCGAGGAATCAAATCCGGCATTCACGTCAAGGAGATTATGGATGCTGCGCAGCATTAATCCGGCACCACTCAGAAGCATCAAAGCCAACGCGACCTCGGCAAGCATGAGTGCACCTCGGAATCTGCTGTCTGTCGGCTCGGTTGAGGTCTTGCCACTCTTGAGGGTTTCAGTCAAATCTTGCCTGGAAGCTCGAAAGGCCGGAACCAATCCGAAAGCTATACCGGCTACCACAGAACAAACTAAAGTCGCCGCCAAAACGCGACCGTCAACGACGACGCTGAGCATTTCGCGGCGGTCCTCCGGGAGCAATCTTCCCAACCCGCCACTCGCCCAGAAGCAAATAGGTACTGCTAGACATCCGGCGCCGATAGCCAAGACAACACTTTCTGTCAATAGTTGACGGATGAGTCTCGACCATTTCGCACCCAGTGCGGCGCGCATCGCCATCTCCCTTGCTCGCGCGGCTCCACGAGCAAGGAGAAGGTTTGCGACATTGACACACGCAATCAGGAAAACAAAAACAACCGCTCCCATGAGAACGAATAGGGCGGGCCGGGTATCTTGAACAAGGTAGTCGCGCAGACCCATGACCTCGACACTCGTCCCTAAATTCGTAGCCGGATATTCCTTCGCTAAATTGTGAGCAATGGTGATCATCTCTGCTCGGGCTTGTTCGACAGTGATACCGGGTTTTAGTCGGCCGATCACGCGGATACTATGGGCGCCGCGAGCCTGCATTTCATCTGCTCCCAGGCCCAAGGGAGTGTATAGCCCCGCGGCTTCGTAAAAACGAAAGGTTCGCGGTAGAACGCCGATGATTGTGAAACTCCGGCCGCTGATATCGAGGGTTTTTCCGAGAACCCGATCACCACCGAACCATCGTTGCCAATTCCCATAGCTCAACAGCACCACGGGAGCCGCACCGGGCCTGTCATCACCCGATTGGAACTCGCGTCCTAATACTGGCTTCACACCGAGCAGTTGGAAGAACTTAGCTGAGACGTTCCACGCTCGAATGTGATCCACGACGGTGCCATGGACGACATTAAAGCTGTCGCCTTGATAAGCCGCTATCTCTTCGAACGATCTGTTTTGCCTTTGCCAATCGATGTAGTTCGGATATGTACTGGGCCAGTTCTTCATGCCTTGAACAATGTCTGAAATCGAAACCAATCGTTCTGGTTGCTTGTAGGGAAGCGGCCGGAGCAGCGCCGCGTTAACGGCACTAAAAATTGCTGTGTTTGCGCCAATTCCCAAGGTCATCGTGACGATCGCTGCTAGAGCAAAACCGGGGTTGTTGCGCAATGTGCGCGCGGTGTAGCGGAGGTCTTGAATCGTTGATTCCAGCCCAAGCGTGCCGCGGGCATCCCGGCATTCTTCCTTCACTTGCTCAATACCGCCGAACTCCTGGCGTACGCGACGCCGCGCTTCGTCCTCAGTTAGCCCAGTGCTTTTAAAGTCGGAAATCCTTTCTGCGATATGGAACTGGAGTTCTCGGCCGAGGTCTTGCTCCAATTTGTTGCGTCGTAAGAGGCGCGACCACCGCCTCATCATGCACCTCCCTCCGCCACTCCCAGAATTAGGCCGACCGCTTCGGCCAATCGCCGCCAGTTCGCAGTCTGCGATTCCAACTGCACCCGCCCCTTCTTCGTCAAACGGTAAAACTTGGCATCCCGCCCCGTTTCCGTTTCCTTCCAGTCGGATTTGACCAAGCCCCGATTTTCCAATCGATGCAAAGCCGGGTACAGTGAGCCTCCGGGCACCTGAACGATGTCGCCCGAGATTTGCTGCAGCCGTTGGGTGATGGCATAGCCGTGCACCGGCTGGACGGCTATGATCTTCAAGATAAGGAGATCTAGAGTGCCTTGCGGGAGATCAGATTTCGGCGGTGCCTCCTCGATAGCTTTCACTTCTATCCATTTATACCGCCGTCACAGATAGAAGTGCAACCTAGCCGTTGGAGCACCCGAATAGGCGCAATTATCCCGGGGTGGACACTGACTTTCGTATCATTCCCAAACTCCCGCGTAGTCGCGATGTGTTTAGGAACCATTCAAGCTCGGTACCGAGCCACTTTGACGAGAAACGCGCTAACATCCAATCTCAGCAACGCCGACTTCTCGTCAACGTGGATTCGTAGATCTGGGGCTGTCACTGGCGGGTGATCAATCTCAGTTTCCGGATTGCGCGTCATCGGCTCGCAATGGAAAAACTGAATTCGTGCACACCTCCTCACAGCGTCAGCAAATCAAGGAGGGAAATGTGACGAATTGGCGGCACCCGATTTACGCCGCATCAGCCTGCGTCGGGCCCGGCTTGATGTTATAGTTCACGTGAAAGAAGTTGGTCGGATCGTATTTCCGCTTAATCGCCCGCAATCGAGGCAGATTTACGCCGAAAGCCGTATTGATTACCTCTTCCGATTCAATGTCAAGCGCCGACGCGAGGTGCGCGTTTGCGGAGTACGGAAGCAGCATTTCTTCACCGCTCCGAGCCCATTCACGGTGTATCGGCGTGGCCGTCGGATCCGTCCACTGTGCACCGAATAGGATCTCCCAGCGAAGATTGCGATGCGGGTAGGCGGTAGCGTCGGTTGCAATCCGTCCCGCCGCACCGCCGTAGTGTTCGATTATAACAAAAGAGAGGGGCGACTTCATCTTATTCCCATGCTCAACAATCGCCGCTATCGCTGCGTCGGGCAATTCCTTCTGCAGCGTCGATTTCCAATAATTGTGAGTTCCGTCGGGAAAAGCCGAGGCTAGGAGCGACTGCATTACAGGGAACGGAAGCGGCTGGATAGCGTCCATCACGGGGCTGCCAAACCTGCGTAGCGGTTCGAGAACTCGTTCAGCTTCGGTAATGTCGCCGCAATAACACGGGATCACGCCAACGATTGGACTGCCATCTGGACCGTGAAGCAGCGCCGCGTAAGCCGTAACTTCGTCGGGAGCTGATTCCACAAAGTCGCGGAAATTCCGAATAACATCGATTGCTGCCTGACGAGGGTAGACAAGGAGACCGCCAATAACGGTGTGGACCGGGTGCGCTCGAAACTCGAATGATGGAACGACGCCGAAGTTGCCACCGCCTCCGCGCAGCGCCCAAAAAAGATCCTCGTGTTCCGAAGCGCTGGCTGTAAAAACACGATTTTCCGCTGTGACCAGCTGACAGGAGAGCAGATTATCAATAGTCATGCCGCACTTCCGTATCAGCCAACCGACTCCGCCACCCAGCGTCAAACCGCCGATCCCCGTTTTCGCGACAATGCCGCAGGGAACGGCAAGACCGAAGATGTGGGTTTCGCGGTCCATGTCGCCCAGAGTGGCCCCACCTTGCACCCGTACTGTGCGCTTAATACAGTCAACATAGACCGCGCTCATACGCGACAGGTCGATCACCATGCCGTCGTCGCAAAGTGCCCTGCCGCCGACATTGTGGCCGCCCCCGCGAATCGCCGTGACTAGGTCATTGCTGCGTGCAAAGTTCACGGCCGCCATGACATCGGCCAGTCCCGCGCATCGGGCGATCACGCGCGGATGTTTATCAACACTGGCGTTCCAGATCCGGCGGGCATCATTATAGCCAGGATCGGCGGCCTCAAAAACCTGTCCGTGAAATGCCGATCTGAATCCTTGAACGTCTAACGTGGGCATATTCGGAACATTCTAGCTGATATGTCGACACTGATGTCAGCCACTCTTTGACGTTCCATGCCCTGGAGCTCGGCTATCCGGAAACTGGACGCGTTCGCCGTCAAGTTGACGTATAACGCGCATCGCGTCAGTTTGATTCTGACCGCGCAGCACATGCCACCCACAGGGAAGCGTTGGCGACTACACACCCATGTGCATCTTGGCACGCGGCTGTCCCCGGGATGCCACGTCCCGGCAGCCGGAGACATCGGGCAAAGATCAGGCTACCCGGCGCACGTAGGCCGCAACCGGCCGAGCTTCAGCGCCGCAATAGTAACACAATGATTTGGAGCAGGCGGTCCACCTTCCACCAGCCGAAGCCACTGGCTATCAGCGATTCGAATCGTAGATCGCCGCCCGGTCCATCGCGGGCTTGACGGCCAACGCCTTTACACCTATTACAATCCCGAGGAATGCCATCAGTGCGGCCAAAATCGTGTGCCCTTCGGCGATCCATACCGTCATGATCATTGCTAGCGCGCCATTCGCGAGCCCGAACGCGCAAAGCCAGGGTGCGAGTTCTCGCGCCTCCCCACGAAGGAATTCTCTGTCTATACTGTCCGCAAAGAGTAAGACGGCGGCCATGATTGATTGAATCGTGCAGCAGAGGAAGGTCGAGAAAAACAGCGCCAGGCTCCACGTTCCGCTTGTCACGTTTTTGAACCGCCACGCCAGATAGACGAGCAAGGCGCACCGCAAACAAATCCCTATGTGGTGAATTTGCCAAAGCCGGTATGGTCTGGCGCCTGCCGATCCGAAGAGCTTCCGTATCAAGGCGGGGTGTTCTTCCGGTGTCGCGGCCGCCTGGCCGCCGGCCTGCGGCGCCCGCGATAGCTTGTGCGATACGGAATCCTCCCTTAGTTCCTCCAGCGCCAGCTTGATATCGCCGGCGTGCTGCGCGCGGCGGTCCGGGTCCTTGCGAAGGCAGCGCGAGATGATTTTGTTGAGTTCAGCGGGCAGATCCGGCGCGACCTCGGCAAGCGGCGGCGGCTCCTTATGCAGGATTGCTGAAAGCGTCGAGATCTTGTTTGCGCCTTCAAACGGCCGGCGGCCGGTGACCATTTCGTACAGCACGGAGCCGAACGAAAAAATATCGGAACGCGCATCCACCTTCTTGCCTTCGGCCTGCTCGGGAGACATATAGGCGACGGTGCCCACGATCGTGCCTTCTTCTGTCTGAACGTTTTCTCGATCCGTAATCGTAGCCGTGCCGGCCTCAGAATCGACATTGGCATCGACAGTCGTCTCCGTCAGCTTGGCCAGACCGAAATCCAGCAGTTTTACGCCACCGTCCGTGCCGATAATAATGTTGGCCGGCTTGAGGTCGCGATGCACGATTCCGGCCGCATGGGCGCGGGCGAGGGCGTCGGCGACCGGAATCGCATATTTCAGAGTGTTCCTCAGCACCAGGCCGCTCTTGCCGATCAACTGGTCGAGCGTCTTGCCATCGACAAACTCCATGGCGATGTAATCCGTGCCGCCGGAAGAACTGATGTCGTAAATGTGGACGATATTGGGATGATTCAGCGCCGAGGCCGCCTTCGCCTCCTGTTGGAAACGCCGCCGGCGCTCGGGGCTGGTGGTCGCGTCCGCACGCAGGATCTTGATGGCTACCGGCCGGTCGAGATGAGTATCGAAGGCCCGGTACACCACGCCCATTCCGCCTTCGCCGAGCTTTGCTTGAATCCGGTAATGGCCAAGGGCTTGGCCGATCATAGCTCATGTTAGGACCTCGCTCACAAGCGAGTCAACGGGATTCAACTTGACGGAAAACGCGCATACCTTCCTCTTGGCTCCGCATCTGAATTCCGCGCACTGTGCGACAACCCGAGCGTTTGATCGCAAACTCTCCCGCTAAGAAGCCGGTGGCCGTGTTCGAGTTTTGAAACGTATTTGAAGCGAGACAGTCTTGCATTCCGGATGGAGAATCAAGTATTCGCAAGGTTATCCATATGCCAGCAACAATCCTTCGTTTCATGGAATTCAGAAACAGCGGCGCAGATCGGATTCGGTCGCGTGACCATCACTCATTTGTGCTTGTACTTCGCTTAGCAAGCGGGCTCTTGGGAAGCGCGCTGTGCACCTTTGCGCAGGTAAACGGCGTCGGTGAGAAGCCATATCTGGGCTGGAGCAGCTTCAGTCAACAAACCATATCCAGCAATTTTCTTACCCAGGCAAACATCACAGCTCAATCGGATGCACTGCTGGCTTCCGGCCTGCAGTCTCACGGCTTCAACTACATCAACATGGATTCGGGCTGGATGGGCGCGTTCGACAACTACGGCGCCCTATTCCCAACTCAACAACGTTTCCAGACATCAAAGCGCTGGTGGACCACATCCACGCCAATGGCCAGAAGGCCGGAATTTACTGGATTCCCGGCGTAGAACAGCCGGCGGTGGACGCGAATTATCCGATATTGGGCACACCTTATCACATCCATGACATTCTTGTCGTCCCGCACGTGCCTGGCAATGCTTTTAGCGCGGGTCAGAATCCGCCTTATCACAACAAGATCGACTTCAGCAAACCAGGAGCTCAGGAATACATGAATTCAGTGGTGGACCTGTTTGCCTCTTGGGGAATCGACTTCATCAAGCTTGACGGTGTGACGCCCGGCTCGTACGTTGACGACCTGAGCATCAACAATATCCCTGACGTGGAGGCTTGGTCGAAGGCGATTGCGCAAAGCGGTCGACCGATCTGGCTGACCGTTTCCTGGGCCCTCGATGAAGACTATCTGAGTACATGGCAGCAGTTCGCTAATGCGCGAAGGATCGAAGACGATGTCGAATGCGAAGGCAGGTGCTCTACACTGACCGATTGGCCGAGGGTTGCGCAGCGCTTTTACGATCTCGTCGGTTGGGAAAACGCGGCCGGCCCCGCTGTTGGCTGGAACGATCTGGATTCCCTCGACGTGGGCTTTGAATCCATCGGCGGTTTGAACCAGCAGGAACAGCGATCCGCAGTAGCATTGTGGGCCATGGCTAACGCCCCTCTGTATCTCGGCGGTGATCTAACTAAGCTGGATGACTTCGGCAAACAGCTTTTTTCGAATGACGAGGTACTATCTGTCGATCAGTCCGGACGCCCGGCAAAACAGATCCTCGGTGGCTTCACTCCAGTCTGGGCAACGGATCTCCAGAACGGGACCTATTACATCGCCTTATCCAATATGAATGCGTTCGCTTCGCCCGTTACTGTTCAGTGGGACAGCTTGGGCTTCGCGACTGCGCCGCACGTCCGTGATCTCTGGAATCACGTAGATCTGGGACACTTTGACGGAACCTTCAGCGCCGTTATTCCTGGCCATGACACGCGCCTGTTAAAGGTTACGGGAAGAGGTCATGTTCCGCCCCCACATTCGCAGAGCTACGAGGCAGAAGCAGCTACACTCAGCGGCACCGCTACCATTTCTGAGTGCGCGGCCTGCTCCGGAGGAGCTAAGGTTGGCTATCTCGGTCTCGGAGCCAATAACAATGTCACCTTCAATAACATTCGCGTACCGAGGACAGGCATTTATGAAATGCAGGTTGACTATTTGACCTCCGGACCACGAGCGCTGCTCTTCACTGTTAACGGCGGGCCCTTCATAACCCTCAACGTCGGCGGTGGCAGTTTTAACTTGCCTGCTGCTACAACCGTGCCAGTCGAACTGCACGCTGGTTCCAACAGCATTCAATTTGGCAATCCCACCAGTTACCCACCTGATCTCGACCGCATAATTGTCAGCGGAGATGGGTCTGCTCCTGCTCCAACCTCAAGCACCTACGAGGCGGAAAATGCTGCACTCGCAGGCTCAGCGAGCGCAGTTTACTGTGAGCTTTGCTCCGGAGCCTCCAAAGCAGGTAACATCGGCGGCGGCAGCGGAACAGTAACATTCAACAACATCACCGTTCCAGTGAGTGGAACATATCAACTTGAAGTCGATTACATGACAAGCGGGCCGCGTTCCTTCTTCATGAGCATCAACGCTGGCACTGCCGTCGAGCTCTCGTTGAATGGGAGTACCTTTGATGCGCCTGCCAGCACCGTGATTCCCGTTCAGTTGCAAGCTGGAAACAACGCCATCGAATTTGACAATCCCAGCGGCTACGCTCCTGACCTCGACCGAATCGCGATCGCTTGTGATGTTTGTCACTGAACATTGAGCAATCTTAAGCGGATCTCCTCGCCACTCACGGCATAATGAGGTTGGTGCACGGCGTCCACCCAATCACAGCTCGGCGCCGATCGGTCCCGCTCGCAGCCACTGCCATCCTGCTCGCGCTCGCGTCCTCGGCTCTCGCCCAATGGGATGCGGAGGACAGTGGCACTAAATCAAATCTTCGCGCGGCACACAACGCGGGCTCAGGTGTCGCATGGGCAAGCGGCACGAATGGCGTCGTCCTCCGGAGCGAAGACGACGGTTATCTCTGGCAGCAATGCGCCATTCCTCCGGACGCCGGAAACCCGGATGTTCGCGGAATTTGGGGCTGGGATGCAAACCACGCCATCGCAATGTCCAGCGGTCCCGGTTCTGCTTCCAGAGTGTACGAAACTACCGATGGTTGCGCCCATTGGCATCTGCTCTTCACAAATCCGGATTCCGCAGGCTTTTGGGATGCGATTGCCTTCTGGAACCAACAGCAAGGAATGCTGCTGGGCGATCCGGTAAACGGCCGCTTCACGATTTTCAGAACCAGTGATGGCGGCCGGCACTGGTCGCGGGACGAAAGCGCAGGACTCGAAGCCAATCCCCGCGGGGAAGGCGCTTTTGCGGCCAGCAACTCTGCGCTTGCCCTCAGTCCAGACGGGATGAGTGCATATTTCGTCACAGGCGGGCCGGGTGGATCCCGCATTTTTCACTTTCACCCCGGAGTTCGCGCTCAGCCTGGCACCTGGACATCGGTTAAGTTACCGCTTTCGCATAACACCGAAACCGCCGGTCTCTTCTCGATTCAATTTCGCGATTTGAGGCATGCTGTGGCCGTTGGCGGAGACTACAAGCAACCGGACCAACGTGAGAACACAACGGCATGGACCTTCGACGGCGGATCGACCTGGGCCGCGGCTTCGAACCCTCCTTCGGGATATCGCTCGGCGGTAGCGTGGGACCAGAATTCTCAGGTCTGGATTGTTGTTGGCCCCAATGGGAGCGACCTCTCCGACGACGATGGCAAGACCTGGAGACAGTTCGACAAGACAGGCTGGAACGCTTTGAGCCTCCCTTGGGCCGTAGGCCCGGACGGCAGAATCGGGATGCTGAACGAATCTGCGCTCAAACGCCGCCATAAATCCCCCGAGTAACTAGTTTTCGGCTCTCCCTTTGTCAACCTAGGAGACGTTAGTCTATACTCCTAGATAGACTAGGAGCCAGATACCGTGGGCAAAACTGCAGACTTACTCCCAGGCACGCTTGACATGCTGATCCTCAAAGCAGTGTCCTTGAAACCCCTGCATGGATACGGCGTGTTGCTGCGCATTCGGCAGATCTCGGGCAATGCTCTTGATATTCCACAAGGATCGTTGTATCCGGCGCTTTACCGATTGGAGCATCAAGGCCTGATCGCCGCCGAATGGGGCCAGAGTGAGAACAACCGCCGGGCGAAGTACTACACCGTAACGGCCGCGGGACGCCGCCGCCTGCGTGAGGAAACGGCGGGCTGGAACCGGCTAACCTCTGCGATCGGCGCGGCCCTGAACACGACGCCGGAGGAGGTGTGAAATGTTTGCGCGTCTTCGTTCTCTGTTCCGTGCGCTCACGTCGCGAAGTGATTTCGAAGCCGGTATGACCGACGAGCTACGCTTTCACATCGAGCAATACACCGAGGACCTCGTGCGCTCCGGAATGTCACTGGAAGAAGCGCATCGACGTGCGCGCATAGAATTCGGCGGCATCAATAGTGTTAAAGGCGAGTGCCGCGAGGCGCGTGGCCTTCCCGTTTTCGATGAGCTTCGAAGAGAGTTGCGTTACGCCGCCCGGTTGCTGCGAAAAACCCCTGGATTCACGATCACCGCTCTTCTGACAGTCGCCCTATGTTTAGGCGCTAACCTAACCATCTTTGCAGTGATTGACTCGGTCCTCCTCCGTCCGCTACCGTTTCCCGAAGCCAGCCGGCTCGTGAGTGTGTTCAACACTTATCCCAAAGCCGGCGTGGATCGCGACGGTTCCTCGCTGACCAACTACTACGAACGACGCGGTCAGATTCCCGCATTCAGCTCGCTCGCCATCTACCGCTTCGGAACTGCAATCGTTGGTGAGGCCGGCTCAACGGAGCGCGAACAGGTCACTCAAGTATCTCCGGATTTTTTTACTACCCTTGGCGTCGGTCCTGTTTTCGGACGTGCCTTCACAGAAGCGGAGACGACTTATCAAACTGATAATGTCGCCATTCTTAGCGACGACTATTGGCGGCAACATCTCAACGCCGACCCTCACGTAGCAGGGCGGCAGATTCGTGTTGACACTCTTCCAAAAACTGTAGTAGGCGTCCTGCCTCCTGGTTTTCGCTTCCTCTCCTCAGAAGCCCGGCTCTATCTTCCGCTTGCATCGCATCCTCAAGATCGCACGCCCCTGGAGCGGCATTCCGGCGGGAACGTCACGCAAATGATCGCTCGCCTCAAACCGGGAGCCACTCTCGCGCAGGCCCAGTCACAAATCGACGCGCAGAATGCCAGATTGGAGATAGACGACCCCCAAGCCAAAATGATCGCTGATGCCGGGTTTCGTTCGATCGTCGTGCCGCTCCACGCCGACCACGTCGCAGCGATTCGCCCTACTCTGCTGCTGCTCGAAGCCGGCGTGCTTACGCTTCTGCTGATTGGTATGGTCAACCTTTCAAATCTGCTTCTGATCCGCGCTAACGGTCGGGCCAAGGAAGTAGCCGTTCGGCAGGCCCTAGGAGCCAGTCGGCCACACGTCGTCAGCGAAGTGATAGTCGAGACCACGTTACTTACGCTGTTCGGCGGATTGCTCGGCCTTACTGTTGCGGCTGCCGGAATCCGCTTTCTAGCTGCGCTCGGCGCTGATCGGTTACCGCTAGGAGCTCACATTGCTTTCGATGCCCGCTTGGCAGTGGCTGCCCTGGTTGCAGCCTTCGTTATGGGTATCGCGCTCGCAATGCCAATCGCCTGGCTCCATCTTCGGAGTTTAGGCAACGCCCTCCGATCTGAGACTCGCAGCCCAACCAGTAGCCGCGCCGCTCAAACCTTGAGGCAGAGCTTTGTTGTCGCCCAGGTTGCCCTGGCATTCGTTCTATTAGTCGGGGCAGGCCTGCTCGGAATCAGTTTCAAACGTGTGATGGCCGTTTCTCCGGGATTCCAATCTGATCACGTACTCACCGGCCAAATCTCGCTCATCGGAAATAAATATCCCGCGGCCTCGGCCGGCCTTGCGTTTACCGAGAGATTGGTGGACGACCTAAGCCACCAACCCGGAGTGTTGTCCGCTGGCGTGGTCAATAATGTGCCCTTCAGTGGTAACAGCGGAAAGAGCGCCGCTACGGTGAAAGGGCATGTCGTCCGGCCCGGCGAATCAGCGCGTGGACACTACTCTTATGCTGTTGGTGGTGACTACTTTCGCGCCATGGGCTACTCGTTGCGCGCTGGACGATTTCTCACGGCAGCCGATTCACGCAGCGGCGACCGAGTCTGCGTGGTCGATGAGGACTTCGCTCGCTACTACTGGCCACACACCAGCCCTCTGGGCCATCGCCTGTTCCAGGGTTCCCAACCCGGTCCTGATTCCGAGGCATTCACCGTCGTCGGCGTCGTAGGCAGCATAAAACAAGCCGGCCTCACTGACGAATCGGCACAAGGCGCAGTTTACTACCCTTACATTTATCGACCAGATAGCAATATCTACGTGGTCACTCGCGCCAGCGTCCGGCCGGAATCAATCCGGTTAACGCTCGAAAGGGTCGTTCGGCAAATCGATCCTGAGCTAGCAGTGAACGACATCCGATCGATGGATGATCGCATTACCGGCAGCCTTGTCGCCCGCCGCTCACCGGCATTGCTGGCTGAATTATTCTCAGGAATCGCGCTGCTGCTCACCGGAATCGGCACTTATGGCGTGTTGAGCTACGCGGTTGCGCAGAGGAGCCGCGAGATCGGCGTGCGCATGGCTTTAGGAGCACGGCCAAACCAGATTCGCAGCGAATTCCTCACTCTCGCACTGCGTCTGTTCGCGCTTGGAACAGTATTCGGCGGCATCGGAGCATCGCTAACTGGGAAAGCCATGCAGACAGTCCTCTTCCACGTGCCCGCTTTTAGCATGTCGGCGCTCGGCAGCGCCGTTGGCATTATGGCGGCGGTATCTCTCGTTGCTTGTCTGCTGCCAGCTCACCGCGCCGCCCGGATCTCCCCGATGCAGGCTCTTGCGGACCAGTAGAAAATAGGTCTCACCTTCCGTTCGCGCCCCAGAAACATCGGTCCGCGAAACAATTGATCGTTCAAAGCTTGAACCGGTTCTGGTATTCCAAACGTGAACACGCCCCGCCTGCTATGCCTACTTGACCTCGACTTTCATGCGCATCCAAGGATGGATGCAGCACTGGAAACGATGTTCGCCTTTCGAGAGACCCGTGACCCTGAGGTCGCTGCCTTGGATGATTCGAGTCTTGGCCACCTCGATGTTCTTAAAACCACCGCTGCATTCCGAAACGATTTCTTCCCCCGCATTGAGCCCCTCTACAAATCCGCCACCGAACTTCTTTACTTCAGTAAAGGTGTGAGGCTCGCCGCCCTGATCAGTCACGACAACAGTTGTTCCCTCTTTGATCTTGAGCGTATCGGGCTCGAAGTCCCAGCCCGGATCCGGAGTTCCATTCGCTGCCTTTGTAAATAGGTCCTGGAAGGTTGTAGCGAATCCAAGCGGGGCAAGCGCGACGTTCTTGCAAAAATCAGGTCCGAGCGCCTGGTTAAAAGTAGTCGGATCGCATTCGATCCAGCGCCACAATTTGTGCGACGGGACCGGTTTGTTCCTGATGTGGGTGCTGTTGTGCTGCCGGCCCTTGTGCAAACGCATACGTCGCGGTCGCGAGCATAGAGACACCGAGTAGCCGCATTTTGTGATCTTTCATTCGCAGTGTGCCCTTTCTGTTTGTGTTTCTCTTATCTGGTAAACCTCAAACCCAAACCATCAATCACTTTTCTGGTGATACGGGTTTCACCTGCTGCTACCTGTAAGCGCAGCACGCCGGCGAAACCGTTACATGAAGCGTTTCTGCCTACTTCAACACGTTGAGCTTATGTCGAGATCGGGAGCCGCAATATCCCACATATGGGGGATAATGCTAGAAAAAACACACTAGATTTCGCAGCAGCTCATTACCGACTGCGAGCCACCCCGAAAACGCAAAAACGAACCCATCGAGTTCGTTTGGTAAAAACGCCGTCGTCGGCCCTCCGCTCGGTGGCGCAGCCGCCGTTCACCGATCCATAAAATCTTCCATCCCACTCTGAATCAGCCGCTTATCTCTGAATCAAGCCGCCGCTCCGCACTCCCGCTCGCCACAATTGCCGCGAAAGGCCATCATGGGCAATTTCATCATCGACGAACTCCCGCCGGAACTTCCGCCGCGCACCGGCCCTACTGGCCCGCGCACCCCGGAAGGAAAAGCCAAAGCCAGCGGAAATTCATACAAACACGGTTGCCGCTCCGAAAAAAACGTATTACCGGACGAAGATCCTGCCGAATTCGAAGCCACCGTCCAGCGCTGGTTCACGCACTACCAACCTGAGGATGCCGTCGCCGTCAGCCTGGTCGAAAAGCTAGCGCGCGCCGAGTGGCAGCTCAAACGCACTCAACACCGCCTCGACGAAATCGAATGGCGGTCCCCGGCGAGGCGCATCTTTGGACCGAAGATCAGGAAAAACAATACGCCAATTTCAACCGCTATCACACTACTGCCGAGCGCAGTTTTCTCCGCTATTTCAAAGAAATCGAAGCGTATTATCATCGCATTCACCGCGACGATCACGCCCGGCAGCTCGCCTTCGCCAAGCTCGCCGACGTCGAATTCAAGTCACTCGACAAGGCGGACAAATCGGCACTGAAAGAGCTGCGAGCGGAGCAGGTACTCGAGGTCCAACTCATCGATGGAACCTGCGAGACTACCTACTATCCCAGCAACCAGGAACTGATCGACATCGCGGCGAAGCGCCCCACCCCTCCCTTCTACATATCGCGATCGATTTTGTTCGTGGACGGAATCGTTCCGGCCGAATATGCCTGGGCGCAGCCGGTTCCCATAAAAGAAGGTCTAATCCGGCAGGTGCTGCAAAGACTGCTGTGGCCGCAATGGCTGGATCTCATCGAACGCGAAAAGTCCGGCCACGCTGGCCCCATCCATCGCCGCTAACATCATTCCGAACCATCCCCCGACGCGAACCACTCTACAATAGCGTCTACACCTCTCATATGCGCCGCGACTATCACAACTGGCACAGCTCGAGACTCGACCGCAACATGGAATTGTTGGCCTACGGTCACGGTGGATCGCCCATTCTCGTATTTCCAACTTCCCACGGCCGATTCTACGAGTACGAAGATGCCGGCATGATTAATGCCATTTCGCAAAAGATCGAATCGGGAAATGTGCAGATATTTTGCGTCGATAGCGTGGATCAGGAGAGCTGGTATAACCGCAGCATTCACCCACACGACAGGGTCATGCGGCACATTACCTACGAAAACTATATCCTCTACGAGGTCCTGCCGCTAATTCGCGGCGTCAATGGATCGCCCCAGATTTGGACGACGGGCTGCAGTCTCGGCGCGTATCACGCCTTCAATTTCGCCATGAAACATCCCGATGTCACCTCGTCTTGCGTATCAATGAGCGGCGCTTTCGAAATGCGGCCATTCATGGACGGCTATTACGATAACGACTTTTACTTCAATAATCCATTCGACTACCTGCCCAATATAAGCGATCCCTGGTTTCTGGAGCGCTATCAAAGAATGAAACTAGTTTTGGCAGCCGGGGATCACGATATTTGTCTAGGCGAGAATTTCCGAATGGCCCACATTTTGGGTTCCAAGGGAATTCCGCATTGGCTGGATGTTTGGACCGGTGGTGAGCGCCACGATTGGCCTTTGTGGCAGCGCATGGCGGTAAAATTCTTTACTTAAACGCGCAACGTGGCGGAAAAAACTCCTCCACCCGGAACTGCACTGCAAGGAGGCGAATATGCCAAAAATCGGGATCATTTACGGAATGGAGAACACGTTCCCGCACGCCCTCGTTGAGCGCATCAACAACAAAAAAGTTCCCGGCGTGACGGCTGAACACATACGAATCGGCGGAATTAAGATGGCCGAGCCGAGCGGCTATGCGGTTATCGTCGATCGTATTTCGCACGACATAGAGTTCTATCGCGCGTATCTGAAAAACGCCATGCTCAATGGCACAATCGTCATCAATAACCCGTTCTGGTGGAGCGCTGACGATAAGTTTTTCAATTACGCTCTCGCCAGCAAGTTGGGTGTTTCCGTGCCCAATACCGTCGTCTTGCCTCACAAAACGCATCCGCCCGGCACAACGGTTCAGTCAATGCGTAACCTTGCGTTCCCCTTGAATTGGGAAGAGGTGTTTGCCTATGTTGGCTTTCCCTCATTCTTAAAGCCCTTCAGTGGCGGCGGCTGGAAGAACGTGTATAAGGTTCATTCGCCCGAGGAGTTTTTCAAGGCTTACGATCAGACCGGCAGCATGTGCATGACCTTGCAATCCGCCGTTGAATTCGAGGATTACTATCGCTGCTATGTCGTAGGACAAGAGAAGGTGCGAGTGATGAAGTACGACCCAAAACAACCGCATCACCTCCGTTACATGAAGGACGGCACGCCAAAATCCGACACGCTTCATAAGCGATTGGCAAAAGATTCGCTCACTCTGTGTAAAGCGTTAGGCTATGACTTCAACACCGTGGAGCTTGCGGTTCAAAATGGCGTCCCTTACGCAATCGATTTTTTGAACCCCGCTCCGGATGCAGACGTTCATTCCGTTGGACAGGAAAACTTTGATTGGGTAGTGGAGAACATGGCTCAACTCGCGATCGACAAAGCATCCAGCAAGCAGAAGCCAAAGCTTGAATATCGGTGGTCCTATTTCCTCAACGCCGGCCCGGCCAAGACAAGCGCGGCGTCATCCTGAGAAAAGCATGCCTCTGGTCAACACTCGCGATCACTTAAGGCAATGACACCCAGCCTCACAATCGGCATCGAAGAGGAATACCAAACCATCGATCCGGTAACCCGGGATCTGCGCTCTCACATCGACTCCGAAATCATCGCCAAAGGGAAGATGCTGCTGAAAGAAGCAGTCAAGGCTGAGATGCATCAGTCGGTTGTCGAGATCGGAACTGGTGTGTGCCGGGACATCAAAAGCGCAGCCAAGGAGCTGAAGGCGCTGCGGTCAGAGATTGTCAATTTAGCGAAACAGAACGGTCTGCGCTTGGCAGCGTCAGGAACGCATCCTTTTGCGGACTGGCGCAAGCAGGATATTTATCCGGATGAGCGATATCACACCATCGTGCAGGACCTGAAGATGGTGGCGCGCGCCAATTTGATCTTCGGTCTGCATGTGCACATCGGTGTCGAAGATCGCGAAACGCAAATTCATCTTATGAATGCGTCTCGATACTTCTTGCCCCACATCCTGGCTCTATCGACGAACTCGCCGTTCTGGCTGGGCATGGATACCGGGCTGAAGTCATATCGCGGCAAAGTTTTCGACAAGTTTCCGCGAACAAATATCCCCGACTATTTCCCGAGTTGGGGCGAGTACGAGACGTTTGTCAATCTCCTGGTGAAAACCAACTGTATCGACAATGCGAAGAAGATTTGGTGGGACATCCGGCCGCATCCGAATTTCCCGACCCTCGAGTTTCGTATTTGCGACGTTCCCATGCGAGCCGACGAGACCATCGCAATCGCAGCGTTAATTCAGGCCACTATAGCCAAGCTTTGTAAGTTGCTGGCGGCAAATCAAGGCTTCCGCCTCTACCGGCGCGCGCTCATCATGGAAAACAAATGGCGGGCTTCACGCTACGGCATCGATGGCAAGATCATCGATTTTGGAAAGCAGATTGAAGTGCCGGTGCGCGATCTGATCTATGAATATCTGCAGTTCGTCGACGATGTGGTGGACGAGCTCGATTCGCGGCAGGAGATCAATTACATTCATCGCATTCTCGAGCATGGCACCGGCGCAGACCGTCAACTGCGGATCTTTCAAGAGACGGGAGATTTGACGAAGGTAATGGATTACATCGTCTACGAGACGGAAGCCGGATTATCCACCGAGCAGGTGGGCGCTGGTGCCGCGTGACACCGACAGACCTGACTACCAAACCCTTCGATCCTGAGCTGAAACCTGGCGCGCACAATGCCGTGTTTGTGTGCCTTGCGATGCAGCCCTCCGAGAAGGTGACGGTAATCACCGATCAGGCTTGCGAAGAGATCGCTGCCAGCATTACGGCGGAGTTGGATGCTTGCGGCTGTCCGTATCGCACGTTCGTTCTTGAGGAGCTTGCGCCGCGGCCTCTTGACTGACATGCCGCAAGTGATCCTGGACGATATGGAGATCGAGCCAGGTGAGCATTTTTGCGGTTCAGCCTCAACCAAACGAGCTGAAAACGCGCATGCAGATGACCGACGTCGTGAATCGGAAGAAGCTGCGTCACGCCCACATGGTCAATATCGAGAAGAAGAATCATGCTCGAAGGAATGCGGGCGGATTTTCAAGGTCGATGAATTGAGCCTGCGTGTCATGAACATTGTGAACAAAGCGCGAACGATTCGCGCCGCACTCCGGCCGGCACGGACGTCCGGCGGAGTTGTCTTCAGAATACAAATGGATCAAGACGAGTGGCATCATCAGCCCCGAGAAATGGGGAAATTTGCCCGGCGGCGAGATCTTTACCTCGCCTCTCGAAGTGAATGGAACGTTTGTCGTCGATGGCGTAGTCGGCGATTATTTGTGCTCGCAAGTACGGCGATCTAAAGAGACGCCGCTGACCGTGAAAATAGAAGAACCGGCTGGTCGAAGCTCAGCTCGGATAACGAGGAGCTCGAAGAAGAGTTCTGGCGCTACACTCATCGCGATGAAAATAGCGATCGGGTCGGCGAATTTGCCATCGGCACCAAACTCGCTCTTCAAGATGTCGTCGGAAACATCCTGCAGGATGAAAAGATACCTGGCGTGCACATGGCCTTCGGAGATCCCTATGGAGCGCACACCGGCGCACACTGGAAATCTTCCACGCATATCGACGTAGTCGGAAGGGACTTCGATATTTGGGCCGACGACCGCCAGATCATGAGCGCTGGCGATTTTCTGGTCTGAAGCCGAACAGGCCGTGATACCTGAATTACGCGAGCGTTTCAACCAGCAATGGACACCTGAGCTCTACGCCGAATTTCTGCGGCGCCTCGAAGAAGTCTCGGGCACGCACGTAGCTTTCCGTTGCAGCGAGACGCCGGTTTTCTTTCCCAGGCCGCTGCTCGACAAAATGGTCGCGCTACGGACAGGAGCTGTATCGCCAGCTGGCAACGAATCCGGAATATCGCACGGCATCAGACGCTGCGATTCCAGCCCGGTTTCGAGTGCCCAACGAGCCGGACGCATCCGCTATTCGTCCAGGCCGATTTCGGTCTGGTGCGCGAAGCCGATGGCTCACTCGAGCCCAAACTGGTCGAAATTCAGGGCTTCCCTTCCCTCTACGCCTTTCAAGCCTGTGCTCGCTAAGGAATACCAGCGCGTTTATCGATTGAACGAAAACCTGTACCACGATCTTCCTCGGTGGACTGGACGAACAGAGTTATGTGAGTTGCTGCGGCGCGCCATCTTGAACGGCCATGCGCCGGAGCAAGTCGTTCTGCTCGAAATCGAGCCTTATCGAGCAGAAGACGCTTGCCCGATTTCCTGGTCACCCGAAAACTGCTTGGCATACAAATTGGCTGCATAACAGAAATCAAGCAGCGGGGTCGCAAACTATATCTTGAAGGGGTCCAGATCAAGCGCATCTACAATCGCGTAATTGTGGATGAGCTTGATGCGAAAACACATCCCGGCCGATTTTGAGTTCACTGACGATCTGGATATCGAGTGGGCCGGACATCCCAACTGGTTTTTTCGTCTGAGCAAGTTTTCGCTACCCTGGTTCAAACACGTTAGCGTGCCTGAGACCTGGTTTCTCAGCGATCTGAAGGAGTTGCCGGAGAATTTCGATCGAATACGTGCTGAAGCCGCTGTATTCATTCGCCGGAATCGGTGTAAGGATCGATCCCACCAGAGAAGAAATCGCCGCAATCCCGGAAAACCAGCGATCGGAATTTATTCTGCAGAGAAAGATGGATTTCGTCCCCACAGTCGACACGCCCAGCGGCATGACCAAGGCTGAGATTCGCATCATGTACATCTGGGATGGCGAGCTGAAGCCTGTGACCACGATCATCCGCACTGGCCGCGGCAAGATGATGGGCGTGGATTTCAACAAGAATCTGGATTGGGTCGGCGCGTCCGGCCGGTTTACTAACTCTAACCATGAGGTGATATGACTACCGATCCGCGCGCCGGTAAACCTGCCGAACCGTCCCAGCTCGTTAACATTCCCCGTCTGATCACGAGCTATTACGCGCTCAAGCCCGATCCAGCGGAGAAAACGCAGCGGGTCTCGTTCGGCACTTCTGGACATCGAGGCTCCTCATTTGATTCCTCGTTCAATGAGGATCATATACTCGCGATTACCCAGGCCATCTGCCGCTTCCGGCAGCAGCAAGGTACGACTGGTCCGCTGTTCCTGGGCATGGACACGCACGCTCTTTCCGAGCCTGCATTCGTGACCGCTCTGGAGGTACTTGCGGCAAACAATGTTGACGTGATGATCGATCAAGATGGCGGCTACACCCCGACGCCATCGTTCTCGCACGCCATTCTCACTTACAATCGCGGTCGCAAAGAAGGGCTGGCGGACGGAATCGTCATCACGCCTTCGCACAATCCTCCGGAGGATGGAGGCTTCAAATATAATCCGCCGTCCGGCGGCCCGGCAGATACCGACAGCGACGAAGTGGATTGAAAATCACGCTAATCAGACTGCTTGCCACCGCGTTGAAAGATATTCGCCGCCTTCCGTACGAGAAGGCGTTAAAGCCGGCACAACTCATCGCTATGACTATGTTTCCGAACTACGTCGACGATCTGTGGCGAGTCGTCGATCTTGAAGGCTATTGCAGCTGCCGGTCTCAAACTCGGGCGTCGATCCGCTCGGCGGCGCAGGAGTAGCGTATTGGCCGCGCATCGCCGAACGTTACGTCTTAAGCTCACGGTCGTCAACACGGCCGTCGATCCGACATTCCGGTTCATGACCGTAGATTGGGATGGCAAGATTCGTATGGACTGCTCTTCTCCTTACGCCATGGCGGGTCTCATCGCGTTGAAAGATCGTTTCGATGTGGCATTCGCTTGCGATACCGACCACGACCGCCACGGCATCGTCACGCGCACGGCCGGACTGCTTGAATCCGAATCACTATCTGGCAGTCGCGATCGAATATCTGTTCCCGCATAGGCCAAAGTGGAAACCCGATGCGGGCGTAGGCAAGACGCTGGTGAGCAGCAGCATCATCGACCGTGTCGCGGCCGCCTTTGGTCGCCCTCTGGTCGAAGTGCCGGTCGGGTTTCAAGTGGTTCGTGGATGGCCTGCTCGATGGATCACTCGGATTTGGCGGTGAAGAAAGCGCCGGCGCTTCGTTCTTGCGAACCGACGGACGGCGCATGGAGTACCGATAAAGACGGCTTGATCCTGGGTCTGCTGTCGGCCGAGATTACCGCCAAAACAGGCAATGATCCTGGCGAACGCTATCGCAAGCTGACCGATAAGTTCGGCGACCCGGTATATGAGCGAATCGATGCGCCTGCGTCTCCGGACGAGAAAGCCATTTTGCAGAAGCTATCGCCAGAGCAGGTCGCCGCGCAGGAATTGGCTGGCGAAAAGATCGAAGCCATGCTGACTACCGCGCCGGAAATGGGGCCCGCATTGGCGGTCTCAAAGTAATAACTACGAATGGTTGGTTCGCTGCCCGGCCATCCGGAACGGAGAACGTCTACAAGATCTATGCCGAGAGTTTTCTCGGTAAGGAGCACCTGCGGCGCATCCAGGAAGAAGCGCAGGCGCTGATCTCGGGCACTTTCAAAGTGGCGACAGCGGTCAGCGGTCATTAGCCCATACTGGAAGAGGAGTTAGAGATGGCGGCGAAGTACGATACCGATTTTTATGCCTGGACTCAGGAGACCGCACAAGCAATACGCGAGCGGCGCTGGAGCGATCTTGATACAGAAAACCTGTTGGAAGAAATCGAAAGCATGGGCAAAAGTGAGCGGCGCGGTATCGAGAGCCGGATGGAAATTCTTTTGTCCCATCTCTTGAAACGGCAATATCAGGCTGACAAACATACGCGGAATTGGGACATGACAATTAAAGAGCAGCGCTTGAAAATAAGCCAGCTCTTCGAAGAAAATCCGAGCTTGCGAGCGCGGGCCGAAGACCTGATCCAGCGTGCCTATCGAGTCGCGCGCGTACGGGCGTCCCGTGAAACGGGTCTTGCTGAAGACGTATTTCCCGCAGCGTGTCCATGGAGTGAAGAACAGGTCTTAGAAGAGTCTGATCACTGACCCAAGTGCAACAGTTTACTGAGCCGCGACCACAGGGAGCGGACAATGAGAGTATATTTTGCAACCGAAACTGACCAGACGAACATGTATGGCTCTGTTGGGAGCGCCAATTGTGAGCGCTTTAGGGCAGGGTGTCTCGACCCGCAGCGTGAAACCCATGCCGCGTGGGAAACCCTCTGGAATCCCGTTCAACGCCCGTTTCGTCGACGTTGCGGAACAGGCCGGCTTACATGCGCCTCTCATCTATGGCGCTCCGAATCACAAGACTTACATTCTGGAAACGGTGGGTTGCGGATGCGCGCTGTTCGACTATGACAACGATGGCTGGCTCGACATCTTCCTGTTGAGCGGCTCTCGATTGGAAGGCCCGCCCGAAGGAGCAATCAATCGGCTGTATCGCAATAATCGCGACGGCACTTTCACCGATGTAACAGAGAAGGCCGGATTGGGCCGTACCGGATGGGCATCTGCCGTAGCGGTTGGCGACTACAACAACGACGGTTTCGATGATATCTTCATCACCTACTGGGGACAGAACGCTCTCTATCGAAATAATGGCAACGGCACTTTCACCGACGTGACGGAGAACGCGGGATTGCTCCACACAGGTACGAAATGGGGCTCGGGTTGCACTTTTGTCGATTACGATCGTGACGGCCAGCTGGATATATTCGTCGCCAACTATCTCGAATTTCGATTTCAACAAGATTCCTAAACCCGGCGAGAACCCGTACTGTAATTGGAAAGGTATTCCAGTGAATTGCGGGCCTCGCGGATTGCCCCCCGGTGTTCCCGCCCTGTATCACAACAATGGCGATGGCACTTTCACCGACGTAAGCGTCAAATCAGGAGTCGCAAAGGCGCGCGGCAGCTATTGCATGACGACGGTGGCTGCGGATTTCGATAACGACGGCTGGCCCGACATTTACGTCGCCTGCGATTCGACACCCAGCTTCCTTCTCAAGAACAATCACGACGGCACGTTTACCGACGTCGGACTCGAAAGCGGTGTCGCACTGAACGAAGACGGCATGGAGCAGGCGGGCATGGGCCTCGGCATCGGCGACTACAATCTGGATGGCAGTCTCGACATTCTCAAAACACATTTCGCTGATGACACCGCTGTCCTCTACCGCAACGATGGCAAAGGCAGCTTCGAGGATGTGACAAATTCGGCGGGCTTGGGTGTCGAAACGCGCTATCATCAGTTGGGGTGCAGGAATGTTTGATCTCGACAATGACGGTTATCCGGACCTGTTCTGGGTGACCGGCAGTGTCTATCCGGAAATTGAGGCGGCCTTGCCGAACTATCCTTTCAAGAGCCCGCGTATTGTATTTCGAAACTTGAGAAACGGAAAGTTCGAAGAACTGCTGGATCAGGCCGGCCCGGGCATCGCAGCCGCTCACGCCAGCCGCGGCTGCGCTTTCGGCGATTTCGACAATGATGGCGATATCGATATTCTGATCATGAATCTAAACGAGCCTCCATCGTTACTGCGCAACGACGTCAGCGGGAATAGCGCATTGGCTGAAGGTCAAGCTCATTGGAACGAAATCGAACCGTAGCGCAATCGGAGCGCGGGTAACAGCACATTACGGAGGCAAGGTCCAGACTCAAGAAGTGCTGAGCCAGGCAAGCTTCTATTCGGCCAACGATCTGCGCCTTCATTTCGGACTCGGCTCGGTCGAGAAAGTGGATCTCGATATTCGCTGGCCTAACGGCGGCAGCGAACGAATCTCCAACATCGCTGCGGATCACCTCGTAATCATTCGAGAAGGCGCCGGCATCATTAAATCTGAAGCCTTTCAAAAGCGCTCAACTAACAATTCCACTTAATTCGCACTATTGTGCATTGCTGCATTGTGAGTTAGCATCAGGCTAAGGGTCGTTTCAGAGGAGTTCTCACAATGTCTAAGCGGTTTTCTGCGCTTGCTGTATTATTACTTGCGTTTTTTCTTTGGACCACGATGAGTGTTGCGCAGGAGGTAAATGCCACGCTCACCGGCACGGTAACCGATGCCACCGGAGCGTTAGTTCAGGGAGCCACGGTTCTCATCCATAACAACGATACAAATACCGACCTCAGAACTGTCACCACGGACAGCAGAGGCAATTTCACAGTCACGAATCTTCCTGCGGGTGGATATACCGTCACGATCAAGAGCTCCGGTTTTCGAACCTATACCGCGAGTAACGTGATCCTCCATGTCGCCGAAAAGCGGACGGTCGATACTCAGCTTCAGCCAGGCCAGGTGACAGAGAACGTGACGGTCACCGAGACCACAACGCCCGTTCAAACCTCGACTGCAGCGCAATCAGGCACCATAACCGGCACGCAGGTGCGCGAGCTTGAACTGAACAATCGTAATTTCGAACAGCTCGTGACGCTTCAGCCCGGTGTTACATCAGGCTTGCCGGATGTCGTCGGGTTCGGCATCTCGAATACCAGCTCGGTCGCAGTGAACGGGGCGCGCACTGGTGCAAATAACTGGACCGTTGATGGAGCCGACGTAAACGACAGCGGTTCCAATTTGACGCTGCTCAATGTGCCGAGCGTGGATGCGATCCAGGAGTTCACGCTTCAGCGGAGCACTTACGATGCTCAATACGGTCGCAGCGGAGGCGGTCAGATACTTGTTGCGACCAAATCAGGCACCAGCGAGTTTCACGGCGACGCTTACGAATTCGTCCGCAACGATTTCTTCAACGCCAATGACTTCTTCGCCAATTCCGCGGGAAGTCCTCGCGCCCCTGAACGATACAACAATTTCGGCTTCACGATCGGTGGTCCGCTCTTCATTCCAAAGCTTTACAAAAAGAGCGAATCTAAGACGTTTTTCTTCTGGTCGGAAGAGTGGCGGAAGAGCATTTACCTGCTACAGACGTCGCGACTGTTCCCACGGCCGCGGAATTGGCTGGTACATTCGCCGGAACGCACATTAAACCCAGCTTCCGCGCCAGCCGGTTGTATCACCAATACCGCTGCTGGCGGCCAGATTAATCCCGCCTGCTTCAGCCACAATGCCACGGCGTATATTGCCAATATTTATTCCAAGTTCCCGGCCAATGCGGCAGGCGGTACGGAGTACATCACGAATGTTGTGTCACTCAACAATATCCGGCAGGACCTCGTGCGGCTCGATCAGAATATCAGCGACAAAGTACATGTGTTCGGCCGCTTCATGCAAGACGTAGTGCCCACGACCGAGCCGGGTGGACTATTCGCCGGCGAACCCATTCCGGGCATCTCGTCCACCGCGACCAACGCTCCGGGAAGGAATGTCGTCGCAAACGTGAGTTGGACGATATCCCCGACCGTCGTCAATGAGACAGCATTCAATTATTCCTGGGGCGCGATTAACAGCAATATCACGGGAATAATCAACTCCCCTTCCTTTGTCAGCGCACTCACCGGCGGCCTGCCCTATCAGCGATCCGTATGGCCGCATACCCGGCGTTCACCATGTCGCGGATTGACCGGAGTCGCCATACCCGTTTCCCCTTACTTTGAACGCAACATCGACAAGAACTTGTTTGACAATTTCTCAAAAGTCCTCGGCAACCACACCATTCGTGCTGGAATCAGCGTTCAATGGATGGTTAAGACTGAAAACGCGGTAAATCCCACCAACGGAAATTTTACGTTCAGAAGTGCAAACGGTAATCCGGCCTTCGCTAATTTCCTGTTGGGCGATGCATCTTTGTTTTCACAGAGCCAGCCGCGACATTATTCCTTACCTCAACTACTTCAATTTGGAGGGTTTTGTCCAGGACGACTGGAAGGTAACTCCAAGACTGACGTTGAACCTGGGCCTTCGCTATAGCTATTTCCCCTCGCCCCAGGATTCCCACTAACGTATTGAACAATTTCGATCCGGCAGTCTACAATCCTGCTTTGGCTCCCGCCATCGATCCGACAACTGGCAAATTCGTGGCCGGGCAAGCGTGATTCCGGCCACCTATACAAACGGAATGATTTTCCCGACGAACTCATGTGCAACGCGCGAAAGCGATCTCGCCGCAGGTCACTTGCTCCCCTTACGGGAATCTCGTGAATCCAAACTCGAACAATAATTTCGGTCCTCGTTTCGGTTTCGCCTGGGATCCCACTGGGAAGGGCAAGACAGCGATTCGCGGCGGATACGGCATCTACTACGATCGATTGTTGAATGGCATCTGGGAACAGAACGCGTTCAGTGATCCTCCTCTGGTGCAGCAGGTGCAGATCTCCAACACCAGCTTTGACCATCCAACCGCCGGGGTTGCGGCTGTGCCGTTAGGACCAATTGGCATAACCGCTACCGGGAATCCAACCTTCAAGGTTCCCTCATATCAGGACTGGAACTTCTCCATTCAGCAGCAGATTCTTTCCAATACCACACTTGAAATTGCTTATGTAGGAACCAAGGGAACGCCATCTGCTGGGGGAAGTGGATGCGAATCAGCCCACCTTAGCTGTTCGCACAGCGAATCCCGCAACGCGATGTGAACGCAATTAGGCCCGTATTCTGGCTATGCAGCTTTTTATCAAAGGGACCCGGAGTTTAATAGCAATTACAACTCTTTACAGGTTTCGCTGAATCGCCGCGTGGCTCAGGGCTTAAACCTGGGAATCGCTTATACCTGGTCGAAGAATCTTACCGACAATACAGCAGATCGCGACGCGCCCGTTTACGATACATATAACGCCGCCTGAACTATGGTCCGGCCTTCCTCAACACGCCGCATATTTTCATAGCCAATTACGTTTACGATCTGCCCTTCTTCAAAGACCAGAAAGGATTCATTGGCCACGTTCTGGGTGGCTGGGAGATTTCGGGAATCACAACTGTGGAGTCTGGTCAGTCAAAGAGCATTGTTCAATCCAATGATCCTTTCAGCTCCGTCGACTTTCCCGGAGCGCCTGGGACCTATCCTGATGGCATTGGAATTGATTTGAACAATGCCTTGGCGCCCACGAGCGGATGCAGTTGCCGGGCGTGTCCATAACTGGACCGGGGACAGTAGCCCAGTGATCTGAACACAAAGGCATTTACGGACGCAATAGGTCACTTCGGGACCGCTGGACCTGGGCTCATTCTAGGTCCGGGACAGCAGAACTGGGATATCGCCGCCATCAGGAACTTCAAAATCGGTGAGCGTGTGAGCTTGCAATTCCGCGGTGAATTTTTCAACACATTCAATCATGTCAGCTTCACTACCGGCACTACATCAACGACAGGGCTTATCACAAACGTTGACAACTCGAATTTCGGTGGCCTCACCGGCGACCATCTACCACGCAATATTCAGCTCGGCGCCAAGCTATACTTTTAGCTGGTGAGCGTTGTTGTAATCGCGCTCGCAGTCGCGAGCTTCGCAGTCGCGCAGGACCTACAAACTTCGTTAATCGAAGGCTCTCAGGCTTTGCAAAGGGGCGACAACGCCGCCGCAGAGGCTGCGTTCCGTCGTGCGCTCGCCGCGCAGCCGCAATCCATAGAGGTCCTGAACAACTTGGCCATTGCTCTCGCTCGGGAAGGAAAACCCAGTGAGGCAATCGCGATCTATGATCGCGCGCTCAAGATCAAACCCGGCGATCCAACCACGACGCGGAATCTGGCGATCGCATATTTTCGCGCGCAGCGATATAAGGAGGCGCTACCCCTTTTCCAGTCGCTGTCCAAATCAGCACCGGATTTTCAGGCGCTCGAGCTCGCCGGTCTATCGCTGTTCGCGCTCGACCGCTATTCGGAAGCGGCACAATATCTCGAGCGCGCGAACAAAGTGAATCCATCCGATCTCCCAACGCTCGACATGTTGGGCAAAGCCTACACGCGCGCCAAGGAGTATGACCGCGTTGCGGACGTCTTCGCGCGCATCATGGCGGTAAATCCGAACTCCGCCGAGGCCCACGTCATGATGGGCATGGCTTATGACAAGCTGTCTCGTGACGACGATGCGCGTGCCGAGTATGAGGCTGCCGAGAAGGCCAATCCAAATCTCCTCGGCGTTCATTCGGGCCTTGGTCTCATTTATTGGAAAGAAGGGAAAATCGATCTCGCCAAGCAAGAGTTTGAGGCAGAGCTCAAAAGGTATCCCACCGATCCCGTCTCACACTGCTTGCTCGGCCAGATTTTGCGGAAGCAAAACGATCCGGCTGAGGCTCTGCGGCATTTCCGGGCCGCGATTGCCGCGAATCCAAACTACAAGGAAGCGCTATTCGAGCTAGGCAAATCGGAGCTCATGCTGAATCAGCCAAAAGAGGCAGTTGAACCCCTACGCAAGGCCATTGAGCTAGATCCTAATTACGTTCAAGCACATTACTCGCTTGGTACAGCACTCCGTAAACTGGGTCACTCAGCCGAGGCATCCCGGGAGATTGCGCTGTCCGAGCAGATCCAAGCGCGAGAACGGGCCGATGACATAAAGCACGTCAGTCGCGAATCTCAACCCCAATGAACTTCTCCTATGGAACAATGAAATTTGCTGATGCGAACAGTTTCCTGGCTCCTCGCGATCGCAATTGCTTCAACCGCGATGGGAATCGCGTCAACAATGTTCGCCCAGAGCCCGGAAGTTGATCCGTCATCGGTGCTGATTTACGAAGCTCGCGCTACATCGGTTAGCGGCCAAGTCACGCGCGTTCGCGATGGCCAACCCTGGGCGGTGAGTACCGGTGACCAAATACCCATTCAGCAGGTGATCACCTCCGGCAGTGATGGATATGCCCATTTCAAAGTTGCTGGCGGAAGCAGTTTCGATATCCTTGCCAACTCTCGTGTGGTCTTTCGCGGGAATTCAGCCAATGGTGGCGATCTGCTGGATGTCCTTGCCGGACGCGTGCGCATTCACCTTCAACCAACTCTTGGCCAGTTGCAGCAGCGCGTCTTTTGCCCGGTAGCAACGATCACCGCGCGTGAGCCTGCTACCATCGCGCTCGCGGTAGACGAAGATGACAATGCTCGAATCGACGTGATCGAAGGAGCCGTTCGTGTCCAGCATGCGTTTCTGCCCCGGAGCGAACCGGTGCTTGTAACCGCAATCGACGCCATTCTGGTGCAAAAGGATCAGCCCATCTCGCGCCGGCTTGATCGTGGTTCGCTTTACCGGTACACGGTGAAGCCGCTGAAAGACGTGTTGTCCGTAATTACGTTTGGACACGCAGCCGGGCATAGCGGGCCAATTGAAGATCCCGGGACCAGTAAGTTCCTGGCCCAAGCCTCCCAATCCCCCGTCGTTCCGAGTACCGGTCGATGAGCAGAGACTTTTCGCGTGCCGCAAGGCTCATCCTTTTGGTATCTGCTGCGACGGCGTTAGCGGCTGAGCAGCCGCGTCAAGCTCCTCCTGGTTCTCAAAATGGCCTAGCTGCACCTGCTCGACCGATGCCAGCGCCGGCTGGATTAGAATCGCCCTGGGATTTACGCAAAATCCTGGCCACGCTCGTGCAGGATAACGAAGAACTGAAGCTCGTAATCGCCCAGCTGAAGCCCCAAGAATGGTACGACCAAAAAGGCGCCCCGAGCACCTATGTCCTTCAATGGACCACCGCGCAAAGACAAGCGAACGACGTAGCGATCGCGAGCCGACTGTTTTCCCAGAACACGGAAAGCCTATCGCTCGGCCTCGACACTTACTTTCGCCTGGAAGCTCTCGAGACTAGCGCGCGATCGCTCGATGAAGCCGCCCACAGATATGGAGACCGTGGAACGGCGGACAAACTGAGCGAACTGATCGCACACAACTTCAGCAACCGGGAACGGTTTCGCGATTACCTTCGGGATCTGGCGTCAAGCAAAGAACAAGATTTCAAGATCGCCGACGCGGAGGCGCAGCGTTGTCGCGGTATGATCAGCAAAGAGCCGGCAGCAACATCCAGAAAGCCCAAAAGGAACTGATGGAAGTAGGTATTTTCACTTGTTCAATTTGCGGTGAAAGCTCGCGTGATATTTGCGTCTTTTGCACGAAAGACGCGTGCGGGAATCACCTTTGTGAACGTTGCCACCGGTGCAGCGACTGCTGTGAGTGTGAGATGCGAGTCCGAAATCACGAGCGGACCGGCGATTTTGATTCGCCCTTTGCAAATAGGTCTGGTGGCTCCAACGGGTTCAGTCCTGCCCGTCCTGCTTCTTCGCAGGATGATGCAAAATTGAGCTGACCGCCTGCTTCGCCTTCGGATTGAGCGCTCTTTTTATCACGGGCTCCCGATCGCCACTGACCCAAGCAGTTTGAATCTCCTTCTCATCCAGGCCAGCCAGCCGCCCCGCCAGGATGAATCCCGGAAGAGCGTGTTCCAGATCGCGCCAGCGCGCCATGTCTACCACGGATCTGAGAGCGCGCTGCCTGAGAAGCTCCAGCGTTTCGGGATCCCGATTATCGGTCAGGTTTACGAGAGCCAGGCTTGCGTTGCGGCGGTCGGACCAAACAACCGAGTTCATCAGTTCAACGAACCAGGTCGGCTCAATCCGGATTCCCTCGTCAGGGTGAAGCTTTGCGCCAACAGCTACCGCTTTCAGCGAGCGCATCGCGTTCTCCCGAACCGTATCATCCTGATCCTTCAACGCATACTGGAGGTCGTCAACGATTCTCTTTGTGCTTCGTGGATCACGCGGGCCATAAGGCAGGACGTAGGCGGCGATTGCCCTCTGCTCGGCGTTTGGCGATTCATGCAACACTTGGTCCACAAGAGGCAGATCGCGAGCGACCAGGGGAACAAAAGCTTGCTGCAGTTGGCGACACTCTGGATCTGCCATGAGCGAATAGCCATTGGTGAGATCTTCATCGGCATTGCGTCCCCGAATGCTCGCGGCAACCGCATCGAGAAGCACCTGGTAGTTATTGACAATGTCCTCGGCAAGCGCAACTTCGCCGATTGGAATTGGCCGAAACTCGAAATGCGGCGCGTCCCTTTCTTCCACACCAACGTAAAGCACCATTCGCTGGTTATCGCAGCAGGCGGCCTCTATACGCGATGCGACAATTCCAGGGATTTTGCTGATGCGATCCTCGGCGTCTTCACGCGAACCGGGTAGAGCGTCTCCTTCACTGACTCCCAGGGCGGACTTGATCTTCTTGACTGAAACCTTACTAGCGCCATAGATCTCGATAACCCCGATACGCGGGCTGATATCTTCGGCTGTAGCCGAAATACAAAACGCAAAAGCCGCGATTGAGCTTGTGAAAACGCCGAGGGAAAGTCTCACTACTTCAGTATGAGACGGGCCTCGTTAAGCGTTGGTTTACGCTTGCTTTTGCGCAAGATCGCCGATGAACGGCAGCTTTACGGTCTGATTGTTGTATGCCTTAAACATTAGAACAATGAACAGCACGAAAATACACACCCAGAGCAGGGGATAGAGCATCACGAGCAGAAATCCGAGGCCGTGCGTGACGAAAGCAAACGTCGCAACGATCATGTGCAAGAGCATCCAAAAAACAAAAAGGCCTAAGTGCAAAAACAGCGACTGAAAGGCATTGAACCGCACGGTCTTGTTCTGGTTATATGGCGCAACCACCAGGAACACGATACTGCAGATCAGTCCTATGAAGAAAGGGAAATAGCAGAGCATGCCGGCTACGTTATTGGTGACTCCTGAAGTTGAGGCAATCGGTGGAGGCGGAGGGGTCGAATATCCTGCTGCTCCTGCTCCTGCTGCTGCTCCTGCTGCGCTGCCTTCGCTTCCGCCTGCTACCGCCGTGCCGCAATTCGGACAGAAACTCCCTGTTGCCTGAGCGCCGCAATTCGGACAGAATGCCATACAAACCCTCCTGGGTAAAGCTATTCTTTAGAGTGTATTCCAGATCTCGAGCAAACGCTACGCCGTAACGGACCGCTTTAGTGTTGGCCGCAGCACGAAATTTAGTACTACCATGACTATCGAAAAGAACGGAAGCAGCATCAAACCGCGCCGATAATCTTGATTCTCCGATAATGAACCGATAATCGGTGAACTCACGGCAAGGCCGATCCAGCCACATGTAATGACAATTCCCAATGCAGTTGCGGCGCCACGATGAAAAGTGTCCCCAACGATTGCAAGCGTGGTCGGGAATACAGGCGCCATGGTGAGGCCAGCGCAAAATACTGCGATAGTAATGCTGGTTTGGGAGCGGAGCTGCAGCATCGCGAAGGTTGTGATCACCATGAGGATCGACGAGATCAACGTGACAGTTAACGAGGGAACCTTGATGAGCACTCGCGAGACCACGACTCTTCCGACCAAAATTCCAAATGCAAATCCGTAACTTACAACACCACCCGCTGCACGCTGATCAAAGCCGACCGAGATCAAATATATCTTTAGCCAGTTCCACACCCCAACCTCGCACGCCACGTAAAGAAATAGAAAAACGCATAAAACAATCAGGGCGGGCCGAGAAAGCAGGGCCGGCACTTCGTTCAGCCGAAAACTCGCTTCGCCAGAGGGAGACGGCATTTTCGTTGCTATATTTACCAACAGAGCGATGACGGTGAGACCGGCGACGGAGTAGCAAAGCACAATCGGCGTCATGAGATAACTTGCGGCGTAAGTAGTGATAATTCCGCCTAAGCCAAAAAACAAGTTGAGGAAATTTAAGGCCGAGCCTCGTCTGGTTGGTTCGATTGCTCCAACCAGCGAATTCGCGCCCGTTACAACGATGCCTCCGCCGACGCCAAGCACGAAATAGGCGATCAGTAGACCGGCGTAATTGCCAACATTCGGAGCCGCAAATAAGGAAGCTGCAATTAAGACGAGACCTGTAACAAGTGATAACTTGTGGCCTTTTACGTCAATCACAGGTCCGGCGGAAAGAGAAGCAACTACCAAGCCGAGCGCTTGGGCCGTTCCGAGATTGCCCTGTTGGACAGGTGTGAGTCCATAAGAGGGAAGAAGCGCGCCCAAAATAGGGGCGATTAAGCCATACACAAAGATGGTCAGCGTGGCCGCTAAAATGAGCATTCGAGAAATAGTATCAAACCGCGATACTTGCAGCACTCTTTCGCGCTGCTACTTCGGCAAGAATCCCAGCAGCGCGCTCGCACTGTTTGCGCGAAACGTCCATGTGTGTGACCAGACGCATGTGAGTTGGAGTGATGCCGTTCGCGAGAATGCCTCGAGATTTCAGTTCGCGGCTGAATTGGGCCGTTGATACGCCGAGACCGGAGATATCAAAGATGACGATGTTCGTGGCTACACGGGACGCGTCGAGCTCTATACCGGGAATTTCGGACAAGCGGTTCGCCAGATAGCGAGCGTTCTGGTGATCTTCGTGCAAACGGGCGGGCGAGTCCTCGAGCGCGATGATTCCTGCCGCCGCAAGAACACCGGCTTGCCGCATGCCGCCACCCAGCCGCTTGCGATACAACCGCGCTCGCGCAATCGCCTCCGCCGTGCTAACCAGCAAGGAGCCAACGGGCGCACCCAAACCTTTTGAAAGGCAAAACATCACTGAATCGGCATCCCGCACGATGCGTGACGCAGGCGTATCAGTCGCGACCGCGGCGTTAAAAATGCGCGCTCCATCGACGTGGACTTTCAATGCCCGCTCATGCGCTTTTCGGCAGATCTCGTCGATTGTTTCTTGGGGATACACCGTCCCGCCGCACATGTTGTGCGTGTTTTCAATTGTGATTAGAGTCGTAGGTGCATTATGCGGGCCAGGCGGCCGGAGAGCGCTTTCAATCTCCTTCCAGGTCATTACTCCATCGTCTGTGGGTACGGCCCGTGCGATACAGCCCGCGAACCAGGCCATCATCGACAATTCATAATCCAGAGTGTGCGATCGTGCCTCGCAGAGGACTTCTTCACCGTGATTCGTGTGCAGCTTGATAGCGATGGTGTTGCCCATCGTGCCCGTCGGAACAAACAAACCTGCTTCTTTGCCGAAAATCTCAGCCGCTTGTTGCTCCAGACGGTTTACGGTTGGGTCTTCGCCATAAACATCGTCGCCAACTTCCGCAGCGGCCATTGCGGCCCGCATCTTTTCATTGGGCTTGGTGACGGTGTCGCTGCGAAGATCGATCCACTCTTGCTCAGACATTTATGAAGTCCTGGAAAATCTCGTTTGAGAGCAGAATCCCACTCTCAGCCAGCCGTAGCCGCTGCCCGTCACGTTCCAGCATACCGGCCTTCAGCCATTTTTCAATTGGTTCCGCAAACCGGGACCACTCTTGATCGGTCGGTTGAATGCCGCTCATGAGCCGCAATCCGACAAAGAAGTGCTCCTCGGAGAAATCGGTTGCGGTTACGTCACCCCGCTCGATGTCCGCGTGCGCTTGCTGCTCGAAATAGGCCGGGAGCATATCGGGATTCGACCATCTTTCTCTGCCATTGAACGAGTGCGCATCCAGTCCAAAGCCAAGGTACGGCTCGAGCCGCCAATATTTCAAGTTGTGGCGTGACTCACATCCGGCAGCGGCGAAATTCGAGATCTCATAACGATGCAGCCCGATGTCCGCGAACCGCTTGACCGCTCGCTCATAGAGTTCGGCAGTGAGTTGCTCGGTCGGGAGGTGACCGGCGCCGTAGCGGGCACCGCCCAGCAACACCTCTTTGCCTAACCGGCTATTGTCATCGATTTCGAATATGTAAACAGAGACGTGGGACGGACGAAGGCGTTGGATCCAGGCAAGCGACTGCTCCCACGATTCTGGCGTCTGCTGAGGCAGCCCGGCAATCAGATCGATATTGATGTTATGAATGCCAGATTGACGTAGATTCTTGACGTCGCTCTCCACGGTTGCGGCCGTGTGACGGCGGCCGGTTTGGCGGAGTTCCACTGTCACAAACGACTGGACCCCAAGACTCACGCGATTGATTCCGCACTCTTTCCATTGCTGGATAACTTCGTGGTTAACTGTTCCAGGCGCGCACTCGAGTGTTACTTCACTCAAACTCGCGAGCGGAATCAGGTGCATTACGGCGCGCATTGTTTCAACGGGCATCAAGCTCGGAGTACCCCCGCCGAAGTACACCGTTTCGGGCGCCCAGTCCCAACGATGGGCTTTCATTTCGTTCACCAGGGTTCGGTCATAAAGCATCCGCGCCTCAGCGGGGGACACGCCCGATGCAAAATTACAGAAGCTGCACTTCTGTTCGCAAAATGGATAAGAAATGTAAACGCCTGGCATGCCGTTACAAGCGAACCGGTTCGCCCAGAAGTTGCCCAATGGCGGAGCCGATTAAGTCATCCAGGGTTTCATTCGTTTGTGGTAAAACGAAAGCCTGCTTACTCTCGTCCCAATCCAATTTGAAGCTCTTGGAATGCGCCGAAACCCAGATCTGACGAACCGGAGTGTTGGGACTCACAACGAATTTGGCCTTAGGCTCTTCAAACTCGATCCCAAGTGCGCCTGCATTGAAGTCGGGCTCGAAATCATACCGTTCGGAGGCGCCAGTCAGCTTCCTGTAAAGCGAGTTTAGCGCCGCATCTGCTCTCGTCTTGAACTCTTGCTCGTCTATCATCGTCTATTAACATTGTCTTCTGAGCGACCGCGAAAAGTCTGGAACTTTACTATGGCAGGTGTCATCTCGTAATTGCCCATTGCGTTATGGAGTCTTCGTGTATCCATCAGACCCTCCTTCCCGGCACTACCAAACTGTTCGCCGATTATCTCTATGACTTCGAACGGGTAAAAAGCTTCTACGGCCACCACTTCCAAGACAACTCAACGTTTGCGGAGTCAGCAAGGCGAATCGATTTTCCAGACAAACAACGCGCCCATCTGGTGGCGGCACTGCGCCAGCAGAACGGTGACTCGCCAGCGCTCTCGAAACTGGCTCAGCGCGGCACTGTGGCGGTTGTAACAGGTCAACAGGTCGGACTTTTCTCTGGACCAGCCTACACCATCTTCAAGGCATTAACTGCAGCAAGGCTCGCGCAGCACTTGAGCGAGCAGGGTATTCCGGCCGTGCCTGTCTTTTGGCTGGCCACCGAAGATCATGATCTTGCGGAGGTCAACCATACGTGGGTGTTCAACCATGCTGCCACGCCCGCTAAAATAACCATCCCGGAAGCCGATACGGCAGGCGGTCCAGTAGGCGAGGTGACGCTCGGGGAAGTACCTTTTCCGGAGTTGAGAGAAGCATTGGGGGACCTGCCATTCGCG
Source organism: uncultured Acidobacteriaceae bacterium (assembly GCA_963771565.1). Classification (GTDB taxonomy): domain Bacteria; phylum Acidobacteriota; class Terriglobia; order Bryobacterales; family Bryobacteraceae; genus Bog-105. The sequence continues at coordinate 242,801 of CAVYUB010000006.1, forward strand.
GATGAAGTCGTCGAGCGCCTTGAAGACGCATACGGTGCCCGTGCATCGCATAACCCGACGTTTGGCTCGGCGTTCCACTCCTTCCTACGTGGGCTTCTGAAGGACTGCGGTCTGCTCTACCTGGACCCATTGGCGCCTGCGGTTCGTGAAATCGCTGTGCCGTTTATTAGCCATGCGGTGCATCGCGTTCCCGACTTGATTCAAGCGCTCCGACACCGCAATGACGAGCTTGTCGCGGCAGGTTACCACGCACAAGTCCATATCGACGACAGTACGTCGCTCGTGTTTCTGATCGAGCAAAATAAGCGCATTCCATTGCGATGGAAGAATGGCCGCTTTTTCACAAGAGACGCTTCGTACACGCCGGACGATTTGGAAGCGTTCGACGGCCGCCTATCGCCTAACGCGCTCCTGCGCCCGGTAATGCAGGATTATCTGCTGCCTACAGTTGCATACGTCGGTGGGCCTTCGGAGATCGCCTATATGGCGCAGGCCCAAGTGCTGTATGAAAATCTTTTAGGCCGCATGCCAGTTATTTTCCCGCGCAATAGCTTCACGTTGCTGAACTCGCGCGCAACGAAGCTGTTAGAACGCTACGGGCTGCGGACGCTTGACGTCATTGATCACAAGGAGAGAGTCGCGAGTCGGATCGCGGCCCGGCTAGTACCAGACCGGCTGAGTGACGAGTTTGCATCCGTCCGATCGACAGTATGTTCCTCATTGGCAAGCTTGCAATCCGATTTGAAGGATTTCGATCCAACGCTCGACGCCGCGGCGAAGAAGAGCGCGTCTAAGATTCTTTATCAGATCGATAAACTTTCACGAAAGACGGCACGGGAGAGACTGCGGCGCGATGAACGCGTGAAGCAGGATTCAGCTTACTTGATGAATCTGATCTTTCCGCGTCGCCATTTGCAGGAAAGATTTTACTCCATCGTCCCCTTCCTTGCCCAGCACGGGCTGGATCTGCCCCAGCGCCTAATGCAGGAGACGCAACTCGGCTGCCCAGATCATATGATCCGCACCGTTTAGCTCTTCAACGCGCAATCAATTGTTATACTCAGGTTGATTCTGTGCGCTGGAGTGGCGGAATTGGCAGACGCACGGGACTCAAAATCCCGCGGGATTCACTTCTCATGAGGGTTCGACCCCCTCCTCCAGCACCATTGAAGTTGATCAAAGTTCCTTGACATGCTGTTACCGGGCGCTAAGTGATGCAGACGGCGCAAGCCTGAGTATTGCGTGCACTTGGATTACTACTAGTGGTTCCCGCTATGCTCAAGACCTTTGAGATTATGGACTTTCGCACAAGCCATCATTGAACGGCTGAGCGACGCTTCTTTGTTGGGCGCTTGAACTCCAAGTGGCATTTCGCAAACAAGCTGAGTTCTCTGGAGTATACGGCGTTTTACTGATCTGAACCGCTGTAAACGCAAATGGACAATCCCAGAGGAGCGGTTTCAATTCGAAAGCGATGATTTATTGGATTTATAACGTGTAATGGATTGGGTATTGGATTGCAATATGGGTGATTGGATGTGTTCGTTTTGTCGATATGAGTGAGTGATCGGATGATGCAAACTTTTCATAGTGAAGGGATCTTAATTGGCAAATCGGTACCCACAGTACGCTCTAATCCATTGTGTCTTGGTGCAATATTACGGTAACTCAGGAAGTAGATGATAGAAGAGCTCGGCGAAACAGAAGCTGCGGGGATTAATTCAGATCTCGACCGGAAACCGGTAGAGACCGGAGCCGATTTACCGGTAGAGACCGTAGTCGATTTAATTGAGCGGCAGTGTGAACGGACGCCCGAGAAGGTCGCTGCGACTTTCGAAGGAGAGCAGCTGACCTATCGTGAGTTAGACTTGCGGGCGAACCGGCTAGCAAATTATCTTCGCGACCGAGGTGTTGGACCCGAAACGCTGGTAGGGCTTTGTCTGGACCGATCCCTCACCATGCTGGTCGCGCTGCTCGGAATTCTCAAAGCTGGAGCGGCGTACGTGCCTCTTGATCCGGATTTTCCGACTGAGCGGCTCCGCTTCATGCTGCAGGATTCGGGGACACGGTTGCTCATAACAGAGCGAAGATTCGTGGAAGTCCTGTCAGCCGAGGATTTAGAACTGGTTTGTCTGGATACGGAGTGGGATCGAATTCTGCTAGAAGAAGAGCCCGTAACCACGATCACGGCGCGTGGAGACGATCTGGCATATGTAATTTATACCTCGGGATCGACTGGGCGGCCGAAAGGCGTGATGATCGAGCACGCAGCGCTTGCAAATCTGCTGCAGTCAATGGCGGAGGAACCAGGACTCGAGAGTTCCGACGTGCTGTTCGCTATTGCGACGATATCGTTTGACATTGCGGGTTTGGAACTATTCTTGCCCCTCACGGTGGGTGCTCGCGTGGTGATAGCGAGCCGCGCAGTGGCGCGAGATCCGGGACAACTGCTGCAGCTATTGAGAAGCTGCAAAGCCACTGTGATGCAGGCAACGCCAGCCACCTGGCGGATGCTCTTGCAATCGGGATGGACAGGGCAAAAGGGTTTAAAGATTCTGTGCGGCGGCGAGGCGCTCTCAAGAGATCTGGCGGACGGATTATTGGATCGGGCGAAGTCGCTATGGAACGTCTATGGGCCGACGGAGACAACCATTTGGTCGACGGTAGGGCAAATCAAGAAGGACGCTCTCCCGATATCAATTGGACATCCTGTAGCCAGCACGCAAGTGTACATTCTCGACGAGCACGGCGAACCGTGCCCGGCCGGTGTGGCTGGGGAATTGTACATAGGCGGAGCCGGACTGGCGCGAGGATACTGGAAACAACCGGAACTGACAGAACAACGATTTATTGAAAATCCATTTGGGCTGCCGGGGTCCCGCTTGTATCGGACCGGGGACGAAGCGAGATTTCGCGAGGACGGCGAAATCGAGTGCCTGGGACGTAAGGACGACCAAGTCAAAATACGTGGATATCGGATTGAACTGGGAGAGATCGAAACAGTTCTGCGGCAGCAACCGGCCGTGCGAGACAGCGTAGTTGTGGCGCGAGACACGGGCAACGGCGAATCGCAGTTAGTCGCCTTCATTGTCCCGGCTTTGCCGGACGCTCCGCCCGATGGACCGAGTTTGCGCACCCGGCTCCAGCAGATCCTGCCGGAGTATATGATTCCAGCCGTTTTCGTGAATGTGGCCAAGTTTCCCTTGACGCCTAGCGGAAAGATTGACCGCCGTGCTTTGAATCTCGCTCCAGCGACAAATATCGGGAGCGGTTCAGACTTTGTAGCGCCCAGAACTGATCTCGAGAGAAAGCTTGTGGACGCTTTCGAGCGCCTATTAAACGTTCGGCCAATCAGTGTGACGGGTAACTTCTTTGCGCTAGGTGGCCACTCGCTGCTTGCGGTGAGGCTGTTTTCTGAAATAGCCAACCTTTGCGGGGGTAAGTTGCCGCCATCCACGTTGTTTCGGGCGCCCACGGTTGAGTTACTAGCCCAGATTTTGACCCAAGAAGGTGCCGGTAAAACATGGACATCCTTGGTACCTATCAAGACTTCAGGAACTCTGCGTCCCATATTCTGTGTACACCCTAAGGGCTCTAACTTGGTTCGATATCATGCGCTTGCCAATCTGCTCGGCCCAGACCAGCCGTTCTATGGACTGCAGTCCACTGCGCTAGACAAGAAACAGGCGGCTCACGTCAGCATTGAGGGCAGCGCGGCTGAATATATTGAGGCGATTCGCAAGGTTCAGCCCCAGGGTCCTTACAATTTGGCGGGGTGGAGCTTTGGAGGAACGGTTGCCTTTGAAATGGCCCAACAGCTCCTTGCCAAAGGCGAAAAGGTCGGCTTGCTTGGGCTGATCGACAGTTTTTTTCCTGGAAGACCGGCACATTTCAACAGTCGGGCGTTGCCGGGCACTCCTCTGTGGAAAATTGATCTTTACTCGGGCCAGCTTCTATTTGCGCCGGGCGGCCAACGCCTGAGGCAGAGTTTGGGCTTGCTTAAGGATGGGCTTCAAACGGTCAAGACCCTAGTCCAGGCTCGCGCTGGGAAGCTTAAGCGGGACCGAACCCTGACTGTCGTACTCGCCGAAATTGAAGCAGCGAACGCTCGTGCCGAGCGGGAGTACGTACCGAAACCCTATCCCGGACGGGTTACGTTGTTTTGGTGCAGCGATTGGGCTTTTCGAGTATTTCACGACACTCGACTGGGCTGGAGTGAGCTTGCGGGAGGAGGGCTGGAAGTGCATGTTGTGCCCGGCAACCACAAGACAATGTGGGAGATGCCGAATGTAGGCACAGTTGCTGAAAAATTGAGAAGGTGCATACAAACGTCGCATGACATGGTCCCATAACGAGAGAGCTGGCTCGGTGGTCGACGATTTGGGCGCGGGCACAGCTTGCAGTGCAAGTACAGCCGATGCCACGGAGAGCCACTCCGTGTATCGGGACGTCTGGTCAGTACTGGCTGCATCGAGCGAGTGTGGAAAGGTTTTTGAGCAGAACGGGTTGTTGATAGCCACCGCAGGCGGCAAGTGGTCTGTCATGAACACGGTGTTTTTGTCGAGGCCCGTTGCAACCGAAGCCGATCTTCGCGATCGAATTTCATTTGCAAAAGATTACTTCGAAGCGAAAAAACGGCTATGGCTGTTCATATTATTTAACGACTGGCTCGACCCTTCGATTCGACCAGAGCAGTTGTTGTGGGAGCACAGAGTTGCCTATGTGCAAGGTTGTTTCGGCATGCAAGCAACGAGAATACTCGAACCGGCAAGACCAGCTCCAGAACTGGTGTATCGGCTAGTCGAGAACGATGCAGAACGGCTGGAGTTTTCCCGTATCAACGCCGACAGCTACGGACTTTCAGAAGAGTGGGGGAAAGACATGGCGGCGTGGATCTCTCAATGGCCGGAATCGACAATTCGGCTCTACATTGCTTACTCCGGCGAGAAAGCGGTTAGCTCGGCAATGGTGCATTTGAGAGGAGACGCCGCATTCCTGGGCTTCCTAGCGACACGGCAGGGACATCAAGGAAAAGGATATGGAGAGGCGATCGCGCGATATGCGCTCGCACGGGCAGAAGACGATTGGCATTTCAGCAAAACCATCTTGCATTCCGCTCCGGGCAGTTTGTCCTTTTATCGCCGATTAGGTTATTCCGAAGTCGCAAGCTTTGGAACTTATCTAGGCGGTTGCGAATAGCGTAGGGCAAAGAGTATCTAAGGCCGGCTCTTTAAGGTCTGGCTGAGGAGAGCATCCGGGTTAGCCACATTCGCGAGAACGTATTGCGACGGCTGGCAAGAGGAGAGCCGCAGGTTCCGTCTACCCCGTAACGCCAAAGCACCAATATATCCGTCATTCGGGCGCAAACTATAAAGCGACCATGACTGTGCTTCCGAAGTATTGCCGTCTATGTGCAAGAATGAGGGAACCTCACTTGGCCGCAAAGCTACCCTGAACGCATGCAGCGGAGCGGAAAGACCCTCACCTGTTGCTTTGATATAAGCCTCCTTGCGCGTCCAGCAGGCGAAGAAGGAATCGAGGCGCTGTGGCAATTCGACGCTTTCCAGATCGGCAGCTTCTTCGGCACAGAAGAAATGCCTGGCGATCGCACCGGTATCTGTCATATTCCGGATTCGTTCGACGTCAATGCCGAGTTTGCAGTCCAGCGCGAAAGCGTAAACAGCAAGATCCTCGGAGTGGGCAAGGTTAAATTGAAAGCGCTCGAGACCCGGCACCGACGGCTTTCCATATCTACCGTAAGCGAATTCGATCGCTCGCGGTGAGATTGCCAGGTACATTCCCAGAAATGTACGTAACAGACCGCGCGAAACAGAAAAACGTGTTCTTAAATGCTCAAAAGCAAAGCTCTGTGCACGATTTCTCTCGTCGGGGGAAAGTGTGGAGGATAGCTCGTCTACGCACAAGGCTGATGTGTCCAGGCTGACAACCCACACGTGTACATCGAGACCGCAGAGCCGCTGGGCCAGGTCCAAATCGGCCATGATGCCGCTAGGTATTTCTCAACACCGCTCCGCTTCCCGTTAAGCGCTTGGCCTGATACGCTGACGCAACCAGCTCAGAGGAGATTTGCGAAGTACCTCGGCCTTGCCCAGGCTGTTTGAAAGGTCTGCGAGGCTCCGATTGGGATTCGCCGCAACGCTCGAAAGCACGTCGTTCCAAAGCTGCTTTATACGGGCTATGCTGTGCGAATCAAAAATATCGCGGCAGTAAGTGAATCGCCCGACAAGTTCGTCGCAATTCTCTTCCACCTGAAGATATAAATCAGTTTTCGGAACAGTATGCTCGAGATCGGTTTGAAGTATGCGCCATTCCTTCGATGGCAGAGCGGTGGATGGTTCAAAAACAAACATGACTTGGAACAACGGCGTGATAGAAGGGACGCTGCCGTTTCCAAATCGCCTGACGAGCGCATCAAATGGCACATCGTATGTCAGGGCTTGTAACGTCGTTTCACGAACCCGTTGAATCAAATCCAGAAAAGAATCCTGAGGCGAGAGTTTAGTTCGGAGCACAACTGTGTTTATGAAAAGACCTAGCAGGTTTTCCGTCCCGAGCTGCTTACGAGTTGAAATAGCGCTACCGACAACCTGATCCGTATCATTCGCGCATTTGTAGAGCAGTAGATGCAAGCCTGCCAAAAGAGTCATGAAGAGTGTTGCTTGACAACTTTCGCCAAGGTTCTTGAGCGCCAGTGTGAGATCTTTTGAGATGCGAAAAGGGGTGGAGCCCCCGTCGAGTTCCCTATCCATCGATCGTGGCCGGTCAAGAGGCAAGTTCAGCACCGGCAACCCTCCCTCGAACTGCTCGTCCCAGAACTGCAAGCGAGACTCTAGGCCACGATGGGCGAGCGATTTACGCTGCCACTCCGCGTAGTCGGGGTATTGGAACGGAAGAGGCGGCAGCGAGGGTTCCTTGCCCTGCACAAAGGCGACATAGCAGGCTTGAAGCTCGGACACCAAAATTTGATAGACCGATACACCGTCGGCAATGAGGTGGTGAGCGACGAGTAGCAACCGGAAATCTTCATCGGCGACACGTATAAGACGAACGCGGAATAGCGGCGCCCGTTCGAGATCAAATTGCAACCGTGAATCCTCGGCCAGCAATTCAGCCACTCGTTTTTCACGGTGCTTCACAGGCAATGCGCGCAGGTCGGCAAAGGGTAAGTTGACGCGCAGCTCCGGGGCGACGTTTTGGAACACTCTGTCGCCTCTCAGTTCAAAGCTTGTACGCCAAGCTTCATGGCGTCGAAGAATTTCGTTCAAGGAGCGCTCAAATGCAGGAATGTTAAGCTCGCCCCTGTACTGCAACGTAAATGGCTCGTTATATAGTTCGGTGCGACCCGCCAAGGCAGAGTGCAACCAAACTCTGCGCTGTTCCTCGGACGCCTCGACACTCGCGCCATCCGGGCGTTTTGCAATGGCGTGCTCAGCCGAAGCAGGTATGTTTCGCCTGCGCTCCAAGTACCTTGCGATTAATGCCGACCGTGGATCACTCGCTGATGTTGGCATGAACTCACCTACTCATTATCAGATGAGCATCGACAGTTACAGTTACGGATACTTTGCTGGGTGCTGACACAAGGTTGGCCACCGTGGCTCAAAAGCTACTCCAGTGAAACCCCAGCTGATGTCTGTATGATTTGATTTTCGATTTGGCGCGCGAGGGCCTCAATGGTTGGAGATTCGAAGACAGAACGTATGGGGAGATCGACCCCAAAGGCACGTTGTACGTTGACGATCAGTTGAACCGCTAACAAGGAGTTGCCTCCGAGCTGGAAAAAGTTGTCTCTGAATCCGATGTTGGGTTGCTTAAAAATCCTGGATAGAATCGAGGCAAGTTCGAGTTCAATTTCCGTCCCAGGCTCCGAAGTCGAGTCTGTGGCGTTGAGCAAGATGGAACGATCCGGAAACGGCAGAGCCGAGTAATCGATCTTCCCGTGTTGTGTAAGAGGCATAGTTTCAAGGGAGACGAAGAGCTCGGGAATCATGTACGCGGGAACGTGAAGAGCAAGGTGATCGCTAAGATCTGAGGCCGAAACGGGAGCCCTCGGCACGATATATGCAACAAGTTGTTTTTCGACGCCATCGCCGACCGTAGTGACAGCCGCGGCGGATATTGCAGGATGACTGCGGAGGGCAGTTACAATCTCCGCCGGTTCGATACGATATCCCCGAAGTTTGACCTGATCATCAATTCGACCACAGAACTCAAACTCTCCGTTCGGCAATCTCTTCCCGATATCACCAGTTCGATATAAACGCGATCCGCCTGCGAAACCAGGGATGGTAATAAAGCGTTCGTTGGTCAGATCAGGGCGCCCAATATAGCCCGCCGCCACGCCAGCTCCAGCAATAAACATTTCACCGGGTTGTCCGTCGGACAGTGGTTGCAAGCTGGAGTCCAAAACGAACACCTCAGTTCCGGTGATTGGGCGGCCAATGGAAGGATGTTCGCTCTCTTTATCGGCCGGCCTAACGACAGCGGAAGTCGTTATAACCGTGCACTCCGTAAGCCCATAACTGTTCACAACCTGAAACGGAAGACCGGGAGGAGGAAAAAGACGCAGAGCTTCCCCGCCCGTTTGCAAATACCGCAATTTCGTTTCTTCTGGCCACTCAAGCGTGAGCAGCTGCTCAACCATAAGAGTGGGCGCTTCGCAGATGGTAATCTCTCGCGAAACGAGATAGTCGCGCAAGCGCTCGGGGAGAAGATATGCCCAGCGGTCCAGCGGGTATATACACGCACCGGTTGACAGGGGCGGCCAGATCTCTGCTATGGAAACGTCAAACGTGAGCGCCCGAAGTTGCGTGCCTCGATCCTTGTGAGTCAGACCGAACGCGTTCTTATACCAGGAGAGGAAATGGCTCAAATTTCCATGGGTTACGGCTACGCCCTTAGGAGTGCCCGTGGAACCGGATGTGTAGATGACGTAAGCAACATCGTCGGGTGCAATTTGGGCCTCGCCGGCACGCGTGAGAAATGGCGGTTCGAAAGTTGCGGTCGAAGGTTCTGTAAATTCCTCGAAATGAAGCAGCTTCCACGCGCCGGCCGGAATACGGGAGCTAATTACTTCTGGAGCTACTACGATTGGCGCGTCAGCGTCAGCCAGCATGTGGCGGAGCCGTTCAACAGGAGAGGAGGGCGCAACAGGCAAATATGCGCAGCCTGTCTTCCAGGACGCTAACGCAGCAAGAACCAGGTGAGAAGTGTTATCGGTACACACGGCAATGGGGCAGCCGCGCCTTCCCTCGAGCATTGCTGCGAACCTGGAAGCCATGGCGGAAGCTCGTGTGACGATCTCACCATAAGTGATCTTTTCGTCTCCTAAAACAATTGCCAGGGCGCGAGCTTGATGCTCCGCTTGGAAATTGAAACGGTCCAAAACAGATTCGAAGACTAGAGGGGCCGAATGAGTCTCACTGCGACCGGAACTAAGGTGTTGAATCCCGAGCCATTTGTCATTTGATAATTCATTTCCGATTCACAGAATGCAGCGCTTCGACATAAGCCACAACCAATGCCGGCTAAGCCGTAAATGAAGCTTGTCAGCCTGCGCAAAAAGAGAAATCAGCGCTCATGCCGCTTGAAACGATTCAACGTCGCCAATCGGGACCTAAAGGCAGTATAGTGACCAGAGTAACACGAAAACGCATGCTGTCCAAAGGACGGTAAGTTGCTCCCGAGCGGAACGGATTTGCGACCTAATTGAAACACACGGTACCACCCAGTACCAAAGCCACTTGCACTCATTTCTGAAACCCCTTAACTTGTTACTACACCCTCTTATTGTTGGTCAGAAAATGAAGTCCTCGGGACGTGTCCGAAATCGTTCTTACCCACTCGGCGATACTCACACAGAGTTCACAAAGTAGGGTTACGTATGAGGTCGGGCAGGAGCTCGGCGAAGCAATAGCGCGAGTCTCCGGCTTGAAGGACAGAGATATATATGGGTGGGGAGGAGACTTGTTATGGCAAACGAAAAATTGGGTGCATCGCACCGGCGCAGCTTTTTAAAAGGGATCGCAGCGGGGGGGCACCGCCTTAGTAACAGGAGGTGTTTGGGGCCCCTTCACAGCACAGGGTCAGACACCGCCGAGCTGCCCGCCAGCGCCTGTGAATGGGACTCCGTTCAAGCCTGGCCAAGACACACGCCCTGTCGGACAGCGCAAATCAATCAGCGCGCTTACGTCGGGACAGATCGGGGAACTTAGGAGCGCGTTCGCTAAGCTGCGGGCGTTACCCTCAACAGATAACCGTGCGTGGGTGATACAGGCAGATATGCACGCGCTCTACTGCCAAGCCTGCAATCACGATACGATTCAATCCGTTCATGGGTCTTGGAACTTTTTCCCTTGGCATCGTGCTTTCCTCTACTACTTTGAACGTATTCTTGGCTCGTTGGTGGGTGACACCCATTTCCGCCTCCCTTACTGGGATTGGGAAAACTACCGTTTCCTACCGGAGATCTACGCAATCCCGGCAAACTCGAGCAATTCTCTTTATGATGCGAATCGTTATGCCCCGATTAACCAGGGTGTGAACTTACCCTCGAACGACGGAACGGCCGCGCGCATTGCTCTGCTCGATGGAATCACTGACTTTGCAACCTTCGGCGGAAAGGCCCCGGGTACGTCAGGCGCGGCTGGAGCGTGCGAAAGCAATCCGCATGACCCGATCCACGACGACATTGGATTGCATACATCTCCATTTCATGACATGGGCCATCTTGGTTTTGCTGCCCGCGATCCTATATTTTTCGCTCATCATTGCAACCTAGACAAAATATGGGCATATTGGAATGCGCTTGCGGCTCACAGTACACCCCCGACCTATGAGAATCCAACAGACCCGGCATTTCCTTTCCGAGCGTTGGAATTTCTATGATGAGAATCAGCAAGTGGTGTCGATGAGTGCGGCTGACGTCCTCAACTATACGACCAATCTCAGGTACAGTTATCCAACCCCACCGGCTAACCAAAGTTATTTTGCTTCAACACAAGCGTCGCCGGAAGCTGCATGCACACAGCCACGTACAGCACCAATAGTGAGCACTTATGCGGCCAGGCTAGTCCATTCCGGCAGTGGCCTTTAGAGGCCGTTGCCTGGCCCGACTCTGGACGTAAGTTACACCGTGAAAACAACTGTGATTAAGGCGGTCAGAGAGCAGAGCTCAGTAGCGATCGTACTTCGAGGCGTCCCTGTACCTGATAACGCGACCGGGGTTTTCGACATCATGTCAGCTCGTCGGAGCAGCATGAAGTACGTCGGAACGTTGGCGATCGTTGCGGACACGATGCGGATGACCTTCCCGAAGACTGTAGTGTTGGATGCAACGGATGCGGTTGACGACTTATTCGATACGTCCAATCCAGCCAGGCTTACGCTTGTCCCGCGCGAGGGAAACAGCACCTTCCTCCTGCAAGCAGAGGATGTCGAAATACGCATGATAACGCGCAAGTAGCGGGCACGCAGCTACCGGGAAGTACGATCAGCGATTCGGCTCGGTCCAGCGCGCATTATTTGGGCTCTGCCCCATAATCCGCGAATACGGGGACCTTACCACCTGGATTGAACCCGGCCTATACGCATTCATTGTCTGCGATCTAACGCAGTTTAGGTTCGTGCCGATAGACATTTCGAAGCCGGATTCGAAATGCTCCAGATCACAAGCACGTACTTGCGGAGGGAATGGGCAAACCTTCCATTACGCACTAAAGGCATCGTCGTTCTGCTTGCTGCCACTCGTAGCCTTATTGCTGAATGGCGTGGCGAATAGCCTGGTTGCGTCTGAACAAGGGAGAGCACAATCCTGGGTGATCCATACTCTCGATGTGCGCGTGTTACTTGAGCACGTGGTTGCTGACATGGCCATTGCCAATACTGATAGCTTCACCTTCAAATTGACGAAGGATAAGAATTTACTAGAGGAATGCCGAAAGGCCGCGGCGCGCGTACCGATAACAATCAACGCACTCCAGGCTCTGACTACGGATAACTACAAACAACAAGCGCGGATCACTGAGCTTCGGAGGGTTGCAGCACATAGAATTCAATATGTAATTGGCTTAGCGCATCAGTCAAGAGGAGCAACCTACCGCAATAGCGATTCAAGGACAAGTCTCTCAAAGCGGACTCTTGCAGATCATCGCCGATATGGATCGGGAGGAGGCTTCTCTTCTTGCCGTCCGTACTCAGCGATTGAATAGAATTCAGCATGTGCTTCCGTTTGTTGTGCCCGTAGCTTTGGTACTTGGGATAACCGGCGCGCTCTTAGGGATTTGGTTATTTCTCACAGGCATTGTTCGGAGAACGGCCAAACTCGGGCAGCAGATTTCTCTCCTGGCCGACGGAATTCCAATCAAAGAGGTGGATCAGCATCGGGATGAGATAGGCACCGTCGCTTCAGGGATTGTTAGAACTAGCCATCTATTGGCTGAAACGGCGGGTGCGCTTAAGGACGCGAATGCGAGGTTAGCCGAGCAAATTCGTCACGCTGAGCAGGCCAACTGTGCAAAGAGTGAGTTTCTGGCCAACATGAGCCACGAGATTCGCACCCCCATGAACGGGATCATAGGTATGACGGATCTGGTTTTGGCGATGCCAGTGAATGCTGACCAGCGTGAATGCCTATCCATGGTTAGGGCCTCTGCTGATGGGCTCATGACGATCATCAACGATATCTTGGATTTCTCCAAGATTGAGGCCCGTAAGCTCGCCCTTGATCCAATCGTTTTTGTTCTGAGAGACACAGTAGGGGATGCTGTGAAGGTCTTGGCGATGCTGGCAAACAAGAAGGGCCTTAAGCTAGCGTGCCATATACATCCCGACGTTCCCGAGATGCTCGTGGGTGATCCCGGGCGTATACGTCAGGTAATCATGAACCTGATCGGCAATGCCCTCAAGTTCACCGAGACGGGCGAGGTCGTCCTGAAAGCCGACTTGGAGTTGTCGACCGCAGAAGAAATAAGAGTTCACTTCGCGGTTCGGGATACAGGGATTGGCATTCCGCCAGAAAAGCAAAAAACCATCTTCAATGCATTTACCCAAGCTGATTCGTCGACCACCCGGCAATATGGCGGCAGCGGGCTGGGCCTCACCATCTCGGCGCGATTGATCGAGATGATGGGCGGAAAACTTCGCGTCGACAGCGAAGTAGGGAGCGGCAGCACATTTCACTTCAGCGCAAGATTCGATCCAGCGCCCGCAGCCTCGAAAAAAACGGTTTCAGACCCGATCCAACTCGGCAATGTGTCCACGTTATTGATTGACGACAACGCGACCAGTCGGCGCATGATGTGCGAATCGCTTATGAATTGGGGCTTACGTTTCACGCTTGCGCACGACGAGCCAGCTGCGCTCTTTGCCATAGAACGGGCTATCGCTGCGGGCGAGACATTTCGATTGCTCATTCTGCATATGTCGGCCGTCGACGGATTCGCTTTGGTAGAGCGGATTCGGCGGTATCCCGAATCGGGCAGCACAAAGGTAATCATGCTGAGCTCGGCCGGTCAGCGCGGCGATGCGATACGCTGCAAAGAATTAGGCATCGCTGCTTACTTGAGCAACCCGGTTGAACAATCCGATTTACGTGAATGTATCTTGCGCGTGCTCCGAGAGGGGGATTCACATCGCGCTCCGGTAAGTCTCGTAACCCGCCATTCGCTGCGGGAATCGCGAATTCTGCTGGCCGAAGACAGTTTTGTGAATCAGCGCCTCGCCACGCGCCTACTCGAGAAAGAAGGGCATAGAGTGGTGGTAGCGAATAACGGACGTGAAGCGGTCGCGGCCATAGAAGAGGGTCTGTTCGATGTTGTGCTCATGGATATTGAGATGCCGATTATGAGCGGTTTGGAAGCTACTGCGACGATCCGCAAGAAGGAAATGCTTAACGGCCGGCACGTCCCGATCATCGCCATGACCGCGCATGCTATGAAAGGTGACCGTGAACGGTGTCTCGCGGCCGGCATGGACGGTTACGTTTCGAAGCCTATTCAGCCGCAAGAACTGTACGATGCGCTTGAAAACGTTACGATTGATTCTGTGCGTACTCCTGCCTAGCTATCGGCAGCCTGCGAAAGCCAACCCCGCCTCTGGTAAAAAGGTGTAGAAGGGAGCACGACGATCGTGAGTGACCGCAAACTAGCCAACGTTTTTCCGGGGAGGTCTTCGGCACCGCAGAAGGGAACTGAGCCGATTTCTGATTCCGTGGGTGCCATTTCGACCTTGACCGTGATCGGGAAAGCGATGGTGATACGCGGCCGCATAACTAGCACGGAAAGTCTGCACATCGACGGTCAGGTGGACGGCACCCTTGAAATGCCCGATTCCCGCCTGACAATCGGACCTAATGGAAGAGTTGGCGCAGATGCCAAGGCGCGGGAGATTGAAGTGCTGGGTACTGTAGCCGGTGATCTGGAGGCATCGAAGAAAATCACGATTCGCAAGGGAGGCCGCTTGGTTGGCGATCTTCGAACACCCGGGATCATCATCGAAGAAGGCGCTTACTTCAAGGGAAAAATTGAAATCGTGGACAGCGAAGAGCAGCCGCAATTACCTGGGATGCAGCCTGACGCCAAGAAGGCCACGGTTGGAGCGTAATCTCACGCGCTTTGCATCGCGGTAAACCCTAGCCCCGCAGCGCATCACGAATCATCGTTTCAAGTCCCTGCTTCGATAACACCGTACTGATAAATAATTCCTGGCGAGCGCCCGCACTCAGCGCAATTGCCTTCCAGCCATTCATCGTAGGAACGGTTACGCGAATAGCCGCTTCACCTTTAGCATCCCGCACAGGACGAATGACGCCGGGAATCACAGACCGGATCTCCTGGTTCTTGGTCAGCAAGCGCTCCAGCACCGGGCGTAAGCCTTCGATAATGCTGTGTTCCACTTTGAGCTTGCCTTTGACCGCCCGCAGTCTCATGTTTTCATTTGAAACGCTTCTTGTACTGTATGTCGATGCCGAACTCGCCATTATCGTCCCGGAGCGCAATCACCGAGTACTGCCTATTGAGCGCCCACTCAAAGCGGAAGATTTGCTCCGATGTCTGCGAAAGATTCGTGACGTATGTGATCGTAACATCCTGTGACATCTGCTGCTCCACCGTAAGGCGCGCCTGAGGAGTGTTCGTAATAATGCCCTGCACGAACGGGTCAATCTTAATGTTTGTAATGCCAAAAAGTTTTGAGAGGCGGTTTGAGGCCGGAGAAATCGCTTGACCAAGAACGGTATTCGCGCCGGATTGCAGAGAGCTGACATCATTCGCCACCTGCACGTTGGCCACGTTGGACGCGATGTCGGGCGTGCGTCCGACGGTCAGAAGAGCAACGATGTCTCTCGGTTGAAGAGGCGGGTCGGAACGGTAATTTATGTTTAGCTTGCTAAGCGTTCCCGAGACCGTTATGTCTACTGTGATGCCACGCGCCTGAGTTTGCAGATCCAGGTCAAGCACAGGTTCCATCTTGACTGGGTTGACAAAGTTCACTTGCCCGCGGTTGATACTGTATTTGGTTCCGAATACCTTGATATCGCCCTGGTTCGCCGAGATGTTTCCCAGAAGTACCGGGCGATTGGGCGTACCGCGCAAGCGAAGATCTATTTCTGCCTCAACATCCTCGCTCAAGCTGGTGTTTAACTGCAGGTCTGGAGCGCTCTCCACCCGAATGTCCAACTGTAGGCCCGTTAGAAAATCATTATCAGTAGTAGTAGGGGTCGGAACCGGCGCTGTGCTTCGAGCCAACAAACTGCCTACATCGGTACTTGGGTTGAATGCTATCCGCAAGATCCTGATAGTTCCCGAGAGCAGGCTGCTCTTGCTGGTGCCAGTTAGTCGAAGGCCTGAATTGGCAGTTACGCTTATGCCGGCCGCGTAGCGCAGTCGCACGTTGTCAGCGTTTGCTTCAAGATGATAGACGAGAGGCCCGCCGCCAGCGAAGCTGACAAAGCCGCGCAACGAGAGATCGCCGCCACCGCTATGTGCCGTGAGTTTCTGGATGGTCGCGCGGTCGTCATTAAACCTTACCGTCCCGTTCACGTTGCTCAGTCCATTCGGTACATCATTCAGAAAGAATGAACCGTTCTTCACCTCGAGAGTGCCGGTGACACCCGGACTTTTCAGCGTCCCGCTAATGGAAGCTGCAATCTGAGACTCGCCGGAGGAGCGCACATTTGGGTCGAATAGCTCAAAGAATCGAAGATCGAGTGAGCCCTCGGCTCTCAGTTCCATCGGCCGCTCTCCAACGTAGGGAATCGATCCGCTGAGCGCCACGCTGGTATCCTTTCCGGCGATCTGGAAACTGCGAATGACCGCAACGCCGTTCGACGCGTCTAGTACGATCGGATTCTGGTTGTGAAAAATCAGGTCGCTGGGCCTGGCTTGCGCTCCGGTCTCAACTGGTACGACTGGATTCAGTTGCACTTGTTCGATGCGAATAGTGGACCGCCATTGCGCCGGCGTCTGGAGTGGTCCTTCAAATGTCAACCCACCTTGCAGAAACCCGCGAACTGGTAATGGGTTTACCTGTCCGGAATGGACCAGGGCATATAACGTGGCGAGTTCGACGCGACCAAGATGCAGCTCACCTTTCACGGGAGTCCCAGATACGAGTTGTACCTGTGCAGTGCCATTCAGCTGAGTTTCGCGCAGATCACCTGAAAACTTCGCATCCAGGATTCGCCCGTGCGTTGCAGCATTTAAAGTGACATTTCCATATCTCACGCCCTGAACGGATAGGTCTCGCAGAACCACGGTCCCGTTGGCATTGGTAGGCTCGATTTGATTAGCCGTCACGTGAGCCGAGCCCTGAGCATGGATCTCAAATCGACCGATGAGTCCCGGGTCGTACTTTCGCACGATCGAAATACTCGAAAGCGGAAATCCGTTGCTATCGATTCGTAAGCGGACCTGTCCCTCTCGCCAGGAACCGTGCACATGCTGGTAAGTGCCGGAGAAAGACACGAGCGCCGGACCTGCTTGAAGGCGACCTTCAGTGATCTCAAGCCGGTTACCGGCTAAAGTTGTCGCAACCTGTACCCGATTCACTCGCTCGCCATATGCGTCAAGATTGTCAACCGTAACTCGCGCGTTCCCGCTGAGCGCATTGAGCGAACCGCTGATATCGAGTGAGCCGGACGCGATCCCCCGACTGACGGGTAATCGCATTTTCGAGTATTCGGAAATACTCTTCGTTAAATCTGCACCCCTAAACTGAGCGCGCAGGCGAAGCGGGCTGTCACTCTGCGTTGACCAATTCGCTAATCCTATGTCGCCATTGCCGCTAGCGTGCAGCATTCCTTGATCAATCGTGAGCGAAGCCAAATCCAGCTCGCTTGCGGACACGCTAACAACTGACCGAAGTTGGTCAAATCGCTGTCCGTTCATCCGGAAACGAGCTAAAGCTAGGTTGCCTTGTATGCGAGGGTTCGTCAGCGGGCCCGCCACCGTGCCGTCGAAATGAAGACTTCCGTTTTCTAGCGTAAATGGATGCGCGGCGGTGTGGGTCTTTGCGTATAGTAGCGGCCATGCCGGCTGAAGATCATCCAGGTTCGTGCTGTCGAGGGCTATCTGTAAACTGTTGCCCGCGGTACCAGAGAGTGACAGATGTGTACTTGGGAAATCGAGATGTGAGTTTCCAAGCTCTAGCACGTTTCCTCGTTCTCTATAAGCACCCGCAACGTTGCCGGAAACCGGGATGCTGCCCAAGCCGGGCGTAATCCGCAGCTCGCTCTGAACGACAAAATCGTGCGAGTTTCGGTCAAGTGTTGCCCCGATATGAATTCGCCCGTTAGCCGTTCCGCTCCAAACGAGGGGGTTTCCCGTGTATAAGCGCCCGATCTCACGGATATTAACTCCGCTGATTCTGCCCTCCAACTGAAGCTGGCGAAAATGCTCGAGCGTCGCTGCGCCTGTAATCCTGCTACCGAGCGCCGAAAGCGACAGGCGCGAAAATCTGAGCTGTTGGCCAGCGCCAGCAACATCAGATTCGAACTCGCCACCAGTAAATGCAAGTGCGCGGGATCGATACTCGAGATCGTGGCCAGTAACTTTGCCATTGAATACCAATGGTGCAGACGGATCATAGTGCGCCGTAGCGTCTAGCGTCATCTGTCCCCGTCGCAGCTCAGGAAATTTCATAAAACCGGCAAACTCGCTGCTTGGGATCTGCGCTTTTATTCGTAAATCCGCGCTGGCGTGGATAAAGTGCACGGTTCCACTCGCGTCAATCGTTGACGCCCCGGATTTGAGAGCGATCTGCGGCAAAAGGATGCGATTTTTTTCGACTGCCGCGCGCGCATCCAGGTCAGAGGAAACAGCAGGAAAGCGATCGGAATCGATACGTAGCTGATGCGAAGAAACCGTAACGTTATATCGAGGTCCGGCGAAATCATAGCTCACGACAAGCATCAGATTCTCTCCGTGCGCGCCTGAGCGGAATCCGTTGCGACCTCGGTTTGAATTGTGCCGTGGTTGAGCTCAAAATGCCGCACCTTGAGGCTAAGCAATTCTTGCGCTACATTCCCGGAAGCTCGAAGTCTCGGAGCAGGAATATTCGTCTTTCCATCGGCATGGATGAGCAGGTAAATCTCGGGGTGTTCCACCGCTAGCGAAGCGATGTCCACTTCCCGCTTCAGGAGCGAAATGATTTTCAATCGCACACGGACGGAATCAGCCCGAAAGAGCGGTGGACCGGAGCGGGGCTCAGTCCCGCGGACGGCTAGGTTCTTCAATTGGGCAGTGAGGGTGCGCCAATCGTACTCAAACGAGCCGAGCTCAACTCGCCCTCCACTTGTGCTCTCGATGGCAGAGATGATCTTTTCGCGAACCTTCTCTTGAAACCAGGTCGTCTGTACCGCGTAGAATGCAGACCAGGGCCAGCAGCAGCACAAGACTGCAAACGCTGGCGATAATAGTCAATACGATGCGGCGTTTCCGGCTCATTGCGATTTATTCGAGCGATGCGTCGACGTACACGATATGCACACGCCTGCGCCTCTCCTTTAACCACGCGTCCAATGCGCGGTCGATACGCTCCTCAACCAGCTTGTTTCGAATCGACTCCCGTAAAGCTTCGAGGCCAGGTGCGGGACCCGAATGATCCGCTTTCCAGTTTGCGATTTCACGCTCATATGCACTCTGGATCTCCGACTCAGAGATATCAACCTCAGGCTGAAAGCGATATTCAATGAACCGCAATGTAGTAAGCTGCAAAGCCAGGTGATCTCTTAAAGTACTTTCGGTCAAACCGTACGTTGCAAGCGCCTCACTGAATTGGGCGGCACTGCCGAACCCGCTGCGAATTTGTTCAAAATACTTACTCACATCTTCGTCATCAGGGAGAGGGTACCGGCTCACTTCCATTTCGCGCCTGACGATCAACTGCTGCACCAGGCGATCGGCCGCTGCACGCCGTGTATTCAGATCACGAACGATAGGTTGGCGATTTAAGAATGCGGTAACTCGAAGTTCTTCATCCAACTGTAGTTCTGTTATTGCTTCACGCCCTACAGTAACGGCGAGACGATCGACAACCTCCGCCGATGCGGCCAACGCCAAGCACAGAATGATCAACAAACGATGCACTAGAATGCCTGTCCCAACGAAATGTGGAATTGGAACGCATTAATCTTTTGAACGGTCGCAACAGCGGTTCCATTCAAGTAATCTTGTTCTGTTCCCTTCAGACCGAAAAAGCGTGGCGCATCAGGACTAACTGACAAATCAACACGAAACGGGCCGATCGGAGTACGATAGCGGATGCCAAAGCCAACCGACTGCACCATGTAGTTGAAATCCTGCAAATTCTCTTGGCGGAACCGGAAACTTATATCGCCGAGCGTACTGTACACATTGCCTGCATCGTGGAAAAGTACACCGCCCAGGTTGTCTCCATACAATGGAAAGCGCAGCTCCATGTTGTTTATGAACATGGCGTTACCGCCAATTGGAAAGCCCGTTTTTAAATCGCGCGGACCGGCCTGGAAATCCGGGAAAGCACGCAGCGAAGTGGAACCACCTGAATAGATTCGCTCAGCTAGCGGGATACTCGGCCGCCCGCCGGTCCGCGTGATTACCCCAAATTGCGTGCTGCGCGCGAATACCAGATCGCGGCCAAGCTGATAATACGTCGCGTTGCGAAACAGCCCACGCCCAAATTCCGTCTGAGACCCAAGAAACCCCGGAGCGTAGCCAATATCTATGGTCGTGTAAATGCCGTGATGGGCGTCCGTCGGATCGTCACGCTTGTCTTGAATTATCGAGAACTCCGCCATCCCCACTGTTTCGGGCTGCGAAAGAAGCGGTACGAGCAATTGATCAATTTTGAGGTTGGCCAGCGTTACATGGCGAAACACGAACCGATATTGCACCGTATAAGCGCGGGAGAGTTTTTGACCGAGTTGCAGCGAACCTTCGAGCCGATGTGCCGTGAAAGTTCGGATATCGTTTGAATCGTCAAAAAGCGCAGTGGCTGTGAAGTTCAACCTATCGTTCGAAACGAACTGCGGAATAAAATACGTCAATGCGGCACGTTGTTCAATCGTCGAAATTGCCGTTTGAAGCCCCAACGTCTGACCTAGTCCAAGAAAATTAATGCGGCTGATCCCGAATGCAAAACGCGGTGCGAAGCCCGTTGTACCGGCCGGATTGTCGAGACTCGTGACGCCTCCGCCTATTCGCCCAATTTGGGCGCCTACCCCAACGTTCATCGAGTAATGCCGCGCTTCGTCGAAATCGTACAGCACATACTTTTCGTCTTCATCTCCATCGGGATCCTGTATACCTGTATTGACGCGCGCAAAGATGCCAAGATCGTACAAGCGTCTTTGGCTTTCCGTGCTCTCAGCCAGCGATAGTGGCTCATCCTTTGTCAATTCGATGCGATCGTAAACCAGCTTCGGACGAGTCGTTTCAAGGCCGCTGATAAGCACGCCTCGCACATACTTGCGCGGACCCGAATGCAGAATGTACTGGATGTTGACGTGGTTTGCTTCCTCAGCCGGCGCCACTCGATAGTCGAATGTCGCGTTGAGATAACCGCGATTGTAAAAGTAATTCAAAAGGTTGTCGCGGTCGTTGGCAACATTGGTCTCGCTGAATGGCTGCCGGGGCAGAGACGCGACCATGGAACGTAGCCTCGAAGCGTCATTCGCACTCACTCCCTCGATAGACAATTCCGATACAAACCATTGGACTCCCTCTTCAATACGGATCAAAACGGCCAAATGATTTCTTACGCCCCGGTAATCATCTTCCGTTCTCGACGTCACTTTCACATCGCGGAAGCCGTTTGAGGTGTACAAGTTTTCAATGGCCTGGACATCCTCTCGCAGATATACATCGCTGTATCGGCCATAAGGAAAGCGCGGGAACTCCGCGGCCTGCAAATATAGCCGTTCCCGAATCGTCTGCGCTGAGAAATAGTGATTGCCCTCGATGGCCAGATATACAAATCTATGTCGCGTGCCGGGATTGACCTGGTAAGTAATGATTCGCTCTTGTGATGCCGCCGCTCTTTGTTCAACCCGATAACTTACTTGCGCCTCGAAGTACCCTCGTGATTCAAGGTATTGCGCGATGTTGCGCTCGCCTTCGACGAGCAGGTCCGTATCAATGGAACGCTCTTGAAACACGGGTACAAGCTGCTTAAGTTTCCCGCTGCTGATTCTTGCGCCCGTTGCGCGTATAGCAACAGCGCTGCCCAGCGGCGATGTCAATTGATGGCTTCACGGTGTTTGTTTGATCGTGATAATCGAGACGCGCAAGCGACACCCGTGAACCAAGCCGGTTTTGCTTCTCATACAAGTGCCGCACGTTATCCAAACCTCGTCGAAGCCGGGCTTCAGTGAATTCCTGCCAACCCAGCAGCCCATACAAGCGCTTCCAGTGTGTCGCTCGAATTATGCTCTGGCCGGAACGCTCGGGATCTCCTGCAATCGCAGGGTCCTCGAAACGCGCGCGCTTTCCTGAAACAACATCGAAGCTTAAGTTCGCTTGCTCAATTTCTGGATCGTAATCAACATTCGCCTCGACGGTCGCGTGAAAATAACCATTTTGCCGAAGCAAATTTCTTAAAGAGTTAAGTGCCTCAGCCTTGTCGCTCTCTACATAGGGCAAGCCAAGCCGCAGCTTCGTTGCGCTTGCTAGCTGGCCGCTATTCGGTGGCTCTTTTACGCCGGAGATGACGACATGGCCTACGAAGTAAGCTCGTTTGGTAAGGAATCTCAGCGCCACTCCGTCGCCGAATTCCGTCGCGTCTACGGCGAGGTCCGAAAATCGTCCTGTTGCGAACAGGTCCTGAATCGCTTGCCGCAGATCGCGCTCATGAAATACAGATCCGCTCTTGAACGGCAGGGCACGGGCCAGCTCCGTACTGGTAAGGGGCTGGTCCGCGGGTTCAAACTGGATGCTTACGATCCGCTGTCCTTCGTACTTCCTTGCCGCCTCGAGCAACGCTGAGTCTTGGTCTTGAGCAGCAAGAACCGCAACCGGCAACACGCTCGATACGTACAGCAAGACAGCCGCGCACTTCCACTTAACGGAGCTACGAAAAGCCAAGAGAATTCACGGCTTAGGCTGTTACCATCGTCGTATATGACTCCGGGTGAGAAGGAGCGTTACTCCCGGCAGATCCTATTCGCCCCCATCGGAGAAGCAGGACAATCCAAGTTTTTAGACGCATCCGTATGCGTCGTCGGTTGCGGTGCATTGGGGAGCTTTCAGGCAGAGGCGCTCGCTCGTGCAGGTATCGGACAACTGCGGCTGATTGATCGCGATTACGTCGATTACACAAATCTTCAACGCCAATGGCTCTACAACGAAGCCGACGCCCAGAACGAATCACCGAAAGCCATCGCCGCGGCGCGCAGGCTGCATGACCTGAATCATGGTGTCAAAATCGAACCGTTCGTCGCGGATTTGACCCCATCCAACGCGGAAGAACTGATTCAGGGATGCGACCTCATCCTGGACGGCACGGATAATTTTGAAACTCGGTATCTCCTTAACGATCTTAGCGTCAAGCTGAATATTCCCTGGATTTATGGCGCTGCCGTGGGCAGCTATGGCGTCGTGATGCCCATTCTGCCGGAGCGCGGACCATGTTTCACATGCGTATACCCGGCGCCACCGGCTGGAGTTCAACCTACCTGTGATGTTAATGGCGTGCTCGCGTCAACAACGGCAGCGGTTGCTTCTTTGCAAGTTACTGCTGCTTTACGCTGTCTGGTGGGCTGGCCCGATTTCGAATGCCGCATCCACACGCTCGACGTCTGGGAAGGTACAAGCAAGCACATTTCCGCGGGCCGGCGCGATCCTGACTGTCCGGTGTGCGCGGCACACGATTTTCGATACCTTGAAGGGCGTCGTCGAACTCCCGTCAGTCTTTGCGGACGAAATGCGGTGCAATTGCACGAGAATGCCAGACCCTTGAATCTCTCCGAGCTCGCCACCCGGCTTCGGCCGCTCGGCGATGTGCGTTTAAACGAATTCGCATTGCGGCTTATGCTGCCTAAGTATCATCTGACATTCTTCCCCGACGGCCGCGCAATTATCAAAGGAACTACCGATATTGGCATTGCTCGGAGTCTTTATGCACGGCTCGTCGGCGCTTGAAAAACAGCGGTTTCCAAACTCCAAGCAACCAAACCCAAATCATGGACATTCGCGGTTGGGACGAGCGATATCGTTCGAGAGAGCGGCCCTCGGAAGATTTTGACTCGCCGCCCACCCCGCTCCTGATTCACAGTGCGAATCAGCTGAAAGTCGGCAAGGCCCTCGACCTGGCATGTGGAACCGGTCGAAATGCGCTTTGGCTCGCTAAACAGGGTTGGAGCGTCACGGCCATCGACGCTGCGCCTGCGGCCATCGATGCGCTCCGCATTCGCGCTTCAAAGCTCGGCGTCAACGTGGAGGCGCGACAGGCGGACCTGGAGCGAGGCGAGTACGCCATCGAGAAATCGGTGTGGGATCTAATCTCGATTTGCTATTACCTGCAGCGAGATCTCTTTCAACCGGCAAAAGCAGGAATCGTGCCCGGAGGCGTTCTGCTCGCAATCGTTCACATCACCGAGCCCAGCGAAGAGCCGACCCACACACGGGCGAAACCAGGCGAGCTAAGAACGTATTTCACCGGCTGGGAGATCCTGCATTACTACGAAGGCAAATCCAACGACACAGCACACCAGCGCTCGGTTGCGGAGATCGTCGCGCGACGACCAAGTCCCAATCACTGATACCTAGGCACCGATCGAAACCACAGCTCGATCCATGGTCCGGTTAGCGTGCCCTCTCCATTGCCTAGTACTGAGCGCGCGAGCACTCGCACCTCATTGCTGATCGCCCGCTCCTCCTTTTCCACCCAATCCGAGTTCTGAGGCAGCGGCAGCGTAATCAACTCGGAATTGAGCATGCCCTCGCGTCGGAAGCCAAACGGTTCAATCAGCCGCTCGAGCGTGGCTGCGCCGTATCCATACAAATAGGGAAACCCAAGCAGGTTGTTATAACCCATGGCATCCCTCAGGAACTCCGCCGCACCGTTGCGGAGATCTTGTTCGCTCAATAGCATTTGGCATAAGGCGTAAAACACCCCATTCGGCGTGCGCACGATCAATAAACCCTCCGGCTTCAGGATGCGGTGGCACTCGGCAAGCATTGGATGTGGCTCCGCAATCTGCTCAAAGCAATTCCAGATGAACACTCCATCGAAGCTCGCATCCTCGAACCGGCACTCGCTCAATTCCTTGCTGTGAACCGTGAAACCCTTTGATCGCGCGAACCGGCTGGTATCTTTGCCGACGTCCACACCTTCAGCGCGCCACCCCCACTCCTGCGCGGTTTGTAGAAAGGCGCCGTAATGGCTGCCGACCTCCAGAACCTGCGCGCCAACGGGCAGCAGAGCACGATACGCCTTCTCTTTGTGCCGGAACGCGTCAAGATATCGCGGATACAGATGCTCCATCACGCTCGGATCGTATTCGTCTTCGGAATACGTTTCCGCCGCGGGCGCCTCTTGCTCATCACGTAACAGCAGCTTGCAGCCGGCGCATGCGAGTATATCCGCTCTCCCCTGATGAAAGAAGTCAGTGAGATCTTTCAGCTCGTCGCGAGAGGCCGGCCGCGCTAACCGCTCCTCCACAAACCGCTCCCGGTACCCGCATTCTTCTTCGATCTTGCGCGAAGGAACAAGCAAAGAGAATGCGGTCTCCGCACAAATCGGACATTTCAACATCTAACAGATTAGATGCGTGGGAAAGCAAAGTACTTTCCTGCCTCAGTTTACAGCCGGTCATCCCTGGTTTGCATTCTTTTCGTCCCAGATTTCCTTCCGTATGTGTCAAACAGTTAGAGGAAATTACATGATTGATCCCAAGTTCAACGATCTGGCGGTTGACGCCGCAGGTGATTTCGATGATATTCCTGAAGAATCTCTTACCGAGGAGCAAAAAGCGGAGCGTCGCAGGAGAGCTAAAGCTGGCCTGAGTATTAACGAGACGGTTGCCCGTGACGCAAACATGTCGGTAGGATCCAGGGGTACCGATACTTCGGGTGTCGAGGCAGGTGCCGGAGCCGGAGCGGGGTTGACGCAGGAAACTCCCCCTGGCCCCGGTGAATCGCCCGCTCCCGAGGTAGTCAAGGGCCCGCGCGGATCTGGAATGACGCCGCGAGGCGACTCGGACTTCAAGTAGCCATTGTTCACAGCCGGGCGAATGCTGGTATGCTGCGACCGTCCGGCTTTTCCCTCCCCGCCAACCCCGGCCTTGATCTCCGTTTTTCATTGTTCAGAATCCTATTTCGTGGTTTACTTGACTCGTTGCAGATTTTCCGGCGGAGGAAAGAATCTTGATGCGAGTACCCCGTTACCGTATATTTATCTACCCGGCAGTTCTGGTCTCATCCCTTGTCCTTGCGCTTGTTCCGGCTTGGGCCCGCCAAGCGGATTCTTCTGAACACAAAGCTGATTTAGGCCGCTTGGTCGTGGTCGGCGATTCACTGGGTGCTGGGTTTCAGAATTTCTCGCTGTATGACAGTAATAGCGTCGCTCCTCCCGGAGGGCAAACGCATGGCTTCGCCGCGTTGATCGCCCATCAGGCCAACGTCAGTTTAAATTTGCCGCTGATTAAGTATCCCGGCATTCTGCCGGTGCTCACGCTTCAACCCGACGGCGAAATCACGAGAGCCCCGGGATACGGTGCTCGAGAATCCCCAGGTCAAACGCTGAACTTGTCTGTTCCGGGCTTCGATGTTCTTGATGTTCTGGTGCACTCCGTAAATCTTCCCACGCTCACGCCAGACGATTTTGAGGATACGTTGGCCGTTGAGATTTTAGACCCAAGTTTATTGACCCCGAAGCCTTCTTTGGGTTGTGGAGTAAAGCCTGGCCCGAAAAAGGGCGAGGTGTTGTTTAGCACGGCGTTGTGCGCCATAGAACTTCGGCCCACGACTATTCTCGTTTCAGTCGGCAGCGGCGATGCGCTGCAGAGCCTGACTCAAGGCAGCCATCCAACTGACCCTAAGAAGTTCAGGGAGTACTATAACATTCTGCTTGATGCGTTGAGTGACTATACTCACGCCAAAATTGTTGTATCCAACATCCCTAATGTCGCCGATGTGCCGTTTCTAGTCTCTTATCCGGAATTCGTTGCACGATGCGGTGCGCTGCCCGTTGGTGCGGGTCCAATGGACTACGTGGTTCCGAACCTTGCTGCTCCGACATTCGACATTTGTACGAACTATGTCGTCCGTCCGGCTGCCCTGATCGCGCAGGCGGAGACCGCGGTTCACGATTACAACGCCACCATTTCCCGTGCCGCGGCGAGGTCTGGTGCAGTTGTCGTCGATGTAAACAAGTTGTTTGCGCACATCAGTAAGCATGGATACGATGTAGCGGGACACCATCTCACAACGCAATATCTCGGCGGAATCTTTTCGCTCGACGCAGTTCATCCGACCAACACCGGATACGCGATCATCGCAAACGCATTCATAGACAGAATGAATTGCGAACTTCACACAGATATTCCACCAGTAAACATCGAAGAAGTCGCGGAATCCGATCCTCTGATTTTTTAACGCTGGCTGGCTTCGCCGGCGGTAACTCGCCGGTTAAACTCTGTCGACTTGCCGCGAGGAACGCTCAACGATTTCCACTCGCTTTGCCTGAAGTGCTTAGCCAACAGCACTATTTGGCCACAATGGTAAGCGTAATGCGCGATTTGGCGATTGATGGTTTGCATGACCGAATGTGGCTCGCCTCGAATTGTGACCGTGCGTGATAGATCTGCATCTGATAGTGGCTCGAGGGCTGTAAACACACAATTCCAGCCAGCCTCCCACATCTTCATCAAGTTTCCACGAGCTGAGGGCGGCTCTACGAACTCGCTGTCCCGATTCCGATCAGGCTTCTCACCATCGCTCGTTAGGAAATCCGTCCAACGTGATCGCATGTTGCCGGCCATATGCTTAACGGTTACGGCGATTGAGTTCATCTCCGGATCCAAGACCGCCAGGAGTTGTTCATCCGTTACCTGCGCCATTGCGCCTTCGGCTAAGTTTTTGTAATAGCGAAACAACGAGAGTGAATCTTCGAGATACGATGTCGTGTACTTCAGTGCCATAGCACGCATCATACAATCACCTACATATGAAAGCCGTTGTTGCTGACCCACCCGGTGGTCCCGAGAACCTCAAATACATGGACCTCCCCACACCCGAGCCAGGGGAAGGCGAGGCCCTCGTCAAGATAGAAGCCATCGGCGTAAACTTCATCGACATTTACTATCGCACTGGCTTCTATAAAGCCAACGAAAGTCCAGTGACGCTAGGCAGTGAAGCTGCCGGAACCATCGTAGCCGTAGGTAAAGGAGTGCGACTGAAAGTCGGAACGCGAGTCGCATACGCAATGGCCCGCGGTTCATACGCCGAATATGCCGTCGTCCCTCAATCAGCACTCGTGGAGTTGCCGGACAACATTAGTTTCGAAGACGCTGCCGCTGTCATGCTGCAAGGAATGACTGCGCACTATCTCACCCATTCCACTTTCGCCCTGAAGCCCGGCGATACGTGTCTGGTGCACGCTGCAGCCGGAGGTGTTGGTCTGCTCATCGTCCAGATGGCAAAAATCGCCGGCACTATCGTCATCGGCACGCTCTCGACCGAAGCCAAAGCTCAACTTGCACGCGATCATGGCGCTGATCACCTCATTCTCTACACGCAAACGGATTTCGTTCCGGAAGTAAAGCGAATTACCAATAACAGAGGCGTAGACGTCGTCTACGATTCTGTCGGCAGCACCACGTTTCACAAGAGCCTCGATTGCTTGCGGCCGCGTGGCATGCTCGTTAGTTTCGGTCAATCGAGTGGCCCAGTCGGCCAATTCGATCCGCTAGTCTTAAGCCAAAAAGGATCGCTGTTCCTCACAAGACCCAGCTTGGTAAATTACGTGAGCAACCCTAACGAGCTGAAGTGGCGAGCATCCGACATTTTCAACTGGATCGCGGCCGGGCGCCTCAAAGTGCAAATTTACAAAATCTTCCGGTTAGGCGATGCCGCGATGGCTCATCGCGATCTTGAAAGCCGCAAGAGCACGGGCAAGCTATTATTAAAGCCCTGAGGATCGGATTGGAAGACCAAGCCGAATTCTCTCTCCGCCGTGACCATCTGTTTCACCTAGTGCAAGAAGCCCGTGCGGGCGCGATGGTCATCACTGCGCTCCCCAACGTGCGATACCTGAGTGGCTTCACCGGCAGCAATGCCGCGCTACTCGTTACAGGTGATCGCACCGTCCTATTTACTGACCCTCGATATCAAATCCAGGCTTCCTCGGAATCCGCTTGCGAGGTGAAGATCGCCAAGGGCCCACTCACAAAAGAGCTGCTGAAATGGGCTAGGCGGTCGCGCGTCAAATCGCTCGCTTTCGAGCAAAACCGGATTAGCTTTGAGGCTTTTCAAGAGCTGAAGAAGGGTGCTGAGGGGATTCGCCTGAAGCCGCTCTCGGGAGTTGTAGAAAAGCTTCGCATGGTCAAGTCCGCAGCCGAGATCGCAGCTATAAAGCATTCCGTAGAACTGAACTCGGCGGCTCTCGAACAGGCACTGCGGCATTTCAGGCACTCAATGACGGAGCTGGACTTGGCAGCAGAAATCGGATACCGCATGCGCCGCCTGGGCGCTGACCGCGAGGCATTTGAGACAATCGTCGCGTCGGGCGAGCGCAGCGCTCTGCCTCACGCCCATCCCACCAACCAGCCAATCCAGCCGGATCAACTACTATTAATTGATATGGGTGCGACCGTCGCTGGTTACGCCAGCGACATGACCCGTACCCATGCTGTCGGCAAACTCACGGCGAAAGCTCGGCGAATGTATGGGTCCGTGCTCGAGAGCCAGCTTGCGGCCATCGATGCCGTGAAGCCAGGAGTCTCTTGCACTACCGTGGATCGGGCCGCTCGCAACGTATTGCGTGCCCATGGCTTGGATAAGCTGTTCATACATTCCACAGGACACGGACTCGGTCTTGAAATACATGAAGCTCCACGGCTGGGCCGGAAGGAAAGAACGAAGCTAGAAGCTGGAATGGCTATCACGATTGAGCCTGGCGTTTACGCCCAGGGGGGTGGGGGCGTTCGCATCGAAGACACGGTTGTTGTAACGTCTCGTGGCTGCGAGGTTCTAACTCCTACAGGAAAAGAACTGGTCGTATTATAGACGTGGCTTGGTTTCGCTGTGGGAAGAACAAATAATGACCATCGACGAGATTAAAGAGCTGATTCATGTGGTACGCGAAACCGGGATTTTTGAGCTGGAAGTGCAACGCGGTGATGATAAGGTCCGTATCCGTACTAGCTCGGCGCCAGCGAATCAGGAACTCGTGCTGCCTACCGCGCTGCCTTTCCCTGTCGGAGTGCCGGCCCCGAACGCAGTACCCATATCGAACCCCGCACCGACGCCGCGTGAGTCTCCGGCGAGTGCCGCTCCCCCGCCTCCTCCTGAAGAAGACGACCGGAACTTTATTGTGAAATCACCGATTGTTGGAACGTACTATGATACTCCCGGGCCCGGCACTCCACCATTTGTTAAAGTTGGCGATCATGTTGAACTTCGGCAGGTGCTTTGCATTATCGAATCCATGAAACTGATGAATGAGATTGAAGCAGAAGTCGCCGGCACGGTTGTCGCGAAGCTTGTCGAGAACGGGCGGCCGGTGGAGTATGGAGAAGCGCTGTTCGCTATTCGTCCAGCATAATGACGAACCCACTCATGTTTCGCAAAATTTTGATCGCAAATCGAGGTGAGATCGCGCTGAGAGTCATTTGCGCGTGTCAGGAGCTCGGCATCAAAACCGTTGCCGTTTACTCAGAAGCGGACCGCCACAGCCTACATGTTCGATTTGCCGACGAAGCCATCTGTATCGGCCCGGCTAAGAGCTCGCGCAGTTACCTCGATATACCATCCGTCATTAGTGCCGCGGAAATCACAAATGTAGACGCCGTGCATCCCGGATACGGGTTCCTGAGCGAGAACGCTGATTTCGCCGAGGTGTGCGAGCTCTCTGGAATCAAGTTCATCGGGCCACGTCCTGAAATCATCCGGCAGATGGGGTCCAAGCAGCGTGCCCGAACAATCATGGAGCAGGCGGGCGTTCCGATTCTCCTTGGCTCGCGTGGTGTATTGAATAGTTCCGACGAAGCCTTGGCCTTGGCGGACGAGATCGGCTACCCCGTAATGTTGAAGGCTGCCGCAGGAGGTGGCGGCAGGGGCATGCGGATTGTGCGCTCTGAAGTGGAGCTTCCCGCCCTACTGACGCAGGCTCAAGGCGAGGCCGCGGCAGCTTTTTCTTGCGGCGATGTCTACCTCGAGAAGCTGATTGAGACACCGCGTCACATCGAGTTTCAGGTGCTTGCTGATGAGCATGGAAACGTGGAGATTCTCGGCGAACGTGAATGCACCATCCAGCGGCGTCACCAGAAGCTGCTCGAAGAATCTCCTTCGCCACGCGTTTCGGCGCAGCTTCGCACGAGTATGTCCGAGCGCCTCCGGGTGGCAATGAAAGCCATTGGCTACACGAACGCAGGCACGGTCGAGTTCCTGATGGATGAACAGGGCAACCTCTCCTTCATCGAGGTGAATGCACGCATCCAGGTGGAGCATCCTGTCACGGAATTCGTGACTGGCATAGATCTCGTAAAAAGCCAGATCCGAATTGCAGCCGGGAAGCTCCTCGATGAAGTTATCGCCCGGCCGATCTCGCTTTCGGGTCATGCGATCGAATGTCGAATCAATGCCGAGAATCCCGAAACATTTGCGCCCTCACCGGGCCGCATCACTGGGTTGAATCTGCCCGGG
Organism: uncultured Acidobacteriaceae bacterium; assembly: GCA_963771565.1. GTDB lineage: Bacteria > Acidobacteriota > Terriglobia > Bryobacterales > Bryobacteraceae > Bog-105. The sequence continues at coordinate 274,159 of CAVYUB010000006.1, forward strand.
GGCATTGGCGTACGCGTGGATACCGCAGCTTATACAGATAGCGTTATCCCGCCCTATTACGATTCGCTAGTAGCCAAGCTCATCACGCACGGTAAAGATCGCTGCGAGGCGATCGCGAGAATGAAGCGCGCGCTCGATATGTTCGTGATAGAGGGCGTACAAACCACAATACCGCTCCACGAGCAGATCTTGTCGGACCCGGACTTTGTTGCCGGACGGTTCGATACCACGTTCTTGACGAAACTGAATCACAATCACACGGATTACTCCGAGCAGCTCGAACTCTCCCGGGCCGTTACCTCGCTCAGCCACGATTAGGGAGCATCTAATCGGGCTGGCCGTGTTCCTGATATCGTTCATCGATTACCACTGAGGAAAGAAACGGATATGAGTATTAAGCGGTCGGACAGCGGATGGAACATCGAACGCGTGACCATCCATCCCGGCGAAATTCTGCGAGAAGAGTTCATGCAGCCGCTCGGTCTATCGGCGAATAAGCTCGCGCTTGAACTGCACGTGCCTGTGACGCGCGTACACGAAATCGCGAAGCAACGTCGCGCAATCAGCGCCGACACCGCATTGCGCCTAGCTTCGGAACGACAGCTGAATTTTGGCTGAACCTTCAAAGGAATTACGAGCTCACTCTCGCAAAGCTTGAAACCAGTAAAAACATTGAGAGAGAGGTGCACCCACGTACCGAGCCCGCATGAAGCGACTCGGGCAATGAGTCTTTGAACGCCGTCCTTTTTCGATGCGTCGGGGAACGCGGTCCTAAGGATTACTCTGCGCTCGTCGACGCCGCGTCAACCACCACCGTTTGACATCGGGCCAAAACTCTTTCAGTACTTGCGACGTCGCGTCGGTAGCCAACTGAATACCCCAGTTCTGCATGTAGTCGTGAACATCCCGATTATCGGAGTAGTACGACAGCCCAATACCCGCGGCCATTCCGTTGCCAATCACTTCGGCGTAGTTGAAAGTCGTTTTGCCCGCTATCCGTGTGCGTCACGAAAATGCGCGTCAGGGCATATACCGTGCGGCTCTTTTTCGTGCCTTCGGCCATCCGGAAATAACGCGGATCTTCATGGAACAGTACGGGTAGGAATCCTTCGGTCAGATAGTTTCCGATCACCTGATCCGCATACGAGGTGCCCAAGCGGCGAGAATATCCCGCCAGACCTTGACCAAACTGAGGGTGAGAGTCTTCGAGCTGATACAGCCCGGCATACGCCGCCGCGAGTAGAAACAGTGGATAATCGAACGAGTCCTTTGTCGCAATCTTAAGTTTCCGCGAGGCCGAGATTGGCTGGTATTCCGCACTCTTTTCGGCAGTTCGATAGTTCGGCAACACGCCGAAAATTCGTTTGTCTTCTCCTTCGGCCGTTTTACCCGGCGCCTTCACGCCAGGTTCCTCACGCGGTGGCAACTGACCTGGTTGCGCAGGTTGCGCGGGAGGTGTCTGGGTAGGCGATTGCTGAGCCTCCTGGCCTCGCGCGAGCATTGCCGTAATGCGATCGCGATCAGAGAATAATTCAGATAACGGGCACATCTGGTTATGTGCTTGCCGAAGCTCACGGGTTTATGCTAGGGTGTCACAAATTCTTCAAAAATCAGAGCAACTCGTGCTGTCTGGGACGATAAGTTAAGAGCTATGCATCCAGATTAAAAACCTGGAACAGAGATTGCACGCCACGAATCAAACCAACGATACCGTATGGTAGAACTCATAAGCGAAAAAGCAGACATCGCAACGGAAGCGTCGGCCCCTGCCATGCAACCGAAGCGCGTTCTTAGCTCGTCACGTTTCAAGTATTACATCCATGATGGCATTGAGGCGTGCCGTTTCCAGCTGATCGGAGAGCTAACCGAGTCTGAGGTAGCGGAGCTTAGCGGCTGTTGGCGTACGGCGAAGACAATGCTCGGGAAACGCAAACTCATACTCGATCTGCGAGGCCTTAAGACTCTTGACGAAGCTGGAAGCGAATGGGTTACTTCTATGGCCAGCGAAGGCGCCGATATGCGTGCCGGAATCGCTTTTCCCAAAGGGCGTATTCGGTAGCGTCGCGCTCAACGCCGCGCCTCCAGAGCATGCGGGGAAACCAGGCCGGGTCGGCCAGGCTACTCGCGATTTTTCGCGGGCTCCGGGTGCCTCCCGCTGAATCCTCTACACAAGCACAGTAAACGCAGATTCCGTTCGCGTAACCGGCCGGTATGCCGTGTCGCGCTCCACCGGCTCTCGCCCGGCTTCGCGAATCAATCGCAGCAGGTCTTGCCGCCGCAGATGTTGCGCCGTGGTCGCGCCCGCATCGTGGTAAATCTTCTCTTCGACAACCGTGCCGTCGATATCGTTCGCTCCAAAGCGCTGCGCAATTTGCGCCACACTCGGCGTCATCATGATCCAGTACGCCTTGATATGCGGAATGTTGTCCAGCATCAACCGCGAAATCGCGATTTGCTTCAGATCGTCGAATCCGGTCGTCTTCGGCAGATGACTCAGCGCCGTGTTGTCGGGATGAAATGCCAGCGGAATGAACGTCACAAAGCCGTTTGTCTCGTCCTGCAACGCTCGTAAGCGCACCAGGTGATCGGCGCGGTCTTCGGCGGTCTCCAGATGGCCATAAAGCATCGTGCAGTTGCTCTTCAGGCCGATCTCGATGCGCGGTGCGCGCCGTCTCGAGCCATTCATCGCCATCGATCTTGTGATCGCAAATGATCCGGCGCACGCGCTCTGAAAAAATCTCCGCGCCGCCGCCCGGCATCGAATCCATCCCCGCCGCCTTCAGCCGCTCGAGCGTTTCACGAATCGAAATCTTCGCGCGTTTCGCCAGATAAGCGATCTCAACCATCGTGAACGCCTTCAAGTGCACGCCGGGATAGCGCTCCTTCAGTCCCGAGATCATTTCGCAAAACCAATCGAGCGTAAGCTCCGGATGCAATCCGCCGACAATGTGAAACTCCGTTACCGCTTCGGCATAACCCTTCCCGCAACCTCCCACACTTGTTCCAGCGACATTGTGTAGCTGTGGGGATCTTTCGCCTTCTTGCCGAACGCGCACAAGCCGGCAGCTCGCGACGCACACGTCCGTCGGATTGATGTGCCGGTTGACGTTGAAGTAAGTGATGTCGCCATGCAGGCGCTCTCGCACGAGGTTTGCCATGTACCCGAGCGACAGAATGTCGTGGCTGCGGAACATCGCGACGCCGTCTTCAAAGCTCAGGCGCTCGCCCGCCTTCACTTTTTCGTAAATGGGTTTCAGGCGGCGGTCTTCAATCGAAGAGTTGCATTGCTTATAAGTATGTGCGATGAAGCAAGAATGTCAGCCGCCCAAAACGCGAAAAAGAGCAGGCTGACATAGCCGTTCACAGTAAAGAACGCGGCATTCACACGAGACAGATCGTGCGGCTTCACAAGTCCATGTTCATAGACCAACAGCGCCACAACAGCCGCGACTCCCAGCAGGCTCAAAGCTCCAAGATGAAACGAAAACACCAGCGCCAGCAGGCAGGCGATCATCGCCGCATGTAAAACACGTGCGATGCAGCAACGCGCCGCCTACGCCGAAACGCCTCGGGATGCTGCATAAGCCCTCCGCGCAATCGAACTCGAAATCCTGACACGCATAGATCACATCAAAGCCGGCGGTCCAAAACATCACTGCTGCTGTCAGCCAAAGAATGCGGGGATCGAGCGTCCCGCGCATCGCAATCCACGCTGCCGCTGGAGCAATGCCCAGACAAAAGCCCAGAATCATATGCGACAACAGCGTGAAGCGTTTCGAAAAGGAATAGAAGAAGAGAATCGCCAGCGCTACCGGCGCGAGGAAAAACACAAAGGACCCGAGCTCGCGCGCCGCCCACAAAAAGACCAGCGATGAAGCGAACGTGAAGCCCCAGGCAAAGCCAGTGGAGAGAAGCCCGGCAGGCAAGTGGCGGTTCGCCGTGCGCCGGTTACGTGCCATCAATTTCCGCATCGAGAATGCGGTTAAATGCCATGGCGGCCGAGCGCGCCCCAACCATCGCAACAACAATCCACGCGAAGCGCGAGCGCGAGAGCCGGAATCATGAAATCCGCTGTCCCGCCACGCCAGAAGCGCTCCCGTCAAGAGCAAAGGGCAGCGCAAACACGAGTGCTCGAACTTGATCATGTCGAGCGTAAGGCGCAGACGTGTCCAGAAGCGGGGCATGCCGAGGACGCTACCATCTTAGCGAGACAGACGTATGGACGCCCAGCAACTTCAGCAGCTCCTCGAACAGGTCCGCGACGGGGATACGACCGTGGATGCCGCTATCGACAGTCTGCGCCATCTGCCCTTCGAAGATCTGGGGTTCGCGAAGGTCGATCACCACCGCGCCATGCGCCACGGCATGCCCGAAGTCATTCTCGGTCAGGGGAAGAACCCGGATCAAGTGGCTGGCAATCGCCGCCGCGCTGCTGGCCCGATCGCAGAACCTTTTGTTGACCAGAGCCACACCCGAAATGGCGGCGCGTGTCGCGGCGCTCGCCCCGGAAACAGAGTATTTTCCAGGCCTCGGGTGTCGTACGCGTCTGGCGTGATCGGCGAATACACGGCAAAGGCAAGATTGCCGCCGTCTGTGCGGGCACAAGCGATATTCCCGTGCTCGAGGAGGCGCAGTTGACGGCCGAGGTCATGGGCAACCACGTCGAGTGCGATCTGCGACGTGGGCGTCGCCGGCATTCACCGGCTCCTGCAGCAACACGAGCGCTTAGCGCAGGCTCGCGTGGCAATCGTCTGCGCCGGTATGGAGGGTGCCCTCCCCAGCGTGGTGGGCGGGCATGGTGTCCTGTCCCGTAATCGCGGTTCCGACCAGCGTCGGCTATGGCGCGAGCTTCCATGGTCTGGCCGCGCTGCTCGGCATGCTCAACAGTTGCGCCAGCAATGTTACCGTTGTGAACATCGATAACGGGTTCGGAGCCGGTTACGTGGCCAGCCTCATTAACCGTCTCTAGACCATTTTGAAAAAACGAACCCATTTGGGTTCGTTTGGTAATTTCACCTGGACAGCCGCTGTAAGCGCTCCGCCGCGGCTTCCAGCGTCTCTGGTTTCTTGGCGAAACAAAACCGAATCAAATGCGCTCCATCGGCGGGATCGGAAAAGAAACTCGATCCAGGGACGGCTCCCACTCCAATGTTCTCAACCAGATGTCGGCAGAACGCTACATCGTCCGCGGACCCATATGCGGAAATGTCACACATGATGTAATAGGCGCCTTTAGGAACATAGCATTGGAAGCCTGCCTTGTCGAGAATGCCCAGAAGTAGATCCCGCTTCGTTTCGTAATTTCGGGCTAGCTCGGCGTAGTAGGTGTCCGGCAAGTGAAGCGCGGTGACGCCTGCGGCCTGTAGCGGAGCAGCGGCACCGACCGTCAAGAAGTCGTGGACCTTGCGAATCGAAGCCGTCAGCTCGGGTGCCGCAATTACCCAGCCGACCCGCCATCCGGTCACCGAGTAAGTCTTGCTGAGGCTGTTCACGAGCACACATCGCTCGCGCATGCCGGGGAGAGTCATGGGAGGTACGTGCCGCTCACCATCAAACAGGATGTGCTCGTAGATTTCGTCCGTGATGAGTAGGGCATCGTACTCTTCGCAGAGCTGAGCCAGAACTGTTAGCTCGTGCATCGAAAACACGCGCCCAGTAGGATTGTTCGGCGAATTCACGATTACCGCACGGGTTCGTTTCGTAAAAGCGGCCCGAAGTTCGTCGGGATCGAAGTTCCAATGCGGAGCGTGTAGCCTGACTAACCGGCAGACGGCGCCGCAGAGTTGGGAGTCTGGCCAGTAATTTTCATAAAACGGCTCGAAGAGAATCACTTCGTCTCCGGGGTTGAGCAAAGCCAGCAGGCTCGCGATCATCCCCTCCGTCGAGCCGCAGCAAACGGTGATTTCGCGCTCAGGATCTATTTCAAGGTGATAGAAGCGCCGATAGTAATCGCAGATGGCATCGCGGAAAGACTTAGCACCCCATGTTATGGAGTACTGATTAATGTCTTCCGCGATGGCCCTTTGCGCAGCGGTTTTGAGTTCGGCCGGTGCGCAAAAATCGGGAAAGCCCTGCGCGAGGTTCACGGCCCCGTGCTGGAGCGAGAGCCGCGTCATCTCCCGGATGACTGACTCCTTGAACTCAGCTACGCGAGCACTCTGAAAACGACGGCCCGAAGTGACGGCCATGATGCGATTGTACGTTGGGCGGCTCCCCTAGTCGGCGTTTGAATCACTTTATTGCGTCCTCTGCGATAACCCCGGCAGCTTTCTCACTGATCATGTACACCGCAGAGACGATGAAATACCCGGGTATTCTCGGGAATACGGAGGCATCTACAACGCGCAGATCTTGCGTTCCGCGCACTCGAAAGCGGCTGTCGAGCACGGCCTTTGGATCGCGGTCTGCTCCGATTTTATTGGTGCAAGATGCGTGATGGCCCCAAGCCTCATCTTGAACAAACTGCCGTAGCTTTTCGCGCGTATCGTAAGCCGGGCCTGGCACAAGTTCTGCTTTGATGAGACCTCGCGCTTGGAGCCGCCGATTCATGTCGCGCACGAATTCGATGCCAGCCACAACCGAGTCCAGATCGTCTCCGCCGGGGTCGTTGCCTTCTCCGAAGTAATGAAACTCAATCTGCGGCATGTCGCTGGGATCTTTCGAGCGGAGCGTAATCCGGCCTGCGGTGTTCAATGTATGCGCCTTCAAAATCGCCCAGGTAAAACGATCGTGATAACGCTCGAATTGCGTAGAGTAACCAGGGAAATAACCTTTGAAAGATCCAGGTAGACCAAAGATGTAGAGGTCTGGAAGTCGCCTTTGCCGGGCTCGACCGCTTCACCATGCCAATCAGCGCGCCATTCGAGCCGTAGATGCCTGTGCCTTTTTCCCAATCCAGCAAGCAGGGATCGGGAGGTCCTGAGGGCTCGGGCGGAGAAAACGTAGCGCCCTTAAGAAGCGTGAAATCGCGACTGAATTGAGAAATCACGCCGACCTCGTAACGGTCCTGAAGGTTCTCGCCTACTCCGGGTAGATCTACGATTACAGGGATGTCGAGAGCTTCAAGCCGACCTCTCGGGCCTACACCCGAAAGCATGAGTAATTGCGGACTGTTGAATGCGCCAGCGCAGAGAATCACCTCACGTGCGGCGCGTACTTGACGTTTCGGTGCCGAGGCTGCATTTGCGTTGGCGCCCGGGTCGGCCTTATAGAGATGCCGACCTTCGAGAAACTCGATACCAATCGCGCGAGTGCCTTCAAACAATACTCGGGCGGCCAGTGAGCCAAGTTGAATCGTGAGATTGTTCGGATATTGTTTTTGCGTACTCAGCAGAAACTCACGCGGTCCGTTTCGCTTGCAGTTCGCTACTGCAAGCGGAGTAAAGGCCAGTCCCTCGGGACTGTTCATCGCATTTCGCGAGTCGTTCGGATCAAAGCGCGTTTCAATGCGAGCGAGCGGACTGCCGATATGATCTCGCAATGCCTCCTTGACGCCGTTCAGAAGGAGGCTAACAATCTCAGGATCTTTCAAAGCCAAATGCGGGTCGGCTTCACTCGTGGTGAGCCAACCGTCAAAGCCATGGCCGTGCGACCAGTCGCGCCAGTCTTCGCGGCCATGGACGAGCTCTGCGATTGAAGATAAAACGCCTCTGCTTGCGTACTCCACCGAGCCAGGTCTTGGGACATACGTGCAGTTTTCGAGCTTCTCGAAATAGCGATGCATATTGCCGGCCTGCCATGAGGTGTCGCCTGTCACTTGAGCGATGTAATTCCAATCGCTGTCCTGTGGAATCACGGTAATCATGGCGTTGTGGGCCGTGCAGCCGCCGAGAGTGCCAGCGCGCGGGTACCAAACACCGTCTCTCTCGCGAACGAATTTCGAGTCCCGCTCCTTGCTGGGCGTCATCCGAGTAGTGGCGCACAAAAAAATTCCAGGCGCACTCTGCGTACTCCGTAGAGAGACCGTGAAAGATCGGCACCTCGTACATCAGGCGTCCGGTGTCGGATTGGGAACACACATCTGCGCCAGCCTCGAGGAGCAACACTTTGAATCCGGACTTCGCGAGATTGGCCGCGAGCGGTCCTCCGCCAGCTCCCGATCCTACGACGATGTAATCGAAGTCTCCGCCGTTACTCACCGGAGCCATCTCGCATCAGAAGGTCTTGAGAAATTCGATGAGAGCTCGCTTGTCACCGTCACTGAGAGCAGGCTCATATTTGTCGTAACTGGTTCCGAAGTAGTGACCACGATTCACGACGAAATCGGGGCACTTGCTCAACTGGAACAGCGGGTCGAGCACGTTTTGAAATACCTGGCGGCCCTGCTCGTCGGTCGCTCCTCTCGGCAGATTTTTCAAGTCGCGCTTTATTTTTACCAATACGTCAAACAACTTCTTGTCGTGGTCCAGTCGTTGAACTGGATCTGTACTCTCTGAGACGAGCTGAAGGTTAGCGAGCAGGTCGACGGGTGTGCCTGCCGGGATGGGTCCGATCTGCACACCGCTCTTTGTAAAAAGCCAAGGCAGGAAGCTATCCCCAGGTTCAAGGAGCGGCTGAAGGTAATTGGGTAGGTAACCGGCTGGGATGCGTAAGTAGCTAGCCGTAGTAGTCCGGTCGATGAGGCCCGGAATCTTTGTTGCCGAGAACGGCGTCCTTATCGCGTTTTTCAGGCCACAACATTTTCTCGATGGAGTCTTGGAAGGACTGCATGCGTGCTTCGATTGAAGGGCTCGCGTTGAATTTACCGATACTGTTATTTAGCAGGAACGGCGCAGTTGACCACAGGCTTACGAGCGAGGGAGGACGAGTGTAGCCCCGGCCGCCTGCGGGCATCTGGAATGATTTCGGCTCACCCGTGAATGGGTTGTAAACAGTGATCTCGCCAACGGATGGCAGGTTTTTGTAAGTCTGAGAGGAGAAGTTGTCCCAGATATTCCCTGCGATGGCGTTGCTCGCAAGCGGGCTGCAAGCGTTGGTCTGAAGGAACGTGACCGGTACGCGCAGCTCGGTCGAAAGGAAATTGTTGTCGAGGAAGTCGTCGGCTTGGACGATTTGACGCATTTTCGTTTTGAAGTCGTCTGTCTTGGTCCAGGTCCAATAGCGATTCCAGCAATCGAGATATTGAGATCCGGAGCAGCCACCGGGATCAAGGCCTGGCGCGGGCGAAGGGACCTTGCTCGAATGACAGCGAGCGCAGTGTTCGGCGAATGCGATTTTTCCACGGTTGAGTAGCGCGTTGTCTTTGGTTAGATACGCGTCGCCGCCAGGAGCGTCCTTGAGACGATGAGGCGCGGTTGCCTTTAGAAAGAAGAGCGCTACATCGGGCGTCTGCGCCTCTGTCGCTTCCCAGTATGCGGAGTTCTTGCGGGCAACGGTGATCTCGATAGGACTCGGCCGTTTACCGCCAATGAAGGGATTAATGTGTAACGTCCACTCCTCGCTGAAGAGACCGATATTCAGGTACACACGGTTTAAGGCTCCGAGCGCTCCCACGGAATCAGCGCCGTCTTTGAGAATGCGCGGCGCGAACACGGTGTTCGGCGGCTGAAAAAATGTTGTCAGCGGTCCCTCTTGCACGTAATCATTGAACTGCCTATTGTTGAGACCGCCGCCCCCCAGCGCCTCACGGCCCCAGCGCTTCGCCTCTTGCAGTCGGGGACCCAGGTAGTAAATCGCGTTCATCGCGCGCGGATTATTGATGTTGTCGGTGGATACGAGCGAAGTATCCAATGATCCGGGGCGGGCAGTGTGCAGTACCTGGAAGACGAAGCTGGTGGGATCGGCATCCCAGGCAAAGATGCGGTCAATCCAGAAGTATTGCGCTCCGACATTAGAGCTCAAGTTTTCCCATTTGGGGTTCTCCGGATCTTGGGGAGGCTTTATCGGATTCGGACCGGCATGGCAAAACGCGCAGGACATTCCAACGCGATAAGGCTTCACTAGATCCTTAGAAAGATAGTAACGAGGGTCTTCGTAGTAGCGCGTAGCATCCCACTTCTTGGCCGCTGCCTCATCGAAAGCAGGATTCGGATAGAGACGCAAACCAACGACACCGCTGGCATATCCATAAAACGAGCCGACGGGTAAATTCTTTCCGCGGGCGCCGATAGCAATTCCCGGATATTTCCTTTCGTTTTCGAAGGGATCAGGCGCACAATCGGAACGGCGCTTGTCGAGCCATAACCCGAAGCGGTTCGGGTCAGGGCCTGTCGCCTTCTCAAAGCAGGGCTCATTCACAAGCCCGAGGTAGTTCCAACGATTGTCGCGGCTGAATTTCAGGCTGGGGTATGAGGAGAGTGTCTTCAAAAAGTCTAGCGATCCGAACGTGGCATTCGAAAGTGAATCCCAGAGGCGATCGTTTCCACCACTCCACACAAGCCATGTATTGCGGCCTTTAATCTCGTCAGCGGTCAAAGCAAGGCCGCCATCCATGTCATGGAAGTAATCCTCGTCGGCTGCGGGCATCGAGGCCGCGGGACGGTTGGCGCGTCTTGCCTCGTCTAATACGTGGCCGGAACCTTCGTGTTCGGCTGTCGCACAACTTACACACAGCACCGTCAAAACTGTCGACACTAATGCGCCGGCAGGCCATAATCCTCTTATCAAGACGATTGCTTCTGGTTTACGATGATCCGGCGTTTGGAGCGTAGTGTCAAGCGTTGAAGGCAACGTATCAGCTTAGCTGTCGATTGGGATACACGGCACAACTGAGAAAGCGTATTCCGTATCACATATGGGCGGCTTGAGCTGATGCCGGATGAGTGATCCTCTTGCGCTTAGGCTTTGACTTCTTCGGCGGAGGTTTGGGGCGATAAACGGGCACATCAGGAACCGTACCCGCGTAAAGGCGGCGGTATACGTCCGCGTTTCGAAGAACGATTTGGATATACCCGCGGGTCTCATGAAACGGGACGGTCTCGATGAACTCCGGCTGTTCGCGAAAGGGGCCCCAGTTGCGCCAGAGTGCTGCGCGACCCGGGCCTGCGTTATAGGAAGCTAAGGCGAGTTCGGTTTGGCCGCCGAAAGAATTGAGCAGATTGCGGAAATAATACGTCCCGAGCTGGATGTTTCTGTCGGGCGTGAGAAGTTGAGCAGTTCCGTAGTGGCGCACGCGGAAGTGTCGAGCCAGGCCGCGTCCGGTTGACGGCAGGAGTTGCATGAGTCCATATGCATTTGCATGTGAAACCACCCTGACGTTGAATTCGGATTCCTGCCGAATGAGCGCAGCGACCAGGAAAGGATCAAGGCTCTGCTCGTGGCTGTGTTGCTCGATCGAGGCTCGAAACGGGATGGGAAAGGCGAGCTTCCAGAACGGCACCGGGGCTTCGTCCAGGGGCATGTAGAGATATCCAGGCGCATACGATTTGATGTAGCGCATGGCTTGATCGGGCGCGTTACGAGCCGCGGCGAACTTCGCCAGCTCGTAAGCGTAGACGTTTGGCTGATCACCGTCATTGCGAGCGCCGAACTTCAGTTCGCCTTCGGCAAAATCATTTAGCCCGGTAAGCTCGAGAAGTTGCGCACGATCAATGCGGCTTTGCACGGCCTCAGCAGGCGTAAAACTTGGGAATTCCGGACGTGGCGGCCACGGAACAGAGCGCAAAAATTCCAACATGGCGGGGCTCGGCGTAGCCGCTTCCAGCATAGGTCGGTTCAGACGGTCCCGAGCAACGATCGCGTAATAGCTGTTCGGAAAGCGCTTGATCAATTCCTCATAGCAGGCGCGCGAGGAGGCGAAATCATTTCTTCGTTCCGACGAGCGGCCGAGGAAAGTATAGCGAGTTATTAGCGTCTGCCGAGTCCGCATATTGCTGTATGTGGCCGTGCAGGAGATCGTACGCGTCATTCGCATCTTTTCGATAACTCTCAAAGGCAACGCGCCAATCGCACCAGGCTGACCGCGAATCTTTCGGAAAGGTGGCTGCACACGCACGGTACAGCGGCAAATAAGTGTCTGCATCATTATCAACGCGAGCCTGATCGGCAACAAAGATTAAGGCATCGAGGCGCCACGGCGAGTTTGGATGTTGCTGCTCTAACTGTTTTAAGAAATCTTTTACGTCAGCATGCCGGTCAAGCTTGCGAACAGAACGGATGAGATAACTGATGCGCTCGGCATCGGCTTCTGGATCGTCCACTTTCAGAGCAGTTAAGTATTGGAAGGCTGCCGCTGTGTTGTTACTGAGGAAGTCGGCTTCGCCAAGGCGCACGCGGGCGAGGTCGCGTTGAGGACCTCCAATTTGAGGAATGGCAGCGGCGAGTTCGATGCGTGCGGCAGCTGGATTTCCGGCCTCGAATAGCTTTTGCGCCCGGCCAAGCATGGCAACGGGCGTGGGCGGCGGATAGGCGTCTCCGAGGCGCTGCTTCACATCTACAAGGGCGTTTGCAGCGTCGGTTGCCTCTTTGGCGACCGGATAGTTGTAGTAAACGCGCTGAAAATATTCAGCAGCTTGCGCAAGATCGCCTGCCGCTTCAAAACTTCGAGCGAGAAGCAGGTCGGCAGCGGGCTGCGGAATGCGGTCGTGGTATTTCTTAACGAGCTCGAGCGCTTGCTTCGGGCTATCGTTATCCAGGTCCGCGCGAACCGCCAGCGCGGCGGCGGCACCGACGAATGGAGAGACAGGCACTTGATTAAAGACATGCGTGGAGGCCTTTGCTACTTCCGCATAATTTTTTAGTCCGTATTCTGCTTGAGCGCGGATGTACTGTGCATAGTCATCGAGGATGGGCGCTTTGTTAGAAGCAGACGCGGCGTATTGTGCGGCGGCTTGCAGATTGCCGAGCTCGAGTTGGTGCTGCGCTACCGCAATCAATCCGGCCACACCGACAACTTTGGGCGGCTGAATGGCAGGTTTCGCAAGTTTGTTGACCTTCTTACCCGCGGGCGCCGAAAAAAGGGCAAGCGCGAAAAACGCGATCACCAGCGGACAGACTGCAGAGAGCATTCCACGCATCATCAAACGATGAGCTTGGAAACTAGACCAACTGCCCTGGATAGTCTGCTCCCAGTTTTTCGCTCGTCACCTTCGGCTGCGATACGAACGAGCTCGAGGTGGAGGTAATCAACCATGGACGGGATGGTCATGAACTGTCTTCGGTATGTGTCGCGTGCCTTGTCAATTTCCTGGCGAAGCAATAAATATAGATCGCCTTGCTGGCGACCTGCATGACAGGCGTCGGGTCGCGATAGCTGCATTTCCGCGACCTTTACTCGCGCGAAACGCTGCGCACGAATATGAAGCAAGCGCTGATCCTGGTTGAGATCTGCCCAAGAAGGCAAAGCGGCTGAGTTGGGCACTCGCGTGTGCGACGACGCAGCGACAGGTTGAGTTGCAATTTGAGTGTGTAGCAAGGTATTCGATTGCCGTTCCAGAACTATAGAGGCCAGTCCTGCAATTAGCTCTATGGCATTCACGTCAAAATAATCCTGATTGGCGGCAAAAAGAAGCGCGACAACTCGCGGTCCATTCAAAATTGGAACGATGTGTGCACGTTCGTCATGGGCAGGCGAACTGAGCGATTCGCCAACTTCGGCGGGCGTTCTGAGCGCAACCACTGTATCCTTCGAGTTGATTACAGTTTCGAAAGCAGCGGCCGTTGCTGCGGAGAAAGCGAGATCTTCGGCTAAATTCAAGTTCTGTTGACCGCGCAGATATAAACGCCATTTTGCAGCGTAAAGAGCGCGGTTTGATAGCACGAACTGCGAAGCGGCATCAATAATGGCGGAACTCCATTCGCCTTCGGTTCGATACTGGCGCAGACGACGAAGGAGCTGATTCAACTCGTTCGCGATCTGGGAACGCGCCGCTTGCGCAGATTCGGAACGTGCTGCTTCGAATTGGCGCTTCATCGTGTCCCAGACCGGATCGAGAACGTGCATGGTGCAAGTCGATTTTAGCGGAGGCGAAATGATGCTCCTTCCCGCACGCCGGCGTGAATTGTCACGGCAGAGGAAACAGCGGGGGTCTCGGAATCCAGGGTACTAATTACACGCCGTTGTCCGTCGGCGTTTTCGAGGTCGAAAATGAGCTTGCCATCACTCTGGCTTGCGGCTTCTCCGATCCAGGCTTGCTCGCCTTGCGCAGCTTCAACTTTCGAGAGCCGAAGGTTCGGCCAACCAGCATCGAACGAGAACTCAAATAATCCTGAGAGCTTACTGAACGCGTCTTCAGGCGAGAGACTTAGGTCTTCTCCTGAAAAAGCACCGCTGGCGCGCAGGTTGCGAACGATTTCCCTACCAGTTCCGGCCGTTTCGAATGTGCCATGGGCATTCAGGAGACCACGTTTCCAGGGGAAACCGCTTACGGTAGCGGCAAAACGATAACGCGGCGAGTACGCAATAAGGTTCGCTGTACCGTGAGCCGATATAAGACCCTCTGGCAGATTCAATTGAAGAGAGTTGAACTTAAGTGTTGCGCCTTCCCAAAGGAGATGAGAGCTGAGCGAGCCGAGGACGGCACTGTTCACTGAAAATTGCTCGATGGTAACATCTGCTTCCAGACTTCGCGTAGCGAGCCAAGGGGGGATAACGCGGTGACCGAAACGCAAGCGAGCTAAAAGACCTTGCGCTCGCAGAGTAGGATCGAAGGCCGCTTCCATGTTTGAAAGATCAGCAGACGGCAAGTGCAGGCGCAGGTGCTCATAGTGCTTCAGTAGCGCGCTGTAATGATAGTCACCCTGTACGGTCTCTTCGCCTAAGCTGCTCGAGAAATGCTGAACGTTGAACGTGGAATGATCAAAGGTAATCCGGCCCTCAAACTGCGTGAGCGGAACAGCGAACCCGGGTAAGCTGAGCGTGGCGTTCGCGACATCCAACTGGCCGGACCACATGGCGGGGTCTGTTCCGTCATGGTTATAGAGGAGCTGCCCTGTCAGGTTGCCTTTTTCAAACGCGACAAGGGCAGACGATGTCACGAAGCAACGCCCGACAGCATTGTTGAGAGCGTCAACCGGATATGCATTAAGCTTCAGCAAAGCAGCGACGCGTCGCGTCGACGGATAATAATCGGCGCCAGCCTGCAATGTTCCAGCAAAAGGGGTCTGAATGAGCACGGGCTCGAAGCGGATGGAGTCGGAGGAGACCTTGGCCGTCGCGAATGCAACGTGAAGAGGCGGAAGGTTTGGCAGAGTTGCGACGATATCGTTCAAGGCAAGTCCACCAGCCAATCCGGATCGATTTGAATAGCCGATTGCGCCATCAACCGTGCTGGTAACCGAAAGACCTTCGGGCAATGGGACTCCCATGTGCAGGCAAAGTGGTAACAGGTTTTCCGCGGGCACCTTGTTGAGACTGGCCAGAATCGACCAAGCCGGCTGAGCAAGAAAATCGTTAACACGCACTTGCATAACAACAGGTGTTGGATCGTTCGGCCGCCAGGGAAGCGTTTCTAAATTGAAGCTATGGGCAAGTAAGTCGATATTCCCCTGGTACCGTATTCGCCAATGTTCACCAGCGGCAGGCAAGAGATCCCAGCGATGCACATCTTCGAGGTGCAATTCACCCGCAACGCGAAGTGCTACGGCCGGGCCATCAATACTGGCATGACCGCTCACAGTGCCGTGGACGCCCACATCGTAGCCTTCCAAAAGAGTAGCGATCTCACTAACGTTACTAGGATCGAGAAAGACGTTGGCTTCGAGCTGATTTGCACTCGCAGCTCGCGGGGTGAAATACCAGTTCGCGTTACCGTGCAGGTGGCCGAAGCCGTTTCCGGCACGGTCGGTGCGCGCCGGAGAACCTGAAAATTGCACGTAAAGTTTCCCGGAACGCTCGGGATAAATGGAAATATCAGAATCGGCAATATATAAGGTTGTTTTGCGTGTCGCGAATTTAAAGTTGAGCCGGCCAGTGGAGATCTCAAGAGCAGGAAAAAGATTCAGGGAAACACGCCCCGGCGCGCTGAGGTGTTGAACGAGCTCGACGATATTCCAGGTCCCGTCATTTCGCTTCACGAGATTCAGTGAAGGCTCGACGAGGCGCAAACTGGAGAACTGAATGTGCCCCAGGAGAAGTTTATCGATTCGAAGACGAGCCTGCAGCGTTGGAACGTAGGCGAATGGCTCAATTCCATACAGAGGATCCTCATGAATCGTGACACCTTCGACCGAAAAGCCAAGCCCAGAGAAGAGCGCAAAGTGCACTGAGCCAATATCGACTTTGCGCGCGAGCGAGATTTGAAGCGCATCGCGAATGCGGCCCCTGTAATGAGCAGCATCGATGAGAGGAGCGATAAAACCGACGATCAACAGCAGAAAGACAGTGATAAGCGCAACTCGTAGAAGGCGGCGAGAGAAGGATTTGACGGTAGTTGTCATTGCCGCTTCCCTTTTAGCTCGCGAGATGGGCAAATGTGCGCTCGTAACCTAGTTATAGCTTAGGCGCGAACGATTCGGCACTAGGATGAAGTTCGACAATAACAGATATGACACGGCGAACGCTTATGAGATCTCTCCCGGTATTCCTTTCAGCGATGGCGTCCGCTCAGGACAAGTATTCGGGACCGAAGCCGGCAAACAAGGATCTACCTTACTTACTACATGGCGATAAGTTAATCGCGACAGAGATTGAGAAGGCAAGCCAATCCAATTCGAAAGCGGGACAGGTGTTTTTCGTTCCAGGCACAACGTCGCCCGCGCGAACGCCGCTGGCCGAGCCTATCTTTCTCTTCTCACCGGATCATTTCAGAGCGGAACAGCTCGGACTCTTCCGTTTCGAGGTAACGAATGGGCGCAGAGAGGTCGTCATCTCTGGGAAGCATAGGAAAGAAGATGAAGACCAAGTGCTTCGTTTAACACTGCGGCACCTGGACGAAAATTTGTTCCGGATCGAAGTATCCGAAATGCTGGATCCGGGAGAGTACGCGCTGTCACCGGAGGGCGATAACACTGCGTTCTGCTTCACGGTCTATTAAAGACGATGGCTTGCTAAAGCGAGTCTTTCGAGCTTTTGAATATCCGGACTTCCGGCTGATGTGGCTGGGAGCATGCACATCGAGTATC
This sequence comes from uncultured Acidobacteriaceae bacterium, assembly GCA_963771565.1. GTDB lineage: Bacteria > Acidobacteriota > Terriglobia > Bryobacterales > Bryobacteraceae > Bog-105. The sequence continues at coordinate 291,157 of CAVYUB010000006.1, forward strand.
GGCACCTGGATGCAAATCCTGGCGCAGAGTTGGCTCGTGTACAAGCTTTCGAACTCACCGGTCTATTTGGGTCTGGATGGTTTTCTCGGACAGATTCCTATTTTTCTGTTCTCGCTCTTTGGAGGCGTTTTTGCAGATCGCAGGAGCCGTCGAACTTTGTTACTGATGTCGCAGATCGTTCAGATGACGTGTGCATTTTTACTCGCGGGGTTGGTCATGACCGGGGTGGTGCGCGTTTGGCATATCTGGTGCTTGTCTTTCACGGTGGGCCTAGCGCAATCCTTCGGCGGGCCGGCGTATTCGGCGCTCGTCCCTACCCTCGTAAGTAGAGAAGATCTTCGGAACGCGATTGCATTGAACTCTATTCAGTTCAATTTGGCGAGAGTGGTCGGGCCGATGTTGGGGGGCATTGCGCTGAATAAATTGGGCGCAGCGTGGTGTTTCGGACTGAACGGGCTTTCGTTTGTGGCCGTTATTTTTTCATTGCTGATGATTCGCACAAATTTTGTTCCGGAAAAGACGGCGGAGTCGGTGATCGAGAGCATGAAGGAGGGGATTCGGTTCATACGGCGGCGGGAAGGAATGGCTAGCCTCGTGGCGCTCGCTTTCTGTCTTACACTGTCGTCGTATCCCCTCATTACGTTCTTGCCGGTCATGGCTCGAGACGTGCTTCACGGCGGCTCCAACACGTTTACATTGCTACTGTGTCTGTCCGGGGCTGGCTCCGTCACGGGAGCGCTTCTAGTAGCGGGCGTTCAAGACCGAATAGGCCAAGCAAAGCACGCATTATTGATAATGATTCTCCTCGGAGCACTACTCGCGTGTTTCGGCGCGTCCAAGAATCTGGCATTGAGCGCAGCGCTCGTGTTTGGCGCAGGCGCCGCGTTAATGATCGTGTTTGCGTCGAACTCTTCTTTGGTTCAACTCCATGTCACCGATGCGATGCGGGGACGCGTGATGAGCGTTTATAACGTTGCATTTCGAGGAGGCATGCCTTTTGGTAGCCTGCTCTCCGGCTTCATGATTAAGGAAACGTCAGCACCGATCACGATGATCACGAACGGAGTGCTGGTTATGGTGCTAGCGCTGTACTTCTTGGTTACACGACGGCTTTCAAAGCTGTAACGAATCACAAAGCCTTTTACAATAGATTGCAGAATGTCGACCAGATTTTTACGCGCGCTTTTGGCATGTTGCTCGGGCGTGTTCTTGTGCGCGATGACAATCGCAGCCAGTGTTGCGGGCATCGAATTAGGAGAGGCACGAGATCATCAGGACCTTGCAGCACTCGAGCGACTAATCTCGCAATATCAACAGGCCGCACAGGCAAATTCGCAATCGGCGGAAGCGAATTATCGACTAGCGCTTGGCTATTCATATGCGGCTGAAGTGGCAATCGAGATTCGAGATAAGAAGAAAGCTGAGGCGTTGGCCGAGAAGGGTGTAGAGGCGGCGCAAAGGGCAGTTTCTGAAAAGCCAACAAACGCGGAATATCACCGCATCCTGGGTGAGCTTTGCGGGCAAGTGATTCCGGCCAGTCCTCTATTTGGGGGCCTGAAATACGGACAGTGTGCTCGTGACGAGATCAACAAAGCTATCGATTTAGATAACAAACTCGCGCTGGCTTACGTGAGCCGGGGAGTGGGGAATTTCTATTTACCTTCTTCCATGGGCGGGGGCTTAGATCTGGCGCTCAAAGACTTTGATAAAGCGATCTCGCTGGACCCAAACTTAGCGGAGGCGTACCTCTGGAAGGGTGTGACGTTGCGGAAAGCCAATCGGGATGCTGAAGCGCGACAAGCCTTGCGGCGTGCTCTACAGCTAGATCCAAGTCGTCTCTGGGCGAAACAACAGTTAGATAAAACTCCCTAGCTCTAGATGCGGCGAGCGCTTCTCCTGTGTTTGGGAATCGTTTCAGTCACCTGGCTCGGGTTTGAAATTTTTCCAGGGCACACTTACTTACAATCGGACACACAGATTTACGTTCCGATGCTAGAGCGGCTGGATGCACCCGGTTATCTGTCCCGTGATCTCGTCGCAACCTATCCTGTTTTTACATACACGATTTACGACGAAGTTACGCTTTTTTTGCATAACGTCACCGGCTTGAGTCTTAGAGGAGCGCTGATAACTCAACAACTCGTGTGTCGCAGCGCAGGAGTGCTGGGTGCTTTTCTGCTCGCCAAAGCGGCTGGCTTAGACGATTTACTCGCGTTTCTAGTCGCCACGCTGTTGAACCTGGGAGCTGCGCTGGCCGGTCCCGGAGTGTCGCTGGTCGAGTACGAGCCTGTACCTGGCGCATTCGCAACGGGGCTGGTGTTGTTGGGAATAGGCCTGCTTGCGAGGGAAAAGCCGCTTTTGGCTGGCTTGGCGGCCGGCATTGCACTGTTATACGACGCGCGCGTTGCAGCCCCATTTTGGATTGTGGTTTTGGTCGGGTTAATATTTGACCGTCATTCGCGCTCACTACTCCGGCCCGCCGCCACTGTGCTGTTAATTTTCATTTTGCTGCTCGCTAATTTGGCGCAGTTACAGCCCGGCGTCATCGAGCCGCAGGTATTTTTTGGCCAGGTATCAGCAAGAATGTCGGACATCCTGCGCTATCGGGAGAGTGACGCGTGGGTTTCTTTGTGGGCGCAACGAGGGATTTGGCACTATCTCGTGATCTGGGTTTGCGGCGTGTGGGCGACGGCCCGTATTTGGCCTGCCTTGAACCGGCAACTGCGATGGTTTTTCGTTGTCTTGCCGTTGCTTGGAATCGTTAGTGTACCGATCTCGTATCTGTTGCTGGAGCAACTACGCTGGTCGCTGATCCTTCAAATACGGCCTGCGGCGGAGTTGCTATTCACCGTGGCAACTGCATCTCTTGCGTGCAGCATTGCTGGCATACGCGCAGCTTTGAAACGGAAAGCCTGGGAAGCAACCTTATGGTTCCTACTGGTATTTGCACTGCCGGTGAATGTGCGTGTTCTTGATTTATTGCAAGTTAGTAACCGTAGAAGCGCAATTCAGCTCGCTTTCTGTGTTGCGGTGGCTGTCCTGCTCGCTCTTTTGCTTACGCAATTCGGTTCAACGAAAGTGAGGCGGCTCGTGTTGCTTATACCCTTTCTCGCAATTGTTGCAGCGCCACGTATCGGTCGAGTTGAGAACCACTCGAAGATCGACAGGAAACCGATTGCTGAGCTTGCGGAATGGGCGGAGAACAATACCTGGGGCAGTTCTATGTTTCTATTTCCAGACGCCGGACGCGATCTCTATCCGGGGATATTTCGCGCTGAATCGCGGCGTGGCGTGTGGGTCGACTGGAGGAGCGGCAGTCTGGCAAATTACTTCGAATCTTTTGCGAACGACTGGTGGGAGCGATGGCAGCAGACCATGGAAGGTTCGTTTTCTGCGGCGCGGTTGCAGGAGATGCTATCACTGCCAGTCGACTACTACGTGCTAAAGCGCTCGAACCATCTGGCTGATGTGAGACCGATTTTCAGAAACCGTGAATTTGTGGTCTATGACGCGCGGGATTTGAGAAACTCGCCAGCTCCGTTGCGCGTCGCGCCAGCCCACGCAGGCTGATCTGTGCAGGCTAACTATGAAGATTAATGCCGAGTTTTTTCAGTTCCTCGGCGTAATAGCGCTTGTGCAGCAAATCGTATTCTTCGCCGCCTTCGGCGATGTCCCGCTTTTGGCTGCGGATCTTTTGGCGGGCCGCATTATCGACGCGATGCTCCATCTGGAGGAGGTCGGTTATCTCACGAACGAGTGCAAGACGCAGCTCGTTCGGATCTTTGCGCACCCTGAATTCCCGTGATTTTCGGAGCATGGAGACGATCTTATGAGCCAAATCGTTTACCTTGTCGCGCGAAAGTTTCATCGGATCGCCTGTGTCGCGGCCCGAAGCGCGGACTACTTTGCGCTGAGCGAGAAGCTGATTCTTGATCCTGCGGAACATCTCATGATACGAGACGCTTTCACGGCGCATATAGTCGCTGTAGTCGTCGAGAAGGTCGCGAACCTCATCGTTCAGCCTGTCTTCGATTGATAGATCTTCCTCGATGACTTGTGAGATGAGTTCAGCACCGGTGGCCGGATTGGAGGTCTCGAACGCAGCAGGGCTAAGGCGCTCGACCAGTTGCCGTGAAAGATATGCGATGAACTCCCGGGCCAATACCATCCGAGCGTTAGTTTAACAACTCGGACCTATTAACGACGAAAGCGGAAGTTCCAAGGCGCTGCAGGGAAGGCCCATACTGCTTGTTAGCCTGCGCTGTGGTTCTCGAGAAACTCGCTGTCAATGGGATGGCGGCCGCGGTATCCATCTTCGATGTGGTGCCAAAAGCCGACACACGATTCGCCAAGCTTCCAGCAAAGATAGACTTCTTTACCGCGATAGAGTGTCGGGAAATCGACAAGCCCTGTCTCTATGTCTTTCAAATGACAGCCGATTTCCTGAATCCCTTCGACGGCCGCCTTGACGCCGTTCGCGGACGCGTCCTTGCGGGCACGGATTTGCTGAACCTGATCGCGGGGTAGACTCATGCCGCCAGTCAATGCGATGCGTTGATTGATGCGGCTGAGTTCTGTCTCCGCTCGTTTCGTACTCGTCCTTAAGTTGAATTAACGTCCGTACGAGCCGCTCTACTTGTGGAAGGAGACCCTCTGCCTGGAGCAAAGTGAAAAATCTTGGCACAGAAACGATAACAGGCGGAGCTGGACCGCGTCGACGAGATGAGTATAGCAACGGTGCGCTAGTTATCCTGGGTTTTGCGAATTGGAATTCATTGTTCTACCGCAGGCTCACTCGAACGAGCGGCTATAAAAGCAAATGAGCTGGGTGCGAATACCTTCCAAATTTTCTCGGCAAGTCCGCGCATGTGGCGCGCCAAGGCTCCCGATCCGGTGCAAGTTCGGGGTTTGCATGAGAAGCGGGACAAGCATGATCTAACGCCATTAGTGATTCATGACAGCTATCTGATCAATCTGGCGTCGAATGATCCCTCGATACGCGAGAATTCCCTTCGTGCATTTACAGGTGAGTTGGAGCGCGCCCTTCTTATCGGAGCGGATTATCTGGTAGCACATCCCGGCAACTATAAAGGGCTGACGCTAGAACAGGGGATCTTCAATGTTGCGGAAGGTTTAGTGCTGGCATGGCGAGGGGCAGACGCGAACCTCAAACGACGGCCGAAATTGACCATTTTGCTGGAAAACACTGCAGGAGCAGGGGCACAACTCGGCAGTCACCTACACGAACTGGCGACCATCCGAGAACTGGTCGGGCAATATGTCGAGATACCCATTGGCTACTGCCTGGACACGTGTCATTGCTATGTTTCGGGTTTTGACATTGCGCATGGACATGGATTGACGAAGTTGATCGAATCCGTATCGGAAAATTTGGGGCTGGAGCACGTACCGGTGATTCATGCCAATGACGCGAAGACCAAGTTGAATTCGCATGTAGACCGGCACGCGAACATAGGTGAGGGTAATATTGGTGTTGAAGGCTTTCGCCGCATTCTCAATCATCCGAGATTGCAGGAAAAAGCCTTTATCCTCGAGACGCCCGTAGACAAGCCGGGCGACGATCTCCGTAACGTTACGGCATTGAAGGAGCTGGTATCCCCGAGAAAGTATTCGACCACAAAGCTATCGAGGAGAAGTGGTATGAGCGCTGGTCGAACGATGCGTCACTCTACGTAGCCGACGCGCCCGATAAGCCTAAATACTACGTTCTCGAGATGCTGCCGTATCCGAGCGGCAAGCTGCACATGGGCCACGTGCGCAATTACTCCATTGGCGATGCGTTGGCGCGTTACATGTGGATGCGCGGCTATAACGTCTTACATCCGATGGGTTGGGACGCTTTCGGGCTCCCGGCCGAGAATGCGGCGCTGAAAGAGGGGCGAGACCCGCGCGAATTGACGCTGAGCAATATCGAGCATATGAAGGCACAGATGCGGCGCCTGGGATTTGCTCTGGACTGGAATCGGGAAATCGCAACGTGTGAGCCAGAGTATTACCGCTGGAATCAGTGGTTCTTCCTGAAAATGTTTGAGCGCGGATTAGCATACCGCAAAGAGGCATTGCTGAACTGGTGTCCGGAGTGCGGCACTGTTTTGGCTAACGAACAGGTAGTGAACGGCTGCTGTTGGCGGCATGAGAACATACCGGTCGAGCAACGGGCCATGCAGCAGTGGTTTTTGAAAACGACCTCGTACGCGGCCGAACTGCTGGAGGAGATGCAGCAGTTGCAAGAGGGCTGGCCCGAACGCGTACTGACGATGCAGCGGAACTGGATCGGCAGGTCGGAAGGAGCGGAGGTTGACTTCACGCTCGAGGGCGCGTCCGAGCAAATCCGTATCTTCACGACCCGTATCGACACCATTTACGGGGCGACATGCCTGATTGTTGCGCCACAGCACCCGCTAGTCGACATCTTGGTCACTGGTGAATCCGAACGGATGAAGGTGAAAGAAATGATTGACGCGACTGCGCGGCAGGACCCGGGGAATATTGAGAAGATCGGTCTCTTCACGGGGCATTACGCTGTTCATCCGTTTAGCGGGTCGAGGATTCCCGTCTGGATCGGAAATTTCGTGGTGATGGGCTACGGCACTGGGGCAATTATGGCTGTGCCGGCGCATGACGAACGCGACTTCGAGTTCTGCCGAACCTATGGGATACCGGTCGTGCCCGTTATTCGTCCGGTTGACGGAGCGCTTGCGGACGGATCTGCAATGACTGAGGCGTTTACCGAGTACGGGATCGTAGAAAACTCCGGTGAATGGTCTGGATTACCGAGCGCGGAAGCGATTAGAAAGATGGCCGAGTTCGCACGCCAGAATGGATTCGGCGATGAGTCAATCACCTATCGGATCAAGGATTGGGGAATCTCACGACAGCGATATTGGGGAACGCCGATTCCGATTGTTTACTGCGAGAAGTGCGGCATGGTTCCGGTACCCGAGAAGGATTTACCCGTTCTGCTGCCGCCAAACGTGAAGATCACAGGCACGGGCAGATCGCCGCTCGAGGCTATTGAATCGTTCATCAACGTCTCGTGCCCGGCTTGCGGCGGGGCGGCACGACGCGAGAGTGACACGATGGATACGTTCGTTGACTCGTCCTGGTACTTCTATCGCTATTGTGATCCACACAATCATCGAGCGCCGTTCAATCCTGAAACCGTTGCACGCTGGTTTCCTATCGACCAGTACATCGGCGGGGTCGAACATGCAATTCTGCATTTGATCTATTCGCGGTTTTGGACGAAGATGATGCGCGATATAGGCGTGGTTCAAAATAGCGAGCCAGTAAAGCGCCTGTTTACACAGGGAATGGTGATCAAAGATCACGCGAAGATGTCCAAGAGTGTAGGGAACATCGTGTCACCGGATGAAATGATTGAATTGTTCGGAGCTGACTCGGCACGCATGTATTCTCTGTTCGCAGCTCCTCCGGACCGGGATCTCGATTGGCAGGAAGATGGCGTCTCCGGAGTAAATCGGTTTCTAGGAAAGCTCTATCGGTTCGTGACGCGTAATGCCGATCGAACAATGGAGGGTGGGGTGACGGAGGCGGACAGGCAGGCTCTCAGGAAATTACACCAGACAGTGCACAAGATAGCGAATGATTTCGATACGCGCTGGCATTTCAACACATCTATAGCCGCGTTGATGGAGCTCGTGAACGAGCTGTATTCGCTCGAAGCAAGAATGTCATCGGCACAAATGCGGGAAGTCTGCGAGAACCTGACGTTAATGCTGGCTCCTTTCGCTCCGTATACGGCTCAAGATCTTTGGCAGACTCTGGGGAACGATGGGCCGGTATTCCGCAAGGCATGGCCGAGTTACGATGCTGAGCTCGCAAAGGAAGATCTGGCGGAAATTCCAGTTCAGGTGAATGGGAAATTGCGTGCTCACTTGCGCGTGCCGCTGGGGACCACAAAGGAAGAATTGCAGCGGCTCGCTCTGAAACAGGAGAAGCTAAAGCCGTTTATCGAGGGCAAGGAGATCCTTAAAGTAATAGTCCTTCGAGGATAGGCTTGTGAACCTGGTTGTGAAGTAGTTTCCAAACGCGGATAACTTAATAAAAAACCATTCTCGTCGAACCTGTTTTAATCTAGAAGTAAAGGCGGGAGTTTGAACGCACAAAATGCGATCTGGGCGGAATCTCTAGGCAAGACATACCGCTCCGGGGGCGCGGAAGTAGTTGTGTTTAAGGATCTGTCGCTAAAAGTGCGCCGCGGCGAGCGGCTGGCAATAATCGGTGAATCGGGTGCGGGCAAGTCAACCTTGCTGCATTTGCTTGGCGGCTTGGACAAGCCTTCGAGTGGCACGATACACTTCGGGGGTCAAGAGATCACGTCGATGGCTGAGGCTGCCCTGGCTGATTTTCGGAATCGGCAAATCGGGTTCGTATGGCAGAATCCGTCTCTGTTGCCGGAATTCACCGCGTTAGAGAACGTGATGATGCCTCTGCTGATTAGGGGCATGCCTCCGCAAGAGGCAGTGCGTACAGTCGCGCGCAAGATTAGCGGAAGTGGGACTTCAAGACCGTGAATCGCACCGGGCGGGCGAACTGTCCGGGGGGGAACAGCAACGAGTTGTATTGGCTCGGGCGCTCGCGGGCCGTCCGCATGTGTTATTGGCTGATGAGCCCACGGGCAACCTGGATTTCCGGACAAGCGAGGCGATCATAGGGCTACTCGGAGATCTGCACAGCTCTCATGAGTTGACTTCGATTTTCGTTACGCACAATGTTTCATTCGCTCTTCGTTGCGATCGAGTTTTAGAGTTAAAGAAGGGCAGTCTGCAGACGCCTTCGTTGATGGACCTGCAGGCAGCCGGAGTTGGACAAGACGCAACCCGTCTTGGCGGTGGCACTTATGTTTGAAAGATATACCGAGAAAGCGCGTCGCGTAATCTTTTTCGCGAGGTACGAGGCGAGCCAGTTCGGAAGTCCTTATATTGAGACCGAGCATTTATTGTTGGGTCTGTTGCGAGAGGACAAAGCGCTTGCAAATCGTTTTTTGCGGTCGCATGCTGCGATCGAATCGATTCGCAAGCAGATCGAAGCTCATACCACGGTGCGAGAGAAGGTATCGACTTCGGTCGACCTGCCACTGAGCCATGAGTGTAAGCGCGTGCTGGCTTATGGAGCCGAGGAAGCAGAGCGGCTGAGCCACAAACATATCGGTACGGAGCATCTGTTGTTGGGCCTGTTGCGGGAAGAGAAGAGCTTTGCCGCCGAAATCTTGCACGAGCGAGGGCTTCGGCTCTCGGCGGTGCGAGAAGAGATCGCCCGCTCGGCGTCGGAGAAAACGTCCGCAAGCAGACCCAAAGAGAGTTCGCTGTTGGCGGAATTCAGCCGCGATCTCACGCAAGCGGCGGTTGACGGGATGCTCGATCCGCTCATCGGCCGCGATTCTGAAGTGGATCGCGTGGTTCAGATTTTGTGCCGCCGGACGAAAAATAATCCCGTGCTGATTGGTGAGCCGGGCGTGGGCAAAACAGCTATCGTTGAAGGCTTGGCACAACGCATTGCGGACGGAGACGTGCCTTCCTTTTTGTCGGACAAGCGGATCCTTGCGCTCGATCTGTCGCTGATTGTAGCGGGCACGAAGTATCGCGGGCAATTCGAAGAGCGTTTGAAAACCATCATGAAGGAGTTGATGGAGAATCAGAACGCCATTATCTTTATCGACGAATTGCATACGCTGGTAGGTGCGGGTTCGGCGGAGGGTTCGCTGGACGCGGCGAACATCTTAAAACCGGCACTTTCACGCGGCGAGATTCAGTGTATAGGCGCAACAACGCCGGCCGAGTATCGCAAGTCGATTGAGAAAGATCGTTCTTTGGAGCGGCGGTTCCAGGCGGTAAAGGTGCCTCCTCCGACCGAAACTGACGCAATTCGGATTTTGTTTGGCATCAAGGAACGTTACGAGAAGTTCCATGCAGTGGCGTATACCGACGAGGCGATCGAATCGGCTGTATACACGTCAACGCGGTTCATCCCGGATCGGTTTTTGCCCGACAAGGCCATCGACCTAATCGATGAGGCAGGCGCCAGGGTTAAGCTGCGCCAAACAACACTGCCCACCGAGGTCGCGGATATTCAGAAGAGGATCAAATTTATCGTGCACCGGATGGAGAACGCGATCGCAAACCATGAGTTTGAAAAAGCGCGTTTCTATTCGGACGAGGAACGCAAAGAGCGCGAGAATTTGCGGCAGCTTCGGGAAAAATACAATCTCGACGATACTTCGACGGGTGTTGTCTCTAAAGACGACATCGAAGACGTGGTAGCGCGCTGGACCGGCGTGCCAATGACGTCGATCAAGGAAGAAGAGATTAATAAGCTGTTGCGCATTGAAGAGGAGCTGCATAAGCGCGTTATAAGCCAGGAAAAGGCAATTTCGGCGCTATCACGGGCTATTCGGCGTTCGCGCGCTGGCCTGAAGTCTCCAAAACGCCCGGCCGGGTCATTCCTATTCCTCGGGCCGACTGGTGTTGGTAAGACGGAAGTCGCGCGCGCATTGGCGGAGTTCTTGTTTGGAAGCGAAAAGTCGCTAATCCGATTCGACATGTCGGAGTTCATGGAAAAGCATTCCATTTCGAAGTTGATCGGCTCGCCGCCCGGCTATGTGGGTTACGAGGAGGGCGGTCAACTCACCGAGCGCGTGAAACGGGCGCCATACTCGACCATTCTCCTGGATGAGATTGAGAAAGCACATCCGGACATCTACAACATCTTGCTGCAGGTGTTCGAGGATGGCCAACTGACGGATGGACTCGGCAATACTGTCGATTTTAAGAACACGATCATCATCATGACCTCGAATCTCGGGGCGAGATTCCTGGATAAACGCGGCCAAATTGGTTTTTCGGCGCCATCGACGACGGGTCTTCCACAAAAGGTGGAGGATCAAGTGATGGGCGAGGTAAAGCGAGCGTTCAATCCCGAGTTTCTGAACCGTCTTGATGAGGTGATACTGTTCACTTCGCTCGTAGACGAAGATTTGCTCAAGATTATCGAATTACTTGTCGAGCAGATCAATGCGAATCTGGTTGCGAAGCAGATCAGGATCCGGCTTGACTCAGAGGCAGCGAAGTATATCCTCGATAAGACTTGCGGTGATCGGAGTTACGGCGCGAGACCGCTGCGGCGCGCTCTGCAGAAGTACATCGAAGATCCATTATCGGAGGCGCTGATTCAGGGTTCACTCCCTCGCCCCTCGGAGTTGGAAGTTTACCTCAGCGAAAACGGTATTTACTGCAGACAAATCGGCGAATTGGAAGGCCAGCCTGTGGCGGCCGGCGATGCTGGCGAGATTTCAGCTCCAGCCAGTGGTACTCCCTTGTACATGTTCTAGCCGGCGGAGCTGAGCATAACGCACCGCTTCGGAGTGTCTTTCTATTCCGGCACGTTAAATTGGATCGTCCGACCACTCATCTCGCCGTTACGATGGGCTTCGACGTAAACGTTCCATTCGCCGGCGACTGGAAAAATCGGTTTGGCCATGTAAACGCCGGGACTTATCGCAGGGGCTCGAAATACCTTCCTATGCGTGTGGTCCGGCATCTCGATTTGTAGCGTCACGGTAGCGTCGATCAGCGGCTTGTGGAGCGCGTCGTTTATGTGGATTTCGAACGGTACCTCGACGCCCGTCTGGAGCTTGGCTGTGGGTTCGAAGCGGATCTCAAAATTGCCTTCACGCTCTACTGCTGTTAGCAGACCGACCGCACACAGCAGGAGAGCGATCCATCTCACGACATCATTTTAGCGAAAGCTCTTGTGCACCGCGCCTTGTTGTTCCTGAATGAGCTGGCTTATCGGTGCAACTCCTCTATGAAGATCAGATCGGACGAGTTTGGGATAGGCAAAGACAACTGAACGCCTTTCAGCATCAGGTCTCGACCGGAAATCGTCTGGCTGGCGGAGCTTCGATCCTGAAAACTGAGCCGATACAAGAGGTCCGCCGTCAATCCATGCAGAATGAACCGGTGAATCTCTTCACTTCGATCGGAGCCGTGAAATGCGAAGAGTACACCCCTGTGATGGGTTGGATCGAAATACTCGATTGCATCCCAGTGTGTACCGTCCGGACGAGGAGAAACATGATACAGATTCCCTTCCCGAATCAAGGGCCGTAGCTTTGCTTTATATAGAGCAAAGGCTGCGCGTGCGGCCGAGTGCTGTTCCGGGGTCCATGTGGTCGTGTCCAGCATGAGTGTAAACCAGCCCATCATGCCGCTACGCAACATGTATAAGAAATTTTCAATGCGAGGCGTGGGCCATTTTTCGACATAGCTTTCGAGCATGGCGGGAGGCAAAACAAAACTCGCGTCGTAGAAAGCGCGGCGGTTCGAAAGCGGATCGTAAGTGTCGGTTATAGAGAAATAGTCGCCGTGGGCTGCGGTACCAAAATCCACCATTCGGCCCCCGTCATTGCAAATTTCCAATAGCAATCCGGAGTGCTGTTTACGTAGGCGGGAATGGATATCGTAGTAGGATCGTGTTGCATGATAGCTGACATCTGTTGAATTGGAACTTTCAATCCACATGGAACCCGTATCCGCATACCGCTTCATGTGGGCCGGATCGGGAGGGGCATGCGGATGATCCGTGCGATCACACCCCTGCGCCACCATGTACCCATCGTGCTCGAGCATATCGAGGCGGTAATCATCGACCAGGCGGTTCACTTCAGCAGCCGCCCAATCGTGCGCCGCGGGTACGCCGAGATCGATCGTTATTCCTTTGAATTCTTCTGGTTTCCAACCGGGAGGAGGGTCGCTAACTAGCCAATCGCGAACTCTTGGATCGTTCACGTTCAGGGCTCCCGGCTGCGTATCGAGAGCAGCTTGCGTCCAGTCCGCCCAAATTCCAAATTTCAACCCATGCTGATGCGCGTAGTCTGCGAGTGACGCCAGACCGTGTGGAAACTTCTTCGGATCTGGATACCAGTCGCCAACACCTCGGAACCAACCCGCATCGAGGTGGAACATTTCGAGCCCGAGCTCGGCCGCATCGCGAATCATATGCTGCGCAAGCGCTTCGTTTATGTGCATTCCGCTGCCCCAGCTATTGTTCACGAGAAGAGGGTAGGAATGATTCTGGATAGTGGCTGGATTATTCAGGACTTGCCGAACCCAGCCTCGCAAGATATTGCCGGCAACATCCGGACCTCCCGCATAAGCGCCAAGAAATATGGTTGGCGTTTCGAAGCTTGCTCCGGCTGGCAATCTCGTTCGGAAGGGGCCGGGCGTGGGTTAAGGCCTCCTCTCCCGCGCACGGAATTGCCGTCACGCTCCAAGCTGATTCGGGTTCGACCACTGAATTCAATGCCCAAATACCAGCCCCGCTGATCTCCTTCCGGCCGCTCGACCAAGAGCCAAGGAATGATTTCGCGCGCTTGTCCAGCCGACGGATGCGCATAAGTGCTCGATTCCCCGATCCACTTGTAGTGTTGCGTCAACATGACACGATGCGTCCCCTCATCAGATGGTTTACCCGCGCCCTTTTCTACCCAGAGCTGTTCAAGAGGCACATTTGCGGCGACATGCCAATCGAAGCGTGTGCTGTCCTGGAGAGGAATCCAGATCTCATCTGTGCCTAAATTTTCGATGTGGATCGAGTGTTCGAGCGGGCCTCGAGTTGCTCGAACACGCCACTCCCAGGAGAGACGAAGGTGGGGAGCCTCCGAGTCATAAACAAAATTTACTTCAGTAGAGCTTGTTTGACTCGCTGCGGGGATTGAAGCGCCAGTGCAATGAATGCGTTTCGCCCTCGAGCTCTACGTGGTCGATCAACAATTCCGGTGTCTGATTTCTCCAACCTGCTCCGTCTTTGAGCGCAAGGCCGACTACACGCGGAGCGCGTCGACCAGCCTGCAATGTAATTTCTGTTTCGGTGCTCGCGAGGCGAATGGCTTCCAGCTCAGCACCAGCAAGATGGACCACGTTTGCGCACGCGCTTAATGCCAGCAATACTGATGTCCAGCGCGTCATTCAGCGGCCGAGATTCTTATCGAAGAAAACGGTCATGATCTCATAAGCTTCCTTGGACTCGGGCAATTCAGCATTATTCCAGAAGGCGTGAGGCAAAGCTTCAAATACGACCAGGCGCGCGTCCACACCAGCGCGCAGAAAAGCCCGATGCAGGATCGTGGTCCCGCTCGCAAGAGATCCCGGCTGCTAGTGATGAAAAGGGTTGGCGGGAGTCCTTTCAAGTTTGCGTAAACCGGCGAGAAAACAGGATCTTTTGTGTCGGTTGAAGCTACGTAAGGGCTCAGGGTTACTTCCTTTGAAGGTGGTTGGAGCGGTCCAGACAACCCATTCAGGGCGTAAATAGCTTGCAGATCGCCGGTGCGGCTGAAATCACCATTTCCGGAGAAGATGCCGAGAACGCCCGGGAGCGGGAGGCCCAATTGGCGCAACTTCACCGCGACCTCAGCCGTCAAGATGGCGCCTGCTGATGTTCCGTATAAGCCGATAGCGCGTGGCTCATATGTCTTTCGCAGCTCCTTAAATACGGCGACAGTGTCTTCCACCGCGGCCGGAAATGGGTGTTCCGGCGCCAGTCGGTACAGCACTGCAACCACCTTGGTCTGTGTCAAATTCGCGATGGGAATGGTTTCGGTGAGTGAACCGGAATCCGGATTGAAGCCGCCCCCATGAACATTTATCAGAACCCGATTGCGCCTGTTCTCTGGGATGGTTAGGGGCGTGATCACTTTCGCGGGCACGCCTGCTATGGTTTCCTGTGTCACGTTCACGGGATACAGGGACCGCGATTTCTGGCCTGCCCTGCTTTGCCACGCGTCAGTCTTGGCGCGGCGCTCTTGTAAACTTTCTGGCGCCGCAGCATCTGAAACACGCCTCGCGAGGATCTTCTGCGCTTCGGGACTGATGGTTGTGGGCACCGGAACTACTCTGGTGACATGCGCGGTGCCGGCAGCGTCAATGAAGCTTGTGTCAGTTTGTGGGCCGGACTGCGATTCGTTTTGTTGGCCCACACCTATTGTCAATAGTGCGCCGATTAGCAATGCAATCCCGCCGGCAAGTTCTGCTATGCGCCTTAGCTTAGACATAATTGTGATTCGGTCCTTTCTCGATTTACTATCATGAATCGCTTGGTGCCTCGGTTTGTGTAAGCTCGCTTTGGCTCTCCTCATCACGAGCCTGCCGCTTCTGTCCGCGAGCAGTTGGAAATTGGTGTGGAGCGATGAATTCAATGACCATAAAGGCGCGGCGCCCGACCCGTCGAAATGGACTTTTGATCTGGGAGGTGGTGGCTGGGGCAATCATGAACTCGAGGTGTATACGAGAAGTCCCGAAAACGTATTTCAAGACGGTGACGGTCATCTGGTTATACGCGCAATTAAAACAGGTTCGGGCAGCTTCACTTCCGCTCGCATAAAAACAGAAGGAAAATTCGGCGTGAAGTACGGAAAGGTCGAGGTCAGGATGAAAACTCCTGCGGGACAGGGCATGTGGCCAGCTTTCTGGATGCTCGGCGACGATATTGCCACCGTGGGTTGGCCGAAATGCGGCGAAATTGATGTTATGGAGAATATCGGCCGGGAGCCGGCCATTGTGCACGGCACTGTGCACGGGCCCCGAATATTCGGGAAAAAATGGCATTAGCTCCAATACTCTTTGTCCGGTGAACCGGCCTTGAGCGACGAGTTCCACCTTTACGCGGCCGAGTGGTCGGCAGAATCCATCAAGTTTTTTCTGGACGGTAAGGCTTATGCAACCGTCACTCCTGCCTCCCTACCGAAAGGCTCGAGATGGGTCTTCGACCGTCCATTCTTTCTGTTGCTCAACTTAGCAGTTGGCGGGAGTTGGCCGGGCGATCCCGATAACACTACAAGGTTCCCACAGACGATGCTGGTGGATTGGGTGCATGTGTGGCAGGCTGCTGAATAAGCATGTCGATTCCCACCGTCGCTTTTCAGGGCGAGAGAGGATCGTTTAGCGAGGAGGCCGCATACAAACTACTCGGGCGTCGTATTCGGCTGAAAGCATGCGAGAGCTTCTCGACGATGTTTCAGAGCGTGACGAGCGGAAAGGCGAGATATTGTCTTGCACCTATCGAGAACACGCTGGCCGGTTCAGTTTACGAGAACTACGATCACCTTATTGCCAATGACCTGCACATAATTGCGGAGGTCAGCTTACGGATCGTGCACAACCTAATCGCTTTCCCCGGCGCTACGCTAAAGAATTTACACCAGGTGTACTCACACCCAGTGGCACTCGCGCAGTGCGGCGAATTCTTTAAACGGCATCCGAAGATCGAGAAAGTGCCTTTCTACGACACTGCCGGCAGCGTCAAAATGTTGGCCGAGCGGGGGATTCAAGCGGGGCCGCGATCGCGAGCCGTATCGCGGCTGACGTATACAAGGCGCGAACGTTGGCGAAGCACTTAGAGGATCACCCGGAGAACTACACCCGCTTTCTGCTCATCTCGAAAACCGCGAAGATCCGTCCGACGGCCAATAAAGTTTCCATTGTCTTTTCCACCCGCAACGTGCCCGGGGCCCTTTTTAAATGCCTGAGCGTTTTCGCTCTACGCGATATCGACCTGACCAAGATGGAATCGCGACCCTTCCGGGGCCGTCCTTGGGAGTATTTCTTTTGTGTGGATTTTGCGGGAAATGTCAAGGAGGAGCGATGCAGAAAGGCATTGGATCACTTACGTGAGGTCACCGCGTTCTTGCGAGTACTCGGTTGTTACGAAAGCGCGCCCACGGTGTGAATTGTCTTTCCTGTGCAGGCATTAGCAGAGCGAACGAAGTCTTTCCCGAGTTTCGAGAGCTTTCTTGAAGTCGTTTTCGAGCTGGCTATCGCCCAAATGCAGTCTCATCTTATCCAGTTTTTGAATGAGTGAAGCGAGGGCCGATTCGATGTTGTCAATGTTGGTCACGCAAATGTCGTGCCAGAGCGGGTAAGGGCTCTCGGCGAGGCGAGTAAGATCCCGAAATCCCGGACCCGCAAATTCCAACGGCAGAGACTCCTCGCTCTCTTCGGCGATCAGGCTTGCGAGGCCGGTTGACATAAGTTGCGGAAGATGGGACAAGAAGGCAACTGCGCGATCATGAGCGGCGGCATCGGTTACGAACGGCAGCGCTCCGAGTTCGGTCAGTAGCGCGGAAAACGCCTTGACACGCTCGTCTAAAACATGGTCTGGATTCAAAGGGACCAGAGCATACCTTGCATTGCGAAATAGCGAAGCCTCGGCGTACTCTAATCCCAACCGCTGCCCCTGCCGGCCATTGGGTGGCCGCCCAGGAATAAACTCCCACCGCGAAAAACTTGCACCGCTCGCTCGCAGATCAAACGTTTGGTGCTGCCAAGAT
Source organism: uncultured Acidobacteriaceae bacterium (assembly GCA_963771565.1). GTDB lineage: Bacteria > Acidobacteriota > Terriglobia > Bryobacterales > Bryobacteraceae > Bog-105. The sequence continues at coordinate 308,522 of CAVYUB010000006.1, forward strand.
CGGTAACAAGAGCGTGAGCGGAAAACGCCGGTTGCAAGTGAGGCAGGAGGTCGAGGATGGCTTGAACGGGCGTCGCGAGGATAACTAAATCCGCATCGCGCACGGCTTTGGCCGGATCTTCCTCGCCCTCGTCGATCACTTTGAGAACGAGCGCTCGTTATCATACTTCCGGGCGGTCGCAACCCCGTACTAGGCCCGAAAAACCGTTTTCCTTAAGAGCGAGCGCCCAAGCGCCCCCCAACAATCCCAGACCGACAATGCTCACCCGCGGAAAGAACATAGTTTCAATGTTATGGATAGCTGCTGCCGTCTGAATTGCGCACATAGGAATGGTGGCCAGGACGGAATCGAACCGCCGCCGCCAGCCTTTTCAGGGCTGGTGGATTCAATCACTTACACACATCCTATGCTGAAAGTATAGGACTTTAACGTTTCATGGATCTAAGCACTTTGGGCTTCGCCATGGGCTCAGCCTGGCTCTCGGGAGTCAACCTTTACGCGACCGTGCTCACGCTCGGTCTGCTCCAGCGATTCAATCTCGCTCACCTTCCAGGCAATCTCCCATATTCTCGTTCACGACTGGATTATCGGCGTGTCCGCCGCGCTCTATGTGATCCAATTCGTCGCCGACAAGATCCCGGCTGTTGATTCAGTTTGGGATGCGATTCACACGTTCATTCGTATTCCTGCCGGTGCTGCTCTTGCAGCTAGCGCGTTCGCGCACTTCGATCCGAAGGTCCGCCTCATCGCTATGCTGCTTGGCGGCGGGGTCGCGCTAAGCTCGCACAGCACGAAGACGGCAACGAGGCTTGCCGCAAATACCTCGCCCGAGCCGTTCTCCAACATCGCGCTCAGTCTGCTGGGCGATGCTGTGACGTTCGGGGGTACGCTTCTCATGTCCTTCCATCCAGTTGTCGTCCTGGGCGCCGTGCTGGTTGCGGTCGTTGTGTCGGTCCTGTTGTTACGGTATCTTACGCGCGCTCTAAAAAGAATCTTCAGGCCGCGTTCACGCACTTCTTTCGCGCAACCGTAATCTCCGACGCGATAATTTTTGCAGAAGGCGAGGCGCGCCGGTTGGATCACGAGACCTCTCAAGCAGACCGCTGTCGAGCCTGGAAACCTCAGCAGATCCCAGCCCTTGCACTTCTATGATCTTTTCATAGAATACCTGTAGAAGCAGGAGGTATTCATGGCGGCGCTGAAATCCGATCTCCCTCAAGGCACGTTGGATCTGTTGATTCTCAAGGCTGTTGCGGTTGAGCCTGTTCATGGATACGCCATAGCGCAACGGCTCGAACAGGTATCGCGTGGCGTAGTCCAAGTTCCGGAAGGTTCGCTCTACCCTGCACTGCACCGGCTTGAGAACCGCGGCTTCCTGGCTGCCGACTGGAAGAAGACCGAGACCGGGCGTGAAGCGAAGTTTTACAGGCTGACGCGAAAAGGCCGAAAACAGCTTGAAGACGGAAGCCGCCAGTTGGCAGCGGCTGATCGAAGCCGTCGGCCTCATTCTCGGCATGGCCGATGGAGGTGCTCAATGAGCTGGTGGTCTCGCTTGTTGCGTCGATCCCGGATGGAAGAGCAGCTCGAAAAAGAACTGCGCTTCCATCTGGATCAGCACGAAAACGCCCTGATCGCCCGCGGGCACTCTCCCGCACAAGCACGGCGCGAAGCCCGGCTTGCTCTCGGCGGTCCCGAACAAGTGAAGGAAAAGTGCCGCGATGCTCGTGGCACCCGTTGGGCTGAGGAAATGCTGCAGGACATCCGCTATGCACTCCGCACCTTCCGTCAGAAGCCCGGCTTCGTCGCGATCACTCTGCTGATCCTGGCCCTGGGAATCGGCGCGACAACCGTCATGTTTGCCGTGATCAATAGCGTCCTGCTCCGGCCGCTTCCTTTCCCGCAGCCAGACCGGATGGTAGTCCTGCATGGATCTATGAAAGATTTTGGCGAATTCTGGGGCTTCTCCTATCCCGATTTCACGGACCTCGAACACGAAATCCGCATCTGTGAAAATCGCGGGCTGGACCTACAGTAGCGGTACCATCAGCGCCCCCGGAGAGCCGGAGCACGTGGAAGCCCGGCAGATCTCGGCAGAACTCTTTTCCGTTCTGGGAGTCGTTCCCTCCCGCGGGCGCGGTTTTCGGCCTGACGAAGATCGGCCCGGCGCGGCGCCCGTTGCCATGATCAGCTACAGTCTATGGCAACGCCGATTCGCGTCCGATCCGGCCGCAATCGGCAAAGAGCTCATCTTCGACGGCAAAACGTACGAGATCGTCGGCGTCGCGCCGCCAGGTTTTCAATTGTCTGGAGAAGCGGATGTCTACACGCCACTCGGCCAAAGCACTGATCCGCGAATGCAGAATCGCGAAGCGCGTTTCATTCAAGTCATAGGGCGTCTGGCTCCCGGCGTTTCTCTCAGCTGAACCAGGCGCAAGCCGAAGTCACGCTCATCGGCCGTCGTTTGGCCGAAGAATATCCCAAATCGAACGCCGGCGTCAGCATGCGCATCCATCCACTTTTGCAGCAGTTGGTAAGCGATGTACGTGGCACGCTTTGGCTGCTGTTGGCCGCGATTGGACTGGTTTTGTTGATTGCCTGCGTGAACATCGCGAGCTTATTTCTCATCCGCGCCATTTCTCGCGAGCGGGAACTTGCGATGCGCGTGGCTCTTGGCGCAAGCCGCAGCCGGCTCGTGCGCCAATGCGTGACGGAGAGCGCCGTTCTGGGGCTTTGCGGCGGCCTGCTGGGTATTCTCGCGGCAGCGCTGAGCGTGCATCCGTTTGTGGCGCTCTGGCCGGGTAATTTGCCGCGCGCGGAACGAGATTCACATCGATTGGCGCGTGCTGTGTTTTGGAGTCGGCATCTCGCTTTTATGTGGTCTCGTTTTCGGGCTGGCGCCAGCGTTGCGTGTTCCCATGCACAGGCTCGAAGAGGCGCTGCGCGCTGGCGGGCGAAGCGTTACCGGAAACTCGCGCCGTCTGCACAGTCCATTCGTCATATCGGAGATCGCGCTTGCGTTCGTGTTGCTGGTCTCGGCGGGAATGCTCGGCCGCACTCTTCTCGCGCTCTCTTCTCTGAATCCCGGCTTCAATCCACACAACGTGCTGGCCGCCCGGTTCGCACTTTCCCCCAAAGCGCTCGGCAATCCCTCCCAGATACGGGCGGCCTGGCAGGATGTACTCGATCGCGCCCGGCGTGTGCCCGATGTGGAATTCGTCGCCCTCGCAGATATTGTCCCCATGCGCGAAGGAGAAAACGTGGGACCCTACCGGACCACCCCTAATCCGCTGCCCCCCAACCAAGAGCCGGTCGCGCTCGCCTCCACCGTAACTCCCGATTACCTCAACGTCATGGGCATTCCGCTGCTTCAGGGCCGCTTCTTCAATGAACAGGATCGAGAGGGCAGTCAACCGGTCGTAGTCATCGACGAAAATCTCGCTCGGCACGCTTTCGGTCGCAAGGATGTGGTTGGCCAACACATCTGGGTTTCAGGGATGGGCTCCACGCCCATCGAGATCGTAGGTGTTGTCGGCCATGTGCGCCACTGGGGCTTGGCAGGCGACGATCAGTCGCGTGTGCGCGATCAAATGTATTATCCGTTCGCCCAAGTGCCCGTCCGGCTGTTGCATGTCTTTTCATCGTTCATGTCCATCACCATTCGAACGCGAAGCTCGCCTCTCAAGATTGTTAAGCCGTTACAACAGGAACTACGCGGCGAATCTGGCGATCAGACCCTTTATGAAGTCCGTACCATGGAGGAACTCGTCGGCGCATCTCTCGCCCGGCAGCGCTTCCTCTCGGTTCTATTTGGCATATTCGCCGGATTAGCCTTGCTACTTGCGTGCACCGGTATTTACGGCGTGCTGGCCTACCTGACCGGACAGCGCATATCTGAAATCGGCGTGCGCATGGCGGTGGGAGCAAGCGTTCGCGACATCATGCGGCTGGTGCTCTGGCAAAGCTTGAAAATGATTCTTGCCGGCGTGGGTCTCGGTATCGTAGCCGCAGTAGCGGCAGGGCGCGCGTTGCAGCATCTCGTTCAGGGAATGCAGGCCGCGAATGGAGCGACTTTCGCGATTATGATTCCGCTTCTGATGTCAGCTGCGTTCCTGGCCAGCTTTGTTCCCGCTCGCCGCGCCAGCATGGTCGACCCTGTGAAAGCTTTGCGGCAGGAATAGCGCAATCCTGCGCTCTTCTCTCGCCAACTCGAAAAGAGTCCAACCTTGGTGCACCCGCTTCGCACATTCTTTAGGTCGTTCGATGGATCTTTGAGATCAATTTCCCCTGGAGCCCGGTTCGACGTATCTTCGATTCCTTTGGAAATTGAACCTGTTGTCGATCTTTCCCGTCACTCTGACGGAGGCGGTCTTGCGCCCAGCCAAGCCACCGAGTCCCTCAGAACTTACAACGATCGAATATGTCCCGGCTTGTGTGTAGGCGTGAGTGACTTGTCGACCGTGTGCGGATACGCCGTCACCGAAATCCCAATCATAAGCAGTTGCGGCAAATTCGACAGGATTGGACGCTCCCGAAAAGCTCGCTAGCGTCCCGGCCTCCAGCGATGATGGTGCTTTCAGCTCCATTGATGGTTGGATTGCGGGAACAGAAGTGTCGATCACCTTTATTGAAGAAACGCACCGAATGAGGTTGCTGATCGTGAAGTTGGACTATTCCCGCAGCGAAGTGTACCGGATCGTTCGGGTGCAGCGAATCGTACAGTTTGAAAGTCCCGGTTGCCGGAAGATCAAAGTCTTTAAGCCGCAAGGAGTGAGAACGCGTACCGTTAGTCCAGTTAAAGACAGCCAGCATAGTTGCGGGGATCTTCCTTCAACGAAAATATGCTGGGCATTTCATCTTCTTCCGAATAACTCATGAGGTCTACAGGAACAGCCGCCCGGCCCAGATTGACTATATCGAGGATGTCGCGGTTTTGCGTCAGAGCGAGTCTCTCGGGGTCGCTGCTGATGGTGGTCATATCACCTCCTACATCAAACATGCCACCGGACAAGGCCGCAAGAACAGTCCCGACTTCCGCCTCTGAGAGTGTCAGCGGGGGTTCCGAAGG
>CAVYUB010000007.1:0-378077 GCA_963771565.1 uncultured Acidobacteriaceae bacterium
GCAGGGTTTTGCATTTGAGCGGTCCCACCATCCTGCGCGCGCAAAATGGTGCAGAATCCTGCCCAACACAGAGCAAAAAACAAGGGTTTTGTTAGCTTCTGGAAAAACACATTATCTCCCATCTGCCTGCCCGCGGATAAATGCGTATCGAGCAGGTTATAAATCAAACAATCAACAAGCGGCAAAAGCGCAGCGATTGTGGATATCAGATGCGAAGAATGACAGTGGAAAGTGCGGTGATGCCAGGCGGCGATGCGGTTAGAGAAGTACCTCCTGGCTCGATCACGTGAGAACTCAATAGAGAAGCTATCGGGGGAAAAATGGCGCCGCAACTAAATCAGGAAGAGCGGCGCCGGCGACTGCGCCGTGTCTGCGAACGTCAACGGGTGCGGGCAGGTAGGCGGTCTTGGTTCGCCGGAGCATGCTGCGGATGGCACGGCGGGAGGCTGCTCTGGGAAGCCGCTTGGCACGGCACAAGGACGCACGCCATCATGCATTTTGCACTGCCCAAAACCAGCAACAGCGCAAGCGGGACAACTGCAGCTCGCCCGGCACCGACCATGTGCCTCAATGCTAGCACCAAAATGTCCCAGAGGTAGGAAGGCGAGGGCCTTGATGCAGAGTGCCCTCTTTTTCCTTCTCTGAGCAGTCTAGGAGGCAGCGTTCTTCAAGTTGGAATTAATCGTTGTCCAGACTCCCTTGAGAGTCGTTCCAATACCCGCCAATAGTGCCGTCGAGGAAAGGGCGAGGAAGCTAAAAATAGGGAGACTCGACCAGATCCTGGCCGTCTTCTTCCTTCCCAAATGCTGCTACCGCGCTAAGGACGGTGTTAGGAATGATGCGTTGTCTAGCGATGGCTAAGATGAACAAGTTCGACCAGTTTTTTCGATTCATTTGAAATCCTCTTTTTGAAATGTCATTTCCTAACTTAGGGTTGCGCGAAGAGGTTTGCGGAACAACGGAATAAGTGGTCCCAACGGTGCCAGGACTTGCTTGTATCTTGGCCGCGTGCGGCACGCTTGATCCTGGGTGTGGCCGGACTCGGCGTAATCTGGAATATCCCAGCTAAGACTAGGGTGGGCTGTGAATCTGTGTGGGTTTTGCGCTCGGCTAAAATGCAGATTACATAAGGAGATTACATGCAAAGACGCCGGTTTCTAGCTTCGTCGCTTGGCGCTTCGGCGTTGGCGATCAACGCTTCGAGTAATTATTTGCGGGGTGGGCAGCAGGCGTGAGAAGGAAACGCTCGGGAGTACTACGAACTTCGCCGGTACCACCTCCAATCGGGACCACAACAGAAGCTGACGAGCAGCTTTGTTGCCGACGCGTTGATTCCGGGCTTGAACCGGCTTGGCATGAAGCCGGTCGGGGCGTTTGATCTCTATATTGGGCCGGAAACGCCTTCCCTATACGTGCTGATTCCAAGCTCGTCGCTTGAAACTCTTGTAAACGCTGAGTTCCGTCTGACGAGAGACGAGGAGTATCAAAAGGCCGCAGCGTTCTTCCTCAACGCCCCGGCAAAACAACCGGCTTATATACGAGTCGAAAGCCGGCTCATGATTGCTTTTGAAGGTTGGCCGAGGCTTACGGTGCCGCCAGTGACGGCCCAGCACGGCTCACGAGTGTTTCAGCTTCGAACCTACGAGAGTGCCACGGATCAAGACCACAAGCGCAAGGTCGAAATGTTCAACAACGGCGAATTTGGCGTGTTCCAAAAGGGCTGGTTTTTGGCAGGTTTTCTATGGCGACACGCTGATTGGCTCGCACTTGCCGAATTTGACGTACATGTTGAGCTTTCCAGATCTTTCGGAGATCAATGCTAAATGGAAGGCGTTCGGTTCAGACCCCGAATGGAAGAAACTCACGAGTTCTTCGCGGTTCAATTTTGAAGAAATCGTCTCGAACATAACGAGCCTCATCTTGAACCCGACCTCGTACTCGCAGATCTGAGTTGTGGGGTGCGAGAGTGGCTCGTTCAGGATGCCGACAGCACGGTAAAGCGTGTTACTCTGAAGTTGAGATGTCGATCCCGAATGTGAAGCGTTTTCGGCCGTTTTGCCCGACTTGCAACGAGAGTTTTTCTGTAATGGCAGTACTCCCCAAGGATGTCAACGTAGACGCGTATCTCGCTGACGTTGTCGCCCGTCACGACCATAAGGCTTACCAGGAAGCAAAGCAGCAACACTTTAAAATTCGCGTCGGTCAGCAGAAGCAGAAGAGAGCAAAGTAATCACCGCTCCCTGTGGTCGCGGCTCCGCTTCAGGGGTTCGGCGTTTGTACCGTTTTCAGACCTTTCGAAGCAGCTAACGAGACATCCGGATCGATATCCTTTGACAGAGAGTTGAGGACTGGAATTACGTCCTGGTTCCGGCTGGCCGAAAGAGCCGCGCACAGCGCTATTTTCTGGTTTTTAGTGGCCTGCGACACGAGCGGGAACAGAGCCCTGCGCACGTCCTCACGCCTGCACAATTCAGTGAGATAGGCTTGCGCCGAATTGCGCTGTCCTTTATTTTCCAAATTTTCCACTAAATATCGGACCGGGCTGAAATCGGAGGTGTCCACTTTACCTTCACTCACAAGCGCGAACGCAGCAGCCAGATGGACCTTTGGATCGGCATTCTTCTCGTTATAGGCTTGCTCGAGAGCCGGCGTGTCTTCTGGCTCGCGAATGCGGCCGAGACCTTCGAGGGCAGACGCGCGTAGGTCCGCGTCCCTATCGTTTACATACTGCTGAAAAATTGCTCGATCGTCCGGAATCCCGAGCATTGCTAAACAGTCAAGTGCGGCCCGGCGAATCCTCACATTGCGAGCCTCTCGCAGGACGGAGCGAACATCGGGAGCCGAACTTGAGCTATGCAGGACGCCGATGGTTTCGAGCGCGGTGGATTGAACACGATCGTCCAGGTCGTGAGCAAGGAACGAAACATTTGGACCGGCCGATGGATCGTCTATTTTCTGGAGCGCAACCAGACACTCAAAGATCACCTCACTGTTCTTCGAGCGAAGTGCGTCAACAAGCGCGGGAACTGCTGGGCGGGCTCGCAGAATGCCGGCTGCACGAGCGGCATTTGCGCGGGAATCTATGCTGGCGCCGCCACGTATCACATCGCCTAGCGCCTCCGCGACATCTGAACGAACAACTACGGCCGGATCGACGATCTGATTGTCTCGCGACGAGAAGAATGACTTCACCTGCCGTACACCGCGCGTGAACGGGCTCGTTAGGCCTTTCGCCACGTAGCCCGGCACATAGAAGTTGACAATGCCGTCGGTCGCGCGAATTTGAACTTCGGCATCGTTGTCGTGAGTAGCCTTGGTGAGCGGATCGAGGCTGGCTTCCGTCCCGATCTTGACAATCGCTTTAACCGCTTCGATACGGATGTCGCGGTTCGAATCGCTGAGGTACTGTGCGAGGGCCGGGATAGCTTGGGAGTTTTTCTTTCCGAGGTCGCGAATCCGAAGGATCCGCTGATTTGCGTTGTAGCCATTTTCGTTCTGGCCAAATGCGACGAGTGAAATCAGACAGAAGACACACGTTATGGCGCGAAGCGAGCGTAAGAGCATATTGTGAAGTTAACCGGAAACGGGGTTAACCGACAACCTCGACGGTTATTTTGTGAGGAATGAGCCCCGCTTCGTAGCCGAGATCGAGCAGCTTTTGCGCGGCGCGCGGTACGACTTCAGCGCCGTCTATCGTGTGATGGTTGACGTACATGCCAACGAACTGCTCAGCCAGCGCAGGGTCCAGATCGCGGGCGAACTGCATGGCATAGTTCAGCGCCTCATCGTGATGGTCAAGAGAATACTGAATACTTTCTCGCAGCAATCTGGAACATTCGGCCTGAACTTCCGGCGGCAGATTGCGCCGAAGCGCGTTTGCGCCTAGAGGCAAGGGCAACTGGTACTTGCTTTTGAACCATTTTCCTAGATCGATGATGTTATGCAGACCTTCGTGACCGTAAGTCAGCTGACCTTCGTGAATCACCAGGCCGGCATCAACCTCGTGATCCTTGACGGCGTCAAGAATCTTATCGAACGGAACGATCACGTGCTCAAATTCCGGCTGAAAAAGCTTAAGCACGAGAAAGGCCGTGGTCATGGTGCCGGGAATGGCGATCCTTTTCCCCTTCAATTCTTCGGGTGCCATGGGCCGGGAACTGGCAACCATTGGGCCATAGCCGTCGCCGACGCTCGAACCGCTCGCCATTAGAACATATTTATCCGCTACGTACGGATAGGCATGGTAAGAGATCGCCGTAAGCTCGTAAAGCCCTTCGGTTGCTTTCCGATTCAGCGATTCGATGTCCTCCAGAACGTGGCGGAACGTGACCGTGCGTGAGCGGATCTTCTTCGTCGCCAATCCGTAAAACATGAAGGCGTCATCGGAATCCGGACTGTGAGCGCAAACAATTTCGAGGGCCTGCGAGGAGCTCATCGACGTAGTTCTCGAGACGTGGTTCTCTAAAAGAGCAACCTAAGTGTAGCAACAGCAGGAATTGCCGTGGGGGTGGTTAAAGGCGGTTGATCCGTGCCTTTACGCAGGCATTGAACTATCGCGCAAGCGTAACAGTGCGGGCTCGAGCGTCTCCAGATCGTTCTTAAGAACAGAAAGTAACTGCTCACAGTGCTGCTGATCGTGGTCTTTAGCTGCGGCTTCGAGTTCTTCGGCGCGGAGTCTTCCGACGGCAGCATGAAGGCTCGCCAGTGAACCTTTAATGGTGTGGGCAGTTAGATAAAGGCGGTCGTACTCCCGATCAACCAGCGCTTGCTGCATGTCAGCAATTTGGATGAGCTGTTCAGCTAGAAACAGGTCGATAATTTCAATCAGCAGATTCCGGTCATAAGCCACCTGCGCTTTGAACTTCTCTGGTTCAAATATGGGTAAGTTCGGCGAAATCGATCGTTCATTCGGCTCCTTTGGAGCGTAAACCATTCTTGCAAGGCTGGTCACAGCGGCCATCAGTGCTTTAGCCTCGAAGCGTTCCGAGAGGTAGCCATCAATCCCCATTTCTTCACTTTGTTGCCATGCGGACTCGTCGCGCAAATCGGGCGAAATTGACAGGATTGGCGTCCTCGATGACAGCCGTTGCTTCATTTCTAAGGTCCGCAGTCTTACGGTGAAATCCGCTACTCCATCGGCCGGGAGCGGCCAGCCGAGCAGAACTGCGTCAAATTTCTGGTTAGACAGCGCGTCCGATGCTTCTTCCAATCCGCTCGCCGGGAGCACGGTATGGTTCGCGCCAGCAAGTCTACCTGAGATGATCTGCGACTTGCGCGAGTCGGCATCGACGAGAAGAACCCGAAGCGAATTCAATGACATAAACCCTCTAATAAAGCCACCCGTCAAACGGAAGCTGCCGCTCCCATCCTTAAAAACCTAAATCATTCAGAACTTTCCGCGGCAACTTTAATCGCGAGTTTCCTACTTTCTTGTATGTTGTATACTCTTCATTTAGTGGGGGTGTGCTTTCCCTCGTCTCACGACTCGCACTGCCATATCTAAGACCCGCCACTGGCCGCAAGCGTTGCTCTTCGGCACCAAAACCTTCTCACATGGCATTTTCAATCTCGTCTTCCCAGACCAGTGTAGGCTTTGCGAGCAGCCTCTACAAAATGTATCCCGAATTCCAGTTTGCCCTGCCTGCCTTTCTCTTCCTAAACCGCTGAAAGCGGAATTCTTCTGTAAAGCCTGCCGGACACCTTTCGTAGATGCCTATCCGCTGGATGAGCACGACCTCTGTACAGTCTGCCGGAAGAGCCTGGTGAATTTTGATGCAGCCTACTCTTTCGGCAGTTATGAAGGTCCTCTCCGCAAGTTAATTCACCTTTTTAAATATGCAAAAGTGGAAAGCCTCGCGCCTCCCCTCAGCCGTCTGATGGTCCAGGCAATGCCCATTGACGAGCGCATCGACTTGGTGATCGCAATGCCTATGCACTGGCGCAAGCGGTGGGAGCGTGGATTCAATCAAGCGGAATTGCTCGCCAAGCCCGTGGCGAAGCGATGCGGATTGAAAGTTTCGACTACTTTCCGTCGCAAGCGTTACACGAAAGCTCAAGCCGGTCTGACGGAAGTTCAGCGGCGCGAGAATCTCAAAGGTTCATTTTGCGTCAGGGACGCTCAGCAAATTGCCGGCAAGCGCATTCTGTTAATTGACGACGTTTTCACGACGGGTGCGACGCTGCGCAGCGCTGCTGAGACCTTGAAAGCGGCGGGAGTAGCACACGTCACCGCACTCACGCTAGCGCGTGTGGACCAGCGGAACTTCCAGTCCATTTCGAAGGCTTCCCCGAGACGGGACGCGCGAGAGGTATTGTTTGCCGGAACGGGAGTTCAGTAGGGGAAGCGGAGCTAGTCTATGCCCAGCCTGGATCGACTTCATAGGCCTGTTCTTGTTCTGAACGCGAGCTACGAGCCGATCAACATCTGTGCCGCCCGCCGCGCCGTGGTGCTGATTCTGAAAGGAGTTGCTTCGGCCGAAGAGCTAGCGCCAGGCCAGGTGCATTCGGCTAGGCGCACCCTAGGTGTACCCTCAGTGATCCGGCTGCTTGAATACCGGCGAATTCCCCATCAAACACGCGCACTCTCACGGAAAAACATTTTGATGCGGGATCGCTACACCTGCCAATATTGTCATCGCACGCTGCCATCTGGCGAGATGACGCTGGATCACGTCGTTCCCCGGTCGAGGGCCGGCGAAACGGCTTGGGAGAATCTTGTTGCCTGTTGCCATCCTTGCAATAACAGAAAGGGCAACCGAACACCCGAAGAAGCTGGCATGAAACTGGTACGGGCGCCTCGCCCATTTAGTTTGCACACTAGCCGTCATCTGATGCGGCTGCTGGGGCGCAGTGACGACCAGTGGCGGAAATACCTGTTCTACGCGGATTAATAGGTCTAAGCCTGAACCCAAGGTCTCAACGTGGTCTGAGCAGAAAGCATATTAGGAAGGGATCGCCAAAGACGTCTGACGCTCCCATGCGGGGTGAGTACGACGTTTCGCAACTCAAGGGCGGGGTTCGCGGTAAGTATTATCAAAAGGTGGCTGCCGGCACCAATCTGGTGTTGATCGAGCCTGATCTTGTAGATCTGTTCCCGGATAGCGGTTCAGTCAATCGGGCGCTGAGGCTTCTGGCTCATACTGCTCGGGCCGCGACTTTGGCAAAACAGCGGCGTAAGCGTTAATTCGGACGGTTCCGCTACCGCGCAGCAACAGCCGCGTTCAGTTCCTTAACAATACTCGCGACGAACACCTTGGCATCGCCGAAGAGCATAAGTGTCTTCTCCATGTAATAAAGATCGTTGTCGATGCCCGCGAATCCAGGGCTCATGCTGCGCTTGATCACCATTACGGTGCGCGCCTCGTGAGCGTTCAGGATCGGCATGCCTGCAATAGGGCTATTCTTGTCGGTCCGGGCGGCCGGATTGACCACGTCGTTCGCGCCGATAATCAATGCAACGTCGGCTCTAGGGAAGTCCGGGTTGATATCGTCCATTTCGGAAAGACGATCGTAGGGGACATCCGCCTCGGCCAGCAGCACGTTCATGTGTCCGGGCATTCGGCCGGCTACTGGATGAATCGCGAAACGTACATCAACACCGCGCCGCGTAAGGACATCGAACATCTCCCGAAGCTTGTGTTGCGCCTGAGCCACGGCCATACCATAACCCGGAATTACGACCACGCTGCGGGCTGCGTCCAAAATTTCGGCGGCCTCCTCGGGCGATGCAGAACGAACCGGCCGTTCGGTGCTCTTCTTCGCGCTGGTCTGAATCGTGCCGAAGGCACCGAAAAGTACGTTACTGAATGAACGGTTCATAGCGCGGCACATGATCACCGACAAAATGAAACCCGATGAGCCATCGAGCGCCCCGGCAACAATTAGAAGTTTGTTGTCGAGCACGAACCCCATAGCGCTCGCCGACAGGCCGGCATAAGAATTGAGAAGGGCGATAACGGTAGGCATGTCGGCGCCGCCGATGGGGACGATGAGCATGACCCCGAACGCCAATGAAAGTACCGTAAAGATGGGAAACAGCCAACTTTGCTCTGGAGCGATGATGAGCGCAATCCCGACCGCGACCGCGAGAGTGAAAACTGCCAAGTTGACGAAATTCTGTCCTCTATATGTAATGGGCCGCGTCGGGAGTATTTCTTGGAGTTTGCCGAAAGCCATGAGGCTCGCTGTGAAGGTGAGAAATCCGAGTAAGGTCTCCACCACGAGCGCCGTCATGACGAACCCATGAGGAGTATGGCGAAAATATTCTGCTGCGCCGATCAATGCCGAAGCAATCGCGCCGCAGGCGTGCGAAAAAGCTGTTCGTTGCGGAACGGCGGTCATAGGCATTAGGTAAGCGAGAGGGACGCCAATCGCCGAGCCAATAAAGAACGCGATCAGAATCCACTCGTAGCTAACGACCTCACGCCGCAGGAGGGTGCCAACGACGGCCAGTAGCATACCGATTTCGCCAACAATGACACCTCGGCGCGCCGTGACGGGCGAATTCATCCACTTAATAGCGAGAATGAAACCGGCCGCCGCAAGAATGTAGAGGACCGGGAAAATTGTCTCGGTCACTTCTTTGCCGGCCCTCGCTTCTTGAACATCTTGAGCATCCGGTCGGTGATGAGGTACCCGCTTACCACGTTGGTTGTTGATGCTACTACAGCGATGAAGCCGAGCGTACGACTGAGTGTCGAAGCGTTCTTTTCGCCGGTAATAAGAATGGCGCCAACCACTGCGATTGCGGAGATGGCATTCGTCAACGACATCAGCGGCGTGTGTAGAAGCGGAGAAACGCGGCGGATCAGCTCAAAGCCGAGAAAGGCCGCCAACATGAACACCCATATCGCGATCTCGTAGGAGTTCATACTTTGACTTCCCTTTCTTGCCCCTGAGCTGTCTTCAGGAGTTCCGATATGCGGGGATGAACAACACTGTTCCCGTGAGTCACGAGAGTTTCACGGATGATTTCGTCCTCTAGATTCACATTCAGGGCCCCATCGCGGACCAGAAGACGGAGAAACGCGGCGACATTGGTCGCGAACATCTGGCTGGCATGATAAGGAACCATCGACGGAAGATTCAACGGCCCCAGAATAGTGATTCCCTGATGAACAACCATTTCACCTGCCTGAGTCAGGTCGCAGTTTCCACCGCGCTCCGCGGCAATATCGACAATCACCGACCCATGGCACATCCCCGTTATCATCTCTCCCGTTATCAGAACGGGCGCCTTTTGGCCAGGCACTACCGCTGTGGTGATTACGACATCCTGCTCGCGGAGAACCTCGCTTAGCAGTTCCCGCTGGCGGCGATAGAACGCTTCACCCATGGCTTTCGCATATCCGCCCTTGTCTTCCGCCGTTTGCGAGTCCACATCTAAAGTGACAAACTTTGCTCCCACACTTTCCACTTGTTCCTTGACGGCAGGACGCACGTCGTAAGCTGAAACAACTGCGCCCAGGCGTCGCGCCGTCGCAATCGCCTGAAGGCCCGCTACTCCTACACCAAGCACAAATACTTTCGCTGGAGTAACGGTGCCGGCGGCGGTCATCAGCAGCGGAAACAATTTCGGAAGATGGCTGGCTGCAAGTATGACGGCGCGATAGCCGGAAATAGTGGCCATCGAAGACAGAACATCCATGCTCTGCGCGCGTGTGATGCGTGGCATCAATTCCATCGCAAAGAAAGATATTCCAGTATTGGCTAGATCCGAAGCTTCGATAAGAGCGGTTAAGGGCTCGCCCAAACCGACCAGACCCTGACCTGCGCGAAAGAGTGGAAGATCCGAACGGCCGGCTTCGGAATTGGTGCCCAGACAACGCACCTGCGCGATGATGCCGGCCTGTTGAAAGAGCTCGGTCCGAGTTGCCAGACGGGCTCCGCGAGAAACATACAGGTCACCAGGAAATCCGGCTTCGAGACCGGCCGAGTGTTCAACCACCACTTCAATTTGTGATTTACCTAACAACTCGCATTGGCGCGGAGTAATTGCAACGCGACGCTCTCCCGGGAACGTTTCGCGAGGGATTCCAACGATGACAGGCAAGCAATCTCCCCTAACTAAGATGATGGTTGGGGACGGGTGACCGCAACTGCGCGTTACGGCTAATCGTTGTATAATGAAGTCCCAACTCTATTTAGCGTAACGCTGAGCAGCTGGTCATAGGTCCGTGTGAGACCCACCGACGTTCAAAACCCGAACTACTACCACAGAGTCGTGGATTGCCAATGGGCGTGCCCGGCGCATACGAATGTTCCGGAATACATCCGGATGATTGCACAGGGTAGGTACACGGATGCCTACATGCTCAACCGGGAATCAAATGTATTCCCTGCGATTCTCGGCCGGACTTGCGACCGACCCTGCGAACCCGCCTGCCGCCGCGGCCGATTAGACGGGAAACCGGTGGCGATCTGCCGGTTAAAGCGTGTTGCGGCAGACCTTCGCGGCGAAATAGAGCATTTGCTTCCTAAGATTCCGGACAAGAAAAACGGAAAGCGCATTGCGTGCGTGGGTGCTGGCCCGGCTTCGCTTACCATTGCCAACGATCTGTTGCCGCTCGGCTATCAAATCACGATTCTTGAAAAGCTCGACAAGCCCGGTGGACTCATGCGATCGAATATCCCTGCTTTCCGGCTTCCGGAACGAGTCCTAATGGAGGAGATCGATTTGATCCTCAACATGGGCGTCGATATCCGCTACAGCACGCCCGTGAACAGCATGAGGGATTTGCTTCAGCAGGGATTCGACGCTGTGTTCGTCGGAAGTGGCGCGCCCCGGGGGAAAGATCTCGACGTTCCAGGACGCCACGATACAGATCGGATTCACATCGGCATTGACTGGCTGGAGTCGATTGCGTTCGGCCATGTGGATTCGATTGGAGAGGGGGTCCTGATTATCGGAGTCGGGAATACGGCAATGGATTGCTGCCGGTCATCAAGGCGGCTGGGCGGCAAAGATATCAAAGTGATGGCGAGGCGCCCGCGAAAGTATTTCAAAGCTTCGCCGTGGGAACTGGAGGATTCCGAAGAAGAAGGCGTTGACATTGTCATCAATCATGCCCCGAAGAGTTTCGTCATTGAAGAGGGCAAACTCAAAGGCATGCTGTTCGAACGCCTGGAGTGGGACGCTGATGCCAAGCGCTCGCAGACGCTCGATACGATATTTCTCGCGGCAGATGACGTCATATTGGCTATCGGTCAGGAGAACGCATTTCCATGGATCGAGCGCGATTTAGGCATTGAATTCGATAAGTGGGAAATGCCTGTCGTGAACGAAATAACTATGGAAGCCACACGCCCGGGTATCTTCTTCGGCGGCGATGCGGCGTTCGGTCCCAAGAACATCATTTGGGCTGTTGAGCATGCTCATCAAGCTGCCATTTCAATCCACAATTACTGCGAAGGCATTCCGACAACCGATCGCCCGGCCCAGGGGATGAACCTGATCAGCCAAAAAATGGGAATCAGTGAGTGGAGTTATCACAACGATTACAATCCAGTGGCCCGCCAGCGCATGCGGCATGTGGATCTGGTCGAGCGCTTTGAGCAGCTCAATATCGAGGTGGAACTTGGTTTCACCGCGGAACAGACCGCGCGAGAGGTGGAGCGGTGCCTGAACTGTGATATCCAAACTGATTTCACGGCGGCGCGCTGCATTGAGTGCGACGCTTGTATTGACGTCTGCCCTGTCCAATGTCTTACGATCACCAAGGATGGAGAAGAGATGGAGCTCCGGACGCGGCTCTCAGCTCCGGCTCTGAATCTCGATCAAGCTCTGTATGTGTCCGCGCCACTTCCTCAAACAACACGGATCATGGCGAAAGACGAAGATGTCTGTGTCCATTGCGGCTTATGCGCTGAACGCTGTCCTACTGCGGCTTGGGACATGCAGAAATTTGAGCTTCTTATTCCATACGCAGGCGTAAAGGCGTGCACGAACACTTGCGTACCCGCGTAAACGATTTCGCCATCAAACTTGCGAACGTGAATGGCACTGGGTCTGCCAGCGCTAATGGCCTTCTGATGCAAGCCATTTTCCGGATGGGAATCCCCGTTTCCGGCAAGAATCTGTTCCCTTCAAATATTCAGGGGCTGCCCACCTGGTACGAAATTCGCGTAAACAAAGAGGGTCATACGGCTCGCGCTCTGGATTATGACCTGATGGTGGCTATGAACGCGCAGACTTATGCGGGCGATATAGCTGAGGTACGGGCGGGCGGCTATGTACTGTACGATTCCTCGTGGCCGCTGGACCGGACGCTCTACCGAGAAGATGTAAATTTTTTGCCCGTCCCGCTGGCGGAAATGTGCAATCGAAATTTTCAGGACCCGCGCGCTCGTACATTGATGAAAAACATTGGGTATGCAGGATCGCTCGTGGCCATTCTTGACATCGATATGCCGACGGTTGAGGAGCTCCTGGCAGAGCGGTTTGCGGGCAAGAAAGCGCTTCGGGAATCGAACCGGCAAGCGTTGCGTCTAGGGTATGAATATGCCAAAGAGCGATTCGAATGCCCGCTCCCATTTCACCTCGAGAGGATGGACGCTAATCGCGACAAGATCCTGATCGACGGAAACACCGCGACGGCGCTCGGCTGTTTGTATGCCGGCGCGACGGTTGCTGCTTGGTATCCGATCACGCCCGCAACGTCGGTGATGGACGCTTTCAAGATGTTTTGCGAAAAGTACCGGCGCGACCCCCATACCGGAGAGAACAACTATCTCATTCTCCAGGCCGAAGATGAGCTGGCGGCAATTGGAATGGTGATCGGGGCGTGCTGGAATGGGGCCCGAGCATTTACTTCAACGGCCGGTCCTGGCATCTCGCTGATGAATGAACTGCTCGGCTTGGCCTATTACACCGAGGTTCCCGCCGTGGTGATCGATGTTCAGCGAGTAGGCCCCTCGACAGGAATGCCGACCCGCACGCAACAGGCGGATCTCCTGGAGTGCGCCTACGCTTCACATGGCGATACGAAACACATCCTCTTGTTTCCGGCTAATCCGGCAGAATGCTTCGAATTCGCCGTAAAGTCGTTTGACTTGGCCGAACGCTTTCAAACGCCCGTGATCATGATGTCGGATCTCGATATCGGGATGAACGATTGGGTGGTGCCACGCCTCAATTGGGATGATTCGTACCGTCCTGACCGTGGCCGGGTACTTGACGCAGAGCATCTTAAACAAGTTGCGAAGTATCATCGCTACTCCGATGAAGATGAATATTACGTCGCCCCGAGAACTCTGCCGGGCGTGCACGCGACTGGAGCGTATGTAACCCGGGGCTCTGGTCACAATAAATTCGGTCGATACACCGAGACGCCAAGCGAATATCAGGAAGTGATCGATCGGCTTGCATTGAAACAGAAGGCCGCGGCGAAATTTGTGCCGTTGCCAAAGATCGATAGGCGTGCTGAGGCCCGATTCGGCGTAATTACAATTGGCGGATGCGAACCCGCGGTTCTCGAGGCACTGGAGCTTCTCTCCGAGCGTGAGATTCCCGCCGATTACATGCGAATTTGCGGTTTCCCTTTCGATAAGAGTGTGGAAGCCTTCCTCTATGAGCACGCGTACTGCTTTGTCGTCGAACAGAACCGTGACGCGCAGCTTCGATCCCTACTGATTCTGGAGACCTGTGTGCCCAAAGATAGGCTGCGCTCCGTGCTCGTGTATGGCGGCTTTCCTTTGAGTGCCAGGAACGTAGTAGATGGGATCATGAGACACCTGGACAAGTAATTATGCCGTCAATTATCAAACCTGTCGCCCAGCACCCCAGCCTTCAGCGGAACGAACTCGGGTTGACCATCCGCGATTACGAGGGATCGATGTCGACCCTGTGCGCCGGATGCGGCCATGATTCCATAACGGCCGCCATTGTCCGGGCGCTTTGGGAAGTTTCAATGGCTCCGCACATGCTCGCCAAAATGAGCGGGATCGGGTGCTCGTCCAAGACGCCGGCTTACTTCGTGAGGGGTGCGCACGGATTTAACTCTGCCCATGGGCGCATGCCCCCGATCGCGACCGGCGCCAATGCAGCAAACCGCGAGCTCACGTATATCGGCATATCGGGCGACGGCGACTCGCTTTCGATAGGCCTCGGCCACATGTGCCATGCCATCAGGCGCAATGTACGGCTGGTCTACATCATTGAGAACAACGGTGTCTATGGGCTGACCAAGGGTCAATTTTCGGCGTCTGCCGATGCGGGATCGAAGAGCAAGCGAGGCGAAGCAAACGAAATGTCGCCAATCGATCCGGTCATGCTCGCTCTCAGCATAGGGGCGACGTTTGTTGCGCGTAGTTTTTCGGGCGATAAGGAGCAGCTGGTGCCAATTTTGAAAGCTGCGCTCGCGCATCGCGGGTTTGCGCTTATCGATATCATTTCGCCCTGTGTCACCTTCAACGATCATTCAGGCTCGACAAAGAGTTATCTATATACGCGTAAACACGAGTTGAAGGCGACCGAGGTGGACTTTGTTCCTCCGGAAAAGGAAATTCTCGCTACAATTGCGCAAAATGGAGTGACAAACGTCACCATGCACGATGGAAGCGTTGTGCAATTCAAAGCAGTTCCCGAGAACTATGATCCGACGGACCGCCGCAGAGCGATCTCGTATCTTATGGAGCAGCAGACCAAGGGTGAAATCGTCACTGGGTTGCTATTCGTCGACGAAACGATCAGCGACCTCCACGAAATGAATCGCACTTCCGAAGTTCCGCTCGCAAGGCTGCCATATCAGAAGCTCTGCCCCGGTCAATCGGAGTTAGATCGTTTACAAGAAGAATTCCGGTAACTCCAATTACATCCCCAAAGCTTCAATGATCATGCGTGCAGCGGCAGCTCCCGAATATTGTTGCTGACCAGTAACGAGGTTGCCATCCCGAATTGCGTATGGTCTGAAACGTCCGTTTACAACAAAGTTCGTGTTCGGGATCTTCCGAGCTTCCTCCTCAATCCAGAATGGTTGAATGCGCTTTCCGACGTAGGCGTCCGCGTACTGCTCTTCCGAGTTGGCAAAGCCGGTCCAGGTTTTGCCTTCCACCAGCAAATTGCCGTTGCTGAGCCTCGTCTTGAGCAAAATGCATGTTGCATGGCAGATCACGGCTGTTATTTTCCCCGCTTCGTAAAACTGGGCTGCGAGCCGGTGCACCCGTTCGTCATTAAAGAACGTGTACATTGGTCCTTGGCCGCCAACAAATAGAATGACATCGAAATTCTCCAATTTCAGGCCGGAGATGGGCTTGGAATTGTTCACCGAACAGAGGTGTTTGGGTGAGCTGATGAAGCCAAGGCTCAGAATGTCCTCTGCTGAGTACCTGCTAAGGTCTCTTGGATCGCTCCAACTGTCTCCATCCAGCTTGCCTCCGTCCGGACTGAAAATCTCGACTTGATAGCCGTTCTCGACGAAGCTCCAGTAAGGATGAACCAGTTCTGCCCACCAGAATCCGACCGGCCATCCCGTTTGCTTAGAGTTCGTGGTATTCGAAGCGACAATCGCCACTCGCTTCGGTTTCTCAGGGTTGCGTACGTCTACTGCCGCGCTCATGTTCTTGCAGCGTAATCCCCACTGGGGTCCTAATCAACACCTGGAATGTCAAAAAGATGTAAATCCTCAGCTAGGATGATGCTGGCGGCGGGAACAGAGTCGTGGGTCTTACGCCTGCGGAACCGGGGAAGCCTCGGGATGATTCTGATTCTTCGCTCTTTCGGGCTTTTCTTTTGGAGCGGCGGTTGCTTTCACCGGGCTGATAATCACGTGGGCGTTACGGCCTTCCAAACGCGGATGCCCTTCGATCGCCCCAACCCCTGCTAGATCTTCGGCGAAGCGCAGCAAGAGTTTCTTGCCGAGATCCGTGTGCGCAATCTCGCGGCCGCGGAACTGCACGATGGCCTTCACGCGATTGCCTTCCTTCAGGAATCGAATGGCGTGATTCCTCTTGAAGTCGTAATCATGGTCATCCGTGTTAGGCCGAAATTTTAATTCCTTCACTTGGATGACGTGCTGCTTCTTCTTCGCCTCGTGTTGCTTCTTTTTCTGTTCGTACTGCCATTGACCATAGTCCATGGCCTTCGCAACGGGCGGTTCAGCGGTAGGAGCAATTAATATCAGGTCGAGACCCATGTCTTGCGCCTTGCGGACAGCCGCTGGCGTGGGCATGATCTCAGCCGATCCGTCTGGAAACACAGCACGGACCTCTCTCACTCGAATTGCCTCATTAACGTTTTCTCGAATTTTAGGCCGGCGCGGCGGAAAGCTTCTGGGTGGATACATGCCGAACTAAAGGAGGGCGCAGATGTGCGCGGTGGAATCGGAGAAGGAAGAAATCAGATAAAAGTACCTGACTCTAGTTTACACGCAAATCGAGTCTGTCAACCGGTGCGTATCCATGAGGAAGGCCCGGGAAATACTTGACAAAGAATTATTTTCGCGGTGATTTGCGCGCACCTTTCTCACGCTAGATGTAACGCGCGCCATCAATTGACCCATGAAAATTGCCTGTGCTAGCGTATGTTCATAGAGGTAGAACTCAAGCAATATTCGTGCGCTCGGGGACTCTCGCAATCAGCGCATAAGACACTTGACCCCGGTGCGCTTTAAAGTAAAGATACTCTGAATGGAAGAGACACTACAGGCTCTTGGCGACCTACTGCTGAAAGCAGCCCCAACCATCATCTTTTTTGCTCTCTTAACCGTTTATCTCAAGTACGTCTTTTTCAAGCCGCTGGCGAACATCTTGGAAGAGCGTAAGAGGGCTACCGAAGGTGTCAGGGAGCTGGCTCAAAGGGCTTTTGCAGCGGCAAACCAGAAGACGACGGAATTCGAACGCGCGTTACAAATGGCGCGGGCCGAGCTGGAGCAGGAACACGAAGCTTTGCGCCGCAAGTGGACCGACGAACAACAGGAAGCGATTCAAAAGGCGCGCGCTGAAGCTGACCAGGATATTCAGCAAGCCAAGCGGTTGATTGCAGAAGAAGCGGAGCGCGCTCAAGCGGAGCTAAGTGCGAGTGTCGATGCCCTTAGCGATCGAATCGTGAACGCATTGCTGAGTCGGAGAGCAGCATAGTGCGGCGTCTCTTCTTATTCTTTTTATTCGGCGCGTTTTTGCTGCTTGCTGCGGCCCATCCCGCAGCTGCCCAAATCCCCACGCCGCGGGAAACTGCCGCGATAGACGCTGTAACGCGCTGGAAAATTGCAAACACCTTAATTTTTGCGATCGGACTGGGTTATCTCATAGCCAGGTATGCGCCAGCCTTCTTTAATGCGCGTTCTGCTGAGATCCAGAGAGCGATCCAGGATGCGATGGGGCTCAAGATCGACGCCGAGTTCCGTTCCTCCGAGATCGACAGGAAAATGGCCGGCTTGGCGGAAGAAGTAAAGAAATTGCGTCAGCACTATGCCGCCGAAATGGAACGCGAGCACGAGCGTTTTCGCCACGAGACCGAAGCCGAAATAGAGCACATCCGCCATAACATCGGAGCCGAGATCGAAGCTCTTCGACTGGAGGGCGCGCGCATGGTTCGGCAGCATGCAGCTCAGCTCGCTTTGGAGCAAGCCGAGCGCCGCCTCAGGGATCGCGCTGCATTGGACCTGCAGGATGATCTTGTTCAGGATTTCATCCATCTCGTGGAGCGAAGAAATTAGATGGTGCAAGGAAGAGTCAGGCAGGCGATGACGCGAGGAAGAGTCAGGCAATGACCGACGCCCTTTCGACCCACTACGCCCGTGCCCTCGCTGACGCCGTATTCGCGCCAAATTCCGGGCTGTCGCCGCAGGATGCAATCGCGCAGCTCGCGGCTGCGGAGTCTTTGATTTCGGGATCCAAAGAGCTTCATATCGCACTGCTTTCGCCAGCCGTCAGCAAAGCCCGCAAGACGGCGCTGATCTCAACGCTTGCCGATGAATTAGGTTTGCATCGCCTAATGAGAAATTTCCTGCTGGTAGTCGTCAGGCACCGCCGGACTCGCGAGTTACCCGCAATCAAGCAGAGTTTTGAGATGATCGTGGACGAGAAGTCGGGATGGATTCCCGCTGAGATAGCATCCGCGAAAGAACTAAAACCCGAGCAGCGGCAAGGGATTGAACAGGCTCTCGGGACGAAGCTCGGGAAGTTTATCCGGGCGCAATATAAAGTCGATCCGGTGCTGCTCGGAGGTGTTCGGGCCCACGTCGCCTCCAGGGAATATGACGCTTCTCTTCGAGGCAAGTTGGAAAGCATGCGCCAGCGCTTGTTAGCGCAAATCTAAAAGGAATTGTCTTAAAAAGTATGGCTCAAATCAGAGCGGACGAAATCTCACGCGTACTTCTCTCGCAAATCGAGAATTTCGATGCCGTGGCGAATGTATCGGAAACCGGTTACGTCATCAGCGTAGGGGATGGCATTGCGCGGATTTACGGGCTCGAAAACGTCATGGCCGGTGAGCTCGTTGAATTTGGACCGAAGACCGTTGGCATCGCGCTCAATTTGGAAGAAGATCAGGTTGGCGTTGTGTTGTTGGGCGAGTTCGAGGATGTAAAGGAGGGCGATCAAGTCCGCCGCACGGGGCGAATCATTTCGATTCCAGTAGGCGAGGCGATGATTGGCCGTGTCGTAAATGCGCTTGGCCAGCCACTTGATGGCAAGGGCGCAATTGAGACAAAAGATTTCAATCCGCTGGAACGCCTGGCTCCCGGTGTGGTTGACCGCCAACCGGTAAAGCAGCCCGTGCAAACCGGCATCAAAGCAATCGACGCCATGGTGCCTATTGGTCGCGGCCAGCGCGAGCTGATTATTGGAGACCGTCAGACTGGGAAAACGACCGTCACGCTCGACACGATCATTAACCAGAGGGGCGGCGACCTGATCTGCATATACATCGCGATTGGCCAAAAGCGATCGACAGTAGCGCAGGTGGTGAAGATACTTGAAGAGCACGGTGCAATGGATTACACAATCGTGGTTGCCGCCACGGCATCAGATCCGGCTCCGATGCAGTACATCGCTCCGTACGCCGGTTGTGCGATCGGTGAGTACTTCCGCGATTCAAAAAGGCACGCTCTTTGCGTGTATGACGACCTTTCAAAACACGCCGCCGCGTATCGAGAGATCTCTCTGCTATTGCGCCGGCCGCCGGGACGCGAGGCGTATCCAGGCGACGTCTTCTATCTGCACAGCCGTCTGCTGGAACGCGCCGCCAAATTGTCCGATGAGAAAGGCGGCGGATCTCTCACCGCTCTGCCGCTCATCGAAACACAAGCGGGCGACGTCTCTGCATACATTCCCACAAACGTGATTTCTATAACTGATGGTCAAATCTATCTTGAATCTGACCTCTTTAATGCCAACATTCGGCCGGCCATCAACGTAGGTCTTTCGGTCAGCCGCGTCGGCGGAAACGCGCAAATAAAAGCCATGCGAACGGTTGCGGGCACTTTGCGGCTCGATTTGGCTCAATATCGAGGCCTAGCTGCATTCGCGCAGTTCGGTTCTGACCTCGACAAGGCCTCCCAAGCGCAGTTGAACCGCGGCAAGCGCCTGGTGGAAATCCTTAAGCAGGGCCAGTACTCGCCAGTGCCGGTTGAAAAACAAGTGATGATCATCTTCGCCGGAACGAATGGCTATATTGATGATCTTCGCGTTGAAGACGTGCGGCGCTTTGAAAGCGAGCTTTATAAGTTCCTCGACAATAACAAGCCCGATCTACTCAAGGCCATTCGGGAAAAGCGCGAGCTCAATGAAGAAATCAAAAAGCAGGTTATCGACGCGCTGAACGAATTCAAGCAACGCTTCCAAGGTCCCAGAGAGCCGCAGCAGACAGAGGCAAAGCAGGCGGAAGAGAAGGCCGGTCCCGATCAGAAGAGCAAACAAGCGCCTGCTGAAGGCGACAGGGCAAAGGAATCGCCTGAAAATAATCGGCACCCGAAGGAGACTGTTGCGGCTGAGGCGCCGGTAGGCAAAATCTAGCCGATGCCGAGTTTGATCGACATCCGGCGGCGCATTCGCAGCGTCAAGAACACACAGCAGATCACTAAAGCCATGAAGATGGTGTCTGCGGCCAAACTGCGCCGCGCTCAGGAGCGCGCCCTGGCGTCCAGACCATATGCCAACATAATGAATCGCGTGCTGTCGAATGTGGCTGCCGCCGCAGCGGGAAACGAAGAAGTAGCCGACTTGCCGCTACTTCAGACCCGCGAAGAAAAACGCATTCAGATGATTGTCATCAGCGGCGATCGCGGTTTGGCTGGCGCGTTCAATGCGAACCTTTTTCGCATGGCGCAGCGGTTTATCGACGAGCATCGCGGTGCTGAAATACGTGTCGAAACGATTGGCCGCAAATCCCGCGATTATTTCCGCAAGCGAGGCTTCACTGTGACGGGAGAGCACATCGGCATCGTTGAAAGGCCAACCTACGACCAGGCATTCCAGATCGCGGACAAGATGATCGATCTCTATAGCAAGGCCGAAGTAGATGCTGTCTATATCGCGGTCAACGAATTCAAGAACATAATGGCGTCCAATCTCGTCACGCGAAAAATTCTTCCCGTGGAAGTCCCGGAGGGCGGTGAACAGATCGACTATATTTATGAGCAGCCGCCTCAGGAACTTCTGAGCGTTCTGCTGCCGCGTTATGTGGAGATGGAGATCTATCGTGCCATGCTCGAGTCTAATTCTGCCGAGCATGCGGCGCGAATGACCGCCATGGATACTGCCAGTTCGAATGCCGGTGACGTGATTCAATCGCTAACGCTCAATATGAACCGTGTCCGGCAGGCCGCTATTACGCGTGAAATTATCGAGATTGTAAGCGGTGCTGCCGCTTCGTAACTGTTTGGAGAATTTATGGCAACACAAGATGTAGCTCTGGCGGAAGGCCATGTCGTTCAGGTGGCCGGTCCGACCATCGAAATCCAATTTCCGGAAGGCCACATCCCCAAGATCTACAATGCCATTCACGTGACGAGCGAAGGTTTCGACGTTCCTTTGAAAATCGATATCATTGCAGAAGTCGCGCAGCATATCGGCGAAGGCCGTGTCCGGACCATCGCTATGGAGCCGACTGACGGCCTGGTTCGCGGGATGAAAGCGTTTGATACGGGCGAGCCGATTACCGTTCCCGTAGGGAAGCAAACCTTGGGGCGCGTACTGAACGTGCTAGGGGAACCGGTGGACAATATGGGTCCGATTGATACGGACCAGAAGCTTCCTATCCATCGTTCTGCCCCATTATTCGAAGATCAGTCGACAGAACTCGAAATGTTCGAGACAGGCATCAAGGTTGTCGATCTACTCGAGCCGTATCTGCGTGGCGGAAAAATTGGGCTATTCGGCGGGGCCGGTGTCGGCAAAACTGTCATTATCCAGGAGCTGATCAATAACATCGCCATGAAGCACGGCGGTGTCTCTGTTTTTTCCGGTGTCGGCGAGCGCACACGAGAAGGCAATGACCTGTGGCTCGAAATGCAGGAATCCGGCATTGTGGACCCGCATGACTGGCGGAAATCGAAGGTCGCGCTTGTGTTCGGGCAAATGACCGAGCCGCCAGGCGCGCGGCTGCGCGTTGGGTTGACCGGCTTGACCGTTGCCGAATATTTCCGCGATGAGGAAGGGCAGGACGTGTTGCTCTTCATCGACAATATTTTCCGCTTCACGCAGGCCGGCTCCGAAGTCTCTGCGTTGCTGGGCCGCATGCCGTCCGCGGTAGGTTACCAGCCAAATCTCGCGACAGAAATGGGCGAGCTTCAGGAGCGCATCACCTCCACCAAACGAGGCTCCATCACTTCCGTACAAGCGATTTATGTGCCGGCTGACGACTACACCGATCCGGCGCCCGCCACCACCTTCGCGCACCTGGACGCGACAACGCAGTTATCGCGCGCGATCTCGGAGCTCGGTATCTATCCAGCCGTCGATCCGCTTGCATCCACCTCGCGCATTCTCGATCCCAATATTGTGGGGCAGGAGCACTACGACATCGCACAACGCGTGAAGCAGACGCTTCAGCGCTATAAAGATTTGCAGGATATCATCGCGATTCTCGGTATTGACGAACTCAGTGATGAAGACAAGCAGACCGTCGCGCGAGCCCGCCGAATCGAGCGCTTCTTATCTCAGCCCTTCCATGTCGCCGAGCAGTTCACCGGTCGTCCAGGCAAGTATGTGAAGCTCGAAGACACCGTCCGCAGCTTTAAGGAAATCGTCGAAGGGAAGCACGATCACTTGCCGGAGCAAGCTTTCTATATGCAGGGCACGATCGATGATGTGCTCGAGGCCGCTGAAAAACTGAAAGGATAATAGCGTGTCTTCTTGAAACATGGCCGACACGTTTCAGCTCGAAGTCGCGACGCCTGAGCGCCTGCTCGTCAATGAAGAGGTGACTGAGGCCGAACTGCCGGGTAAAGACGGTTATATGGGTGTTCTCGCCGGGCATGCTCCTTTGCTGAGCGCGTTGGGAGCCGGTGTTTTGACCTATCAAAGCGGTGCCGAAGAGCGCGTACTAGCGATTGACGGCGGTTTCGTCGAAGTTTTCGACAACCACGTTCGAGTGTTGGCCGATCACGCCGAATTCGGCCGCGACATTCAGGCCGAGAGCGCACGCCGGCAGCTCGATCAGGCGCTCGAAGCTATGAAAAAGGCCAACCAACAGCCCGATTCAGACAACGCCTTGGCCGCCATGAAAAAAGCCCAGGCCCGTTTGGACGCTGCCGAGAAGGCAGCCGGTACAGCACCCTAGACTGCCATCCATACAATCCTCGAGGGTTCTCGGTGAATCGGATCGCTAAATCGTCTCAACCCGTCGACATCAAGTTACGTTTCCTTTCATATCGCGAGCGCTGGGCGTACTTAATTACGCGTATGCGTGGACTGCTCAGCGCGAATTCGAATCGTATTGCACTGCCTTTGCTGCTTCTTCTCTCTGCGTGGGCGGGCTTTAGTTGGTTTCTTACGGCACGAAAAATACTGTGCTATTACAATCCTCTTCCCAACTGGGACTACTGGAACGTGGTCCAGAACTTACAAGCGTATCGAGCCTTCGACGTCGGTGTGCTCTGGCAACAGCATAACGAACACCGCATAGTTTTTCCTGAAGTCATATTCGCCGTAGATATGCTTTTGCTGCACGGACGGCAAATCTTACCTCTCGCGATCAGCTTTATTTGTTACTTCTCCAATTGGCTGGTTATGAGCTGGGTCTTACTTTCCGACAGAAACTTAGCTCTCAAGATTCGCTACACTACGGTTCTTCTTGCCGGCGTTGTTATGGGTTGGGAAGGGAGTGCAATGGCGCTCGGAATTCCATTTCTCTTGAATTGGACGTTGACCCAGTCTGCTTCCGTATTTGCGCTTGCCTCACTTAGCCTTTTTCGGAAGACCTCACGACTCATTTATTTGGTAGGGACAATTGTGGGAGGGACGGTGGCAACGTATTCTTCGGCGAACGGATTGGTACTCTGGCCAATAATCTTAACCACCGCCGTATTGTTATCACTTAAGAAACAATATCTAATGGCACTTGCAAGCGCAGCCGTTGCTAACATTGGTTTATATTTCGTCGGATATCGCGTAAGTGCCGCTCTAAATCTAAGCACATTATTAACCCATCCCGTTTATCTGCTGGCGTATTTGTCAAGTTACGTAAGCATGCCGTTTGGGATTCTTGGGACATCGCAATTCGCCTTGTGGATTGGGTTTGTGAATATCTTGTTGTTCTTTGTCCTGTTTGCGATCGCGGCGCGAGCGCGTCTGCTAACTTCAGCGCCTGCCATTGTGCTCTTTGGGCACTGCGCTTTCACCCTGCTAAGTGGACTTCTGATTGCTGCCGGCAGAATGAATCCGAGTGATACTTCCTTCACTGCGGCGAAGGCGAGCAGATACCTTACAGTTCCGTTGGTGAACTGGGGAGCGTTGGTCATGGTGCTGATTTGGTTATCGGGGAGATCTCGTTGGAGGCTCGCTTCTCCAACACACATTGCACTTACTGCGATTGTGCTCCTATGGTTAGCGCTTCCGAAGTTCGGAGAATGGCTTTCGACAAACGATTTGGTGTTTGCTCGGCAACAGTGGGCAAGCCTGAGTGTTGAATCCGGGTTACTTGATCCGGAGATGATCCAATACGTCTTTCCAGACCTGAACTTTGTGAAAATCTACCTACCGGCGCTTCGCAACAATCATTTGTCTATTTTCCACCGCGGTTACAGTTCCTCGCTTGGGAAAGCTTTCGTGTCCAGATTTTCAGAACTGCCAAGACCACGTCAATCGGGTGCCGTAACCCGTATCCGGCCGGTACTCGGAGGGGTGGAGGTTGAGGGTTGGACAGAAGGATCTCGGTCCCAACGAATAGTTTTTGTGAACGACTCAGGGCGGATTGTGGGGCTCGGAGGAAAACTTCTGGCAGGCTTTCCTCCTGAGCTTCAATCAATGATTACGCCCTCTTCACTGGCCTGGGTTGGATTCATAAACTCCGCTTTTCCCACAAAGTCATTCTCCACGTATGTGATAGAGCGCCGCCGCCCAGGCATTGCACTGATTGCAGGTCCTTCAGCCATTCCGGCCGTTACAGTTGCGCCCCTGGAAAATGTCGGTGCTCCCATAACTGGACTCGAATGGCGAATGGACCCAAGCTGGACCGTGAATGGAGTGCCACCAGGCTCGCAATTTGGGACGACGCCCCCGAAGCGATCTTATGGGAGCTGGAGTGGCAGCGACGCAAATACGGGTCAACTTCGTTCGTTAAAGTTTAATGCGCCCGTGAATGGTTGTATAATCGTGCCCGTTTTGCACGGGATATCTGTCGATGGATTGTCAGTCGAAATCCGCGATCCCGATACAAGTCGTGTTCTTGCGGTCGCCCCTATGGAAGATGCAGACAACTATTGGCGATTCTGGCGCTTTCCACTTGCTGCGTCCGCCAAGCATCTATGCATAACTGCCGAAGATCGGGGAAAAGATTGGGGACAATGGCTTGCTGTTGGACAGCCCAGCCAATGCCAATAGCAAGGTGAAGGTCGGTATCGAAACAGCAGTTCTGGCGATACTCCAGAAGCTTAAGAGCATTTATCGGATCAGAATACGGACCGGATCGGACCAACTCGCGGTTATTTTTTGCCTCGCCGCTGTTGCATTTCTGTTGTGCGGCAATTTAGTTCACCTTAACCGTATTCGCTTGCACGTCGCGTCTCTGTACCCGCTCGATGCCAACGAGCCTCTCATCTCGGGTAGTGGTTTTGCAAGCAATGCTGTGTACCCCACAACTACGCTGCCGCCCTTGCAAGGAAATCTGAAACTTTATGGATCGTGGCTAGGTTCAAATAACCCGACTGGCTCGGCTCATTCCCCCTGGTACCCGGCATCTGCTAAGTTCTACGTTTTCGTTGCTGGCTATCCCAACCATCCGCGCAACCAACTCCTTGCAGAAATAGATACCGCCCATTCTGGGCTCGTCCGACTGCCGGTTTCGCCGTACGATGAACCGGCCGAATCCTGCGCCCGAGGAAAGTCTCTTTGGGTGGGATTCGAGAGCCTGTCAAATTCAGGATCGTTGCCGTAGACGGATCGACCACTTTCTGGTTAGGTTTCTCTCAGCCTTTCGTTATTCAGGGTGAAGACACTCTGAGACTGTTGAAACAGCTGTTCCTCGTCGTTCTCACAACGGCCGCCTGCATCGTCTTCTTTCTTTCTCCTGGCCTGATACTTCGTCAAAAACTGCGATCCTCTGGCCGGGATCTGGCATTTATTTGGATCCCGGTTCCAGGTCTGCTCGGCCTGGCTCTTTTGGGATTGGCTTCGTGGATCGGACCACACCGGTTATCGCCGCAATTAATATCCCGCGGAGGCCTGTGGTTAGTCATCCTATATGCGACATATCAGTTCGTTCGTGTGCCCCTTTCCAGCTTTACGACGGCCATGCAAAGGCGGGTGCTACTGGTTCTTGTTGCGCTGACTGCAATCGCCGTCGCGAAATCTACGTATTCTATTGGACCCAAGGGAGAACTCTTTGGCGGCACGATATCCCGAACTCTTGAGGTGGGAGAGAGAAGCGATAGTCGCATGTCCTTCGTCACCGTGCAGTTGGTTTCGTTGCGTCTTCAACCCTACGTTCAGCTCTCCAAGCGTTTGCACGGGGGTTGGGACTTCTCATCCCGCGGTCCTATTGCCGGCTTGGCAGCCAGCCCGATTGTGCTGGCCAGTCCCGTCCAAGTGCCCGCAACCCTTCCCGATCAGCCTTGGACCGTCTTCGATCCGGAGGGTTTCGCCGCATATCGGATTGCGATGATTGTCATCGCCGCGTCCAGCCTTATGGCCGTCTTCGGTTTCGCCAGGCTATTTCTGTCTGACCAGTGGGCGTTCTTAACGTTCCTTCTTGCCGCGACTGCCCCGTTCGTCGTTCACGAAATATATTTCACTTGGCCGAAGCTGGAATCTGCCGCGTTCGTGCTTTTGTGTGCCTATCTAATTTTTCAGTCGCGGTATCTGCTCGGCGGATTCGTGCTGGGCATTGGATATCTCTGGCATCCCTCCGTTCTTGTATGGCTGCCGTCCCTCCTCGCTTTTCTCGTTTTGTCGCGTGCACCATTAGCCCCGAAAACAATCCCCCTCTCCCCTAAGATTTACTTGTGGGTGTCGAGCGCGGTTTCCCTTTCGGCCGGCCTCGCTCTCGTGCTCCTGCTCTGGGGGGTTGTCAATCATCATCACTTCTCGCAGGGTATTTTCTTAACATTTTTTGCAATGGCCGGTGGAGGACCCGTCGTAACTCCTAGCATTTGGCTCCGCTATCGATTGAATTCTTTCCTAAATACCCTGGTGCCACTGAACCTGTTTATCTTCCATCGCACTGAGCCGGGCCTGCACTCGATCGCCGGGCCTTCCCCACCGGTAATTCCCTTCTTTTTCCAATACTGGAATACGCTCCCGTTCGGCGCGGGTATCGCCTTCTTCTTCTGTTTAGTTGCCATCCTCTATGTTGCGTGTCGAAAAAAAATCGCTTGGGTGTTATACATCTTTCTCATTCCTTTGGTCTTTTTCACGATATATATGGGATGGCCTACGAAAGGCCTCATGAGAGATGGGCTGCATGCATGGTTTCTGGGCTTGATCATCTTCGCTGCAGTGATTTGGAAGAAATTCCTGGCGCACTCGTGGCGTTTCTCGCAACTTTGCAAGTGGGCACTATTGTTCAGAGGCCCGGAGATTCTTCTTATGATGTTGCTCCCCTCCATTTTGACCCGACGTATGCTTCTCCAGATGCCCTTCAGTCTGACCGACTTCCTTGCGCTCTTTGTTATGTTCAGCGGAACTGCATGGCTTTGCAGCTACACATTCAGATTCGCTGAGAACTTAGGAACTGAGAAAGCGGAAGCTCGCGAAGGTAGCGAGTAGTTGTGTGGCAAGCTGAAGCGATACTTCTTCTTCTAAGTACAGTCACGCATTTTGCTCTGATCTTGTTTCCTTGTTTTGCAGTGTGTGCCGTCGCGGTGCGGAAGGGTATTCGCGACATTATTCTTCTCGGTCTGATAGCACTTGTCACAATCGCCGCTTCAGGCTACTTAGCCTTTTGGTTCTGGTTCATTTCTCCGCAGCTCGGCGGTTTTTTTTCCTTATGTCTGCCGATTGCTGCAGTCGTATTGCTGATTTGGATTTGCCCGCGCCTCGACACCGCCGGCCGAAGCGCTCTATACGCTCTGCTCGCTCCCATAGGCTTGGTTGGGGCAGCAGCCTTGCTTGTCCTCTCGACGGGCTTCATGTTCGGTGGCTTGGATGATCCCCTCCATACAGCCTCCATACGCTTTTCTCACCCGCTACCCGGCGACAACGAGGCATCATACGTGCTTGCGGAGGTTACCCGGAGGGGTGAGAAACCCGAACCGCTCGGAGATTGGCATTTGAGTGATCGGCCTCCGCTCCTGTCGGGCATTGTGCTTTCGCAGCGGCCGTATCTGCAGCACCCGCAAATATTGCAATACACTGTAATCTCTGTCATCGCGCAGAGCCTGTGGATCTTTGCCCTTTGGTTGTTTCTGGCCGCATTCGATCTCGACCCAAGGGCGATTGCGCTCGCGCTCGCTGTGTGTCTCTTCTCTGGATTCGTGTTCCTGAACAGCTTTTACGTTTGGCCAAAACTTCTCGCGGGAGCTTATATGTTGGCGGCTTCTGCTGTTCTTCTGGCTGACAGATTCGCCGTCGTTCTCAGGACGACCACATTCATCCCCTTACTTTCCGCAGCGCTGGCCACCTTCGGACTCCTCGCTCACGGAGGGAGCGTATTTGCGATTATTGGCATTGTCCTCACAATGCTTGTTATTCGAAGGAGCGTAAACGCAAAGACGCTAGTCCTCATGGCCGCCGCTTGCATCTGTTTGTATCTGCCGTGGATCCTCTATCAAAAGCTCTATGATCCTCCAGGAGATCGCTTGCTGAAGTGGCATTTAGCTGGAGTCCAAGGTCCTGATCCGCGCCCATTTCTTCAGCTACTCGCGAGCGCGTACAGGAATCTCACCTTTCATCAGTACGTCGACAATAAGTTGGCAAACGTGAAAGCAGTCGCCGACCATCAAGCCGAATACTGGCACTATGTACTCCAACTTTTGTGTCAAATGGCCACGAGTACCACGGCAAAGGAATCTCCGCTCCGGCAAACTGCCGGAACGCTTAGAGCGCTGTGCTTCTTCTTTTTCGTTCCGAATCTAGGCTGCCTGGTGCTTGGGCCGATTTCTCTAGTCTCGGGCATTCTTCAGCGGTACCGGTCGCGAGAATGGAAATTCGCGGCGATCGTCTGGATTTTCATCGCTTTTACAGCGATGATTTGGTGCATCATTATGTTTGTTCCGGGCAAGACAGTGATACACCAAGGCGCGTATGCGACGGTTCTGCTGGCGTACGCGGGCTCGATCTTGGCACTTTGGGCAGTTTCGCATTGGCTTGCCGTGATTGTTGCATCGCTTCAAATCGAGCTCAATTTTCTGCTCTATATCTCCTTCATGGAACCGCAAGGTTCACTGCGGTATGGAATCCTAACTCTCTCATTATTTGTGCTGATCGCCGGTTTGCTTCTCCTGAAGAGCTTGGCCCGGCGTCAAACAGCAGAAGCAAAGACGTGAGATCGCGTTTCAAACTTGCGTTAGCAGACAAGGTTGCGCTCGGGTTTTGCTTCGCCGCGATCGCGTTCCTCATATGCGGCAGTGTGCTTCATGTGAAGCCGGTTCTGTTGCAATTGTCCCCTCTTGCCGCCCTTGACCCGCATGAGCCCCTGATATCGGGCACCGGCTTTGCTAATAACGCTGTCAGCAGTACAATCGGCCCTCCGTCGTTTGATGGCGATGTGAAACTCTACGGATCTTGGCTGGGCTCTGAAAAATCGGTTGGCAAAGCTTACTCGCCCTGGTACGCTCCGGTTCCTCGCATGTACATATGGGTATCCGGGTATCCTAATCAGCCGGACAACCAACTTGCCGCAGAAGTCGCGACAGCCAAATCGGGCATCGTTACGCTCCCCATTTCGCCCACCGGCGATCCGGCAGAGACCTGGACGCGGATCCATCTTTCGTTGGGTGGCGTTAAGGAGCCCACGAAATTCAGGATCGTTGCGGTGGATGGATCGACGGGCGCCAAAGGATGGCTTGGCTTCTCACAACCATTTCTTATTCGAGGTACCGACATTCTCGAACTTTGCAAGCATTCGCTACTCGTAATTCTGGCCACAGCGGCCTCAATCGTCGTTTTTATTTGCCCCGGCCTGGTGCTCAGGCAGAGGCTGCTCCAATTCTCTGGCCAATATATGCCGTTTATCTGGGTTCCCGTGCCGGGCATCCTGCTTCTCGCTCTTCTTGGGTTGGCTGCATGGACGGGGCCGCACCAGCTAACGCCCACTCTGATATCTACGCTCGGCCTCTGGGTATTGGTACTGTACATTACGTATCGCTTCGTTCGGGTTCCCGTATCCCGCTTCACTAGCCAGCTAGAAAGGCGCGTGCTGCTCGTTCTGCTCGTCCTGCTTACGATTGCGCTGGCGAGAGCTAGCTATTCGCTCGGCCCGCTCGGAGAACTATTTGGAGGCCAAATATCCCGCACCCTTGAAGTTGGAGAGAGGAGTGACAGCCGCTTTTCCTACAACGTTGTGCAACTCGTTGCTCTGCGCAGCGCGCCGTTCAGTCCTTTTGCCGCAAAAATTTATGGCGACTGGAATTTCTCACAACGTGGTCCGATAACCGGGCTGGCAGCGGCTCCAATCGTTGTGACGAGTCCCATAAAAATAGAAGCCAGTTTGCCCCAACAAGCATGGAACGTCTTCGATCCGGAGGGCTACAGTGCATATCGAATCGCAATGATTGTGATGGCCTGTTTCAGTCTCATCACCGTCTTTGGCCTTGCACAGCTATTCTTGCCCGACGAATGGGCCTTCTTCGCTTTCCTAGTCGCAATAACCGCGCCTTTCACAGTTCACGAGATTTACTACACTTGGCCAAAGCTCGAAGCAGCAGCATTTGTCCTTTTGGCCGCATACCTCGTGCTCCGCTCGCAATATCTCTTGAGCGGATTCATATTGGGTATCGGGTATCTCGTCCATCCTTCGGCGCTCGTGTGGTTCCCTTGCCTGTTGAGCCTGGCGATTTTATGCGCTGCACCAGTAGGGGAGAGAACTACCTCTGTTTCACGCAAGATTTATCTCTGGGGCTTACGGGTGTTCTCAATTTCCCTGGGGCTTGGCGTCTGGGTGGTGTTTTGGAGACTAATCAATGGGAGTCACTTCAGCCAAGGGTTCTTTTCCACATACTTCCTCATGGCGGACAATAGAACGCTTACAGTGGGTAATTGGATCCACTCACGATTCGATTCTCTCGTCAACACCTTGGTCCCGCTGAATCTGTTTATCTTCCATCGCGCTGCGCCGGCCCTGCATTCGATTTCCATCCCGACACCATCCACGACTCTGATCCCATTCTTTTTCCAGTACTGGAATACACTGCCCTTTGGGGCCGGTATCGGCTTTTTCTTTTGTTTGCTCGTGCTCGTCTACCTTGCATTTCGCAGGGCACGTGCTTGGCTGCTATTGGTATTTGTTATTCCGTTCATGTTTTTCGCGGCATATTGGGGCTGGTCAAGCCTGGGACTACTCAGGGAAGGCCTACATGCGTGGTTTCTGGGCCTGATGATCTTCGCTGTGGTGATTTGGAAGAAGTACCTGGCGCACTCGTGGCGTTTCTGGCAGATCGCAAAATGCACATTGTCGTTGAGAGCGTTCGAGATCCTGCTAATGCTGCTGCTTCCCTCGACCTGGTCTCAGCATAAGGTGCTGCAGGGGCAGTTCGCTCCTACCGACGTCCTTGCATTGCTGACTATGTTCGCGAGCACTGCCGGGCTCGGCGTATATATATTCAGAGTCGCTGATCGCCTAAGCTCACACAGCGGCGCTCAACGGCTGGCCGTCGCTGTTCCCGGCGAATTCGCGGGCGAAAACACTGTCCAGTGATTCGCCTTTAGATCCTGTAGCAAGGGCCGTTGCCACGCATACTCTTTGTGAGCTTTCAAGAACTCCGCCGCGTGAAATTCAACGCCGCATGGGTGTCCCATCCCCGCGACGAAAGACATCTTCTCTGCCATCGCACTATCGGCGACTTTCGCTTCCGCGGTTCCTGCGGGCGCGTACGCACCTTGCCACGGCTTCAATCCTCTGTTCGATTTGTCTATGTGACCACAGATAGTTCGCTCGTTAGGATCGTATTCCTTAGTGATGACGTCGTAGTGATCGGTCTCGAACTTCTCGCCAGCGTTCACGTCGATGCGCCCTTTGTTCTCCGCCATAAGCTGATCCCACCGGCGATGCCGCACTTGGTTCGGCGTGTTTGGATCGTTAGCAGGGAAATCTGTCTCTTCCGCGATCAGTTTTGGATTGATCGGAAAGTTTGAACCCACGAAATAGCCGTCCTTCGTACGATCAAGCGTAACGTTCTTTAGTCCGAGTTCCAGGCGCGCAATCTCGTTCGTCTTACGATCCCCCACCAGCCACGTGTTCGCGTACCCTCCGTTATTGCCTTCTTTCATAATCCTGGCGAAGTCATCGATGGATTCCGAATACTGCATCGCTTTGCGCGCGCGGACAAACTCTGGCGTCGCATTCGCGTCGAAGCCATGAAAGTTCCCGATCGTCGTTTCCGTGATCATGATTCCCGCGTCGTTGATCCCAAAATCGTCAGCGCTATGGATCAATCCCGGCATGCCGTCCATGATGAAGTGATGACCGCTCACCGGAACAATGTCGAATATGATATTCCAGCGGCTACCCGTCAAATAATCAGTCCAATTGTTGTGGCCGATGACGATTCGCCCATCTTTCGTGTAACTGCCAGTAGCGACAAAAGCGCTGCAGTGTTCCCCAGTGTTAGTGGCCACGTTCTTCGTTTCACGCCGCCGCGCTTCATCGTAGTAGTAGGAAAACTCCATGAACCCGTTCATCGTCACCAGGTCCATCACGTCCAGCTTCGACCCGTGCGCCCGCAGTCCGTCGGCTATGGCTTGGAGCTCTTGCCGATACTCATCCGGCACGCGCGGCCAGAAATATTTCTGGGCGACAGCCCGCAGCTCAGTCCAGTTATGATTCACGCCATTAATGGTGCTGAGTTCGATGGCGCGCTTCGAATCCTCGATTTCCGGAGCCAGCAGGTATCCATGCTGAAAGCCGACAGCGGAGGGGCTACCTTCGAGATGAACAAAAATCCATCCTTCCTTCACAGGATTGCGGAAACCGCCCTGCAATCTCGTGTCTGCTGACGTTTGAGCGCGCGTTGCACATTGCGCCACTAACATCCCCAAACACGTGACTACCAGCGCAAGCCGTCGAAAACAGGAAGAGCTGAACATGTACTCGATTAAAACACAAAGTAGACGCGACGCTGGTACTACACGGACCAGAGGTAGTCCCTAACTTTTGAGGGCGCATCATAGTAATAGAAGATGGGGCCTGCAACAGATACCGTCGCCCGCGAGCGCGACCTTAATTCTCTGGCTGTGCTGACCGTCGTGGTCGTTCTCGCTACGGTAACCATGACGTTTGGCGCAATGATTGCCGCGTTCCTGATTCGTTCGCAATCACCGCTGCTTTGGGGCCACATCTCGCTCCCTCGCATTCTGTGGCTAACGACCGCCATTCTTTTGGCGAGCAGCATTACTTTTGAAGCAGCGCGCGGCAGCTTACGGCACAACGAGCAGCGCGAGTTCTTCCGTCTCACGGCCTGGACCGCCGCGTTCGGCCTGCTTTTTCTTGCTGGCCAGATCGCCGCCGGGCTTCAGATACTCAACTCGGGCGTGATCCTCGTTCGGAACCCGCATTTCTGGTTTATCTACCTGTTCACCGGATTGCACGCGCTGCACATCCTGATCGGCCTGGGTGGATTAGCGTATTTACTCGTACGCACGCGTGAGCCTGCCAGCGGTCCGAAGTACCAAATGAACACGCGCGTGATCGCAAATGGCGTCTCCATTTTTTGGCACTACCTGGATTTCCTCTGGATTGTGCTGTTTACTCTTTTATTGACTTGGCGCCGGTGAGAGCCCCGACCTGATCGGTGTCCGCGCTAAAACCGACCCTGCTATCCACCCACTTCTTCACAATCGCTACCAGCTGCTCCGCTTGGAAGGGCTTCGATAAATAGTCGTCCATGCCGGCGCCCAAACACCGGTCTCGTTCTCCAACCAGGGCGTTAGCTGTTACAGCGATAATGACCGGCTGCCGTTGCTCGAGTTCGCGAATATGCCGGCAAGCCTCAAACCCATCCATCACCGGCATTTGGCAGTCCATCAAAATCACGTCATAGGGATTCGACTGGTGTGCTTGCAGCGCCTCATTGCCGTCCGCGACCAGGTCGATATTGAAGCCTGCTCGCTGCAGAATGAGCTTGCCCACGCGTTGGTTGATGCCGTTGTCTTCCGCCATCAAAATGCGGACGGTTCCTTGCATTCCAGTCTCGGCAGGTACTTTCACTAGCTTTCGCTGCCCACGCTCCGGCAGGTTTAACGATACAACATTTCGCTGTTCTAAGGGTTAGTGGCCGAATTGGCTGGAAATCGCTCTCAAATCCAAGGGAATACGGAAAATTTCTGGTCAGCGCCTCGTCGTTTCGTCCAGCTCGACCCTTCCGTCCCGGATATGAATGATTCTATGGGCGTGCATGGCAATGTCAGCTTCATGCGTGACTAGCACAATCGTGTTGCCTTCCTCGTGCAGTCGCTCGAATAACG
Source organism: uncultured Acidobacteriaceae bacterium (assembly GCA_963771565.1). Classification (GTDB taxonomy): domain Bacteria; phylum Acidobacteriota; class Terriglobia; order Bryobacterales; family Bryobacteraceae; genus Bog-105. The sequence continues at coordinate 34,213 of CAVYUB010000007.1, forward strand.
CCATGATTTCGTTGCCCGTATGCGTATCTAATGCTCCGGTTGGCTCGTCTGCCAACAGAATCGAGGGATGGTTCACCAGCGCTCGGGCAATAGCAACGCGCTGCCTTTGGCCGCCCGAGAGCTCATTGGGCTTGTGCTGCATCCGCTGTTCGAGGTCGACCGCCTGCAGGGCTTCGCGTGCACGCGCGACACGCAGTTGCGACGACATTCCCGCATAGATCAACGGCAATTCCACATTATGCAAAGCCGTCGCGCGCGCCAGCAGGTTGAAGGTCTGAAAAACAAACCCGATTTCTTTATTCCGAATGCGCGCGAGCTCGTCATCTTCCATGTCGCTCACCAGCTTCCCATTCAGGTAATAAAGGCCTTTGGTCGGTGTATCGAGACACCCTATTAAATTCATCAGCGTCGACTTGCCAGAGCCCGAGGGGCCCATGATTGCCACGTATTCGCCGCGCTTGATCTCAATGTCAACGCCGGATACCGCGTGAATCTCCTGGTCACCCATAATGTAGGTCTTCCAGAGATCGTAGGTCCGGATAACCGTACCTTCGCGCTTGAGCCGTTCTCCTAACTGCTCGCGCTGTTTGGCGCTGAGTTCCTCGAGCGCTGTTTCCAGTCCTGGCATGTGTTTCCGATCCAAGCGCACAAGGCCTCCGGTGTCCGTTGTGCGCGTTTTCAAAAGGTCGTGCTCTTCGCGCTATACCTCAACCGGCACTGGAAGGCATCACAGGAGCCTTGTTATCCACTTTAATCTTTGCATCGTTCCTGAGCGTGCGAATTACCTGATAGCTCCCGGTGACGATTTGATCGCCTTCTTTCACTCCGTTCAAGACTTCAATATCGGTCATCCCCGTAATCCCGGTATCAACCTTTCGAAATTCAGCCTTTCCGCCGTTCGAAACAAAGACTCCCTGCAACTCTTGCTTTGCGGCCTTTTGCGCAACAGGATCCAGCTGCTCGTTGCTTGGCTTTTGACCGGGCTTCGGCTGTTCCAATTGCCCTTTTTGTCGCATGGTCAAGGCCTGAATAGGAATCGCCAAAACGTGAGAGCGCGTGGCCGTTGTTATTTTCGCTGTGCATGATAAACCCGGCCGTACCAGCTCCTCCGGAATGTCCAGCGCTATGACGACTCTGAAATCTTTTGCCTCCTGGCTCGATGTCTGACTTTGCGAGGCCGCTACGCCCGACGAGCGAACAATCGCTGTATCGCCAATTTCGATTACCTTCCCCTTGAAGGTCCGGTTGGGTATGGCATCGATCGTTACATCCGCAGGCTCTCCCAGCCTGACGCTCACGATGTCTGTTTCATCGACGTTCACCTCGGCCGTGATAATCGACATATCCGCGATCGTCATGATGGTGGATGAAGCGGAGTTCTGAATCCCAGGTACGACCGTTTCGCCCACTCGAACCGGCAGATTCGTTACTACGCCATCGAGAGGCGCGACTGCATCGTACTGTGACAGCACGTTTTCAGATCGCGTGACCATTGCCTGCGCTTGTGACACCTTCTTCTGCGCTGACCCGAGTTGCGCGGCCGATTGCGCCCGCTGCGACTGCGCCTGTGTTACACGTCTCTCATCTTCAACCAAAGTGGACTGGGCCAGATCATAAGCCGCTTTTTTGGCTTCAAAGTCTTGCGGCGCGATGAGCTTCGCTTCATAAAGCTGCTGACTGCGTTTCAGGTCAATCCTCTTCTGCTCCAGATCCGCGTGGTCATGATCCACTTGCGCCCGGGCAACGGCTATGTTGTCGTCGGCCGATTTCAGAGCTGCCTCACTCGCTGCCGAATCGGCAAGCGCGGAATTCACAAGAGCCCTCGAGGAAGCGAGATCCGCGCTCGGCTGGACATCCGCTAGACGCGCCAACACTTGCCCTTTTTTTACGTGGTCGCCCTCTTTGACGTAAATCGCCGTAATCGGTGCCGGACCCTGCGCATTAGTTCCTATGTTGATATAGTTTCGCGGTTTCACCTCACCCGAAGCAGTCACTACCGAGGTCAAATCCATGCGCATCACCTTGCCGGTCTGGACGATCACCACCCCACGCTGGCTGATCTTGATGCTGGCGAACACTGCACCCGCAACCAGCACCAGCAAACCGAGCAAGATGATTATTTTCCACTTCTTTTTCAAAATAGACGATCTCCCGCCTCTTCCCAGACGGAAACCTTTCTGCTAATGTTCCAGCTTTGTAGGGGTATCACGCGCTAGACGATTGAGTACCGACCAGTTCGCCGGAGTCATGGACCTGTAACAATTCGTTCAGGCTGAAAACACGGTCGAACGCACAGCGTAGAGCGAGCAGGTGCTGTTCCGCACCCTGTTCACGATCGACTAAACAGATCGCACCGAGAACTGTCATTCCTGCGCTTCGCGCCTTTTCAATCGCCTCAACGGTTGACCCCCCGGTCGTACAAACGTCATCGACGATAACCACACGGAGGCCCTCGGGCTCATTCAGTCCCTCGATAAACTTTTCAAGACCGTGCTTCTTTGCGTCCTTTCGAACCAGGAATGCGTCGATCGGAGCGCCTTCCTCGACACTTTCGCGCGCAACAGCAGTTACGATGGGATCCGCGCCAAGAATAAGGCCTCCGATTGCCTGCGGTGTCCACTGATTTTGCCGGATTTTATCGAGGAACAGCCGCCCTACTAGAGGCATAGCCAATCCGTGTAGAGTGGTCAGCTTGGCGTCTACGTAGATGTTGCTGGTCAAACCCGACGCAAGTTTAAACTCGCCTCGGCGCACGGATCGAACCGCGAGCAATCGTCTGAGTTGCTCCCGGTCGCTGGCAACAGACATGGAAGAGGTATTTTACCATTTGGTGCGTAGATACCCTGATACGATTATTTTGCCTTTAGCGCGTCGGCACGCTTACGGGCATACGAAATCAGTGCATCATACCGCGGGTCTCCATGCAGCGACCTGAGGTCGGGATCCTTTTCCATGCCCAGCATCGTTTCTACATCTAACCGGCGATCGAGCGCCTCGCGTAAGAGCGAGAGCGCCTCATCACGTTTGCCCCTATGCGCAGCAATGCACGCCAGATTATAGGTAGTGCCGGCGGTGTCTGGATGCTCCGGCCCAAGAATCCGTCGCTGAATATCGAAGACTTCTCGTTCCAGCGTCTCCGCCTCTTCGTATTTTCCCTCGTGTGTAAGAGTCGAGCCCAGATTGGACATCGAGCGAAGAGTATCCGGGTATTCCGCTCCGAGGATACGACGCTGAATAACGAAGACTTGTCGCTCCAGCTTCTCCGCTTCCCCATACTGCCCTTCCTGGTCCAGAGTAATGGCCAAGTTCTCCAGCGAACCCGTCGTATTCTTGTTTTCCGGCCCAAAGACGCGGCGTTCAATATCCACAGCCTCGCGGATCAGCTTCTCGGCGTCCGCATAGCGGCCCTGTTCTCCCAGGGTGTTCGCGAGGTTGTTCATCGAGACCAAAGTATCTGCGTGGTCTGGCCCGAGCGCCCGGCGGCGAATGCCAAACAACTGACGGTGTACTCTCTCCGCCTCGACATAGCGGCCTTCCTCGTCCAGGGTAGTACCGAGATTGTTCATCGCCTTAAGTGTGTCGGGGTGCTCGAGCCCGAGAATACGTGTGCGAATCTCAAGCGCCCGGGCTAATAGAGGGTGTGCCTGTGAATACAGCCCAAGGTTGAAGTAAACCGTGCCCATTACTTCCATCATTTGGGCCTGGAGCTCAGGGTCATTGGCCAGCCCGGTCCCAATGTCTCCCGAAGCCTTATCCAGGATTTCACGGGCTGTCACTTTGTTCCCGCGCGCCTCGCTCGGGTTCGATACCTTGAACATGCGTATCATGAAGTTCGTGACGCGGTCCGCCCGGTCACGCTCGTGCGTAATGCGGCGTAGCTGAACAGTCTGCGCAACCGCAAAGGACGCGAGCAGCAGTACCAAGCCTGCGCCCACTGCAACTCCAATTCGGTGACGCCGAATGTACTTCCGTGCTCGATATCCGAGGCTCGCGGGACGCGCGAGGACCGGCTCGTTTTGCAGATATCTTCCGATGTCGGCGGCTAGCTCCGATGGAGTTCCGTAACGGCGTGGTCGTTCTTTTTCCAGAGCTTTCAACGTGATCGCGTCCAGATCGCCACGCAGTTGCCGGCTGAGTGTTGCCACTTCTGTGCGACGGTTCTGAGCGCTGATAGTCGACTCCTCGCCCAACGTGCGCACCTTCGTGCTCGGCCGTGGCGTATCCTCTTCGCGTAGCTTGCGTAGCATTTCATCGAAGCGCAGCTTACGAAAATCGAGCGGAAGAGCGCCCACGAGCAGCTCATACAGGACCACGCCCAGCGAGTAGACGTCCGTGCGCGTGTCGATGTCCTCTCCGTCAGAATCCGCCTGCTCCGGACTCATGTACTCCGGTGTGCCAATCATCGCTCCCAACCGTGTGAACACCGTCTCGGCAGTGAGCCGTTGAGAGATTGCCTTGGCGACACCGAAATCGATGATCTTCGGCACGGGCTTGCCATCCACTTCCGTCACCAGAATGTTCGACGGTTTCAGGTCCCGATGAATAATCGCCTTCTGGTGCGCGTGCTGCACGCCTTCGCATAAGTGAACGAACAATTCCAGCCGCTCGCGTGTTGTCAATTTATGCTTGTCGCAATAAGCCGTGATCGGAATACCCGTCACGTACTCCATCACGAAAAACGGTCGGCCTTGCTCTGTCGATCCCGCATCGAATACTTTGGCAATCGCGGGGTGATCCATGAGCGCAAGCGCTTGCCGCTCAGATTCAAAGCGCGCCACTACCTCGTACGTGTCCATGCCGGCCTTAATCAGCTTCAGCGCCACTCGCCGGCGGATGGGATGGTTCTGTTCAGCCAGCCAGACCTCTCCCATGCCGCCTTTCCCAATCAGTCCGAGTAGATGATAAGGCCCGACGATGGCTCCGGGTGCGCTACTGGCGTCCAGCGTGCGAATGAAGCTAGGTTCGTCGTTTGTGCCCCGGGCACCAATGTCGCCTTCCTCGGGAACTGAGTCTTGAGGATCTGGCTCAGGCACCTTCAACCTCCAAAATGCCCAGGATGGCTTTCTGGTTCACCTCCAATGTCCCGAACATGCCTGCCTAGGAACGATGTGGAATCGCCATTGAGCTTTCAACTTCGGAGCACTCGAGAATGTCATTTCGTTTTCGACGCCCCAGCACGCTGGTGAGCGTAGGCGACGAGGGCTTGGAAGCGGGGATCGGAGTGGAGGGAGTTTAGGTCGGGGTCTTTATCTATATCCACACCGAACAGGAGATCGGGGCCTAAACCATGGTCAACCGCTTGGCGCAGGAGAGCTAGCGATTTTTCATTTTGCCCGGTGTGAGCAGCAAGGCATGCGAGATTGTAGGTGGCCATAGCGGTATCCGGGTGGTCTGGTCCGAGGACCTGCCGCAACCTCGGGAGCGTATCGCCGATCAACTTCTCCGCTTCGGAGTACTGGCCCATGAATGCGAGCGTCGCTGCCAAGTTGTTCACGGATTTCAGCGTGTCGGGATGGTCGGGCCCCAGCACGCGACGCTGAACGTCGACGACCTGCCGCTGCAACTTCTCCGCTTCTGCGTAGCGTCCTTCTCCGTCCAAAACCTCAGCAAGGTTGTCCATTGAGTTGGTTGTGTCTCGGTGGTCTGGCCCGAGAATCCGGCGACGGATGTCCAGTACCTCACGGTTCAGTTTCTCGGCTTCAGCATACCGGTGATCGCTCATTAAATCGACGGCCAGATCGCTCAACGCCATTATGGTTTCGGGGTGCTCCAAGCCGAGCCTCCGGCGGACAGAATCAAATACCAGGCGATGGCGCTTTTCTGCCTCACGGTACTGGCCTTCGGCATAAAACGTGTTGGCGAGGTTGTTTATCGATCTCAGTGTGTCGGGATTATCTGGCCCGAGAACGTCACGGCGAATCTCAACAGCTCGGGTAAGCAGGGCGTGAGCTCGAGAATAGAGCGCCAACTGGAAATACACGGTGCCCATGACATGCATCATTTGAGCCTGGAGCTCGGGATCGTTTGCCAGTCCGGTATCGATGTCGTTCGATGCCCTGTCGAGGATCTCGCGAGCCGTCACTTTGTTGCCGCGCGCCTCGCTCGGGTTCGATACCTTGAACATGCTTGTCATGAAGTCCGTAATGCGGTCTGCCCGGTCACGCTCCCGCGTAATCCGGCGCAACTGCATTCCCTGCACAATCGCAAAGCATGCGAGCAATAGCAAGAGCCCGGTGGCTACGGCCACTGCGAGACGGTGTCGCCGAATGTACTTCCGTGCTCGATAGCCGAGGCTAGCGGGACGCGCTACAACCGGCTCGTTTCGCAGGTACCTTCCAATATCGGTGGCTAGCTCGGATGGAGATCCGTAACGGCGTGGTCGTTCTTTTTCCAGAGCTTTCAACGTGATCGCGTCCAGATCGCCACGCAGTTGCCGGCTTAGTGTTGTCACTTCTGTGCGACGGTTTTGCGCGCTGGTGACAGACTGTTCACCCAATGTCCGCACCTTCGTGCTTGGCCGCGGTGTATCCTCCTCCCGTAGCCTTCGTAGCATCTCATCGAAAGACAACTTGCGAAGATCCAGCGGAAGCGCGCCGACCAGCAACTCATATAGGACCACGCCGAGCGAGTAGACGTCCGTGCGTGTGTCGATGTCGTCTCCACCCGAATCGGCCTGCTCCGGGCTCATATATTCCGGCGTCCCGAGGATCGCTCCCGCGCTGGTGAACATAGTTTCCGCCGTTAGCCGTTGCGATATGGCCTTGGCAACCCCGAAATCGATGATCTTGGGCACGGGCTTGCCATCCACTTCGGTCACCAGAATGTTCGTGGGTTTCAGATCGCGATGAATGATTGCTTTCTGATGAGCGTGCTGCACACCATCGCAAGCCTGGATGAAGAGTTCGAGGCGTTCGCGTGTAGTTAGTTTGTGTTTGTCGCAGTAAATCGTGATCGGAATGGCGGGTACGTACTCCATTACGAAGTACGGACGGCCTTGCGGAGTTGAACCCGCGTCAAATACTTTCGCGATCGTGGGGTGGTCCATGAGCGCGAGTGCCTGCTGCTCGGACCCGAATCGAGCCACGATCTCGCGAGTATCCATACCGGGCTTGATCAACTTCAGTGCCACGCGCCGGCGGATGGGATGCTTCTGTTCGGCCAGCCAGACCTCTCCCATCCCGCCCGTTCCGATCAATTCCAACAGGTGATATGGACCAATCGCTGCCCCGGCTGTTGCGCCGGATTCCAGTGTCCCGCTGAATACAGGGTTGTCGCCGGGCGGCGGCGTTTGAGGCGGGGAGGCAGGCACTCTCGGTTCTCCGAACGCAGGAATAAGCTGTTCCGTTCAGTCTACCGCCGCCTAACTGCGGAAGGAAGACCATTCCTACACGTAAATCCGTTTCACCCGCGCATGAATGCCGCACAGCACGCTATAAGATATGGTCCCGGCCAGTTTCGCTATCTGTTGCGCGTCGATGCTCAGCTTTCCCTTCCGATCCAAGCAGCGTGACAGCATCCCCTACTCGCGTCTCAGGCGCATCACTCACATCAATCGACGTCAGGTCCATCGAGACCGCTCCAAGAATTGGAGCGAGCTTACCATTCACAATCACGCTGCCCCGATTCGATAGCCTGTGCGGAATGCCGTCCGCATAGCCTGCCGCCAGTACCGCAACCCGCATTGGACGCGTCGCGCGAAACATGCCCCCATATCCGATCAAAGAACCTGCCGGCATATCTTTCACGGAGAGCACCGTAGCGCGCCATGTCAGCGCCGGCTTCACATTCAGGATCTTCCCCGGCGCATGTCCCCGGGCTGGTGAAACATACCCGTAGATCGCATGTCCCGGCCGTATCATGTTTCGCCATGCCGTCCGTCTTCCATACGCAACGGGAATCGTGCTCGACAAATGCACCAACGCCGGATGAACGCCCGCGCGTCGCAGCCCATCCGCGAACCGGTCGAATAGCGCCGACTGCTCCTCCGTCTGACTCGTCTGATAGTTCGCAGCCGAGGCGAAATGGGTCATCAAGCCTTCGAGCTCGGTGTTTTTCGCCGCCAGTATAGCTTCACTGATGCCCGCCGCATCGGCGTGCACCCCCAGTCTTCCCATCCCCGTGTCGATCTTTAAGTGATAGCGGCATTTCTGCGCGCGCGTTGCGGCCAATCGATCCAATTCGTTCAGATCTTCGAGCGAGTGGATCACCGGCGTTAGACCGTACGCCAGCATCACCTCTCGCGTAAATGGCAAAAAGTCGGCCATCACCAGAATCCGCGCTTTGATGCCGGCCTCCCGCAACGACACGCCTTCATCCGTGCTGCTGACTGCAAGCCAGCCCGCACCCTGCGCCTCGAGCGTTCGTGACACCTCGATCGCGCCATGCCGGTAAGCGTCTGCCTTTACCACCGGCATCACTTCGATGGCCTCGCCCACCACTTTCCGAACCGCCTGGTAGTTTGCCGCGATCTGCGCTCGCGATACTTCTACCCAGCATCTGAAAGGGAAGCAATGATTATTCATGCCGTTAATCGCCGGAATAGCGTCTCGTAAGCGTCCGTCACGGCATTCCAACTGTAGTGCTGCTCCACTCTTTGCATGGCTCGACAGCCCCAAGCGGCGCGCTCGTGTTCGCAAATATCAACTGCCCATTGCAACTTCGCAACCAGGTCGTCTTTAAATGGAACGGCTGCATCGCCCGCCACCTCGGCACTCACCGGCGTGTCCAAGTACAACACCAGCGCTCCTCGACCCATCGCTTCGATCAGCGCAGGGTGCGTGCCGCCCACCTCCGTGGCTTGCACGTAGGTATGGCAATGTGACTGTAGCTGCCGATAACCTTCCCCGTAAATTCCACCTGGTATCACAATGCGCCGGTCCCGCGTCGCTTTCACCTGCTGTATATAGTCCGCCGCATAAGGCGCGTCTCCCACTAACACTAGCTTGAAATCGGTTCTGACCTTTTCAAAAGCTTCTCGCACCATGACCGCATTGTTCTCGGGTTCCATTCGGCTGACATACAGAACGTATCTTCTGGGCTCCAGACCCAGCGCCCGAATCAGGTCTGTTTTTTCTATATGCCCGACCTCTGCTCCGTAAGGAATGAAAGTTGATTCCTTGCCATAGTGCTCGAGATAGTATTCCCGAATTCTCTGTGCATCGGAGACGATAGCTGAGCAGCACCACGTCGCCAGCCACTCGGATACCAGATACCAGCCCTTCGCCACGCCGTTCCACTTTTTGCGGTGCCGTTCCACCCCATCCACATTCAGTGCTGTCGGCGTACCTATTAATCGTGGCCAAAGCGTGAAAACGGCGTTCGCCGCATTGCAGTAGAGCAGCACATCAAACCGGCGAAGCAAGACGTCCATCGTCGAGAGCGCGGTATGCGCAACCGTGTCGAGGTATTTGTGCCGAATAGTCGGCACGTACCGCAGCCGCACGCCCCGATATGTCCGCGATCCGCTCCGCTGACGGCAATAAACGGTGACATCGTGGCCGCGCTCGGCCAGTCTCACCGAAATCTCTTCAGCGAACGTTTCAAAACCACCGTAATTGGCCGGAATGCCGCGCGTACCCAGCAAAGCAATGCGCATCCGCCATCGGGGACAGCTTGCTATTTCCCCGTCTCCGTCACCTGACCGCCATCCTCTGGTTGTTTGCCGCGCGAGGTGTAATTTGCGGAGCTGGGTAACTCACCGGTTTATAGGAAAACCAGGCTGCGATGTACGCATCACTGGCCCGGCGTCGCCTCATGATTTGCCGTCGCTTGTCAAAAAATCGCCGTAGATTGCGAACCACAAACGGAAACGCACGAAGGGAGCTGAACTCGCGCAGCACGCAGCCCGCGATCACCACCAAGTCCCGCAAGGTGGCCGGCAACCAGTACCGCCGGTACAGGTCCGCCGTCATATTCTTGATCCGCATCAGCCAGCGATTCTTAACCGCGTGCATGTTCAAAACTGGCGCCAGCAGACGCCTATTCGACGGCAACACGGTTCGTACGTGGTACCCAACCGCCAAGGGGGTATACAAGCACTTCCAGCCAAGCAATTGTGCCCGCCAAGCCACGTCCGCATCTTCACGATATGCAAAAAAATCGGAATCGAAAAACTCACCCAGGACCCCTACATCTTCGATCATCTGCCTGCGATACAGAGCCGCGGCCCCGCTCGCTCCGAACACATATTCGAAATGATCATAGCGGCCATCATCGGCTTGTTGGCTTCCCCTGTCGAGATGCCGCATGCCTGGCGTGAAGTAAATCCCAGTCGAATCCAAAATCGGCTTGTCAGGGACCGCAAAACTTACCGACATCCGTAGTAGCTTGCCGCATACGCTGCCCGCACTCTGGTCCGCTTCGCCCGCCGCTACCGCCATACTGATGAAATCCGTCATCAACCGTACGTCCGGATTCAATACCAGAATCCAGTCGGCTTCCGACTCAGCGATCGCTTGGTTCTGTGCCGCCGCGAACCCCAAGTTCTCGTGATTGCAAATTATACGTACCCGCCCTTCAAAATCGCGAAGGATCGCCCGAGTGTCATCGGTAGAGGCGTTATCCACCACGATGATTTCTTTCTGTCTGTAGTCTTGCGTCAAAACCGACTCGAGGCATTGCGCGATATACCGGCCACTGTTGAACGTAACAATCGTTACGGTGACGATTCGGCTCCTCATTTGGCTCGACTCTACACGTTCAACCTAACACGCGTCCCGTGCTACCGTCGTCCTGTATGCGGTTCATTCGCTCTGCTCTTATCCTTATAGCCTTGGCCATTGGCCCTTCCCTGCTCTTTGCAGACGAAGGAATGTGGACCTTCGACAATCTTCCGGCCAAGCAGCTTCAGGAAAAATACAAGTTCGTGGCCTCGAAGCAATGGCTCGAACACCTTCAGTTAGCGTCTGTACGGCTCGCGGACGGGGGATCCGGCTCTTTTGTCAGCCCCGATGGGCTGTTGCTCACGAACCATCACGTAGCGCGGGGCCAGCTCCAGAAGAGCTCCACGCCTGAGCACGATTACATTAAGGACGGCTTCTATGCGCAGACTCGCGAGCAGGAGATCAAGTCTCCCGATCTCGAAGTGGCTGTTCTGATCTCGACCGAGAACGTCACGGACCGCATTTCGCGCCAGATTAAAGACATCGCAGATGAGAAGCAGCAATTCAAAGCCCGGAAAGCCGCTATTGCCGAAATCGAGCGCGAGAGCGAGAAGAAACCGGTCTCCAGAGTGAGGTCGTGACCCTCTATTCAGGAGGCGAGTATTGGCTCTATCGGTACAAAAGATACACCGATATCCGGATCGTTTTTGCTCCCGAACAGCAGGCCGCATTTTTCGGCGGAGATCCCGACAATTTCACCTATCCTCGCTACGACATCGACTTCGCGCTCTTTCGCGTGTATGAGAATGGCAAGCCCATTCATACGGACAATTACCTGAAATGGAACCCGAACGGCGCTCGCGATGGAGAATTGGTTTTCGTTTCCGGCAATCCCGGTCGTACTCGGCGCTTAGCCACCGTCTCCCAGATCATGTTTGATCGAGATGTAGCCGATCCGCTGGTTCTCGATTTGGTCAAAAGCACCATCGACATTCTGAAGCAATACTCCGGTCGTGGCCCGGAGCAAGCCCGGCAGGCCGCTTCAGAGATCTTCAACTGGCAGAATACGCTGAAGGCCATAAAGGGAGAGCGTGACGCTCTTCTCAATAAACAGACCTTCGCAAAAAAAGAAAAAGAAGAGAGCGATTTTCGTTCTCTTGTAATGTCTAATCCTCAGTGGAAGCAGCAGTTTGGCGGCGCCTGGGATGCGATCGCCGCGGCCGAACACAAGTACGAACCGCAAGTCAAGTTCCGCCTCTTTCGCCGCCTCGATTCTCAACTGGCTGAGTTTGCCGAAACCATAGTCGAATACGCTAGCGAGATCAAGAAACCTGCGGGAGAGCGGCTCCCCGGGTACCAGGAAGCGCAACTGAATTCACTGCGCTTCCAACTTTTCTCCCCTGCCCCTCTCTATCCAGAATTTGAGAAAGCGAAGTTGGCCGGGAGCCTGCGCCAAGACATTCAGGAGCTTGGAAATGATGATCCATTCCTCAAGACGGCGTTGGACGGAAGGGCCCCCGAACAAACGGCTGCTGCATTGATCGACGGCACCAAACTCGCGGATCCGGCGGTGCGCAAGCAACTGGTCGAGGGTGGAGAAACGGCAATAAACGCGTCGAGCGATCCCATGATCGTGCTTGCGCGGAAGCTCGATCCCATGCGGCGCGAGATGATCAAGTGGCGAGAAGAGAACGTCACCAGTGTCGTCGAGCGCGCAGGCGAGCAGTTGGGAAAGGCGCGTTTCCTCACCTATGGAAAATCAACCTATCCTGACGCAACATTTACTTTGCGATTGTCCTACGGGCAGGTGAAAGGTTATCCGATGAACGGAACCATAGCGCCTTCGAAGACCACGTTTTACGGCCTCTATGACCGCTCCGCCAGTTTCGATGATCGCGGACCTTTTGTGTTGCCGCCGCGCTACGATCGCGGACGCGATAAATTTACCCTTTCAACCCCAGTCGATTTTGTAACCACAAATGACATCATCGGCGGCAACTCAGGTTCACCCGTCGTCAACAGTGAGGGAGACTTAGTGGGGCTGATCTTCGACGGCAACATCGAGTCGCTCGCGGGCAATTACATTTACGATGAAACCGTCAATCGCTCCGTCGCCGTTCATACAGCTGGAATTACTGAAGCACTGAGAAAGCTCTACGATGTGACCCCCCTTCTTAAAGAGCTGGAGATTGCTGAGCCCTCATCGGCAGCAGCCGCGCCCTAACCTGAGACCCGCGTCTACCCCCGCCGCACTAGGCCAAAATAGAATCGCCAATACAAATCGAACCCAATCTGTTTTTGCAACTTTCGTATTTCGAGCTCGCTCTCGGAAAAAGTCTCTTCAATTGCGCTCGCCGGCTTTACTGCGCCTCTGAATGTGGACCACAGCCGCAATCCCTGCCACTTACCCCGAACAGCTGCCAGCAGATTCCTTTGTTTTGCTGCTGCCAACACCGCAAGTATCTGCCCCGCTAAAATCGGCCACGCGAAGCGACGCAGTGTCGCTGCCGGGTAATACTTCGCTAACAGCAATACTTGGTTCCGTGCGGTCAGAAACATCACTCGCCGGTCCCGTTTCCCAAATGTACTCTTTCCCATGTGCATCGCCACCGCCGCAGGTTCGTAAACTCCCTCCAGCCCCGCCAGCGCACATCGAACACCGAAATCCACGTCTTCGTAGTAGGATTCGAAGCGCGTCTCTAATAGTCCGATCTGCTCAAAAACTCGGCGATGAAAGAGCGCGGCGGTCATCGGTGCTAGCGAAATTTTCCGCCTTAGCGACCAAACTGCGCCATCTCGACGCCCGTAACCGCAACGCCAGGCATATGCCGCTCGCGATACCAGGTCCCAGCTGCCGTCTAGGGTTTGAACGTCGTCCATGCGCAGCAGTTTGCCCGCCGCGAACGAGGCGTTCTCCTCCTCTGCGCTGGCCAGTAAGCGTTCCAACCACTCGGGCTCCAGCATCACATCGTTATTTAGAATCAGAAGCCAGTCGCCGTTCGCCCTCCTGATTCCCTCATTCACCGCCACCGCAAAGCCGCGATTCTCCGGGAAAACGGCTAGGTCGACGCCAAACTCCCGTGCGAGCAGTTGCGTTGCATCCGTACTGCCGTTATCAACGACAATCACCTGATCGGGTGGCCGCGTCTGCGCAGCGAGATTGGTGAGGATCGACGTGAGTAAATCGGCTCTATTCCACGTCGGGACGATCGCCGATACAAGCGCCATCTCTTTCGATCATCGTACGCCATTGCTGCCAGAGGGCCCACGAAGGTGCCATTCCGGCAACCCGCCGGTTACCGCTATCCGTCTAAAGTCAGGACGTGAAGAGGACCCCTCAGGTTCGAGCGGCTACCGCCGTTGTTTCTGTGGCAGCGCTATTCGTGGCTCTGATCAGTGCCGCTCAACAGCCTCCAACCATCCGGGTTCCAGTTCGACTCGTAAGCGTTCCCACTCTGGTTGCCTCAACCCAAGGCAAGTATTTACCGGGTCTTGCCGCTTCGGATTTTCGGCTCACTGATAACGGACGCCCGCAAACCTTCAAACTCGACACAAATTCGCTTCCGATCTCGATCGTCATTGCCGTTCAGGTGGATCAGGATGTCCGGGCTTACGTTCCGTTCATTGCGAAAGTAGGGAATCTGGTCGACGATTCTCTGGCAGCGGCAACGGGTGAAGCGGCTCTTGTCGAGTACAACGACCAAGTTTCTGTGGCAAAGCCATTCGGCGTTGGAGACCTGGAGACCGCATTGAGAAAAACCTCGCCATCGGGTAATGGCGCGCACATGATAGATGCAGGAATTCGTGTGCTTGAAGCGCGCGCAGAGCGGGAAAACGTCCAGATATATGCGTTGACGCTGCCGATATTTGGCAAATCATTTGTCTCGGACGCCTTCACTTTACAGGGGTTCGGAAGCCAGTGGTACAAGGGCGGATACGAAGCGAGCGTGGAACTCACAAGAGCAGTTCCGGCGTTGCGGCGAGCCGGACAGGCCGGTGCTCACCGCGATCCGTTTTCTCTGCTGACAGTCGCAACGGGAGGACTTCAGATCCACTTCCGCCAACAGAAGCAGCTGGAAAACGCGATCATCGCGATGGGTGACGCGTTACGGAGCAGGTATGTTTTGAGCTATGCGCCCGATCCAGACAACATCGGCTATCACAAAATCTCAGTGCGCGTCGATGTACCGGGGACGACAGTCTATGCACGTCCTGGATATGAGTTGATCGCGAAATGAGAGCCACTGCCCAGTGCTCTCGCGGAATATAATAGCCGGAGTTGGCGCGGGAGGCTTCAAGCATGACATCGACACAAAGCGTACTTGGTTCGATCGTTTCTCTCTGGCGGTATCCAGTCAAATCCATGATGGGAGAGGAGCTAAACGCCGCCGAGGTCACGAAAGGCGGTCTTGCGGCAGATCGCGCCTACGCTCTAGTGGATGGCTCAGACGGGAAAGTTGCCAGCGCCAAGAACCCGCGAAAGTGGCCGTTATTCGATTTTCGCGCCGCGCTGAGTGATCGGCCGAATGCTGGTACCGACGCCCCGCCGGTCCGCATCACGCTGCCAGACGGCACGATCGTAAATAGCGATCAGCCCGATGTAAACCAGATCCTCTCGAACGCGCTGAAGCGAGACGTGACCCTCAACTCAATATTGCCTGCTCCAGGGAGGGCCAAAGCCGAAGAGTATTGGCCAGATATCCCAGGCCTTGATCACCGCGATACAATCACCGACTTCGGTCTGCCCGAGGGCACATTCTTTGACGCTGCTGTCGTACATCTCCTCACCACCGCAACGCTAGATCGCCTGCGCGAGCTCTATCCGCAGGGGCGTTTTGAGGCGCGGCGGTTCCGTCCAAACATGGTGGTCCAAACGGCAGATGCCGAGAGAGACTTCGTGGAAGATGCTTGGATCGGGAAAACGCTCGCGATCGGGGATACCGTTCGCCTGAGCATCACTGCCCCCTGCCTGCGTTGCGTGATGACAACGCTCGTTCAGGGCGACCTCCCGAAGGATCCGGGGATTCTGCGCACTCCGGCCCAGCACCACAAGGCTAGCGTCGGAGTCTACGCCTCCGTGTTGCAGGGTGGCAAAGTCCGCCGCGGCGACTCCGTCAGACTGGAGTAGCCAGATATCCGGCGCGGCGTTAGGTAACGATTACGTCCTCGCCTCTTCTGCGGAAAGGCGCGGATCGCGAACCGGATAACCGATCGCGAAATGGTACACAACCTGTCCTTGACTGGGTGCCAGATTGAGATAAGCGTGCACCTCGTCATCGTAGAACGCGCCGATTCCGGTCGCCCCTAGCCCAAGCGCTTCAGCCGCGACATACAGGCGGTGCCCGATAGCGCCTGCTTCGAAATGCACATAGCGATAACCGCGGTCGCCATGCATGCGGGCGGCACGCTCGAGATCTCCGATCATCGAGAATGCCACGGATGCATTACCGGCGAGGTCCTGCCCTAAACTTAGGCCCGCTGCGGCAACGCGTTGGTCGCCACTCTTGATCTGCTCCAGCTCAGCCCGCTCTTGCCAGAATCTGTACACGCCAGGCCCCAGCCCGTCTACCCGATGCGCGTACAAATAGAGCTGAATGAAACGTGTGCCAGAAAAATCCGCGGAAAACGGCTGCGTCGCGGCATGAAGGACGGCCGAGAGCTGCGCCAATGACATTGATCGTCTTCCACCTATGAAATCGAGCGCAGAACGTCGCGTTCGCACCACCTCACCGAAACTTCGACTGGACGAAGCCGGAGGAGGCAGCGTGATCTCGCCCGATCCAGTGGGAGCCGGTTCGGCAACTGGGGTGGAACTGCCTTCGCTTTTGCCTCGCTTCGTCGCGGAGTGAATGGCGTCAATGCGCGCGTAAGGTATCGTCTCGCTCGAAAGCTGGTTCGCTTGCCCACCAAGCCAAACGGTTTCGACCGCATCTGCTTCGCCTATGCACACTGGAATCGACCGGCCATGCAGCTTGACAATAAGCATCGGCCACTCGTCCTCATTCAGCCGGCACAAGTGCGCCACTTGATCGTCCGGGAAATTCCCAACCGCGAAGGCGTCGCATCCCATGGCTCGGGCGGCGAGCGCGAGCGCTTGCCAGGCGTGCCCTATGTCGTGTAAGCAGTATCGATAGGCTCGGTCGCGGTACTTCCACGCCTCGCGCCATACGATTGTGCTCAAGACAAACACGATTGGGGCAAGGCCGCCGGCCGCATTCATTTCGAATTTTCCCCGCGCGCGCTGCTCGGCTACATGCGCGGACGGGCGGTAATGATACAGCCCATCGGGCCATTCCTTCAGACCCCGTGTGAGGAAGTGGAACTCCGTCGGGTGCAGGTTCCCGGAGGACGGATTTACACGTAGCGCGTATCTGTCTCCGGTGGATGGGACGCGCTTGGACGCGCTAATCGCGGCGGAATAGAACAGTAATTGCGACAGAAACGCCGGGCCGTCGCGAGCAGGCGTACTGCCATAGGCACCTTGGAGGACTTCGAGTGCCGGTATCTCCGGTGCGGGGGGATCTGCTGGCAGATCGAGCACTGGCACGCCCTCGTAATGCCGGAACGGATCGGGCATATTCGCCCAGTCGAGGAAGTGCTGTGCTCGCCTAAGCGATTCTACACTGTGCTTAGTAGCCTCGTGATATTCGCGCCACGTCATTACCGGGTGGTGATATTGATCGTAACGGGTGGGCTGATTGGTATGATTTCCTCCAGGCGCACAATGATCCCGACCGCAGCCTATTTGCGATATACCGATTAGGAGAGATTGTCCGCGAAGTTTCTGGCCAAAGTACATGCTTAGCAAAACGGGTCTCCGACTTGGCTGACAAATCGCTGAAAGGAGATAGCATGAAACGATCAGTAATTTCTTGGGCTGCGATTCTCTTGTCGCTGCCTGTAATTTCCACTCTTGCGCTGAGAAGCGGTAATCCGGCGCTGGCTGCCGCCGCCCCGAGTGCGAACGCTTCGCAGTCATCGGACGATGAAACTGAAGCCGATCATCTGAGATCAAGGCGAAACGCTTGTTCGCCACCAAACCGCGTTACCTCATCTATCGAAGAAACGGCCTGGCGGCTTTGGGTCGCCGCGACTTGTCCCGTTAATCAGGATCAATATCCGTACGTTGTCTGGGAAAACTGGATCGAACAGGACCAACTGTATCCGTTGGATCCCGCGAATGGCCTGAAGGTGCCCAATTCGCTCGCTCAATCAAGCAGTACAACTCACTCGTTGCACGCCAGCCCGCTCGCATTGACCAAGAACCCTGGCCTAACTACAGTCGTACCGGGTCTGCTAGGAGCGCCAGACCAGAACTGTAACAAATCCGGCACTCCTCCTTCGAACCAGCCGAATCTCGTCATCTGCGAGGAAGTGCGAGAGAACGGCGCCACTGAAGATTACATCGCCGGTCGTACCTTCTGGAACCGCGACGCTCAGCAGCAAGCGGCCGCGGCCCACGCAGATATAGAGTTCCCGGCGGCCTCGGTAGAAATTAAGGCGGACTGGATTCAGCTGTCCACCATTGGTCTGGATTGCAACAAACTTCCTCCGGGGTTCAGCCAGAGCGTTCACGTCGAGATGGTCAACGGAAATTGTTTCGCTTTGGCCGGAATGCACTTTATTTCGAAGCTGTTGAACAATTGGATTTGGGCGACCTTCGAACCGCAGAATCTCACGACGAACCCCAATAGATGTAAGGTCTTGGGATGCACCGATCACTTCGGTTCGGAACCGTCGCAGACTAACGGCGCTAATACTCAACTGACTCGGCGACTCTCAAAGTTAATGGCCGCCGCGAATCTGGCGCCCGAATGGAAAAACTATCGTCTTGACGGAGTTCAGGTATTCTTTACCGACGATCGGAAACCAACGTTGTTAGGAAATTCCATTATCGAGGGGGAGAATGCCGGCGTACCGCTGACACAATCATCCTGCATTGGTTGCCACGCCGTATCCTCGATCAACAGCGACGGTACCGACGGTATTAAGTTCTTGAAGAACGTAAATCCCGTCGGCGAGCCGAAGCCTTTGCCATCCGACGACTGGATCCGACGTGACTTTGTGTGGTCGCTGGTCGAAGCGTGTCCCGGCTCGCCCTTCCGGCCGACTTGCGGACCATAGGCAAGAAACGATCACCGACGCATTGGGACATCGCGGCGCATCGTATGGTCGTCCGTGACGCTGTTCCGAGCAACGCAATGCTCTACTATGGGCAGCGGAATCCCTCTGCTTCCATGCTTAGAACGTCTTCAAGAACTCTGGCCGAAAACAGGCGCAAACAGAGTATCACGCAGCGCAAGTTCTTCGTGCTGTTCTTATTTCTGTTGGCCTACCTTGTTCTGTATCCATATGCTCAACACGGCGATCTTCGTTACTCAGCATTCCGCGTTTTCGGCATCGTCGTCACGGTGCTTAGCGTTTACGCTGTGAGCTTCCGGCGCAGCTTTGTCCTCTTTGCATTGGTACTGGCGATTCCGGCCCTGGTGCAACGTATTGCGCTCCCGCGTGCGGATGCGGGCGCCCTTGCGGTCATTAGCATCATTCTCAGCTTTGGATTCGATGTGTTCATTGTGGTCGCCATCTTCCGCCGTGTTTTTGTGAAGGACGACCCTACAGCTGAAGCTATCTTTGGAGCCCTCTGTATTTACCTTCTAGTGGGGTTCAGCTTTGCTAGCCTCTACGGGATGGTGGCTACGATGCAGCCCCACGCCTTTTACCTCGACCCGGTACTTAACCTTCACAGTGTTCCCGACCGGTTTGACCTCATCTATTACAGCTTCGGAACCATGACATGTTTGGGCGCGGCCGGAATCACACCAGTGTCCGACCAAGCACGTTCGATTTCTGTTATCGAAGCCTTACTCGGAGTTCTATACCTGGCAGTGCTGATATCCAGATTATTGAGCGCGTACCAAAATCGGGGGGCCACCTCGGTTAATGGCGAATGAGGGAAGAAGACCGTCTACTTTTTCGGGTTGATCATGATGTGCGCACCCGCCCTGCCCGGGTACATCAGCCACGGTGCGTTCTCGCTCGGCTTAGTCGATAGTCCCGTGGATTCCGGTGTCGCAAAAGGCACATAGATCACCCATCGTAGGTAGTGCGCCGGCCACTTTCCCGGTGGCGGCATCGAAGCCGCTACCAGTGAGTACATAAAGCGTTCGAGGCTCGCGAGGCAGTGAGAGCTTCCCTTCCTCAACTTCCTTCCAGCGCATCTCATTGCGTTGCTGCCCAGTAATTTTTTGAGCCAGAAGTTCCCGACCCCGAGCCATGTAAGGCTCGAGATCCTTGTGATAACAGGAGATGCTGAATGATGTCTTGCTTGGGTCGTTCGCGATGCAGACCAGTTCGTTCTTTCCCCCGCGAAGTTTGACGAGTTGGCCCTGTGCGTTGTACCCGAAGACAGCTGCGCCTTCACGAAGGTCTGTGGGGGCGGCGAGGACCGCAGCAGCGATCTGGGCCTCAGGGGACGGGACCTCGGCGGCGGCTAGCGTCGATACGAGCAGAATAGTCGAAATCATCAATGTCGTTTTCATATGGAAGCAAGGCGCTATAAGAAACAGCGGAGCGCATCGCACTTACCTTATCACTCCGCTACAGTGTAGGCTTGATCGTAGCGGAACACCAGAGGAGTTCAGACCGGGTCACGGAGGATCTCGTGTCTGTAACTCTGAGGAAGACTTTGGTCGGGCCGCCGGGATTTGAACCCGGGACCTCTTGCACCCCAAGCAAGCGCGCTAGCCAGGCTGCGCCACGGCCCGAGAACTTCAGTTTAGCTCAGGGTTGCTATTCCACAGTTTGTTTCTCGTGTCTGCGATCGGCCACGATGGTGACCTCCATGTCATGAGCAAGGCTCACGACTTGATTGACCAAGCTCTTACCGAGAAGTCGATCCGTGCCCTTGCCGGCTAGCCGTGGCAGAAAGATCTGGCGCGCGTTATGGAGCCTAGCGAAATCGACCAGTGTCTCTGCGTGCTCGCGGCCCACAAGGACTCGGGTCTCGATGTGTAAATTACGCGCGAAATTTAAGTGACGTTCCACCGCGTCGCGTTTAGGAGGAGGCAATGATTGTAGATCTGCGTGCTCCGCAACAAACACCGCAAAGCAGTTTGCATGAGTGATATCTGCGACGCGCTTGCCCCGGCGAATCAGCATGGCGGTAGATGGGTCGTCGCTGATGTAAATCACCACTGCATCATCCAGCCGGCGTGTTCCGGCGAGTGACGGCGGAGAATTCCAGCTTGGCTGGAGTGCTCCGTCGTTCTGCTCCATCCGTTCTTCGACCTCGTGGGCCGTTTGGCGCAACGCCATCTCGCGAAGTGCGACCAACGTGGATTCTTTGAAAAAATTTTGTAGAGCGCGCTGCGCTTTGTCAGCCGGGTAAACAACTCCGCGCTCCAGGCGATTCAAGAGTGCACGAGGCGTCACATCAACCATCACCACCTCGTCCGCCTGCTTTACAACCCAGTCGGGAATGGTCTCGCGCACTTTAATTCCACTGATTTGGACCATCTGGTCATTCAGACTTTCCAGGTGTTGCACATTCATGGTCGTGAGCACATCAATGCCTTGTTCCAAGATGAGCAGCACGTCTTCCCACCGTTTCACGCGGGGAGATCCCGGAACATTCGTGTGCGGGAATTCATCTATAACAGCGACCTGCGGATGCCGGGCAATAATAGCGTCAGTATCCATCTCCTCGAAAACCGATCCCCGATACGCGACTACTTTCCGGGGCACCAGCTCGATTCCCTCCGCCTTCGCGATCGTGTCCTTGCGGCCGTGAGGCTCGAAATACCCGATTACTATGTCGATGCACTTGGCCTTCAGATTCTGGGCTTCCTCGAGCATCTGATACGTCTTTCCCACGCCCGCTGCGTACCCGAGAAAGATTTTTAGCTTACCGGTTTGACTCATGTTTTGACGGGTAACGCAAAACGATAGCCGACCCACGGCTCGGTCAGAATATGGCGCGGGTGCGCGGGATCTACCTCAATTTTTTTTCGCAAGTGGCTGACAAAAACTCTGAGGTACTCTACTTCATCGCCGTAATCGGGTCCCCATATGGTTTGCAGTAACTTGCGATGAGGAACGGGCTTGTTCGCATTGGACAGCAGATAGTAAAGCAAATCGAACTCTTTCGGAGTTAGGCGGACCTTTTGGCCCCGGGCGGTCACCTGGCGGCCCGCGAAATCGATTATAAGATCATCTGAGATGACCATAGGTTCACTTTGCTCGGGCAAGCCGGGTGAGCGCCGCAAGTTCGCGCGAATACGCGCCATAAGCTCGTTCACACTGAACGGCTTGGTAATGTAGTCGTCCGCGCCGGCATCCAGAGCGGCAATCTTATCCTTTTCGCTGTCGCGAACCGAGAGTACGATAATCGCTACTTCGGAAGCGGCCCGGATCTCTCTACATGCTGCCATTCCCCCCATTCCAGGCATATTCATATCAAGCAAAATCAAATCGGGGTTGTCATCACGCAAGGCCCGTACCGCTTCCTCGCCCGTGCGCGCCTCATAAGCTTGGTACCCGTTTGCGGCAAGCGCCGTTGTCATTACCCGCCGGATCTGGGGCTCATCATCTACGATCAGGACGCGAGCTGAATTCATACCTGCTGTTGCTCTAGTACGAGGGGTTCGGGCACAGCGGCATGTAAGTTCATCGTGAATCGCGATCCTTGTCCTAGCTGACTTTCAACCGTGATCGACCCTCCATGTGCCTCCGATATTTCTTTGGCGATGGCCAGCCCCATGCCTGTGCCCTGGACAGCCGAACCGTCATGACGGCCACGATAGAACTTATCGAAGACGCGGCCCTGCTCGATTTCGGTCAATCCCGGTCCTTGATCGCGAACGGAGATTGAGAGGATCCCGTGGGTCTCGGTTCCCGAGACGGTGATTGTGGAACCTTGCGGGCTGTATTTCGCCGCGTTGTCGATCAGTTGCTTCAGAGCCTGCGAAATTAGCTCTTTATCGGCGAACGCAAGCGGAAGATCCGGCGCCAACTCAATTTTAATCGGATGGGATGCTACATGTTCGGCTAGAAGCGCTAGTGCGCTCTGGATGATTTCATTTAATTTCAGTGGCTGGCATTCGAGCTTGAGCCGCTTGGCGTCTATCCGGGCCAGGTGAATCGCTTCTGCAAGCATTCGCTCAAGACCGTGGGCTTCCTGCTGGATCACTTCAAGCAAATCGCGACGTTGCTCAGCAGAGATCGGCGAAGATTGCACCAGTGTTCCCGCTGCAGCTTGCATTACCGTCAGCGGCGTCTTGAGATCGTGTGCCAAAGCATCAATCATCATCGACTTCAATTCCTCGCTCTTGCGAATGGCGTCGGCGCGAGTCGCGGCCTCTTGCGCTTGGGTTTGCGCCAACCCCAGAGCCAGAGTGTTGCCAAGTGATTGAAACGTTGCTTCGGGTAATGCGACGCCCCGGAAAGCGAGGCTGCCCAGATTTTTGTTCCCCAAATTTACTGGGATGATGGTTGCTTCGCTCGCCTCGTTGTGATTGACAGAGCCACTTACGGCAACGTGGCGTAAGGTTTCGTCCGAAATCGAACTCTCGGTTTGTGAGCGATGGATTCGGCCGGTAGCGCTTTCGAAGAGCGCAACTTCCGAAAAACCAAACAGCTCGATACATTTGTTGACCATCAGGCGCCGTACGTCTTCAGCTCCCCGGCCCAACAGCATTGCGCGGCTGAGCGCGTACAGTTTCTCCACTTCTTGCTGGCGAGATGTTAACTCAGCGTGTTGTTTCCGGACGCGCTTCGAAAGATTCGTAGCCAAAAAAGACACCGTCAGGAATACAATCAGCGCTGTCCAATTCTGCGGATCACCTATTGTTATCGATCCAATTGGAGGAATGAAGAAATAATCGAGGCAAAGTGTTGCGAGAATCGCCGCTAGGATCGTGTCCATGAGCTTTGCGTAAGTGCCCGTAAACAAGATTGCGAGCAAAAGCGCCAAAGCGGCGCTGGTTGCGTTGACGTGAATTATGCGATAGCAAGTGAACGTAACCGCGATAATGCCGAGCAAGGCGACAAGCGTTGAACGCAGGCGTTTCAGCACTCGGCCCATATTTAACTTCAGTGTACAGATGGGGCGGAGCAGTCTAAGATCGTCCCGCCGCTTGAGCCGCGTTCACAGCAGCGCCGATCGCCGCAACAGTTTCGCCTCCCGGAACTACCTCAACCGAATAGCCCTGCAGCGGACTCAGCTTCACCATGTCATGAAGGTATTCGCTCAGTAACGTGACATTCAGGAATGAGGCATTGGGGCCCGTAACAAAAAATTTGCCAGGTCCATCCTGATGAATGCTGGTCGCTGTCCCCGCCGCTAGCGCCCGATGCCAGAGCTTGACGAAGTCTTGACAGCGCGCATCGCCCGCTTGCGCTTGCTCGAACACTTCATCGGGTTCGAGATCCATGAATCGAAGACGCATGGCGCGGTTACCCATAATACCCTCGAGGTGGCCGCGGCCTCCGCAGCCGCAGAACTGTTCTTTAGGATCGAGCGTCACGACAGAGTGGCCTGCTTCCCAAACACCGTCCCGGAACGGATATCGGCCGAACCCAATACCGTTTCCCAAGGTCCAGACGCGAATCAAACGATCGAGGTGTCCGCGGCTGGCAGCGATGCCGGCGGCCATTACGTCGGCGTCATTGAAAATCGAAACCGACAATTTCCCAAAAGCGGGCGTGAAAGCTTCCCTTACCAACGCCTGCATGTTGACGCCCTTGAATTGAATCAGGTTCGGTGAATCTTCAACAACGCCATTTCGCACAATACCGGGCATGCCTACGCCGATGTGCATCGGAGGTTCTGTGAGCTTGATCAGTTGGACCTGTTGGACTGCCGTTTTGACGATCGTCTCAACAGGGACGCCCTGCAAAGAGTCGGTGTTCGCGCTGTCTTCCGGATACTGGCGTACCGATCCCGAAATGGCGTTGTCTGAAACAGCAGCGGCAAAAATCCGCTCGGCTATTAGAATGCCTATTCCGTAGGCCATATTCGTTCCATAATCAGGTTCGCGCCAGCTTGTTCAGACCGTTAAAAGCGGCGGCCTTGTAGCATTCCGCAAGTGTGGGGTAGTTGAATACCGTGTCAATGAAGTAGTCTACCTTGCCCTTCAAGATCAAAACGGCCTGCCCAATGTGCAATAGCTCCGACGCCCCCTCTCCAATAATGTGAACGCCCAAAAGATCCAGGTTCTCCCGGTGAAAAATAAGCTTTAAGCGGCCCGTTGTGTCCCCTCGGATTTGACCGCGTGCAATCTCGCGGTAATAACCCACGCCAACCTCATATGGCACATCTTCGTCGGTAAGCTGCTCCTCGGTCTTACCAATAAACGAGATTTCGGGAATGGTATAGATGCCGAACGGGAAATAATTTGAATTCGATGAGATTGGTTTATTGAATGCATGGGCGGCGGCGATTCGGCCCTGCTCCATCGAGACAGAGGCTAGGCTGGGGAATCCGATCACGTCGCCCACAGCGTAAATATTAGGCTGACTAGTCTGGTAGTGCTCGTTAACTTTGATGCGACCTCGGGAATCGGCTTCAAGCCCCGCAGCAGGAAGATTTAATTCGTCCACATTGCCTTGCCGGCCAACGGCGTATAGGAGCGCATCAGCAGGCACCTTTTTATTGCTTTCCAGATAGGCGACTACGCCAGCTCCCTCACCGGTCTCCGCGACACTCTGCACTTCCTCATTAAGCCGCATAGTGACGCGGTGATCGCGCAAATGATAAGAAAGAGCCTCGACAATTTCCGAATCCGCAAATTCAAGAAGACGCGGACGCCTCTCGATCAGCGTCACTCTGACCCCAAGAGCGGCGAACATACACGTGTATTCAACGCCAATGACACCGCCTCCCACTACTATCAGTGTCCTTGGAACAGCGGGCATGTCGAGGATCTGATCGCTGTTGATAATGGTGCGCGCATTTATTGGCACCTTGGGTGACGAAGCTGGTTTAGTGCCGGTCCCGATAACGATCTTTTCGGCAGTGACTTCAGACGACCCGCGCGAATTCGTGATCAGTACAGTCGTCGGGTCCTTGAAACTGGCGACACCGGTAAGTACCTCGATTCCATTCCGGGAGAGTTGTGCCTGCGTGACGTCTATCTCGGTCTTGATCACATGCTGCACCCGAAACGCCAAGTCAGCCATCGTGATCTTTTCCTTGACGCGATAACTGACACCGTAGATGTTCTGGTAGTTATATCCCGACAGGTGCAACACGGCCTCGCGCATCGTCTTGCTGGGAATGGTTCCCGTATTGATGCATACGCCGCCGATTACCTCACGCCTCTCGATGAGTGCTACACGCTTCCCGCTCTTGGCCCCCTGGATGGCGGCGCGCTGGCCGGCGGGCCCGGAACCAATCACAACCAGATCGTATTGAGGCATGCGAGCGTGAAGGTGCAGTTGGGCTGAAACCGCCCGGATAACGAGCTATTATCGCCGTAAACGACACTCCGAGTATAGCCCGTCAATGGAAGTTGAAAAACTCGCGTGAAGAACGGCGGTAACTCAGGTCAGATCAACACCGCCGCGCGAAGGACGGAACAGCAATCTACTGCTTTGGATTCGTATCCGCGGTCTTGTCTTCGACCTTGTTTGCACCTTTTGCTGTTGCAGAAGCGCCTTTATTGACGCCCTTCTTTACCGCGTTGCCCGTCTTCTTGGCAGCTTTCTTGGTACCACGCCCAGCGGCCTTCGCGGCGTTCTTTGTGTTTCGGCCGGCGTCCTTCATATCCTGGCCGGCTGTCTGGCCGTCTTGGTAAGCCGGAATCGCAGACGAACCAGCAATCAGCAATGCGATAGATAATAGTGCAACCTTCATACTTACTATTCGAGCACAGGAGGTTCGTAAGAAGGACGCCGGCCAAATTAATTTACGGTTATCCGATTCGCTGTTTTTTCGAATCTAAGCTGAACGCGGCGCGTGGATATCCGGCGAGAAGCGGTTCAATAACTCATCCTCGAAAGTAAAGTCCGGACGCGGAAATCTGCGTTTCTTTACGTAAGCGCGATATTCGACTTTTAAACCCGCTGCAAACTCCGTCGGTTTAAAACCGAGCATTCGTTGCGCTTTCGTGATGATCTGCGTTATCGCCGGCACGTCATAGTAGTATCCGAAATATAGCTTTTCGCCCGCCACCTGGCCCCCGGCGCGCTGTATTTTTTCACGAGGAATCGATACCAGTTGCGGCTCTTTAACTCCCGCAACACGTGCAAGTTCTAGACTAAGCTCGTGCTGAGTTATGGCTCGAGCGTTCGCAACGTTGAAGGCGTGCCCAACCACGTTTGATAACTGCAGCATCCTAACCGCGACGTCTACTAAGTCCCTCACGTAAACGAACTGCATGAGGCGATGTCCTTCGCTAGGGAGAATCACCGGGCGGCCAGCCCGGAAACGGTCCCAAAGAAACGCTTCCCGATAAAACGGGTTATCTGGCCCATATACAAACGGCGGACGCAGCGTGACGATTGGGAATCCAGAACGCTGATGCATGCGGAACAGCGCTCGTTCGCTCATCGCCTTATTGCGGGCATACGCGTTCGGATGATCGTCTGGAGCGAGCGCATCGCCTTCGTGGTGGTTCAATCCGTCCCCATAGGCAGCAACGCTAGACATGAACACATATCGGCTCACACGGCCGTCAAAAATCTGAGCTGTGGCTTCTATTTGTGCGCTGGTTGTGCCTCGCTCCCAGTCGTAGGCATTGTCGTAGACAGAATCGAATCGCGTAGTTCCAACAGCCTTCCGCACGCTTGCCGCGTCATTGCGATCGGCCACCATATTGTGGATGCGCTTGCTGAACGGGTGACGCGATTTGCGGTGCAGAATATATATTTCGTGGCCGGCACGCGATAATTCATTCACCATCAAACGGCCAATAAATTGAGTACCGCCGATTACGAGTATTCTCTGCCGTGCGGGCTCTGGGGACCCGCCGGCATTGCCTTTCGGATTTGAGTGCGCAACGGAAGATCGCCGCGGCATTCTGTTACCTGCTATGTTGGACGGCTCAACACCAAAGCGCGTCTCAATCGTAGTATTCGAGACCGAGGTGCGTAATCAGGCCTTCACCCTGCATCCAGCGAAGCGTGTTCTTGAGCTTCATTAATTGGATGAAGATATCGTGCTCCGGATACAAACCGGGGGCCGTCATCGGACCTTTGAAGTAAAACGACAACCATTCCTGGATGCCTTTCATCCCGGCTCTTTGCGCCAGATCCAGCAGAAGAACCAAATCGAGCACCAGCGGTGCAGCTAAGATCGAGTCACGACACAGAAAATTGACTTTGATCTGCATCGGGTACCCGAGCCATCCGAAGATATCGATGTTGTCCCACCCCTCCTTCGCATCTCCCCGAGGAGGATAGTAATTGATCCGAACTGCGTGATAGAGATCTTTGTACAACTCCGGATACAGATCGGGCTGCAGAATCTGCTCCAGTACCGACAGCTTTGTCTCTTCTTTCGACTTAAACGAGCCGGGGTCTTCGAGCACTTCTCCGTCACGATTGCCCAGAATGTTCGTTGAAAACCACCCGCGTACGCCCAGCATGCGCGCTTTAAAGCCGGGCGCGAGCAGCGTTTTCATATAAGTTTGTCCCGTCTTGAAGTCTTTTCCGCAGATTGGAACCTGATTCTCGCGAGAGAGCTCGAGTAGCGCGGGTACATCTGTGGTCAGGTTCGGCGCGCCGTTTGCGAATGGAACACCGAGCTTGAGAGCGGCGTATGCGTAAATCTGGCTGGGCGCGATCTCAGGATCGTTCTTCCGAAGCCCTTCTTCGAATAGCGCGAGGCTCTGGTGCACCGGTCCGGATTTGTGAAACACTTCAGTCGAACCGCACCAGATCATCACCAGGCGATTACACCCGTTGCGTTTCTTGAATTCCCGGATATCCTGCATCACCGCTTCGGCGAGCTCCATTTTGCTCGCACCCGACTTCACATTCGGTCCGTTTATTCGCTTGACATAATGCTGATCGAACACGGCCTTCATGGGTTTGATCTTTGAAAGCGGCTCCTTGAGGCGTTCCAGGAGAGGACCGTCGAGCACTTTTGCATTCTGGGCGGCTTCATACGCGTCATCCTCGTAGATATCCCACGTTCCGAACGCGAGACAGTGAAGAGGTGTTAGCGGGACGAAATCCTTAATACGCGGGGTGCGCCCTTCAGTTCGCTTCCCTAACCGTATCGTGCCGAGTTGTGTGAGCGAACCTATCGGTTCGCCAAGGCCCAGCTTAACTGCTTCTACGCCGGCAATAAACGTAGAGGTAACCGCGCCCATTCCAGGAACAAGGACTCCGAGTCTGCCATCGGCGGGCGCTATGGTGACATTACCGTGCGTTGACACTGCGGAAATCTCCTTGAAGGGAACTGCATCTGGTGATGCGAGAGTGGCTCAAACTCCCTTCTCAGAAGCCTTTCTGCAGTTCTAAGCTATACTAGCATTCGAATGTCACAGCGTAGTACGGGAGCCCTCTCGACGCTCGTTGTGGATGACGAGCGGTTGGCCCGCGAAGAACTTTCCTATCTCCTCAAAGACTTCCCCGAAATCGAAGTTTTGGAAACAGCTTCGAACGGCCTTGAGGCAGTCAAGCTCATTCGGGAGCTAGAGCCGGATTTGGTGTTTTTGGACGTGCAGATGCCGGGACTGGATGGTTTAGGCGTGATTAAAACGCTCCGCGAGCAGGGTGCTTTCATGCCCCATTTCGTACTCGCGACTGCTTTCGATCAATACGCGGTGGAAGCGTTCAGGGTCGAAGCTATTGACTATTTGCTAAAGCCGGTCGAGAGAGAGCGCCTGGCCGAATCCGTGGCCCGTGCCAAACGAGTGATCGAAGAAAAACAGCATGGACAGGAAAAATTACCCGGTGCTGCTGAATTGAAGAACGGTCCGCAGCGCAGCAAATTACTAGTGAAGAACAACAATCGCAATTTGATTGTCGACGCGCAGGACATGATCTATGCCACCATCGATGACGGACTGATTACGGTTGTGACTTCACAGTTCGAAGGACAGTCGAACTACCGCACGATTGAGGAATTACAGTCTAATCTGGATCCCAATTTGTTCTGGAGAGTGCACCGGTCATTTCTCGTCAATATTAATCGGATACGGGAAGTCATACCGTGGTTTAAATCGAGTTTCCAGCTGAAAATGGACGACAAGAAGCAAACTGAAATTCCCGTGAGCCGGATTCAAACCAAGCGGCTTCGCGCACTTCTAAAGCTTTAGTGACGGTCAGTAAATCAGTTACTTCGGTTCGGAGCCTGTTCCTGCGCCAAGCGCACGCGCGCGCTATCGAGCTTTTTCTGCACCTTGGCCACTTCGTCCGGCTCAAGATCAGCAGGCGCGCTTGCGTTCCATTCTTTTAGAGACGATTGCCACTGATCGATCGCTTGTTTGAGCTTGCCCTGTTTGAAATACACGTCTCCCAAGTGATCGTGGATAGTCGGATCTTTTGCCATCAACTGCAGAGATCGTGTTAGCTGCCGTTCGGCCTCGTCCAGACGGTTCAAGCGATAGTACACCCAGCCCAGGCTGTCGAGGAACGCATAGTTGTTGGGCTCAATCTGAACTGCGCGGCCGACCAGATCCTGCGCCTCCTGCAGCCGGACATTTTGGTCCGCCAGCATGTAACCCAAATAGTTCAATGCAGAGGCATTGGTGGGATCCACTTCAAGTACCTGTCGGAACATCTTTTCCGCCAGATCGTATTTCTTCTCTCGTTCATACATCGATCCCCGCATGAACAAGATCGTCGCCTTATCGGCCTTATCTTGGGCTAACTTCTCGGCAGCATCAAGGGCTTTACCCATTTCGGGGTAATTGTGGCTCTTCTCGTAAACCTCCGCAATCGCAATGTAGGTCTCGCGATCGTTCTTCCCATCCAATGATTTCTTTAATTCCGCAATCGCTACATCAGCCTTGCCCTGATCGGCCAACACCTGCGCGTGGACTTCGCGAACAGTGCGATCGTTCGGGAACCTTTTCAACGCTGCATCGCTCTCTTGTTGAGCCTTGGCGTAATCTTTTCCCACCCGGTAAGTGTCAATGATCTGCGCTTCCGCGCGAGCTGCGAATTGCGGGTCGAGGGCCGCGATCTGGCGGTACACCTCGACAGCTTGATCGTATTGCTCGGTGTTGCGATACAAAAGTCCGAGCTGCTCGAGCATCTTTGCACGATTCGAGCGTTCGTTGAAATCGTAGGTGCGGTGCGCGGTGCTATCCAGTATGCTCTTAAGCGTTGCAATCGCCTCGTTTGTCTTACCTTCGTCCTCCAAAAGAGCTACTTCGTTATAACGAACCTTAAGGTCGTCCGGATCCAGCTCTTTCGCCTTGTCGTTCATTTTGCGGGCAAGGTCGAAATTCTTCTGCTCTCTGTAGATCTGAGACATACCCAGATAGGGTTGCGCGTCTCGCGGATTAGCTTCCGCGAGTTCCCGATACGTCTTCAGTGCATCATCGAGGTGGCCAGAAAGGGCCTGGTCTTCTGCGAGCGCTGACTTGAGTTCCTGCCTGCTCGGATCTAAACTCAATGCCTTTTTGTAGGTCTCGGCTGCCAGACCATACTCATGCATTTGCTCATAGCTGTTGGCGAGAACGACGAGTGCACGCGGTGACGGACTCTTGCTGGTTAGCTTCTCCAACAATTGCGACGCAGCGCGAGCATCGCCGCGATCTGAATAGACGCCGGCGAGTCCGGTGATCGCATCCTCATTTTCCGGTTCAACGGCCAGGACCTTTTTAAAAGCAGACTCGGCATCGACGGAATCGTTTAGGAGCTTATCCAAGCGCCCCAGCATAACTAAGCTGTCCACGTCCTTCGGATCCTTCTGAGTGATCAGCTTGTATTCCTCGACGGCGCGCCGCGCCATGGCTTCATCAATATGGTTCGTCTGCGCGTCTCCGATTTGCTGAGTATAGATGCGGGCCAACACCCGTCGGGCGTTCAGATCGTTAGGATTAGTTTTGAGCGCCTCCTGGGCTTCCTCGACCGCCTCACGGATGCGCCCAGAAACCCGATACAACTCGGCGATTTCTTCCACCAGGAACGAGGCGTCCGGGTCTTCCTTCATCGCAAGCCGGTAGTTGTCGATCGCCTTGTTCACATATTCACTCCGGTTGCCGTAAGTCCCGGCGAGTTCCTCGTACAGGTGCCCAACCGAGTAATGATAGTACGCCCCAGCCTTTGGCGAAGTTGCCTGTTTGCTGGGTTCAGGCAGCGTCGAGCCGCCGTTTGCTGATTTGTTTACAGGAGTTTGTGCGGCAGCCTTCGCGGTCGCAAGCGCCGGTGTGACGGCCAGCGCAACGATGAGCAGACAGGTAGGACGCAAGGGATTAAAGTAGAGATGAGACATTCGACCGCTTCGAAGTGGTGACGTTACAGCTCGATTAGCTGCTGACAGCCAGTATAGCCTGCATCAGTGCGATGCGCGCGCGGGCTAAGGAGTTTCAAATCGTGACCCGCCGACGGGTGCGCATGTCAAACCACTCAAAAGATTGCAAAAGAACGGTTCACCATTAGTTGCCATATTGGGCCCCACAGGCGCGGGAAAGAGTGAGCTTGGCATAGCTCTTGCCGAAAGATTCCATGGGGAAATCATTAATTGCGATTCGATTCAGGTTTATCGCGGATTGCAAGTTGGATCGGCAAAACTTTCGATGGAAGCGCGGCGTGGCGTACCGCATCATCTTATTGACATTCTTGACATTGACGAGGAACAGACTGCAGGCGCGTACTCTCGCCTGGCGAGAAAAGTGCTAGCGGATCTTCGTAGCAAACTAATACTACCGATTGTGGTTGGCGGTACCGGGTTCTATCTGAGGGCGCTGCTCGACGGCTTATCACCCGCGCCCCCTCGCGATGAACAAATACGAGTACGCCTCAGAGCCGTCGCAGCCCGCCAGCCCCTTGCGCTCTACCGGTTCCTGCGCGCCCGTGATCCTGAGGCTGCCAGCCGCATCCATCCCAACGATCATCAGAAACTCATCCGGGCTATTGAGCTTACGTTACTCGCGGGACAGCCTGCTACCAAAACCCAGAGCCTGCCTCGCGATTCCATTCAAGGTTTCAGGGCGCTGAAGCTCGGATTGGCTCCATCCAGAGCTCTGCTTTACGAGCGTCTCGACCAGCGCTCGGCTCGAATCTTCGAAACTGGCCTTCTTGCCGAAACGACAGCAGTTCTCGAAGCTGGCTATTCACCTGCGGCCAAGCCGCTTCAGTCGCTTGGATACAAGCAGGCGCTGGAAGTAATGACAAACCGCCTGGATATCGGCGAAGCGATTAAAGAATGTCAAACCAAAACAAGGCAATACGCAAAACGGCAAATCACTTGGTTCCGCCGCGAGCCAGATGTAAAATGGCTGCCCGGATTCGGCGACGAAATCCACATACAACACCTGGCTGTGGAAATCACAGAGAAGTTCTTGCGTGAACCGTCGAACGCCAGGATAAATCGTGAGTAAAGTCGCATATAAATCAGTTGAATTTCTCGCTACTATGAAGTACGTGCACTTGCGGCATCTCCTGTTTCTCGCAGCCGGTTTTTTGTTTGCTCTGCCCGCGCATCCCGCTACGGTCCTTGTTCTTCAATTTCACAACAACTCCCAGTATTCAGATCTTGATTGGGTCGGCGAAAGCATAGCCGAGACGCTAATGACCGAATTTGGCTCGGCCAATGAAATTGTTCTTGATCGGGCATCTCGATCAGAGGGTATACGGCGCCTGTCTCTAAAACAAGACGCGTCGTTTACAAAAGCCACTCTCATCAAATTGGGTCGAACCCTCGATGCTGACTATCTTTGCTATGGCACTTACGAAGCGAGCCTCGCTGCCGGCGATTCCCAACTGAGAAATAGTTCGATTCAAATCAGCGCCGCATTCATAGATCTCCGAAAAATGCGAAACAGTCCGGAAATTTTGGAGGCAGGGAAGTTGACGGACCTCTCGCGCCTGGAGGAACATCTTGCCTGGGCATCGCTGAAGTATCTCGAGCCTCGCGCAAGTTTCGCGCTTCAACAATTTATGATTCCTCAGAAGCTCACTCGCGCCGATGCGGAGGAAAGCTATATCCGGGGGTTGTTGTCCTCAAATAAAGAGCAGCAGCAAAAATGGTTTGCTCAGGCCACAGTATTGGATGCGCAATTTACGGCTCCAGCATTCGAGTTGGGGAGCCTGGCTATGGACCGTAAGAACTATCGTGAGGCCATCCAGTGGTTTCAACGCATTCCCGCGAGTGATCCCAAGTACGCCGAAGCCCGCTTTAAAATGGCTCTGAGCGCGTACGATGCCGGCGACTATGGGGCTTCTGCGAACTACTTCCGCGAAGTAGCGAAGACAGTGCCGCTCAACGAGGTGTATAACGATTTGGCCGCTGCAGAAAATCGCCTGAACCTGCCAGCGGCGATCGACGATTTTCGCCGCGCGCTGGATGGGGATCGCAACGATACGGCGTATCTGTTCAACCTCAGTCTCGCGCTCTTCAGACAAAGTCATTTTGAGGAAGCATCAACGCATCTCAAGGAACTTGTGCAGCGCGATCCTGATGACGTCGAAGCGCGTGCGCTGCTGGACCGGGCTGAGCGCCGCGAAATAGCCTCCGCCGCCAGCACATCCTTGCCGCCTGAGCGAGTAAAGGACAATTTTGATGAGACCGCCTTTCGCGAGCTGAAGGCCATGCTACAGCCTAAGGCGATCCAATAAGGGCGGCGCATGTCCGAGCTACGCCATGCTGTGCACTCGATTCTCAGAAATCCTGCGTTTGCTTTTGCCGCCCTACTGACGATTGTTTTGGGAATCGGAGCAAACACCGCCGTTTACACCGTTGTGCATCATGTCCTACTTGAGCCGTTGCCGTTTCGCGAGCCGAAAGCTCTTGTCCAGATTTGGGAAACACACCCGGAACTGCACAATTTGCAGGTTTCTGTCCCGGATTATGTTGATTGGAAAAGCTCAGTCAAGAGCTTCGATCTGGCGGCCTACACCTTCCAGGCGATGGACAAGACAACGCTGCTGGGGCAAGGCGATCCTCTTGAGGTGCAGGCCACGAACGCTTCCGCCGGATTGTTTCCGCTGCTTGGGATCAAACCGATTCTGGGTCGTGTGTACAACATTCAACAAGAGCAGACCAAGCAGCCGGTGGTACTCATCGGCGAACGGTTATGGCGCGGGAAATTTTCCGGCGATCCGGGCATAATCGGCCATTCCTTGCATCTTGAGACAACGTCTTTCACGATTCTCGGCGTCGTTCGCCAGAAACAAGCTTTTCCTGTCTGGGCGGACGTGTGGATGCCACTTTCACTTATTGAGCCCGAACTGCAGTCCACGCGCCAGTATCATCCGCTCGAGGTGATCGGCCGGTTGAAGCCCGGTGTGCCATTACGCCAGGCAGAGTTGGAAACCGAAACGGTCGCCCGGCGACTGAGCGCCGCATATCCGGCGACGAATGGGAAGATCGGGGCCTTTGTTCTGCCGCTGATGCAAGCGGTCACCGGGGAAGTTCGTCCTGCGCTTCTAGTGGTCTGGGTTGCTGTAAGCCTCGTACTGCTGATCGCTTGTGCGAATCTGGCCCACCTCATGATGGCTCGCTCTCTCACTCGACGCCGTGATGTTGCTATTCATCTTGCCTTGGGCGCAAACAGGCTGGCGGCGGTGCGCGGATTCTTTCTCGAAACGCTGATTCTTTCGGCTGCCGGAGGAGTGCTCGCCATGTTTGCTGCAGCCGCTGTTCTGCCAGCGCTGAGAAATATGGCACAGGGCCGTATTCCACGCCTCGATGCAGTGGCACTCGACGGTTCCGCATTGCTGTTCGGGATTCTCATATCGTTTTTCATCGCATTTCTCTTTGCGGTGCCTGCTTGCTGGCAGGTCGCCCGCTCAGACTTAAACGAAGCCATAACTTCCGGCGAGGTGCGCTCTTCTTCCTCACGTCGATCGTGGATGGGCCCGCTGCTTATGGGTTCCGAGGTTGCACTTTCGCTGACAGTTCTACTTTCTGCGACGATGCTGGTTCGAAGCTTCGCTCTGACGCTGCGTGCCGATCCCGGGTTCCATTCTGATGGTGTACTCGCCGTAAATGTGCCTCTTGTGGACAGGGACTGGGCCAAGTCATACGACGTGTTCCGTAATAGCGTGGTGCCTGAACTGAAAAGCGTTCCCGGAGTTCAGGAGGTTGCGGCTGTGAATTCGGTTCCTATGAGTCTTCGAGTCACGGAGCACAGCCGTTATGCCACTCGCTTCGGAATAGTAGGCAGAACATTCAATCCAGGCCAGTTCCCGACCGCGCAAACCAGATGGTGTACTACAAACTATTTCCGCGTCCTAAGAATTCCTCTCGAGAAAGGCCGACTGCTCACAGACACAGATCATAATCAGCCGCGCTGTCTGGTGAACGAAGCTTTCGCCCAGCGCTTCTTCCCGAACCAGAACGCGGTGGGACAGAAACTACTGCTCGGCGTCGTTATGGCCCATCCGGAAGCAAGCGAAATTGTGGGCGTAGTTGCCAATATCCGGGAGTTCGGGTTGGACACCGCTCCCGAGCCAACCACGTACTCGCTGGATGTATCACCGCGAATGGACGTTCTCGTCCAAACCTCCGGCAATCCCGCGCCACTCAAGACTTTGATTACCGCAGCGCTCCGGCGAGCCGGCCCGCAGAGTGCAATCGGGCCGGTACGGTCGCTCAGTGACTTTATCGATTCCTCTCTCGCGCGTCAGCGTTTCTCTCTATCTCTTATGGCGGTCTTTGCCGGTTTAGCCGTTGTGCTCTGTGCGGTCGGCATATACGGCGTATTTGGTTACTCGGTAACTCGCCGCCTTCGAGAATTCGGAATTCGCTCGGCTATTGGCGCCCAAAAGCGAGATCTGCTTACGCTGATCCTCACGGAGTGCCTCGTTATCGTAGTTCCGGGATTGATTGCCGGAATGGTGATCACCTTCGGGTGCTCTCAATTTTTGCGAGCGTTGCTGTACAGAGTTTCCCCTACAGACGCGCTCTCGTACGGAATTGCGGCGAGTGCTGTCTTCGTCCTGTGTTTAGGGTCAGCCGCCGTTCCAGCGATGCGGGCGGCACAGGTCGATCCAACCCGCGTCCTCCGAGACCAGTAGCTCATTCGGACACTGAGAATTGCGGAACCGTTCGAAGCTCAAGCTAACGATTATGCGGTGGCGGCAAACCTACGGGTATAATCAAAAATCCCCATGCTAGAGGCTTTCGGCCTTTCGGACCCCGGCTGTGTTCGCTCGAATAACGAGGACTACTTTATTAGCGACATTCAATCGGGAATCTTCGTCCTGGCCGACGGCATGGGCGGCGCAAACGCGGGTGAGTATGCCTCACGGCTCGGCGCCGAAATGGTCTACGAGACGCTTCTAAACTCCCGTGATGGTGACGGGCTCGACGCGCTGGAGCAGAGTTTTCTCGAGGCGAATCGCGCGGTGAGGGAAGCGGCTCGGAGCAGTCCACAGCTCGACGGCATGGGAACAACATTACTCGTCGTTCGCGCTGTTCAGGAGGGGAACCTTCAAATTGCCAGTGTTGGTGATAGCCGCGCCTATCTGTCCTCGAATGGCGAGTTTTCGCTCATTACTCAGGACCAGACGTGGGTTGCTGAGGTCGGATCGCGCCTTGGCCTGAGCGATGAGGCATTACGGAAACATCCTATGCGGCATGTGCTTACTATGGCGGTCGGGACGGCCGATCAACTGCGGGTACACTCGCATACTATCCACCTGCATGCCGGCGACCAGGTGCTTCTGTGCTCCGACGGCCTTCACGGTGTTTTGGATGAAAAAATGTTGCAGAACGCAATGGATTCAGAGAAATCTCTGCCCGATAAATGCCACTACCTTGTCGACGCCGCGAAGCAAGAGGGCGGACCTGACAACATCACCGTTGTTTTGATCCAGCTCATGTAACGTCAGCGGCTGAACGAGGCCGCATGAGAGTTTTCCCCCGTTTCATATCATTTCTTCTGACGCCGATTCTCATCGTTGGACCGCTTTCGGCGCAAACGCCCCTACCTCCACCCGTATCGCCCTCCAGCGCTGAAGCTTTGCAGCTTCGGCTTATAGAAGGCGAGAGTTCGGAGGTCCCCGTGGGCTCACAAGCACTCAAAGGCTTCCTAGTCGAAGTAGTTAATTCGAACGGAACCGCTGTTCCCGATGCTGCGATCGCGTTACGGCTACCTGATGTTAACCCTACGGGTACATTCTCTGATGGGACTCACTCTGCGGTTGCGTACACGGATCAGGCAGGGCGTGTGAAAATTGCCGGCATCCAATGGAACACGACTCCGGGCATTGTAGCGATCCGCGTGACCGCTAATAAAGGGACAGCCCACGCAGGCATTTTGATCCAGCAAACGCTGGTTCCTGCAGGCGTAGGAGTACTCGCGCATCCGCTCTCGCAAACGGCAACGGACGTCCTCCCCTCCGCAGTTTTATCACTGCCCCTGCCATTCGCTCCGCCCATCGCTACACAACCGGTGGCGAAGGCGATCGCTCCAGGGCAACCGGCGACCCCCACTCTTCCGTTGGACAGTTCTCCTCCCGTGCGAGATCCTGAGCCTGCTGTATCCGTCACTAACGGGTCCACGGGCGCAAGCGGGCATAGTAGCAAGACAAAGTGGATCATCTTGGCGGCTGTGGCGGCCGGCGCAGTGGGCGCAGGAGTTGCAATGATGGGCAGGAAATCGAGCAGCCCGAGCGCAGCAGCGCCCGGGATCTCAATCGGGTCGCCTAGTATCAGCGTCGGCCAGCCTCACTAGTCAAAAATCATGAAGCTCCCGATCTTTATCGTTTCGGCGCTCCCGATCTGCCTCGCGGGTTTCCTATGTGCGCAGGTAAGGGCACCGAACGTTGGAGTTGTGAGATACGCAGACGGCACAGTGCGGCCAATCTATGGCATCGAAGCGAATTTCATCGTTGGTAGACAGATGCTTCCAATCGCGCAGGCCGTTAGCTTCTCGGACTTCGGCGGATTGGTCGCAGCAAATGGACGCATTCAATTGGTCGGCCCTCGCGGTGCGCTTGTAGCCCAGTACAACGCGCACGAGCGCAAGCCTCTATTGAACATTGATCAAGATCTCACGACAGCCATCGCCTATTTGCCATCGCGAGAAGCGCTGCTGCATTGGAACGGGAGATCGTTTGCCTTGATCGAACTGAGCCGCGGGTCTTTCCCGGGCACAGTAACTTCCGTTCAGGCGATGCGACCGCACGCGGCGAAGTTGCTCACGACAACCAGGGACGGCAACGTTTCCGAGCTCACGATCTCGCTCAACACGGGTCAGCTTACGTCGGTGAGATTCTTGCCCGGAATTCAAGGGCCAGCGTATTTCCATCACTCATTCGTGCTATTTCGTGGCAAGCACGGCCTCGAAGTGGAAGCCCTTGACGGCAGTCGCCGCACGATTGCCCTCGCGCCGAAGGATCTCACAATTGAGCACATGTCATCGGATTGGCTGCATCTGACTTCGCCGACAAGCAAACAAGACTGGGCGCTTCACCTGAACAGCTCCGCCTTGCAATTGTCGGACCTGCCTACCGCTCCAGTACAAGAGGTTGAGAGATGAAGAAACTGCTGCTTGCTCTCTTGTTTTGCACTTCGATAAGCGCGCAGAGTCCCTCTTTCTTTATCACTGACCCAACCGGATCAACGATTGTTGGACCACTTCCTTCCACTTATCAGTTTGTTGACACGCCAGTAAGCAGCTCTACCAGTCTTGTTTTGCGAGCGACGAACCCCTCGACGTTTCCGATGGAAATAGCGCTCATCTTCGTTGCAAATGCCACCGGTTCCGCTGTACTGAGCCCGAATTTTACCGTCACTGGCGTGTTTGTGGACAAGGTTCTACCACCAGGATCTTCGAATTTTGAGGATTTTACCGTCAGCTTTACTCCGCCGGCGGTAGGGGCGCTTGCCGGCGTGTTGCGCGTGGCCTATGAAGTTCAACAAAACGGCTGCGTGTTGGGGAGCACCGATCCGGCCACACAGTGTCCCGAAACAGTATCAGACATCTCCATATTTCAGGGGAATGGAACACCACCTCAGCTGGTTGCCAGCTACAGCAGTCCTAGCGGGAGCGGCGTTCTCCAGCCAAGCAGCGCCTCACCGCAACTCAACTTCGGGAACGTATCGACGAGCGCAACATCGTCATTCACGATCAACCTTGCAAATCAGTCCAGCAATGTTGTAAGCACACCTTCTATATCGATCCAAACTGCGGTATTTGGCACGAGTGCATTCGCGTTGAACACCTCTACACTGCCCACTACAATTCCTGTAAGTTCGTCGGCCAGCTTCACCGTGACCTTCGCGCCCGGACAAATAGGCCTCGCCTCAGCCACGCTGCTAATCGGTACGAATTCTTATCCCCTTGTGGGGACAGGCATCGCTGCACCAGGGACTGTCGATGTGCTCCAGATTTCATACGTGGATCAGACTGGCGTTCGTACTTCACCTCAAGCCGCAACTGCAATATCTTTCGGAACAACCGGCTCGGCGACGCTAACGTTTACTGTCACGAATCCCATAACTTCATACGATCCGGTCACAGTTCCGGTCCTAACGCTTGCCGGTGCAGGTTTCGCTTCAGGTTCAGCGGGCCTGCCTACGACGCCTCTTTCCATCCCTCCAGGCCAATCCATCACTTTCCAGGTCGTCTTTTCCGCCTCTACAGCCGGCACTTACAACGGCACGCTCTCTCTCGGCACACGGGCGTTCTCGCTCACAGGCCAAGCGCCTCAACCCATCGGCAGCCCTGGCTCCCAACTCCCGGGCATCGATTTGTTCTGCGGTGCCTCGCCATGCAGCACACAGACATTCACCAGCCGGGAACAGGTGCATATGACAGTGCAGTTGAATGCTCCAGCTCCTGGCGAATCAATCGTCACCTTAGCCATGGCATTCGCGCCCTCAGTCAACGGCGTCACTGATGATCCCGCAGTAGCATTCATCGCTCCAATCACGGGGCGCACTCTGCAGATTACAATTCCCAACCAACAAACGCTTGGAACATATAACGGTCAATCGCAATTGACATTCCAGACAGGAACAACGGCTGGAACTATTACCTTCACCTTGACCTACCTCGGCCAGCAGACGAAAACATGGACCATCGAAATCCCGCCAAGTCTGATTCAAATCACTTCCAGCAAAGCTGTCCGTTCGGCTCCGAATCTCGTGATCACTTTAACGGGCTACGACAATACGTATAGCGCGGATAACCTAACGTTCACGTTCTATGACACAAGCGGCCATCTCATTTCATCCACCCCGCTTCCCGCTCACGCTGCTGCGAACGATTTCCACCAATACTTCTTCGGTCCGAGCGATGTTGGCGGCGCATTCTCGTTGCAAGCCAGCTTCCCCGTTGCAAACGGCGATGCCGCACAGGTAGGTTCGGTGGCCATAAGTTTGACGAATTCAACTGGATCGACCAACCTGACTCAGACCTTCCAATAAGATTCAGCCAGCCCGGTCTGTACGCTACGGTTGGAAGCATGCCTGCCGTAGCTCTTACCATTGCTGGCTCCGACCCAAGCGGCGGGGCCGGCATTCAGGCCGATCTTAAAACCTTCCACCAGTTTGGCGTGTACGGCCAAGCTGCCATAACTTTGCTGACGGCGCAGAATACACAAACTGTCTCGCGCGTGGATGTCGTGCCTAGCGATTTAGTTGTCGAGCAGATCCAAGCGGTCATCAGCGACATACCACCTGCCGCCGCCAAGACAGGTGCATTAGGTAACCTCGCGATCGTTGAAGCCGTCGCTGAACTCGCAAAGTCGTTCACCTTTCCACTGGTCGTGGACCCCGTGATGATCAGCAAGCATGGCATGCGGCTCATTTCGCGGGATGCAGAAGAAGCATTGAAACAGATGTTATTTCCTCACGCCTTTCTGGTCACTCCTAACATTCCGGAAGCCGAGGCGTTAACCGGCTTAACCATTCGCGATCAGAGGGACATGCGCCTTGCCGCAAACCGAATTCGCGATTTCGGCTGCAAAGCTGTTCTCGTTAAGGGAGGTCATGCACGCAGTGAGCCAATCGATATTCTCATCGCTCCTGGGCTGAAAGATTCCGCCGAATGCTTTGTGGGGAGACGAATCAATACGCGCCATACTCATGGGACGGGCTGTACTTACTCGGCAGCTATCACTGCAGGCTTGGCCCTGGGCCACGATTTGCGGCGGTCTATTGTGGCCGCGAAATCATTCGTCCAATCTGCTATTGAGTCGGCGCCAGCCTTAGGCAGCGGCCATGGTCCCGTAAATCACTTCGCAAAGATGACGCGAACCTAATACTTCGGCACACTCTGATCCACTTTATCGCTCCACGCCAGAATCCCGCCGGTCATGTTGCGCACCTTGCGAAAACCGCTTTGCTTGAGGAGGTCGACCGCCTTCTGGCTCCGTGCGCCGCTCTTGCAGTGAGCCACCACCTCGGCATCAGGGTCGAGCTCATTGAGGCGCTTCGGCAAGTCCCCAAGTGGAATCAACTTTGCCCCAGCGATCCGCGCAATTTGATATTCGTACGGCTCACGCACATCGATCAACGTGAAGCGGTCACCGCGATCTAGTTTCGCCTTCACTTCCGTTGGCTCAATGACGCCGTCTGTCGCCGGCTGATTTGCTGGGGGTCTTATGCCGCAGAACTCTTGATAATCAATCAGCTTGGTAATCGTCGGGTGATCTCCGCAGACCGGACAGTTGCGGTCGCGACGAAGCTTCACTTCACGGAAGCGCATATTCAGAGAATCGTAGAGCAACAGTCTGTTCTTTAGCGTCTCGCCGACACCCAGGATAATTTTTACTGCTTCCGTTGCCTGAATTACTCCAATCAGTCCCGGCAAGATGCCGAGCACGCCCCCTTCCGCGCAACTCGGTACGAGTCCAGGCGGAGGTGGCTCCGGATATAGACAGCGATAGCATGGACCATCCTGATACGCGAACACGGTCGCTTGGCCCTCGAACCGAAAGATCGATCCGTAGACATTCGGTTTTCTCAACAGCACGCAGGCATCGTTCACCAGATACCGAGTTGGAAAATTGTCAGTGCCATCGATGACGATATCGTAATCCTTCAAAATCTCGAGCGCGTTCTCGCTCGTAAGACTTGTATCAAATTTGTCGATTTTCAAATTCGGATTGATGTCGAGCATGCGATCGGCGGCCGAATCCAGCTTCTTGCGGCCAATGTCCTTGGTGCCATGAATCACCTGTCGTTGCAGATTTGAGGCATCCACGACGTCGAAATCCACTACGCCAATCCGGCCCACGCCCGCGGCTGCAAGGTAGAGCCCAAGCGGCGCACCTAAGCCGCCCGCGCCAATCAGCGCCACCTTCGACTGCTTGAGCTTGAGTTGCCCTTCCATTCCCACCTCGGGCAAAATCAAGTGACGGCTATAACGAGCGAGCTCTTCGTTGGACAACACCGCAGCTTCCGGTTCGACGACGCCGACCGCGCCCCCCGCGATGCTTGGAACAATTGAGATCGTGTCGCCGCCCTCCAGCTTTGTCGCGTCTTTGTCCAGATAACGGATGTCCTCGTCGTTCACATACACATTAACGAAACTGCGGAGCTTACCCTGCTCATTGAACAGATTCTTTTTTATGTCTGGAAATTCAGCAGTCAGTTTGCCGAGTGCATCTGCAACCGTTGTTCCGGCCACTTCGACCGAGTCCTGCTGGCCGGTAAACTGGCGCAGTGCGGTCGGAATCAGAATCTTTGCCATATCAATTCCTCACGATCCGCCCGCGTCTGATCGACATCGGGCAAAAAGCTATTTGCGTGATCAAACCTTCCACTCTTAATCGACAGCACGATAAATGAGTACCACGGACAGGAGTTCCGCAAATCAGTTTCAGAAAAGTAAGCATCACAATCTGGGTGCGAGTGAAAAATGCCGACCACATCGAGACCCCGATGCCGGGCCGCTTTCTCGGCGGATAAGAGGTCTTCGGGGCGAAGCTCGTAGTGCCTCCGCTGCTCTCCTCTAGAGGCGTTCTCGATTGCTACTGCCTCGATAACCGTCTTCTTATCGCCCTGAATGTGGCCTAGCATCGCACCGCAACACTCGTTCGGGTATGTTTGCTCCGCGTGAAGAACCATTGCCTCCCAGGGCCCCCGGCCTACTTCAATCATTCCAAACTTCAATCATTCCAAAAATGTTCGCTGAGATATTTTTGACCTCCATCACAGAGGATGGTAACGACTACGCCATTCTCATGTTGATCCGCCAGTTTCTTCGCCACTCGGCTCGCGGCGACAACATTCGCAGCCGCCGAAATGCCGACCAGCAACCCCTCTTCGCGAGCCAAGCGGCGCGCCATTGCGTACGCATCTTCAGTGTCTACCCACACGTTTTCATCCGCCAGATCCGGATCGTAAATGCCTGGCTTGATCGCAGAGGGCATATGCTTCGTGCCCTCCAGTCCGTGCAGTGGTGAAGAGGGCTGAACGGATATGCAACGTACATCGGGAAGATGCTGCCTCAAGCGTCTGGTCGTTCCGGTAAACGTGCCGCTTGTTCCAACTGCCGCCACAAAGTGGGTCACACCGCCACCCGTCTGCTCGATGATCTCGACTCCTGTGCTCGCAAAATGCGCCTGCCAGTTCGCGGGATTGTTGTACTGGTCTGGATAGAAGTAAGCTTCGGGATCTTCCTCGTAAATGCGCTGACAAACGCGGATAGCCCCGTCGGAACCCTCTGCCGGATCTGTAATGACAAGACTTGCCCCGTAGGCCATCAGAATCTGCTTCCGTTCAGCAGAAGCATTGCCCGGCAGACACAGCTTGACGCGGTATCCTTTGGCCGCAGCGATCATCGCATAGGCGATTCCGGTATTGCCGCTGGTCGAATCGAGAAGCGTTTTTCCCGGAACCAACTTGCCCGACCGTTCGCCCTCCAGGATCATGTTGAGGGCCGGACGATCCTTGACGGAGCCCCCAGGATTAAGGAACT
Organism: uncultured Acidobacteriaceae bacterium; assembly: GCA_963771565.1. Taxonomy (GTDB): domain Bacteria; phylum Acidobacteriota; class Terriglobia; order Bryobacterales; family Bryobacteraceae; genus Bog-105. Next base: position 78,812 of record CAVYUB010000007.1, read on the forward strand.
CGGCCTTTCCAAATACGCGTACATCGCCAACGCCCGCCAGCCGGATTTCGAGAAGGGGCGTGCTTCCAATTCTATCCAGCAAATCGGGTTGCGTTAAAGTCGGAGCTGCTAAAACCATCTCTGCTTCTAGTTTATGTCTATCGGGTATGGGGAGTACAGTCGTTTAAGTTTGGGCGTACCGAATTCCGGCAGTATCCTAGGCTGAACATATGTGGTTCGTTGAGAAAATCGAGATTAGTGGCGGGTTTCTGCCCGGCTTGAACGTCAACATTCCCCGAGGCCTAACTTGCATAATTGGGGCACGAGGCAGCGGAAAATCAACGCTCGCTGAAGCATTACGGTTCGCGATCTGCGGCACCTCAGCTGCGCCAAAGCATTGCGTTGACCTTATTCAGGCGAATCTTGCGGGCGGGGCGCTCGTAACGATAACAGCCCTAGCTGAAGGTTCCAGTCGCTACATAATCAAGAGGGGCCTGAGGCAGCAACCCGTTCTTCTGACGTCCGACGCAAGGACGGTCAATACTGTTGATCTCGATCGAGGTACATTTCTGCCGCTGGATGCCTATAGTAACCCCGAAATTGAGGCCATAGCCGACGAGGTCCTCGGCCAGACGCGCCGAAATCTCTTGGACGAACTCCGTAGCGATCAGATGCGCACAATCCACCTGTCACTGGCTGAGAGCGCGCGTGCGCTGGATGCGAATGCCGATCATATTAGGACGGCACAACGAACCATCCAAGACCTAACCGAGCAAATTGAGGAACTCGGTGACGTCCGAGCCCGCTTGAGCGCTCTTGCGCCGTCAGATCGTGAACCCTCGGCAGATTTTGTCCGACTTTCACGCCAGCAGCAGCTCAATCAGCGTGAAATCGCCAAATTGGAGGCCGCTGATCGAGATCTTAGAGCGCTAGGCGAAACTCTGGACCAACTACGAAGAGACGCAAAGCTTGCGTTCAAGGCGCGCCTTGCGGAGGAGCAGTCCGCGAACGCAGAAATCCTTCGCCGATATGACAATCTACTCGCAGGGTCTCTAGGGACGGTTGAAGAACATGTATCCGCGATCAGTGATCAGGTTCGCGAGGCTCAAGGTACAGTAGCCCAGGCCCGCCAAAGCATCGCCCAGGTCCACACGCGTCACGCCAGCGACTTGGCGAAGTTAACAGCACTCAATCAGGCGGCAAGCGAGCAAGCCCGAGTGCGTGCAACGCTCGAGCAGCAAGTCGCCAAACTTCAAGGCCTGGAGGAACAGCGGTTAGAACTGAATGCCGAGTTAAAAACACTGCTCGAGCGGCGGAAATCTCTCAAAACTAGTCACATTCTAATGCGGGATCAAGTTTCTAACTTGCGCGAGGAGGTCGCGTCTGAACTCCAGCGCGAAGCCGGCGAGCGGGTACGCATCCGAATACTGCGCAACGCCGACCATCTGGCATATCAACAGCTGCTGGTGGACGGTCTGCGTGGTGCAAGGGTCCGGAATCATGACGAGATCATCACGACACTAATGCAGCTTAGACCAGAGCAACTCGCACAGCTCATTCAGGTCAATGACTGCGACTCTTTCGAAGAGCTTACGGCTTTCGGAAGTGAGCGCTCTCGCAAGATAATGGATGCATTCCGCGCGAGCGTCGATCCGCTCGCTCTCGAGGTAATTGCAATCGAAGATAGAATTGGCATCGAGCTAAATGTTTCATCTACAGGACAGGCTAATTTTAAGGACGCATCCGATCTTTCTCGCGGTCAGAAGTGCACAGCGCTGCTGCCTATACTTTTAGCCAGAAGAGATAGCCCGCTAATCATTGATCAGCCAGAGGACAATCTGGATAACCACTTTATTTTTGAGACAGTGGTGAACGCTGTGCAGCGGCTAAAGAGACGCCGGCAAATGATCTTTATAACTCACAATGCGAACATTCCGGTATTGGCTGAAGCGGACCTGGTGTTGGTCATGAACTCGGATGGCCGGGTTGGAGTCGTTGAGAAGTCCGGAACAGTTGATGAGTGTCGTGAACAGATCATCGACCTGCTCGAAGGTGGAAGGGAGGCGTTCGAATTACGGTCGAAGCGCTATGCAACCGCCTGAGATTCTCTACGAGAGGGTCCGGCATTTCGCTGTGGAGGACCCACGTGAGGCCCGCAAGGTATTTCTGCAATTTCTCGATTCTGGCGGTCCAGCGCTCGACCACTTTCTTGGGCGCATCTCATCTCCGGCAGATGGCCGCCTGCGGCAACTTGTCGCTAACGCTCTGAGGAACCCTCGAGACAGGGAGCGTCTCGCCCCACACCTCATTGCATGGCAGGAGGTTGAAACAGACGAGTTCACACGTCGCGCTATCGCCCGCGCTCTCGACGGCCTTGACACAAGGTCGGCAGCGCAGACGGCTTTGGCGATGGAGGTCGCGCGGTTGACGACGGCCATCGGACGGGAGATGGCGCAGCGCGAGCGGTTGAATCGCGAGTTGGAAATCGCGCGGGAAGTGCAGGAGCACCTCTTCCCTCAGCGCCTTCCCTCGGTGCCGGGACTGGACTACTGCGGGCGCTGCCGGCCGGCGCGGGAGGTAGGCGGGGACTACTATGACTTTCTCGAGTTGCCCGGAGGCAGACTCGGAATCGCCATCGGAGACGTTTCCGGCAAGGGCATCGGTGCCGCGCTTATGATGGCAAGCCTCGAGGCTTCGCTGCGCGCCCAGGTCTCGGTAGGCCAGGACTTGGCGGAGCTGATGAAGCGAGTCAACTGCCTGGTCTACGAGGCTTCCTCCGCGAGCCGCTACGCGACTCTTTTCTATGGTGAGTGCGATTCTCGAAATCGCCAGCTTTCCTACGTCAACGCAGGTCACAACCCGCCTGTGGTTCTGCGCAAATCTGCTGAGTCCTGCCAGGTCTTCCGCTTGGAGACCGGCGGTCCGGTGATCGGGCTCCTACAACAGTGCTATGACCAAGAGTCTTTTCCTCTCGAGCCTGGAGATCTAATCGTGCTCTTCACCGACGGGGTCTCTGAATCCATGAACGCCCGCGACGAAGAGTGGGGGGAAGACAGGTTGATCGAGTTGGCTAAGGGTTGCCACGGGCTGCCTGCTTTTGAAGTGATGAACCGAATCCTGGCGGCCGCGGAGGCGTTCGCGGCTGGCGCTTCCCAGCATGACGATATGACACTGGTGGTGCTCCGCGTTCTTGCCTGAAGGCTAGTCCCAGAATCTCCGCATTCGCTCCGAGCACCTGAGATAGGCTGCTTAGATGATAAGGAAAGAAGCGTCGCACCGGCGATGTTGGCTCGAATGGGTTCTTCTCGGGGTTGGTTTGCCGGGACTGATAGCGGGCGCACTTGGGTGGATGGAGCTTCGCGTTATTTTTTGCGGGACTCACTATCGCAGGCAATCTCCGATTCCTACCAAGAATGGGCATCCCCATTTCCTATGCATTTGCGCCCCGTGGCTTTCATTTAGTTGCGTCCCTTGCGACAGGAATCACTGCGGGATTTTGTGAGGAACTTCTGTTTCGTGGCCTGCTGATGACGCATTTCGCTCAAGCGGGCTATGGAAAAGCGGAAAGTGTTATCATTCAAGGCCTTTCATTTGGGTTTTCCCATCTAGAGTACGCCGTTCGTGGACTCTTGGCTGGTATTGGAATTATGGTACCCACGGCCATACTCGGGATGATGTGGGGCGTGGCGTACCTTCTGGGACGGCGCGCGCTAATACCCTGTATGGTGGCCCATTTCCTAAACGACTCTACAGGCTTGGATCGGCTTCTTTATGTTCAAACGCAGCTTGGGTTAGTGTAGTCTGCCTATACCGTCCGATGCTGTGGCAGGCACACATATCGTGAGGACCAGATGAGAATGCTACACAGCACAGGCAGCACAAAGACTCATGACAGCAGTCCTCGGCCTCACCCAGGCAAATACTGCCGCAACGGCTCAAAGAACGACTCCACGAACGATATCGCCGTGCCGGTTGCCTCCCGCGTATTCCCGTCGTCCACGCCCATTACCACTCGAACCAGAGATGTATCGCTGCGGTTATAACGGATCGCGTCCGCAACGGTGAAGATCTTGGCCGAATACTCGCTCGCAATGATCCGATTCCGGGCTTGGTACCAGTACAGGACCACGCTTTCATTCTGCCCTCGCGTCACAACATAACGATTCACCTTTATGGGTCGGGCCTCACCCCGAATCGGAATCTGTATGAATCCGGATTCGGACGGTACCCAGCCACTGCCCGGCAGGCAATTTTTCGGTGAATGCGGCGCTTTGCCGGTGCGCTGTGTTTCGAAATACGCGACGAAGAGTGTGGCCAGACGGCCATTGCTCTTGTTCTGGTAAACGCGCGAAAGAATGTCGTCGGCTTTCAAAACGTCGAGCGTCTCTTTATCGAGTGCAACGTCCTGATGCACAACCCAGTTGCTATCGGCCAACGAAAATTGCTCGAGCGGCTTGTGAGGCGGGATCTTCTCCCTGCGTGAGGAGCCATAAAATAACGCGGCTTGGGCGAGGAGGACGAACGTCAGCACGCGAAAACTTTTGGAATGGAACAAGCGAGCCATAACGTCAAGCCTTTTTTATCTTCGCGACGAAGATAAGTACTCTGTGCGCCACAAGCAAGGCGACCAACGCAACGGCGAAAACAATGTAGCCTTCCACCTCATGATATGCACCCTGCGCCAGTTTCGTATTTACTTCGGACAGCAAGCCTGTAGTTGCCACGCGAATCCCATTCGCCGCGATAGCGATTGGGACCGTTGCCACCAGGAGAGCCCATCGCATCCAGGTTCGTTTTTCAGTGAAATACGCATAGACCTGTGACAAAAATAGCAGGGACAAAAGCGACCGAATCCCGCTGCACGCGTCAACGATGTCCAGAGTTTGGCTGGGCAGCTCGAGCAAATTACCAGTGCGGATGACAGGAATTCCCATCCACCCTATCAGCGTCTCACCAAGCTGGCTCGCAAGCATCTGCAACCGGAGAGTCAATCCCGCATAAACGATCTGCGGAATCGGGATCATGAAAAGCATCAGCAGTAGCGGTAGTAACAGTTCCTTTATCCAGCCTTTTCCTCCCAGATAAAGAATCACGCCGAAGAGCGCTATCACGAAGGCGAGTCGCGCCGTGAAGAGCTCGGCCCCCAAACTGGCGGCTAAGGCTTGAAAGCCTGCGAATATAACCAGCGCCAGTCCCCATCCATTTGGCTGCCGCGGAATCGATAGCAAAGTCTGGCGCCGTTGCCATGCGATGAATCCCGCCACCACGGGCACGAAGAAGCCATGGCCCATGTCCTCGTCCGTGGCCCATTGAGCAGCCATGCGATACAAAATTGGGGCGTAACAGAGAAGGAGTAATCCACCAAACCATGCTACCGGCCACCACGAAGTCTTCGCTGGCGGCGGTGCAAATTGTGTTGGCTGTGCAACAGGCGCGCTTACCATGAAGAAGGGCTCTTTCGGATACTAGACGGAGAGCGTCTCTCTCAGTGTGCCTGCCAATGCCAGTATGTCTGTCACTCAATGACGTGTGTCAAAGTATGTTTTCGACGTGGCTGAAACGTCTTCCGTGTGCATTGACCGAACTTCTGATATCCGCTCTGTTTCTCGCCGGAGTAAACAGGCTCGCGGCGGCTCCGCCCTTTTTCTCGTTGAAAGATGTTCATCCCGGACTTCACGGCGTCGGTCGCACGGTCTTTGAGGGCAACCGCATCGGAGAGTTTCAGGTCGAAATCCTTGGTGTGCTCGAAAACGTTGGGCCGAAGCAGGCCATCATTTTGGCAAAGCTCAGCGGAGGTCCGCTGGAGCAGGCAGGCGTACTGCAAGGCATGAGCGGTAGCCCCGTCTATATCGACGGCAAACTCGCGGGTGCAATCGCCTTGGGCTTTCCTTTTTCTAAGGAGCCTATTGCCGGAATCCAGCCTATCAAACAAATGATCGCGGATGCCGATTTTAGTCCTCCCAGCCGAGGTGCCCTGGACATCAGTCATAACGCCACATTGTGGGGAAGGCCCGCAGTCATTCCAGCGCCAGTAAGTTTCGACTTCCCTTCAGGCAATCTGACGGAAATCCTTACTCCAGTTGCGCTCTCCGGTTTCACCCCTGGGACTCTACAAGTCTTCAGTTCCTATTTCCGCAGACTGGGCTTCCAGCCACAACAGGGAGTGTCGGCGGGATCTCCAAAGTCTCAGCAGTATTCCGGAACCGTTGTGCCGGGTTCTATGATCAGTGTTCAGTTGATGACTGGAGATTTGTCTATTAGCGCCGAAGGCACAGTTACCTTTATCGACGGTAAGCGAGTTTATGCGTTTGGGCACCGATTTCTAGAAAGCGGCTCTACAGAGTTGCCCTTCGCCCGCGCTGACGTGATCGCGCTCTTACCCGCTTTGAACACTTCCTTCAAAATCTCCACACCAAGAGAATGGGTCGGCACCATTCTCAGCGATCGGAATACGAGCATTGCGGGCGAAATTGGTCGCGAGGCTCACATGCTGCCAATCACGATTTCCGTTCGCTCCCGGGCCATGGGAACCCATGAGTATCACATGCAAGTGGTCAACAATCGGTTATTGACGCCGTTTCTCACTCAGACAGCGATATTTTCAGCCATTGACGCAACGGAGCGCACGCTTGGGCCCGGCACTCTGCGCCTGCGCGGTAGCGTCCAGTTTGACGGCGAATTTCCAGCAATGCAAATTCGCGACACGTTTGTCAGCGATAGCGGTCTCGCGCAGCAGGTCTCGGCAGACGCCGTCGTTTCGCTTGCATTCACACTTGGCGCCGGGTTCACGAATCTGCGGATAAAAGGCATTTCCTTCGAACTCGAGCCGGTTGAGACCAAACGGCAGCTCCAGGTTTCTCAGGTCTGGACGTCGCGACGTGAAGTTCGGCCAGGCGATTCCGTCCAGATAACCGCCCTCCTCGCTGGCGAAGATGGTCTCGAGTTCACCAGGACCGCTACCTACCAGGTTCCGGTCGGCGCTCCACTTGGCCAGCTCAACCTCACTGTCAGCGATGCCAATGGTCTCAACTTCCCCGATTACGCCGGCCTGAGCGCGGCATCTTTGCACACCCCCGAGCAATTGATCCGCATAGTGAATCGCTTTCGAGCAAGTGACGCCGCGTACGTGCGCGTGTGGCGTCAGGAGCCCTCATTCTCTGTTGCTGGCCCATTGCCCGGCGGTGATTTGACCGATCCTCCTCCCTCAGTGATGCTGATCCTAGCCAATCCATCCACTTCGTTGATTAATACCTCGCCCGTCACCTTGCAGCGTGGCTCTGAAATTGCCGAATTCGCCTTGCCCGTGAATGGATACGTCATCAGCGGCACAAAAACTGTCCAGGTGGAAGTAAAAGAGTGAAAGAACGCGTAGCTTTCGCCTTCTTCGCCCTGGCGTTTAGTGCCTGTGCCGCGACCAGCACCGTATGGGAGGTAACGGGATACACCGAGTTTTTAAAGGGCCGCCTTTCCGGCCTTTCTTTGACGGCAGATGGCCTCCTTCAGCCAGGCCCATCCATCCGCTTCAATAAAGAGCTCGACCAGCCCGCTCTCTGGAGCCTTGCCGCAGCGCCGGACGGCAGCATTTACGCTTCAACAGGCCATCGCGGCAAAGTGTTGCGCATATCTCCTGATGGAAAATCGGCTCTGGTTTGGACCGCTGAACAGTCGGAAGTGTTTGCTCTCGCCGTGAATGCCAAAGGCGTGCTTTATGCGGGAAGCTCGCCCAATGGCGGCGTCTATCGCATCGAGGCCGGTAAAAGCCAAAGAGATTTGGCACTCGCGCGGCGAAATATATCTGGGCACTTGCAACCGGCGCCCGATGGAGCGCTATACGTTGCGACCGGCGAACAGGGCCGCATTTATCGCATCGATCCTAGCGGTAAGGCAGAAGTTTTCTTTGAGACCGGGCAGTCAAATGTAACTGCACTCGCACTCGGTTCAAATGGCCGCCTCTACGCCGGCACCGATCCGAATGGTCTGCTCTATGAGATCTCGGGCCCGAAGCAGGGAACAATTTTGCTTGACTCCACTCTCCCGGAGATTCGCGCTCTTGCCATAGATTCGAGCGGAGTTGTGTACGCAGCGGCGATGGGAGGCTCCGTAGCTAGCCGAACGAAAGCGCCACCGTCAGCCAGCACTAGCAGCTCCTCTGGAACTCCAGTCGTTGCCACCACGCCAACTGTCATAACAGTTGCAGAAGCTAAGCAAAATGGGATTACTTCCGATGACGACCAAAATCCCGGCGGTCTGAAGCCTGGCGCGGAACAGGGCCGGGGAACAGTCTCGTCCACCGTTACGCCTGCGGCTCCTGCGACGACGGCTGTTACGGAGGTCAGCGGTGTTGAAAAATCGGCGATTTACCGCATCGCTCCTGATCGCACTATCGAGACACTGCGTAGCTCAAAAGAAGACAACGTCTACGATCTTCTGGTCGATAGCGACGCAGTGATCTTTTCAACTGATGCTCATGGCCGAATCTATCGGATGGTTGACGCAAAGCCCACGTTGCTGGCGGAACCGGGGGATGGCGAGACCACGCGTGTCCTGAAGGTGGGCTCTGTTCTGTATGCAGGGCTCAGCAGTCCGGGGCGCCTGCTTGCGTTCGATACGAGGAGCCACCGGGGCCGGGGCTTATGAATCGCAGGTCCACGATTCAACGACAGTCGCTCGTTGGGGTCACCTTCAGTGGCACGGCAAGGGCTCCGGAGTTGCATTCAAGACTCGCACGGGCAATGCAGCACGCCCCGACGCAACCTGGAGTCCGTGGTCGGAACCAATCGCCAACACAGACGATGCTCTGATTAAGAGTCCGCCTGGCCGCTTTATTCAGTGGCGGGCTGAGTGGCCGGCTCGCGGCACGGCAGAAATCGACACAGTTGACGTTCCGTATCTGCCGCAAAATACGCCGCCGGTGATCCACAGCATTACCGTCAGCTCAGTCATCGCAACGAATACTGCGAAGGCTGCGGCCACCACTGCCAGTTCGTCGTCTGCTTACTCCGTAACAGTTACCGAGACAGGCGAAACACCCTCCGCGAGCTCCAGCACTACTCCAAGCCAAACAGCTTCTCGCCTGCAGACCACTCAAACCCAAGTATCATGGCAAGCCGACGATCCGGACGGTGACAAGCTTGTGTATTCGGTTTACTTCCGGGCCGAGGATGAAAAAGAGTGGCAGCTGATTCGCAGTCGCATGTTTGAAAACACGCTTTTGCTGGATCCCGACGTGTTCGCGGACGGCCGTTATCTTTTTCGCGTCGTTGCATCGGACGCTCCCTCAAACGCCGCTCAATACGCGCGCAACGCTCAACTGGTGAGCACTCCGGTACTCATCGACAATACTCCTCCACTTGTGACCCCTGGCCTGCCTCGCCGTAATGGCACTTCGCTCGATATAGATGTCGATGCGAACGACAAAACCAGCCCACTGCGGCGTTGTGAGTATTCGCTCGATGCCGGTCTCTGGCAGCCCATTGAGGCGGTGGATGGAATCACCGATTCACCTCACGAGCAGTTCCATTTGCACCTCGAAAAACTCCGCCCGGGCGAACACCTGCTCGTGTTTCGCGTCTACGATTCAGCCAATAATGCGGGATTGGCCAAAGTAGTGCTCCGCTGAGCAGCGTCACAAAAAATCGAGTCCGGTTAGCTGCCGCGCTTCCCGGACAGCTGGAATCGCCAACGCGATGATCGGCGCGACTTAGGGACAGACGTTCTGTAGATACGGGGCGCCGGCGATCACTGGGCCCGGGTTGCACGGGATGGCCTTCAAATACTCGTATATCGCTCGGAGGTCATAGTCGGTCATGTTCTGTAGGTCCGGCCATGGCATGACCTGCAGAAGATTGCCGTTGAATGGAGGTGCGAAGCAGTTGGGCGGAGTGTTGGGGCCGGAACAATTCGGGTGAACATGATCAAAATCCGTGCCTTTTCTCATGATCTGAAGAAACTCTCGAAAGGTATGGCCACCTTCAGGCAGCCCGGTCTTGTCCGGTGTCAAGTTGCGGGAGTAAAGGTGCGGAACAGACCCGATGGGACCGAAATCCCTCCCTCCAGCTAAATAGGTGGCCGGGTTGACTGTTTTCTTCCCGTCAAAGAATGCAGGAAAACGAAGGAACGGGTTTCCACCAGGGCTGTATTCGGTGGGTGGGCTGGTCGTGTGGCACCCGTTGCAACCGGACACTGCATTGACGAGATAGCTCCCGTAGCCCACTAAATCGCTGTTTTTCTCCTTAAAATTCAGCGGGACAGGCGCTATTTGGAATCCGATTTTAACTCGTAATTCTTTATCGTCATCCTTATCACCCGCACGCATCGAGGTACTCGACAAGATCACAACGGTAATCGCCAAGGGTACTGCCATGGCTCCAAGGGCTTTGAGAAATGAATGCTGCTTCATACTTCGGTGTCCTTTCCTCCCGTCTCACCTTTACCGCCTGTATTACGTGTGAGATGGGTGACGTTAATTGTATACTTTTTCAGGTCGGATTTGGAGAAGGCGTCGCGCTCACGCCCTCTGCGGCCTCGCACGCCTCAACGAGATCGGCGCGGTGTAAATCTCTCCAAAGCCCTTTGCCTCTTCATTAGCTGTCCAGATCTCCAAATCGGCATCCTGCTCAGCCTTTACCAACAAAGTCACAGCCCCATCTCTCGTTGCAGGCGTAATGTCTTGCACTCTTTGCTCGTGCCCGCGGTCAAGTGCATCGGCGATTCGCAATAATGGCACAAGATTCAACACCAGCCGCTTTGAATCGGCATCTAAGGCCTGAAACTGTGGGTGCCTCGGGTGTGGCATTGACTTCCTGTGAAACCGGCACAAAGCAGCTATCACCAGGCGCTCCTTAGTGGTGAATCCCGGCATTCCAGAATTCGCAACCAGATACGCGGAGTGTTTGTGGTGGCCCAAGTCGCTGACGAAATGGCCGACATCGTGTAAATACGCGGATGCTTCCAACAACTTACCGGCCGCCGGTGGCAGTTGATGGAGTGGCCGCAGAATTTCAAATAGTCGATGTCCGAGGCCCGCCACATGCCGGGCATGCTTCAATGCAACGCCATACCGCTTCGCCATTCCCTCCACAACCGAACGTTGCTCGCGTGAAAGCTGCGACAACTCACGTCCAACACCGCGCGCTGCCAAATCGGCAATGATGCCATCACGAACACCTGCGGAGCTGTAATATAACGATCGCTGCCGAAATAGCTCTAATGCTCGAAGAAATACGGCGGTGCCTGCCGTAATGATCTCGGCGCGCCGCGGACCAATGCCGGCAATTTTTCGGCGGCCACTGAGATCCGTTTCGACCAAATGCGCATAAAGCGAACGGATCTGATTCGTTCCCGCCCGGAGCCGATCAGCTTCATTACGCTTGGCGCGCGGTATCTGATTCACTGCGCTCACAATCGCCGCCGCTGTGGCTGATGTGGCTAGAGTGCGATCAAATCTCTCTGCACCGTGCTGACTGTGAAAAGGCGCTAGCTTTTCCTCTACGTAGGCGTCCAGCCGTCGCAATTCTTCCGGCCGGGGTGGGTCCGTTTTCAAGAAAAGCTCCGTTAATCGAACGGCCCCCAACGGCTTGGATACGGCATCTATTATCTGGCCGCTTTCGCTAACGATCAGCTCGCCGCTCCCGCCGCCCACATCAATGATTAGAGAGCGCTCATTCGGACGCGGCCAACGGGCCTGTACGCCCAGATGAATCAAACGCGCCTCTTCGGAACCCGAGATAATCTCCACGTTGGTTCCCAATGCAAGACTGGTCCGTTGCAGAAATGTCTGCCGGTTGCTCGCATCCCGCACGGCGCTGGTCGCGACTGCGCGCACCCCCAGAACCTCTAAACCTCTATACGTGGCCGCCATCCTTGCAAGTAGTGTGCAAAGAAAATCCAGTGCTTCTTTGCTGATGTGGCCCGACCGAAATACGCTTTCACCCAACCTCGTGACCTGGCGATCTTCCGCCAGAATTTGCGTCTTACCCGCGATCACTTCAGCCGCCATCATGCGAACGGAGTTGCTGCCGATGTCGATTGCTGCGTACCGGGGCATTATCCGTTTATAGCAGCGAAGCGTAATCGTTACGACTAGGAAAGCAGTGTGCCAGGCTGCTCGCTTAGAGGTGAAACCGACCTATGCGCGACGTCGAAATAGCGCGTGATAGATGACGAGGAATAAAATCGCGCCTACCACGGCGACAAGCAAGCTATACAGATTGAGACCCGTGACCCCCGACGCGCCGAAAGCACGGAAGACGAATCCTCCGACAATTGCGCCCACGATGCCGAGAATGATGTCTAAAAAGAATTCCTTCTCCGCTCTTATTAACAATTTTGCTGCCAATGAAGCCTGCAATCAGCCCCAGAATGATCCAAGCAATAACGGACATTATTTCCCCCTAGTAAGTGACTCTTACAGCCCCGCTAAGTGGACCCGAACGCGCCTGAAACATTTCCGCCTAGTTCCGTTGCGAGAACCCGAAGTTGTTCTAGTACCAATACTGCTCGGCAGAACCGATTCCCAGCCTCGATAAACTGAAATTCGAAACGATGAGATTTTTGCTGAGGCCCGTAGCCCATCACTACCGGAGCTGGATGGATCGATGGGAAAACGAGCTTTGCTCCCGCGCGACGGACCGCATCGTTCGCCCCTTCGAATATGGGCTTGAGTGGACTCACGATTGGCCCTGCGCGAGCGGGGCCCCGGCAAACGGAGCGAGTCCCGTGGAATATCTGCTCCGTCTGAACGAGTGCTGCGATCGCAAACAGCAAAGAATTTTTCGGCTATGACGCACCATCGCGATTCGAAATAAAAGATGATTGGCTGCAATTCACTTCACCTGTTCGCACGCCCTACCCTGAAAATAATCTCGTCCGCGCACGCTGGTTCCCCGCTCGAAACTCTAACCGCCGGGCGGTCGTCGTCCTTCCTCACTGGAATGCAAAGCTGCCTCAGCACAATGCCCTCTGTGCGGGTCTCCAGCGGCTCGGCGTTTCGGCGCTGCGTTTGAGTCTGCCTTATCATGATTCGCGTATGCCTGCCGGCTTGACTCGTGCGGATTATGCAGTGTCCTCAAACGTTTGCCGCACTATCGACGCCACTCGCCAAGCTGTCATTGACACGCGCTCCTGTTTTGATTGGCTTCAGCAGCAAGGATTCAACCGTTTTGGAATCGTCGGCACAAGTTTGGGTTCCTGCTACGCCTTCCTCGCGAGCGCTCACGATCCGCGGATTCGCGCTAACGTCTTCAATCACTGCTCAACGTATTTTGCCGATCCGGTTTGGGAAGGTTTATCTACTCGCCACATACGCGACAGCCTCGAAGGCGTGGTGGATTTGGATACTCTCCGCAAGCTATGGCTTTGCATCAGTCCGCCCAGCTATTGGGAGTTGTTCAGCTCGAAAAAACAACGCTCAAAATTCATTTACAGCCGCTACGATACGACTTTTCCCGTCCATCTCTCGCGAGAAGTAATCAAAGGCGCACGCAAGAAGAATTGGGATCACGATGTCACCGTACTACCGTGCGGCCACTATACGATGGGTGAGTTTCCGTTTAAATACATCACTGGCTATGAGATCTGTTCGTTTCTTAAACGGAATCTCTAGACTGATAGTCGAGACAAATGATGAACAAAACGAACATCGTACGATCCTTGGTGTGTGTGTCGGTAGGCGTCATTGTTTCTCAGGTCGCTATATTTGCGCAAGCTCCCGGTGCATCTGCGCCCTCTTCAGGCATGCAGACGCCTAGTGCTGCTGCCGCGAACCAGCCCGCGCAGCTAAGTGTTGCGCCGCAAGCTGGCGATCCGGCTTATCAGGGCAGCGTACCGCAAGGCGCGGCGTCACCAATGCCAATTCCCCTCACGCTGGCCGACGCTGTGAATCGTGGGTTAAAGGCAAATCTCGGTCTACTCACGAGCGAGCAGTCCAGCCGCCAAACACGTGCTGAACGCTATCGTGCGTTGGCTGGGCTGCTGCCGAAGATCACCGGGCAACTGAGTATGACCGAGCAACAGATCAACCTTCAGGCCCTCGGATTCTCGGCCAGCATTCCTCCCGCCCTCGGCTTTCAGATCCCGAAGATTGTGGGCCCGTATTCCTACCAAGCGGCCCAGGCGAACGCAACCGTTCCTCTTTTCGATTACACCGCCATCAATAATTTCCGTTCGTCCAGAGAGAACGTGAAAGCGTCCGTCCTCTCTATAAAAAATGCACGTGATCTGGTTGTGCAAGCAGTGGGAAACGCTTACCTTCAAATCATCGCCGATGCAGCGCGCGTTGTCGCAACTCGTGCCGAGATTGATGCCGACAACGCCGTGTATGTAAACGCTACCCGGCGCCACGAAGCAGGTGTGGCGATTGCCATTGACGTGCTGCGCTCGCAGGTTGAATTAAAACAGCGGCAGCAAGCGCTTGTCGCTGAAACAAATCAATTCGAAAAAGACAAGCTTACATTGGGGCGAATCATTGGCCTTCCCATTGGTCAAGACTTCACGGTGGCCGATCCATCGGCTTCCGTCCCTTTAGAAGCTATATCGCTCCAGGATGCCTTATCAAAGGCCTATGAGCATCGTCCGGATTTTCAAGCCGCCAAAGCACAAGTTGCAGCCGCCGAATTCTCTGTGCGAGCCGCGAAAGCTGAACGGTACCCCACGTTGACGGCTTCGGGTGACTATGGTGCTGAAGGGCTTCGGCTACTCACGAATTCGCATGGGGTATTCCAAGCCACAGGCACCGTTCAGTTCAACATCTTCGATGGTGGCCGGATCAAGGCCGACATCCTGCAAAACGATGCAGATCTCAGAAACCGCCGCAACGATCTGGAGAACCTGCGAGGCCAGATCGATTACGAAGTCCGTAGCGCGTTGCTCGACCTGAAGTCTGCAAGCGATCAAGTGGATGTGGCGCACAGCAACGTAGATCTTGCGACCCAAACTCTGAAGCAAGCTCGCGACCGATTTGCGGCTGGTGTCACCAATACCGTCGAGGTGGTCCAGGCGCAGCAGTCCGTAGCCGACGCCAACGAAAATCTCATTTCCGCCCAGTATCAATACAATGTTGCGAAAGTCTCACTTGCTCGAGCGCTTGGCCTTGCCGAGGAAGGTATTCGAACATATTTCAACAAGCAACCGTAAAGTTGCACTTCTATTTTTCAAGGTAGAAATTTCCTACGAACAAAGCGTCAATCCCTGAAGAATAGAAGCTCCGAACAGCGTCACGCGGAGTACAAACGAGCGGATCACCGAAAAGATTGAAGCTCGTGTTGTACAGAACCGGCAGTCCCGTCTTCGCGCCAGCCTCCGTCAGGAGAGCGTGATAAAGCGGGTTTTCCTCCTTTTCGACCGTGTGCACCCGAATTAGGTCATTGCCGAGAATCGCCGCGGCGAACGTGTTCCGGTATTCGGCGCGCACGCATCCGACCGTGGCCAAATAGCAGGCATTCGCGCCGGTATCGAAATATTTGCCGGCGAGCTCGGCAGGTACAGATGCGGCGAATTTGCGGAAGCTCTCTCTATGTTTGATGTAAACATTGAGATTTTCCGTCGAGTAAGGATTCATCGGAGAGGCCAGAATACTGCGGTTCCCCAATGCGCGAGGACCAAATTCCATTCGCCCTTGCATCCATGCGACGATCTTGTGATCGTTCAATGCGCGTACCGCTTGTTCGATCAGCGCACCCTCGGTCAGCAAATAGCGAAATCGCAGTTTGCAATTTTCAAGAACTTGCTTGATCTCTTCGGGCGAGTAGGCCGGCCCGAGACACAAGGTAGTGAACGGTACCCGAGTTTCTTCGCCGTAGAAATTGTGCCACGCATAAAGAGCCGCGCCCAGAGCGGTTCCTGCATTCCCGGCCACTGGTTGAACAAAAACCTTCGTGAACTTTTCTTCGAGCGAACGAATTAGAAGTGCGTTGAGTGCGAGGCCGCCCGCGATACAGACGTTTTCGGCGGGCCCGATCATTCCGGCTACGGCCTCCTGAATGGCTGCCTGCAAGCTCGCCGCCACGTCGGCTTTGGTTTGGGAGGAAAGCCGTTCCCTCGCTTTGACTCCCATTTCGTTGTAGAACCCGCCGCTGAAACCGCCCTGCGTGAGCCGCCCTGCATCGAAGAAATTTCGATCAATCTGGGGCCATGCAGTCCCACTTCGATACAGCAAACGTCGGAAGAGCTGTAGGAATTCCGGCCTCCCCGGCGCAGATAGCCACTGTACTTTGTGCTCATCGGCCCGAGCTTCGAAGCCGAGCAACTCAGTCACCCGGTTGAACAGATCGCCCAGCGAATCGGGGAAATAGAGCTCGCGTACGGGAGTCAACCGGTTCTGCCGCCCAGTAAAGAGCACGGCTGACCGGAAGTCTCCAGCGCGATCGATGCTCAACACTGACGCGGAATCGAACTCGGTCGCATAATACGCGGAAGCGGCGTGCGCGTGGTGATGCTCAATGACCACAACCTCCGCATCAGGAAAGCGAGCGCGAAGCTCGAGTTGCATCACACTTTCCGGACCAACCGCAAACGGCCGTGCCACCGCAATGCAGCCGACTTCTTCCGGCTTAACGCCCGCTATTTTGAGAGCCAGATTGAACGCATCATCGGGAAACGACCCTAGCCGCTCGTGACGCGAAACTTTGGCCTGCTCAACTGCTGAAGCAACGCGCCCGTCCTTGATGACGCAGCAGGCTGGGTCACTGAGTAAGCCGCCGAACCCGGCGATGATTCGCGGCACGCTTATATCCTTCTTAGTCTCTGTATCACGCGCTCACGCCCAATGCAGACAAACACGGCGAATGCGCTCGGACCCACCAGCTGACCCGTCAACGCTGCACGGCTCGCGTTGATCAGTAAGCCCGCTTTGAGTCCGCGCTCTTCGGCAAGCTTACGCAATTCAGCCTCCACGCTGGCCTCGGTGAACTGTGGGTCCATTTCGATCCTATCGGCTAATTCGTGCAACAGCTCGCGTGCACCTGGCGCATTCAGTTTCTCTAGAGCGGCCAGTTCCCGAATCATGAAGTCTCAGTGTAAAATGAGCCCCGAGCGTGAGCGAAGGTCAGGCCAATTCTCGTGAAGCCTCCTATGTAGATCGATGAATTGCGGAATCGCCAACTGCTCAGCGCGCAGTCCCGCTTCGGGAAGAGCGTCCATACGTTCGCCATAGAAGGACGGAAATTGTTGCGGAGCGTTTTTCGCTTATGTGCAAAGCATCGGCTGACAAAGACGAGCAAAGCACCGAGGTCGGACTGGAATTTCGGCCTTTCGGCGAAATCGCACTGCCGCGGATTCTACCTTAGGCGGCGGGACAAATGCAGATGCCGGAACCCGGCAGAGAAGTTCCACATCACACACCAACTGGGTTGCCACTGTCAAATACCCATACGCGCGGGTACGCGGTAAGGCGAGTACTCGTTCGGCCACTTCTGACTGCATGAGAAATACTGCTAGCGGGAATCTTTCATCGAGTGCAAGAAACTTCTCGATAATGGGCGAGGTTATATAGTACGGAAGATTTCCGGCGATAACTGCAGAACCCCATTGCGCGAGGTCGGTCGAGAGCACGTCGGACGCATGCACGTGCAGCTTGGGTTCGGAAGCGTACTTGGTTCGCAAATAGCCCGCCAACGAAGCATCCAATTCGATTGCATGCAGTTCGTCTGTGCGCGGCAATAGGTGCCGGGTCAATGCTCCCCGGCCCGCGCCAATTTCGATAACTCGTGGGGTGTATTGCTTACACGCGGCAGCGGCCAAGTGTTCCAGAATCGCATCACGGACAAGGAAATGCTGGCCCAGCTTACGAGGCAATTCTTAGTTTAGTGTCCGGTGAAACTTTGCTCGCAAGTGCGAACGGTTTCTCAAGAGATAAATACCGGGAGTAGAATCGCCGATCCGGAATAATATCTTGGTTCATCTGCGAGAAAAGATCTCGTTCCGAAGCCATGACGAGTGTGTCCCAATCCAGATCGGACACTCCGCTGAGAAACGGTGAATACACGATGCGCTTACCTGATCGGAGGGCGTGCGCTCCGGCCCAAGCTCCTAGAAACGGCAGCGAAGCTCGAGCGGGGAGCACGTCAAACAGCTCTAACAAGAACGCCGCCTTTATTACTGCGAACTGAGTAGATACTGCACTGACAGAACGCTGTTTCCACATCTGGGCGAAGTATCCGGGATCGAGCGAAGACCTGCCTCGGTCCGGACAGCCGCACGGTCCGCCGAACCCGAAATACCGGCCGCCCTCTGTGATGATGCCCTCCTTATTTCGGATCCGGCCGCCAATCATGACGGTATCCGGATGGAGTTCAAACAACGTCAATGCTTCCCATGCCCACTCGCCGTTATGGATCTCGACATCTATCTCGACGTCTTCACCGATCAAATGCACGAATCCGTCTTGCCCCACCACTTCTTTCGCCACCGCCGCCAGCGAATCAATTCCAGACGCAATGCTGAGGCGAACTCTCTTGATCTCCGGATAGTCGTTTTTCGGTTCGTTGCCCGGCAACGCCTGCGCCAGTGATGAGAACAGCGGATACTAACGCCCGAGCATCACTATGTTGCCGGGAGAAGTACCAATGTGCGGCGCCGCCGAGCAATGGGCTGTATTCGATGCTGAATTTCTCCGGGTTCGGCTGAGCATCCAGAAATCTCTGCAACGCTGCCTTCTGCGATGAATGAACATAAGGCTTAATTGCGGAGTCGTCGGCTGTCGAGTGCGCGTGTACTCGCCAGCTGTAGAGCACTTCAGGGATGTGCGCGGCAGTATAACCGGCGATCATGAACCTGATGAAAAGATCCCAGTCCGGACTTCCTTCGGTTCTCGCATCGGTGTAGGCTCCCAATTCCAGCGCTTTCTTGCGATCAATGACTCCCAGATGCGCGATGTAGGCGGAATTCAGCAGAAGCACCGGGTCCCAGTCTGGCTTGAGATAAGGCTCGAAGAATCTGGTTCCGATCACCTTGTCCTCGTCCGTGTAGAGCAGCGCCGGATAATCCGCGCGGCGCAAAAACGAGGTAACGACTCGGAATGCATCCGGATACAAGTAGTCATCCGCATCCACGGGCAGAACATAACGGCCACGTGGCATGCTCCAGGCAATAGCGCAGTCCCGCAGTGATCCCGATGTTCGTCTCGACGCGATAAACTTTCACCCAGCTGTACTTTTTGAGATCCGCCAGATAAGAAAGTAAGCTCGCGTTAGTGCAGCCGTTATCCAGGATTACCCATTCACAGGCACCGTCCTGATTCTGACTGCTCACGGATTCGCGAGTCTCTTGAGATATCTTGAGAGGGCTCCCATTCCACACCGGCGTCAATACGGATAAGAGACCCGGTTCGAGCGCCTCCGTGTAGATTGACTGGCGCGCTCTTATGCGTTCAGTGATCCAGAGCCGATACTCGCGTGCCTCGCGGTTCGGCAAGAGGATCTCCGATTGCCGCCTGAGACGCCTTTTATAAAGCCTGGAATGCTACGCCGCAGCCGTCGCCAGCTCGCGCAAAGAGAAGGCGCGTCAACAGCGAAATTCGCCATTTCCTACAACACATCCGCGAAGGCTGGCTGAAGGCGGCGATACAACGAAAAACCTAGCGTGAAAACGAATATCGAAAAGATGGTGGTGCGCGCAAACTCGTCCCATTGATCGAAACGCCCAACCAAAATCAAATTTCGATACGCGTCGACGAAAGCCACCATCGGATTTATTGAGAATACGATCGAACGAAGTCTTCCGGGAATAAGCGTAGGCGGATACACGATCGGAGTCAGATACATCCAGATATTGAGAATGATGCCCATCGTCTGGGGAACATCCCTCAGATAAACTGTCAGTCCCGCAACAATGTAGCTAAATCCAAGCGTAAAAATAATTTGGACTATCCATACCAGTGGCAGTAGCAACACAGTTGGGTGGATGTGGTGCGTCACTAAAGCGAAAAGGGCCAGCAACGGGAGCAGCCCGAAACTACTTTCGACGAGGCTTGAAAGGACCGGAACGATTGGAAGCAGCGACAGCGGAAAGACTACTTTCTTGACTAGGTTAGGCTGCCCGATGACTGAATTAGCTGACTGCATGAGACCGCCAGTGAAAGCGAGCCAGGGAAGCAAACCGGCGAACAGCCATATTCCGAACGCGAGGTTCGTATTAGGAAGACCTTCGATGTTCGCTCGAACGCGGAGAATCACCCCGAAAACATACGTATAGAGTGCAATTTGAGAGGCCTGTGTAACTAGCGGCCATAATTTCCCGAGCAGAGATCCTTTGTAACGGGCATCTAGATCTCGAATGAGTAGCATCCCCAAGAGATCTAGAAGCGCGCCGGTGCGAGCGATGAACTGGCGCATAAATTTTAGCTAACCATACCAGCTTCGCAAAACCAGCTGAAAAGCTGTTCCCTTGCTATCGTCTAAAACATGGACCGGCAGGATTCTCTCGAAGCGCAGCTCCAGCAAGCGGTCGAGCAGCTCCAATCCGAGCTGAGAGGGTCACAACGGCAGATCCGGAGCTTGGTGGAGCTGATCGAGAGGCAAAGCATTCAGCTCAGCGCCCAGGAGTCTTCCATTGCCCGCCTCGACCGTATCCTCATGGAGCTTCTGACTGGACGTACCTGGCGGACTTTGCGCGCGGCGGGCGACCTGATTAAAAAATTCGCGCCTTCGCAGGCGGTCTCACAGCAGGTTATTAGCCGTAACGGCTCATATCTGGTCTGCGACGAACCCAAGCTTAGCGACCGAACACCTCGTAGCGGAAAAATCACTGTCCGCGGATGGTGCCTCGCGCCCGATGGCGTCGATTCGGTTCAAGTAGAAATTGCAGGTCTCCCGCGCATCGAAACAGCTCCGAACGTGCCTCGTCCCGACGTCAAAAAGGCACATCCAGAACTTGATCGCACGGGCCATGCAGGCTTTTCGCTAACATTTGATTCGCTCCAACTTCCAAACGGTCGGCACGCTATCGCCATCCGGCTCATCTCGAAGGGAAGAGTTGTCAATAAGACCAAGACCGCCGTACTGATCGATCACGAAAAGGGATTTTCTTCCGAGTACGAGCGATGGATTCATGAATTCGAGCGGCTCGATGATGACGTGATTCAGCTCAAGCTGCCCAGCCTCGAAGAGCGGCCACTCATCAGCGTTGTGATGCCGGTCTATAACACTGATCCCTCAGAATTGACCGCCGCTATTGAATCGGTTCTCGACCAGTCCTACGAAACTTGGGAACTTTGCGTCGCCGACGATTGTTCTTCGCGTCCGGACGTAAAGGGGATCCTCCAACAATTTGCGGACTGCGACTCGAGAATAAAGCTCGCTTTTCAGAACGAGCGAGGCGGCATCTCTAAGACCTGCAATAAAGCTCTCGAGATGGCCAGCGGCGATTACATATGTTTCCTCGATCATGACGACACGTTCGCCCCACACGCGCTGGCATACGTCTGCGAGACTCTGGACCGCTCACCAGCAACGGACTTGATCTACAGCGATGAGGACAAACTCGATCAGCACGGCAAGCGCTTCGATCCCTTCTTTAAACCCGACTGGTCACCCGATTTGCTTCTTTCTGAGAATTATATGTCTCATCTGCTGGTATTGCGCAGGAAACTACTTCAAAAGGTCGGGCCGTTTTGTCCGGAGTGCGATGGAAGCCAGGATTACGATCTGATTCTCAGGGCAACGGAATACGCGTCTCGAATCGAGCATATTCCGAGAGTTCTCTATCACTGGCGAGCGGGGTTGGCTTCGACAGCCACAGCTTTGGAGTACAAGGAGTATGCTCTTTCGGCCGCGCGGCGGGCGCTTGAGCGGCACTGCGATCGCATCGGCAAACAGATCGGAGTCGAGCCCGGCAGGAGGATCGGGCGATGGCGCGTACGCTATCCCACACCAAAAGGAACTCGCGTCAGCATCATCATTGCGGCGGGCGGCAAAGCCGGCGCATTACGAGACAATCTAGACAGTATTTTTCAAAAGACGACGTACGGCGATTACGAAGTGGCCATCATTGACAACTCCAAGCACTCAGGTATTGAGAAAGTGGTGAGTGAGTTCAACGCTGCGCGGCGTCAATTGCGATATATTGACCAGCGCAACCAGCCCTTTAACTACTCGGCTCTCAACAATGCCGCCGCAAGGGAATGCGACTCACCTTTATTGCTGTTTCTGAACGATGATACATCCGTGATCGCGCCCGATTGGCTGGAATCACTGGTTGAGCTCATTGTTCGGCCCGAAGTGGGCGCAGTTGGAGCCAAACTTCTGTATCCCGACAGGCGTATCCAGCACGCGGGCGTCGTAATGGGCATCTACGACAATTGCGGACACGCATTCAAAGGGTTGGACAGTGACGGGCAGCACTACTTCGACTTTCCCGACGTGATCCGAAACGTCAGCGCGGTGACGGGCGCATGTCTCATGACCAAATCCAACGTGTTCTGGGACGCAGATGGTTTCGACGAGACGGAATTCGCGGTTGCGTTTAATGATATTGATCTTTGCTTAAAGATTGGAAGTCTCGGATACCGCGTACTCTATACGCCGCACGCGCTCCTCTATCATCACGAGGCCTTCTCGAAAACTTCGAAACACCTGATCCCACACCCCGAGGAAGTAGCTGCCATGCGTTCCAAATGGGACTCGATCATTGCACACGACCCCTACTACAGTCCGAACCTCACGCGAAATGACGAGGATTACTCGTTGAGAACTAAATCTTCGTGATTCCTACTCGAGCCCGATCTTCATCGCAGTGTCGCGGGTTTTAGCGTCCATCCTTGTAGGCGGGCTAACTCTAACAACTCAGCCGGTGCAAATCCCTTCGGGTGAATAGGCCACTTAAATGACTTCGCAGCATCCGTTGAGAAGTATCGTTCAAAGGCGAGATTTCCATGAACAACGCGGACCGCGCCCGGTGAAAGCGTGTGATTCGCCAAAGTCGCGGCAAAGTCGGCAAGCGATAGAGTCTGCGATCCTACGAAGACCTCGCTGGGGAGGCGCCGGTTCGTTCGGATATACGACTTGACGTCTTCAACGCTGCTCTTGAATAACGGACCGGGTATCTGCGAATCGCTATATGTTGTACTACCGCGAAACGTAGGCCCGTCGACGTATTCCGAGGGAAGCTCCAGGAGCTGGAGAAGTATGTCGGCAGCGGAAAGATTACCTTTATCAGTGGCGAGGAAGGTTATACCTTGTTTGAAATGCTGCGCCAGTGTAGTCAGGTCCACCATCGGCGGAATCGGCGTCGAATACATGTGTAACAACTCGTTCGCCGTGATGAACCGCACGCCAGGAGTATTCTTCGCGTGTTCAACGTACTTGCGAAGAACCTGGTAGCAGCGCTCCGACTCTTCTGAAGTGCGGCGCTTCGGCTGTACCCAGCGATCGCGTTCGCGCGTTGCTCCGTCTGCAAAGTTTACTGCATCCCAAAACTCAGTATGGACAAATTCTGTTGGGTGGTACACCGTGCTGATCAACCCGCCTCCCGACTCACTGAGCCGCCGCACAGCAGCATCGAAGTCACGGAATGTATCCGCAATTGGTACCTTCTTATCCAGATCAGCGCGAATCTGGTACGCCCCATGTTGAAGACGTAAAGCAGACCGTCATACCAAATAGGCTGATCGTTCACTCCTACCTGGTCGCCCTCATCCAGGTACCACGTGAATGCCCATCCGCCGTAGAGCCAAGTTCGATTGAGGAGCCCAGGACGATCCAGGCTGCCCGTAACAGACCGGTGTTATCCCAAAAATTCTGCCGACATCCTCAAATCCGCTCCGTTGCCGTCGCTCGAATTCATCAGCTCCTTCCAACCAACCGAGATGCTGGAGATCAAGAGCCGGCACCGGCTGAATGCTGTGCCAATCCGAGTGATATCCGATGGAATGGCGCGAGAGCGCTTCAATTACGTCGGTGCGCCCTCGGTTCTGTAGTACTCGTGCCTTCTCGCCGACGATCTTGAACGTGGCGTGAACGCCCAGATGCGTCAGGTCGTTTGCGATCCGTAGCGCAGCATCATCAGCAAGCGGATCTACGTAATCTTCGGTATCAAACCACAGAACGACGTACGTCACACCCTGCGCTAGCGAGACACTGACGCATGCGAGGAACACGATCAGGAGTCGAAGCATGGATCAGCGGCGGCCGGTCTCTGAACGCAGATTCCTGCAACTTATCGGTGGTCTCGATGGCTGTGCCGCCATCTCCAGTATTGTTCCTGGTCTCTCCTCCTCAGCCTGCGGAAGTCCCGATGCGGGCGGTGCGTCTCGGCGACCCACTGGTTGTAGTACACAACCTCATTGTCGTTCCACACGTGATAGTCCGAATAATATGGATCATAATATCGGTACCCCACCGCAACGTGAGTTGCGCAGCCGCCAATCATGAGCACCGATGAAATTATCCCGGCTGCTAACGCAAATGTACGCACGTGTCGTCTCATGCATTCCCCTTTTCGCGCGCAGTTGTGAGTTGGACAATGTTTATCCAGTATTTGCACGCAAGACCGAGCCCAAAGTGTAATCCCCGAAGCTCCGTACCTGCTCCATTCGAGGTTCGATAAGGCTCTTTGATTATTTAGACACGGGCCTGCTCGGAATAGTTACAGGAACGTATAATCGGTTGGTCGAGGCGTTTTGTGAGTGGGTACTACAGGAAGTACTCACGTTACCTCTCGCCGGAATTTTTTAGTATTGAACATGCACAATCACGCCCATTCTCATAACCTTCGTTCGTCGCGTCGTGATTTTTTCCGAGGCTTTGCGGGCACTATTCTGCGTGGAGCTTCGATCCTCGAGCTGGCGTATCACCGCGCGGCCTGGGCTCGAGCATTAGCGCCAGTTAATGATTCCCAACTTTTTGACATCCAGAAGGTCGCTGACGGCGTGTACCTTGCGGCGGCCCGCGTCCAAGCCGAGATCAATTGCAATGCGGCGATCTTCGTGAACTCGGCCGATGTGCTGGTCGTAGATGCGCACTCGAAGCCCTCCGCTGCTGCCTCACTGATTGCTCAGATCCGCGAAAGACATCACTCCCAAGCCGGTACGTTACGTGGTGAACTCCCATTTCCATTGGGATCACACTCAGGGCAACCACGCGTATCGGGTTGCAGAAAACAAAGTCGATTTCATCGCGAGTGAAACCACCAAGCAACTCATGTCCAGCTTGGCGCAGAAGCGGTTGAAAGACTCGCTCGTAACAGCTTCGCAAGCAAATCGACACTCTTCGTGCTCGCGCCGGCAAGTCCCGGTCTCAAGCTGAAAAGACTTTCTGCGAAGAGCAGATCCGGCAGTTCCGGTCTTACCAGGCAGAGTTACAGAACTATGCTCCGGAATTGCCGACGATTACCTTCGGAACATCGTACATTCTCAAAGACAAGGCGCATGAGCTTCACATCGAATTTCATGGGCACGCTCACACGGCGGGCGACGTGGTAGTGTTTTGTCCGCAGAAGCGCGCCGTCGCAACAGGTGACATGATACTTGGATTCATGCCCTACATCACGGATGGCTTCCCCAGGTCATGGCCGCGAACTATCGACTCAGTGGCCAAACTTGAATTCGATCAAATCCTGCCTGGCCATGGACCCTTGCAAGCCAACCGCCAGCCAATGACCAGTGAGCGGAACTATCTCGAAGAGCTCACCGCAAAAGTTGCGGCGGCAAGAAGGCCGGCAAATCAATCGCCGATTTACAGCAGACCATCACCATGAGTTCGCTGAAATCAATGCAGTCGAACGGCTATGCGGGCTATCTCGCGACGAATCACTCCCGCTTCTCGGCTGATTTTGATGCTGCTGCTACCCTGCCGAATGGGCTGAAAACCAACATTGCCGACATGTACAACAACCTCGACCGGGTTTGACAGCCGCTAAGGAATCTCCTGACAGCGATATAGTTTCAGCGATGCTTAAGTGTTTCTCAATTTCAGGCTTCGCCCTATTCGCGGCGATCCGCAATGGGTCTTTCTGCGGAATCCCGCCCGGTCTCGGTGAACTCTCCCGACGGACAACTAGTTATCTCATTTGAAATCGTTCACGAGCCCTCCAATTCAGGTGAAGCTGGTCAGCTAGTTTACTCAGTCACGTATCGCGGCAAATCACTCATTACACAATCAGCGCTAAAGCTCGAGTTAGGTGCGCGGCCACTTGGGGCAAATGTTCAAATCGTCAACCAAACTGCTTCACAAGTGGATGAGACTTACCGCCTCGTCACAGGGAAAACGAGCCTGGTTCGGAATCACTACAATGCCGTGCGGTTGCGGACGGAAGAAAGGAGCGGCTTATGGCGACAGCTCGAAATAGAGGCTCGAGCTTACAATGACGCCGTTGCTTTCCGATACGTGGTGCCCGACCAGCGTGCTATCCGTGACTTTCGGCTGGCGAACGAGGCAACCGAGTTCCGCATCAGCAAAGACGCCACAACCTACGCTCTCGTGCTTCCGCACTACCGCACGATGTACGAGAGCGAGTTCTTGAAACTGCCTGCGAGTGCGTTTGCCAATGCCAACGGTCTCTCACGAAAAGTGCTGATCGGTCTGCCTTTGCTCATGGAAGTTCCCGGCGTTGGCTGGATGGCAATCACGGAAGCGGATATGCGCGGCTACAGCGCTATGTATCTCGTGAATCCTGCGAGCGACTGGGGCGGCCACCATTTCGAATCACGGCTTGCGCCCGGAGACGATCCGGAAATCGCCGTATCTGGCGGGTTGCCGCATCACTCACCGTGGCGCGTCATGCTTGTGGGCGATCAACCCGGGAAGCTCATTGAATCGAACGTCATTACGAGTCTCAATCCGCCATGTGCCCTCAAGGACACTTTGTGGATTCACGGCGGACTCACGGCTTGGGACTGGTGGAGTGGCAGTATCGGTCGCGACGACA
Organism: uncultured Acidobacteriaceae bacterium; assembly: GCA_963771565.1. Taxonomy (GTDB): domain Bacteria; phylum Acidobacteriota; class Terriglobia; order Bryobacterales; family Bryobacteraceae; genus Bog-105. Next base: position 105,647 of record CAVYUB010000007.1, read on the forward strand.
AGCCGGCCTTTACGACGGAAACCATGAAGTACTACGTCGATTTTGCAGCGAAGTCTGGGTTCCCCTACATGCTCATTGACGCCGGCTGGTTCGCGCCTAATGACATCACGCAGATGAACGGCAAGGTGGATGTCCCGGAGGTGGTGCGCTACGCGGCCGCCAAGAATGTGAAGGTCTGGATATGGATAAGCTACAACCTCGCCGATGCACAGATGGAGGAGGCCTTTCCCTTATACGAGAAGTGGGGCGTCGCGGGGCTCAAGATTGATTTCGTCGAGCGCGATGACCAGAAGGGAATCGAGTTTTACTATCGCGCTGTGGAAAAGGCTGCCGACCACCACCTTATGCTCGACTTTCACGGCCCTACCAAGCCTACCGGCATCGATCGCACTTATCCGAATATTCTGGGCTACGAGGCAGTTCTGGGAATGGAGCAGTCCCGCGCTGGAATGAGAGACAATCCGGAACATCGCTTAATGCTGCCGTTCACAAGAATGCTTGCAGGGCGCATGGATTACACACCGGGCGGCTTCGATAACGTCACTCGCGATGAGTTCGTGCCGCGCTCGCCCCACGCCATGGTGATGGGCACTCGGGCGCAACAGTTGGCGATGTACGCAGTCTACGAAGCACCGTTCCAGATGGTTTCCGACACTCCGAAGGCGTATGAGGATCAGCCGGCGTTCGAGTTCATTAAACACTGCCCGACAACTTGGGACGAGACCAAAGTCCTGAACGGTCTGCCAGGAGAATACATCACGATCGCGCGCCGGAATGGTAAGGAGTGGCTCCTAGGCAGCATGACAAATTGGGACGCACGCGAGATCGACATCCCGCTGAGCTTTCTCGGAACGGGGCATTACAGGGCGGAAATTTATTCGGACGCCGATGATGCTGCCCAATATCCCAAGAATGTCAGTGTCCGTAAGCAGACGATCGACGCGACTATGTCTCTGAAGGCAAAACTAGCGCCAGGCGGAGGCTATGCGGTGCGCTTCGTGCCGCTATCACCCTAGCTGCACAATGGCGATTTCTACGTGAGGACGCCGTCCAACGAGAGTTTCGCTCCATTCGCGCCGTATGGCGTGGAAATGACGGCTTGGTGCACGCTGAGTACAAGATCAGGCTTCAGTCGGAGTGCAACTTCGAATAGAAGCGAGTTTACACTGTGTCGCGCCCGCTCTGGAACCGTCACTCGGTCCGCAAGTTGAACTTGGGCGGATTTGTCTCGTCGCCGAAACTCCATGCCGAGAGGTATGCGAGCTTCAAGATTTTGGCCATTTTTGGATAATTGATCTTGTCGGCTGTGTCCGTCGGCTGATGATAATCGGGATGAAATCCAGTGAACCACCAGATGGCTGGAATGCCGCGCAGAGCGAAAGGAAACTGGTCGCTTCGGAAGAATATGTTTAGGGACGCTTCCTGATCCCACTTGTAATTCAGGTGCAATCCTACATCTTCGTTCGCTCTCTCTACGGTTTTGCGGTAATCCGGCGTGTAGTTCGTCCCAATCAGGTTGAGTTCATTTGAAGTGTCGCGGGCGATATCGATCACTCCATTCGTCTGCGTACTGGGTGTCTCATTCCGGCCGATCATGTCGAAATTGATCATCGCCCGTGTCGTGTCCAGTGGCCGCAGACGGATGCTGCACATAGTAGTACGAACCCAGCAATCCTCGCTCCTCAGCCGCGAAGACAATGAACAGGATGGATCGCTTGGGCTTTTCTGGATTATTCGCAAATGCATGTGCCAGCTCCACAACTCCCACCGTTCCGGACCCGTTGTCATCGGCGCCGTGCCATATCTCAGTGCCATTCGAGCCGTCGTGATCATAGTGGCCGCTAATGATCACGGTCTCGGCTTCGAGCTGTGGATCTCTGCCTTCCAGAAGTCCCGCTACATTGTAGCTGCGGCCCTGCCGCGCCTGCGAGTTTTCCATGTGCAGCGTGACCGCGGTATGCGGAATATCTTTTGAAACAATGCTCAAGTCACGATCGATCTTGCTCTGCAGCGCTCCAGGTGTTTCGCCCAAAGCGGAAATCAGCTGTGCGGCGACTTTATCGGAAATCGTCATGCTCGGGATGTGGAGCTCGTCGCCGACGATCGCTTCGGCGGGAATGCGGCGATCGCGTTGCTGCATCCCGGGAATCTTGGCGAGCCGCTCCTGATTTGACACATGCTTGCGATTCGGTTCGGCCACAATCAGGACAGCTACTGCTCCATGCGCCTGGGCATTGAGTGCTTTCACCCGCGTGGTCGCGTATCTAGTGCTTCCGAGCCCATTGAAAATGGATTTCGCGTTCGTCTCTTGCGGCTCATGATCGAAAATCAGGACCACTTTGCCCGTCGCATCGATGTTTTTGTAATCGTCGTATCCGAGTTCGGGTGCCGTGATGCCGAATCCCGCAAACAGGACAGGTCCAGAAATATCGATTTTTTGAGGATACTGCCCGTAGGCTTCAGGGAAATGGAACGTCTCCTCCGAACCGCCCTGCTGAATTTTCAAGAAACTCGCCTGCCGGTCCGGCCGGTAATCCCAGAGCTCGAGCGGCTGCAGGTACGTTCCATTAACCGCCGTTTTCAGCCCGGCCTTTGCAAATTCGGACGCGATCCATTGGATGGCCACTTCTGAGCCGGTCGAGAGCGACAGTCTGCCTTCCAGGGGATCGGACGCTAAAAATGTCAAATTTGCGCGCAAATCACTCTCGCGAATGGCCTCGTAGCCGGTATCCACTTTCGAGGAAACATTTCCGGCTGACCAAAGCTGTGCGACGCTCACCGACGCAAGCACACAAGCGGCCACGACAGAGCAATCCCGTTTCGTTGCATAGCCGCGATTGTATCGCCGGAAAGATTTTTCCCTCTCTGCTGGAACAAATCGCTTGAGTCCGGCGTACTTATTTGTGAGTCCCATATAATGGAGTCAACAAATATGAGCCACAACTTCACCCGATCAGGAATGGAAGAAAGGAAGCGCAGAGCTTCTGGTTTTGTCATTACTCGAGGACCAGCCTCGTCACGGGTATGACATTTCAAAGCTGATCCAGATCCGATCCGGCGGCGCTTTGCGATTTCACGTCACCTCGCTTTATCCGCTGCTGTACCGGCTGGAGAACCGGGGCTGGATCGACGGCCGCTGGGTGGAAAAGCCTGAGCAGCGAAGAAGACGTTATTACAGCCTGACACCGGAGGGTCGAAAAGTGCTTCGCTCACAACGGAAGAGCTGGAAGGAATTCGTCGCCGCTATCGGTCGAGTGACAGGAGTTGAGCATGCCTGATTGGAAGAGTATCGTTCGAGAACGGCTTGCACCATTGCGCCTGAAAGGCAACGGCGGAGGCGGATCTCACGGAGGAACTCGCGCAGCATCTCGAAGATCGCTTTCGCGAATTTCGCAGCGGCGGAGCAAGCGAAGAAGAGGCGTACCAAAAAGCCATCTCGGAGTTGGATGACATGTATCCGCTGCGGGCAGAGCTAGAAGGAAGGCAGCGCATGGCGAGATACGACCCAGTGCCAACCGGCGACGCAAGGCCAGGCAATTTCGTGGAGGACCTCTTGGAGAGATCTCCGTTATGCCGTCCGCACGATGCGGAAAAGCCCTATGTTCGTTCTGTTCGTGGTTCTGACGCTGGCCTTGGGGATTGGCGCGAACACCACCGTCTTCACGGTGATCAACACGCTGATTCTGAATCCACTGCCGGTCCCGGATTCCTCAGGCTTGGTGGCGCTTGCCGTGGCCAAAGCGAAGAGTACGTCGAAATCGAGCGCGCCCTTGCCGATCTCGTACGCAGATCTGAAGGATTATCAAGCCAGAAACGGAGTTTTCCGCTCGCTGGCCGGTTACACATCTCCGCGCGGTGTCACCTGGCAGGCGGATTCTGCTTCGCAGGGGATGTTCAGCGAGCTGGTGACGGGCAATTATTTCTCGACATTGGGCCTCAGCCCCGTCCGAGGACGCTTCTTTTTGCCGGAAGAGGACAGCGCTCCTGGCGCACACCCCGTTGCGGTCATGAACTACGGCACTTGGCAGGGGCGCTTTGGCGGTGCGGCTGACATCATTGGCAAAACACTGCGGCTCAATAACGTCGTTTTTACGGTTATCGGCATCGCTCCGCCCCAATTCATTGGAGTGAATGCAATGTTCGGCCCTGACTTGTGGATACCGCCGCTATGGCGGAACAGTTATTGCCCAATGAGATGCAGAATGCGTTCAGCGATCGCAGCAAAGCGGTTTTCCGGGGAGTGGGGCGATTTAAGCCAGGAGTCACTCGGGCGCAGGCGCAAGCCAATATCGCGACCATCGCGACGGATTTGGCGCGCGAATATCCGCCCACCAATGAGGGCCACACGGCCACGGTGCGGCCCATCCGCGAGGTCCTGTTCGCCGAGCACCGGTCGGCACATCCACGCCGATTCTGTTCGCCAGCGCCGGACTGTTGATCGTCGTGGGAATCGTTTTGCTGATTGCGTGCTCGAATGTGGCAAACCTGCTGCTTGCGCGCTCAGCGGGCCGGCAGCAGGAGATGGCGGTCCGCTTGGCGATGGGAGCAAGCCGCCGAAGACTGGTGCGTCAACTTCTCACCGAGAGCGTGTTTCTTGGCTTTCTCAGCGGCGTGGTGGGATTGTTCATCGCTTATGCGGGTCTGCACCTCTTGTTCGGAGCGTTGCCGTCATCTGCAAATTTCGTGCGCCAAAGCTCGATGCAACCGTATTTGTTTTTGCCCTGTTCATCTCGCTGGCGACAGGCTTCCTGTTCGGCACCATTCCGGCTTTCAAGGCTTCACGCGCGAGTGTGGCGGAAACGCTGAAAGAAGAGGCTCGCACCACGGGGAGAAGCCGGAAGAGGGTTACGTTGGCAAACGCTTTGCTGGTGGGCCAGGTGGCATTTTCGTTTCTCTTGCTGGTGACGGCAGCACTGTTCTTGCGAAGCATCGGGCGGGCGTACAATATCGACCCGGGCTTCCAGACTGCGCATCTTGCGGTCTTCATGACAAATCCGGGACAGGCCGGATATGGAAAGCCGCAAACCAAAGCATTCTACAAGGATGTCCGCGAGCGCGTGGCGAGGATTCCAGGCGTCGAGTCTGTTTCGTGGGCCTCAAACATGCCGCTGTGGGCGCGAAGCGTGAATGGATTGCAGGTGGAAGGGCGGCAACAACGGTCGCAAGCGGACGAAATTACAACCATCGTCAACACTGTAGACCGCAACTATTTCGAGACTGCAGGCGTGGCGATCGATAGCGGGCGCGAGTTTACGAATCATCGACCAGGAGACCTCGACTCCCGGTAGCCATCGTCAATGAGAAGATGGCGCACGATTATTGGCCGCGCGGAGAAGCCATAGGAAAGCGCATTCAGTTGCCGGGCGAGAAACAGATGCGGCAGATCGTAGGCATTGCCAGAACCGCCAATTATTCGAATTGGGCCGAGCCGCCGCAACTTTGCGTCTATGTGCCTCTGGAACAGAACTATTCGGATGCGATGACGTTGTACGTGCGCAGCAAGGGAGACCCACAACAGATCCTGACTGCCGTCCAGCGCGAATTGCATGCTGCCGCGCCGCAAATCCTGGTGAGCGTGCTACGCACAGGGCGCCAGATCATCGATAGGAGGCTTGTTTCACGCCAGAATGGGCGTGGCGCTGCTGAGCGTGTTCGGACTGCTGGCGCTGGGCCTGGCAAGCATCGGGTTGTACGGCATCCTGGCGTATTCGGTGAATCAGCGAAAACGAGAGATCGGGTTGCGCATGGCATTAGGCGCGGCCCGCACAACCGTGCTGGGGCTGATTCTGAAAGCAAGGCATGTCGCTGGTGTTGACGGGCGTGCTGATCGGCTTCGCGGCGGCGCTGCTCGTGGGCCGCTTGCTGAGCAGGATGCTGTATGGCGTAAGTGCGAGCGATCCGGTCAGCGTAGCGGGAGCGGCTGTGGTGTTATTGGCCATCGCGCTGTTGGCGTGTTATCTGCCGGCACGCTGGGCAAGCCGCGTCGATCCATTGGTGGCGTTGCGCGAGGGGTGACAGCTCTGCTGAGCCTCACGACAGGGCACTATGATTTCTAGATGTATGCTTTACGCCTTTCGATAGTCTTTCTGCTCATGCTGGCCGGCGCGACTTCGCTGATCGCACAAGGTGAGAAGATTCGAATCATAGCTTTCGGCGCCCATCCGGATGATTGCGATATCCGTGCCGCAGGTACCGCTGCACTTTGGGTAAAGATGGGCATCGCCGTAAAATTCGTGTCCGTCACCAACGGCGACGCAGGGCATCAAACGATGCACGGTACCGAGTTGGCGCAGCGCAGGGCAGCCGAGGCGAAGGAATCGGCGCGGCACCTAGGCATCGAGTACGACGTCCTGAACAATCACGATGGAGAGCTGCTCCCCACGCTCCAAGTGCGGGAACAGATCATTCGCGAAATCCGGCGCTGGAATGCCGATGTCGTGCTTGCGCCGCGTCCGAATGACTATCATCCCGATCATCGCTACACGGGCGTTTTAGTGCAGGACGCTGCCTACATGGTAGTGGTGCCGAACGTAACGCCGGACGCACCGGCACTCCGCAAAAATCCAGTCTTCCTCTACTATGAAGATCGTTTCCAGCGGCCTAATCCGTTTCGGCCCGATATTGCCGTCGCAATCGATGACGTGATTGATCAGAAGATCGACGCTCTCGATTCACACGTATCACAGTTTTACGAATGGCTGCCGTGGGTCGACGGCAAGCTGGAGGAAGTTCCCAAAGATCCGGCGGAGCGCAAGCAGTGGTTAAAGCGCACCAGGACCGAGAGAATCAGCCCTGCTGTTCGCGCATCATTGGTGAAGTGGTACGGCGCGCAAAAAGGGGAGGCAACAAAATATTATGAGGCCTTCGAAATTTGCGAGTATGGCGCGCAACCCAACGAAGCCCGCATCCGCCAGTTGTTCCCAATGCTTCACTGACCGCCTCCACCTTTCGACCACGGCGGCACAATGCCGTTCATTCGGGCATACGCAACCAGTTGCCCCATGTGCTCGTTCGCGTGCACGATGATTCGCAGATACATGCCGTCGACGGTGGCATCTTGATCTAAGATTTTGACCTTGCGCTGAAAATCGCCGGGTTTCAAATTAGCGTGAGCCGTTTTGACAGCATCCAGCGAACGCTTCAACCAGTCGATCACCTCCGGCTTTGTGGTCACGGTTTTCTCCATCTCGTTCGACTTGATGTCAGCAGGCATCTTCGCGCCTGGTGACACTCAATAAATAGAAATTCGCGAGTCGCGATATGCATGTAAACTTCGCTCATCGATCGTACTCCCGGTGCCGGCCGCCATGCGAATTTGTCAGCTGGAGTCGCCTCGGCCAGCGCGATCAGTTGCTTCGAAACGTGGCTCCACTCTCCGTCATAGCCTTGACAGAGCCCCTCTCCGATTGGGCCTGTAAGACTTGCGGTGCCCAGAACCATAGCCAGCAAAAGGATTTTCACGCTTTCCTCCTTCGCACGCGCCAGTCGGGCACGCCAATCTCTCAGGGTACCGCTTGCGCCGTGGCCTACTGCCGCAGCTCGAGAGGCGTGAAAGAGATGCGAATGTCGCCGCTGATCGGGTGGGCTAGAGCGAGAACGCTCGGAAACTGCGGCAGCGCAATGTTGTTGGACTGAAGCCTGGCCGGATCGCCTGTAAAGGAATCCGCGCCGTCGTGAACTGCGTAGTCGCGGATACGTCCATTGCTGTCGGTAGTAATCGTCAGAACGACAGCCTCCGACCCAAGCTGCAGCGGAACCAGGTTCGCGCCCGCATGATCCGTATAGAGCGACCGGTACTTCGTAGCTCACAGTCCGAGTGGTGGTTCCAATCGTAAAAGCCAGCGCCCCAAACAGGATGAAACTCGATAGCAAACCACCGGTGGCCGGAATCGTCAATGGCCGTAACATCTCATCCAGACGGAACTTCCATCGATTCCAAATAGCTCCCCAATGTGAGCCATGATTGCGCTCTGCAACCTGCCGCTCATGAGATGCCATCACTCGCAAAGCGGTGGCCAAGTGAGGCGGAGGAACTGCTTCAGGCAAGGCTCTGGCCGCCGACCGCAACGAAGCGATCTGCTCAAAGTGGGACGCACACGGATCGCACTTACGCAAATGAGCTGCAATTCTGGAACGCTCGCTACCGCGCAGTCTTCCGTCCACGTAAACCGTGCTCTGACGCTTAGCGCTAAAACAGGTCATGTTGCCACTTTCTAGCCGAACGCCTCAGCAAAGCCCGGATCGAGCCGTTGCGTGAGCTCGCGGCGCAAAGCTTCACGGCCGCGCAGGATTCTCGATTTCACAGTGCCTAGCGACACCTGCAAAATCTCCGCTATTTCTTCGTAGCTCAGATTCTCGATATCTCGAAGCACGACGGCCGTCCGGAACACCGGATTGATATTGGCCAGCGCCTGTTCGATGAGCATACGATTTTCACTTTCTAATGTGCGATCAAACGGCGACCGCCCCGGGATCGGCAGCGCTTTCAAGCGGTCTGGCGTGCTCTGCGGCTTCGTCCATCGCCACTTCGCGCTGGCAATGCCGGCAGAACCATCGATGATGATTATGCGCCTCATTTACCGCGATACGGTAGATCCAGGTTCGGAGGCTACTGTGCTCGCGAAACGATCCGACGCCACGAAATACCTTTAAGAACACCTCCTGCACTACATCCGAAGCATCGGCCGGGCTCCCGAGCAGGCGATAGGCAATGTTGTAAACAGGCTGTTGATAACGCGCTGAGTAATTCTTCGTAAGCATCCTCAATCCCGGCCCGAAGTCCCCGCAGGATGCGAGCATCTTCGTCCGAAACGCCCTCACGCGCGTCCGCCAGGATGGACAGTTTGCCAGGGTTGATCAACAAACGTTGCCCCATCGCTGAATTCTACCGCTTTTGCCAATCTTTGCAAGACCAACTATTTAAGTAGACACCGCCGACGCTTGGCCGGTTCCCGTACTATTACAGACCCGCTCGTAGTACGCCTCGTACTGCGGAATGATTAGATCGGTGCAAAAGCGCGTTTCAGCCGTGTGGCGCGCTGCCGCCGACATTCTCGCGTGCAGACCTTCGTCCGTCAGCAGCTCCGTCAACCGGGCGGCCTGCGCCTCAATGTCGCCCACCTCTTCCATAAATCCGTCCATGCCATGCGTAATCAAATCCGGAACGCCGCCTGTGCGCGTTGCCACCGGAGGAACGCCACACGCCATCGCCTCGAGCGCCGCCAGACCAAAGGCTTCGAGTTCGCTCGGCAGATGCAGCGCGTGCATGCGCGGAATGAGCCGCTCCATATGGTCCTGCTTTCCAAGAAACCGGACGTGGTTATGGATTCCCAATTCGCGGGCCAAACGCTCGGCCGGACTGCGTTCGGGACCATCCCCCGCCATGACCAGTTCCGCATCCACGTGCTCGCGCACTTTCGCTAGGGCATAGATGCAATCGAACACGCGCTTCACGGGACGGAAATTCGAAATGTGCAGAATGCGTTTCCGCCCGCGCCGTTGCGCCTCTGGATCGGGCCGGTAGAGCGAGCAGTTCACGAAATTGTGGATCACTTCGATCGGGTTTTGCACGCCGAAGAAGTCGATCGTCCGCTGGCGCATGTACTCGCTGATCGTGGTTACGCCATTTGAGCGCTCAATCGAGAACTTGGTGATCAGAAAGTAAGAGCGGTCCGCACCCACCAGCGTGATGTCGGTGCCATGCAGCGTGGTGATGAAGGGCAGGCACCGCGAGGTGGTCATCTGCTGCGCCAGCAGCGCCGAGATCGAGTGTGGGATGGCGTAGTGGACGTGCAGCAGATCCAGTTGCTCCCGCTCGGCAACTTCCGCCATACGCGAGGCTAGGGCCAGCGAGTAAGGCGGGTACTGAAACAGCGGATAGGTTGAGACTTCTACCTCGTGATAGTAGATGCCGGGCGTGTCCGGATCTAGGCGGATCGGATTCGCGTAGCTGATGAAGTGGACCTCGTGGCCGCGCTGCGCCAGCTCAAGGCCGAGCTCGGTAGCGACAATGCCGCTCCCGCCGTAAGTCGGGTAGCACGTGATGCCAATCCGCATGGTTTTAGTATGTGCCGGGCTTCCGTTGCAAAAACGAACCCAATGGGGAGTTCGTTTCGCAAAAACGCCATCGGACCCTTAAGAAAACGTCCGCCGCAAGAAGCGGGAGCAGCGTACGAAGGCGAAACGAAACTACCCCTAATTTGCCGGAGTCTCGTCGACGATCTTGTAACCGCCGGGTACCTGGAACATAGCGGCGTCGGGCTCGGTCCAATTGACCGTGCGTGACGGTCACCTCTTGCTGACCCGTAACGTGTTCAGACCACGATACGGACGAGGGTTATCTACCCCGGCATTTTGAGCTACCAACGGAAGCGCAAGAACACACGAAAGCCAAGAAACGGCCACCACGGTACGATTGCGGGGCATGCAAGCACCTCGGTGTTAGTATATTGCAATTTCCCGTACCCATTGAGAACGGACCATGGGAGTACGAACCCCTGGGCTCAGGGGTTATGATACTCCGCCCATGCATCTTTCAACTCTTCGGCGAGTACCTCGACAGGCGGTTCCGTGTCTCCACGCCGCCGTCGATTCACAGCGTCTTCTTTCCACAGCATCAGCATTGTTGCGAAACCAATCAGGATCGTACCTGTCCAGCATGCATATCGCTCTGCGTCGCTCAATTACTTTTACCCCCTCGACTGCGCTCGTCCAGCGAGTAGACTACATCCCAGTCATCGAGGAGCATCAGGATTATTGCGAGGCCGTTCGCTGGCGATTATCGCGGCTGCTTACAAGTCTCGGTGTTGCTGGTCAACCCCCAGGGCAGTTGGACCGCGTCCGAGGCTTGCGTGCTCAAGACTATGTAGCTGCTCTGATCGGAAGGGCTCCAAACGCCGAAATCAGCCTTTCCGCTGGCGTCAAAATCGCAAGCGAGTGGAATGTCTCCAAAGAAGCCTAATTGCTGCGTGTAGGGTACACCATTGCTCGGGACGATGTACCACACGCCGCTGGGTGGCCGCCACACGCCGAGATTCGTTTTTCCAAGGCCATCATAATTGCCAGGCACTGGGATATCACCCGGCAGGCCCCATTGTTGGATATAAGGTGCTTCGGGATTACTGCTCGGGATAATCCACCACTTGCCCGTTGAAGGACGCCACACGGCGAAGTCGGTCTTTCCATCTCCATCGTAATCACCAGGGACTGGAATATCGCCGGGCTGTCCCCATAGCTGGACGTACAGTCCTTCGGGATTACCGCTCGGGATGATCCACCACTCACCGGTTGAGGGACGCCATACTGCGAAATCGGTTTTGCCATCACCGTCGTAATCGCCGGGTACAGGCACGTCGCCTTGAACGCCCCAGGTTGGCTGTATTAATGGAGTTCCCGGGTTACCGCTCGGGATCACGAACCAGTTGCCCGTCGACGGCTGCCAAACGGCGAAATCGAGCTGTCCATCGCCATCGTAATCCCCGGTGACACGAACGTACGGACTGTTTCCCATCGTGCCGACGTTGAATTTGGTTTGCAGAAGATTAGTGGGGACGCCGGACTGCTGCCTGTATGGCGCCGAGGGATGGCTGCTCGGCATGATATATAGGTTTTCGTCCGACGGCCTCCAGACTGCGTAATCGGTCTTCCCATCGCCATCAAAATCGCCGGTGACGGGAACATCTCCGGGCAGGCCCCATTGCTGGAAAAATGGCGCATCCGTGATGGCCGAAATCACGTACCAAATTCCATCCGAAGGTCGCCAGACCGCTATCTCCTGTTTCCCGGACCCGTCAAAATCACCTGCCACGGGCACATCGCCCGGCAGACCCCATTGATAAGAGTACGCGCTGCCGCTACCGCTCAGCATGAGAAACCAAATCTGGTTCGAGGGGCGCCAGAGCGTAAGGTCGGCCTTACCATCGCCGTCGAAATCACCGGTCACGGGAATATCGCCAGGCAACCCCCACTGCGACGAATACGGTGTTCGAGTTCTGCTTGGAAGGACGAACCACGTCGCACTCGAGGGTCGCCATACGGCGTAATCGGTAAACCCATCGCCGTCGTAATCGGCGGGAACCGGGATATCGCCTGGCAGGCCCCATTGCTCTTCCATGAGAGTGCCGGGATTGCTGCTCGGATAGATGTACCAAAAACCGTTGCTGCGCCGCCAGACTGCCGGGTCGAGTTGACCATCACCGTCGAAGTCGCCCAGAACCTGGACATCGCCAGGCTGTTCACCGCCGAATGGCACCTGGCCGACGCCGGTCCCGCTCAAGGAGACGACACGCGGTGAGTAGAAGGTGCTGTCATTAACAGCCAGAGAGGCTGTTCGAACGCCAGCCGTGGTCGGTGCGAATTGTACCGAAACGTAACAGAACCCTCCAGGAGTCACAACGGTTCCACAGCCATTGTTCAGAGTGAAATCCGATACGTCTGAGCCAATGAAACTGAACGAGACTGCAATCGGCTGAGTGCCACCATACCCCAACTCTACCAAGAAGCCGGGGCTTGATGTACCTACGCTCTGAGGCAGAAACTGCTGGTAGGAAGGCGTGACAGTCAGGACTCCGTACTCGCAGCAATTGGGGAATGCGTGTGTGTACTGGGCAAACAGGTTCGCGATGTTTACCGAGCCCAGCCCCGTCGCGAGGTCATAACCCGCTGTAGCTTGGTATATAGCCCTTGGTGTTCCATAACCAGGCTCGCCCGGAACGGCGTTGTTGCCGACAGTGACGTCGTTGAATACGCAACTTCTTGCTGGAAGGACGGTGCTGGAGCCGTTACATTGCGAGAGGTCCTCCGCTGCAGCCAACTGGTAGAGCAGGTAGTCTGCTTGACCGATTCGGCCAGGGCTGGTTGCCCCGGCGACGACTTCAAGAATACCGGCAAACGAGGGCGCAGATGCGGAGGTGCCGGCCGCGCCTTCGAAATAGATTTGTCCCTTGCTATTCGGTTGGCAAGATGCATGGATACAAATCAGATAGGGGTCGTGTCCTGCGGCTGTGAGAGAGACGTCGGGAACATCGCGAGCTCCGTCGTTCGGGATGCCTGGGACTCCGGATTGCCAGCTCGGTTTGGAGAACAGCGTGCTCGCGCCACCGCCTCCAGCCCAAAGCCCGGCCTTACTGCCGCATTCAGCGATGCTGCAGCTTTCATTCCATACGTTTTCCGGAATATACGAAACAGCAGACTCGAACCCGGTACCCTTTTGAGATCTCCAGTAAGTGCTGGTCTTGCCACCCTCATTGAATTGAGTACCGCCGACGGCAATCGTGTAAGGAGTCGAGGCAAGGACGTTGACAGAGAGCGGCCCCGTGGCGGAATTCGAAGCGGGACTATCGCAGAGGGCCGAGCCAGAATCTCCCGATGACACGACATAAGTGAGCCCTTGAGCTGCCGCTTCTTCCGCTAACGTTTCTATTTGAAGTGCTTCGGCCTTGGTCACCTCAGCTTCGCAAGCGCCGAAGCTCTCGCTCATGATGCCTCCCTCATAATTGTTATCGATGATGTATTCCTCGGAGAGGTACACGCCGTCTGTTGTGTTCGTGCTGCCTGAGACAACAAGATTCACCGTCCCGCCTGTTAGCAAAGCTCCAGCCCAGGAAGCATCGAGGACAGCTTCCGCTTCATCGCCACCTCCTACATCACCCGGATCTGGGCCGTTCACTGTGATTTCTAAATTGAGGTATGGGAGTCCGAATACGCTGCGGAAGTCTATAACATCCTGCTGATCGATGTTCGACCGTGCCACGATAGCGATGGGTTCCAGTCCACCAGAGGCTATTGGTGGCATGTTGTAGATCACTGCATAGTCAGCTGGTGACAATGCGTGCATCCCGTTGGGTGCGGTCACCTGCGGCTGTGAACCGGCTCGGTAATTTGCAGTGAACGTCTGGTCGGAGATGTGAAGCAGAGGCTTCTTGCGGAAGTTGTGCAGCGTGGCTACCCCGGCGACCACAGGCTCAAGTGCGGCTGGTAACTGCTGATCGTTGGCATTCGCCCAGTGCTCTTCGCCATTGATGACATATTTATGGATCGGAGTATGGAAACTTTCCTCTACCTGGCGAGCCGTGCCGGAAAATTCAATCAGCGTACGCGCCCTGGCTACTCGGGTGACCTGGAAACCGCGCGATTGCAGCCACGAAGTGGTCACCTGGATGTCGTGCATCGACGGACCGAACTGCTCGCCAAACTGCTCGGGCGTGAGCCATTCGTGAAAGTGAGCCGAGGACCGGTCTTGCTGGTCTTCAATCAGTTGCTTCAGCGCAGCATCTTGCGCGGGGCTGCGCTTTAAGACGAGAAGCATTCGCTCAAGTGGCAGATCCGCAGGCGCCGGCCCCTGATCGAATTCCGAGCGAGCAAGAGGATGCGTGTTGTGCGCTAGATTGATCAGTTGCCGATCATCAACTTGCTGCGTGATGCGCGACTCGGCGTATGCGCGAAATACCGGAACTGTTTGCGCCGGGGCTAGGAGTGCTAGTGTGCAGGCCAGAAATGATAAATAACTGGCCGAACCGATGAGCTTAGACACCGCCTTAACCCCTTTTTTACCCGCAGGGCGCTGTGCAGTGCTGCTCCCGCTTTTAAGTCGTGGCTGAGAGTAACACGATCAATTTAACTGGCGAAAGTAAGAATTCCCTTTAGAGGTACCCCGTACGATTACGGCTGTTTGTAGATCTCGGTGTCGCCGGTCAATCCCGAGGGGAGCTGGACCTCATCGGAGGGTTGCGTGCTTAGCATGATGAACCAGCTTTGGGAGGAGGGGCGCCAGATGCTATAGTCGGACCGCCCATCGCCGAAATTGCCTGCGATGGGAAAGTCGCCGGACAGGCCCCATTGCCGCGTGTAGGCTGCGGCCCCATTACTCGGGACGATGTACCACATACCATTTGACGGTCGCCAAACGGCCAGATCGGACTTGCCATTGCCATCGAAATCCCCGGGCACGGGAATATCGCCTGGCAGGCCCCATTGCTCCACATACGGTCCACTCGGATTACTGCTCGGGATAATCCACCAGAAACCAGTGGAGGGACGCCACACAGCGTAATCCGTCTTTCCGTCGCCATCAAAATCGGCGACCAGTGGAATGTCGCCCGGCATTCCCCATAGCTGGATATACGGCCCTCCAGGATTACTGCTCGGGATAATCCACCACTGCCCCGTTGAGGGACGCCACACAGCGAAATCGGTCTTGCCATCGCCGTCGTAATCGCCGGGGACCGGAACATCACCCGAGACGCCCCAGGTTGGCTGTATAAGTGGAGCTCCTGGGTTACTACTGGGGATGACGAACCAGTTTCCAGTTGAGGGTTGCCACACGGCGAAATCGAGCTGTCCGTCGCCGTCGAAGTCGCCAAGCACGCGGATATAAACCGATCTTCCAAGGCTGCCCACGTTGAACTTCGTCACCAAAAGATTGGTGGGCGAACCGTAGTGCTGCGTGTATGGTGCCGCGGGATTGCTGCTGGGCATGATGTACCACTGTTCGTCCGATGGACGCCACACCGCGAAATCTGTAATGCCATCGCCATCGTAGTCGGCGGGCACCGGAATGTCGCCTGGCAGGCCCCATTGTTGGCTGAAGGGCGTACCCGATTTCGCGGAAACAACGTACCAATTCCCATTGGAAGGCCGCCAGACTGCCATCTCCTGTTTTCCAGAGCCGTCAAAATCACCGATCACCGGCACATCGCCCGGCAGACCCCACTGGAAGGCAGACGTGCTCGCCAGTACTGCTCAGCACGAAATACCAACCTTGGTTTGAAGGACGCCAAACCGCGAGGTCCGCCTTGCCATCGCCGTCAAAATCACCGCTAATCGGAATGTCACCCGGAAATCCCCACTGCCACGAATAGGGTGTTCGAGTTCTGCTCGGAAGGATGAACCAAGTCCCAGTCGAGGGCCGCCACACAGCGAAATCAGTTTTGCCGTCGCCATCATAATCACCAGGGACCGGAATATCACCCGCCAAGCCCCATTGCTCTTCGATAAGGGTTCCTGGATTGCTGCTCTCGTACACGTACCATATCCCATCGGACGGCCGCCACGTGGCGTAATCGAGTTGTCCGTCACCGTCGAAATCTCCGATGATCCGAACGTCACCCGAGTGTTCGCCGCCAAAGTTAAATTGCGAATTTGGGGTGCCAGTTCCGGTGAAAGGCACGCTTTGAGGCGAGTTCGTCGCGCTATCGGTGAAGCTCAGGGAGGCGCTGCGAGCTCCAGTCGTTGTGGGCACGAAACTCACCGAGATGGTGCAAGAGCCTCCAGCCGGTATGCCGGTCCCGCAGTTGCTGCTCTCGGTGAAGTCAGATGGATCGGCTCCTGTCATGACGATGAGCCTGATCGATAGGAAAGACGCGCCTGGGTTCGACAGTGTTATGGTTTGCGCTGTACTCGAATTCGTGACGGCTTGCGCGCCAAACGTGAGGCTGGCTGGTGCGATATTCGCCGCTCCCGATGGAGAGGTGATCGCGCTCCACTCGTTGACCAGGTTGGCTGCGTTGACCGAGCCCAGGCCAGTCGCAAGATCGTAACCCGCTGTCGCCTGGTATTTGGCGTTCACGGTTCCGTAACCGGGCTCGCCGGGCACGGCGTTGTTGCCCACTGTTACGTCCTGAAACACGCAATTGCCAGCGGGAAAAACCGTACTCGAACCATTGCATTGCGCCGACGTTCTCAAGCGCCGCCAGTTGGTACAAGACGTAATCGGCCTGTCCCTGGCGCAATCCCAGTTTCTGTTTGACCAGTGCCATGATGCCGGCAAAAGAGGGCGCGGAGGCTGAGGTGCCGCTCACGCCTTGGAAGGAAAAATTTCCCTTAGTGTTGGCTGTGCAAGAGCCGTCCTGGCACAGCAGATAGTAGTCGTGGCTAGCGGCTGATAAGGAAACGTCGGGGATGTCCCGAACACCGTCGTTTGGGATGCCGGTGATGCCGATCTGCCAACTTGGCTTGGAGAAAAGTGCGCTTGCGCCGCCGCCGCCAGCCCAAATGCCGGCGTTAGTACTCCCGCATTGAGCGACAGTACAGCTCTCGTTCCATACGTCCTCTGGAACATAAGAAAGGACTGATTCGTACGCTGAGTTGTTTTGGGAGCTCCAATAGCCAGCGTTGTTGCCATTTTCGTTAAGCTCAGTGCCGCCTACTGCCACCGTGTAAGGAGTCGACGCTAGAATGTTCACCGACACAGGGCCAATGGCGGTTGTCTCGGAATTGGGGTCATCGCAACCGGCCGATCCAGTGTCTCCGGTTGCAACCGTGTAGGTTATGCCCTGGGCGGCAGCCTGTTGGGCCAGAGATTCAATCTGGGTAGCCTCGGCTGCGGTGTAGTGGGCCTCGCAATCCCCGTAGCTCTCGCTCATCACGTCCGCCAAGTTGTGGTCTATGATGTAGCGCTCCGAGAGATCGACACCATCAGACGCATTCGTATCGGCCGAGATGACGAGCTTGACCGTCGCATTGGGCGCCACGGCTCCGGACCACGAGGTGTCCAACAGAGCTTCCGTTTCATCGCCTTTGACAAGGCCAGGGTTCTTGCCATTCAAGACGATTTGCGGAGGATTGCTCGGAAGCGCGAAGAGCTTGCGGAAATCAGTGATGTCCTGAAGCTTGATATTCGACTTAGCCACGATGGCTATAGTCGTTCCGGTGCCATTGACTCCCGCCTGATAGAGCGGGTTGATGTTATAGATAACGGCATAATCGGCTGGCGACAGCCCGTGGCTGCCATCGGTCGCCGTGAATTCGGGGCGGTGAGACGCGGCATCATAAGTTGCCGGGGTGGACTGCTGCGAGACGCGGATCTGGGGTTTCTTCTTGAAATTGTGCAGCGTGGCGATGCCTGACACAACCGCCGTAAGTGCCGCGGGTATCTGCGGGTCGTTCGCGTTAGCCCAATGTTCTTCCCCATTTACGAAGAATTGGTGAATGGCAGCGCGAAAGGAATTCTGCACCTGGCCCGCAGTGCCGGAGAACTCGATTGCGGTTCGCCCGTGAGACACTCCAGCGACTTGGAAGCCCTGCGACTCAAGCCATGAGGTGATGATCTGGATATCCTGCAGCGACGGCCCAAACTGCCGGCCAAATTCTTCGGGCGTGAGCCACCTGTGGTAGTTAGGCGACGACCTGTTTTGCTGCTGCTCGAGCAGCTGCTTTAGCGCGGATTCCTGTGCGGGGCTCCGCTTAAGAACCAGAAGCATGCGCTCCAGGGGTAAATCGGCGGGCGCCGGGCCTCGGTCGAATTCAGGGCGGGCAAGGGGATGAGTGTTGCCGCGTAGAGTGACAAGCGGTGTGTCGTCAACTTCTTGCGTTATGCGAGAGGGAACAGTTCCGCCCGGTACAGGGGCAATTTGAGCACGTGCTACCAGACAAAGCAAAGCCTGGAGAAGGGCAGTTGAGACGGAAAGGGTACCTATGAATTGACGCATTGAGCGGCTCCTCCAATAACGAGGTCACGATCCGTGCCCCTTCCGCTTACTAATTTTAGCGGGCACAATCAATGGATAGTAGACGTGGACGTTGGATGATACGGTTCCTGGTACTGGGCCTGCCTGATCCGGATACGTTTTAGCGGATTCGGATTATTCGTTAGGATTCGGCCTCTCGTGCCCCCTGTTCCAGCAGCTTGCGCACCTGGTTGTCGGTGATTTGGGAGAAGTCGTCGTACCACGCGCCAACCGCGCCGAAGGGCTCCGGTGTGGCCGGGCAAATGATTTCATCCGCCTCGCTGCGGAATTGCTCGCAGGTTTCGGGAGCAGCCACAGGAACTGCTACGACAATACGTCGCGGATTTTGCGCCCGTAAGGCTCTGACTCCTGCCATCATGCTCGCGCCAGTAGCTAACCCGTCATCCACAAGAACAACCGTACGGTCACGTACCGCAATCGGCGGACGGTCCTGGCGATAAAGGTGCTCCCGGCGTTTCAGCTCCTCTTCCTCAACGGCCGTTATCCGGCTGATGAGGCCTTCCGCCACATGCAGTTCTTCGATGAGTTCGCGGTTTAGCACGCGCATGCCACCGCTGGCGATAGCTCCAATAGCCAATTCCTCGTGTCCTGGGAGCCCAAGCTTGCGTACCAGAAAGACGTCCAGGTCCGCGTGTAACGCTCGCGCGACTTCAAACCCAACGGGAACACCGCCACGGGGCAGGGCGAGAATTAGAGGCTGCGAATCAGAAAGCATCGGCAATACATGCCGAGCGAGAATTTGGCCTGCCTCGACGCGATCCCGGTAAATATGCGAGGGTTGCATCTTTCTTTTTCCCGTTGTCAAAAGGCCGTAGTACAATCTTGCCACTAGATTTCGAGGGGGCAGGACATGCTAACGAGGTTCACTCTGCGCGGATTCAGTCTCGTTCTTGCGATATTGGTTCTCGCTTTTACGGCGAGTGCCCAGACCACCGTTTCAACAGGCAGCATTCAAGGCGTCGTTACCGACCCATCAGGAGCAGCAATTGCTGGCGCGAAAGTCACGATATCCGGCAAAGCGACCGGCAGTGTGGCGAAGACCACGACGACGGGGGCTAGCGAATATAGTTCCGGCGGCCTCATCCCGGGAGAGTATGAGGTCCGCGTGGAGCAGCCGGGTTTCTCAACGGCAGTGCTGAACGCGACGGTACAGGTTGGTGTTACCTCCAATGGCAACCTTAAGCTCGCGATTGGCCAAGCGTCTCAGGTCGTGGAGGTCACGGCGTCGGCTGTGGCGGTGAACCCGGATCAAGCCATGGTTCAGGGCGTACTCACGGCACAACAAATCGATACCCTCCCAATCAACGGGCGCAACTTCCTCGATCTTGCCCAGCTCGAGCCGGGCGTGCAGATTCAAGACGGAACGAATTTCGATCCGACGAAGGTGGGCTATTCTTCCATTTCCTTCGGAGGGCGATTCGGCCGGACGGCGCGAATCTCCGTCGATGGCGTCGATATTTCGGATGAAACCGTCGGGACGACTACCGAGGACATTCCCTCGAGCGGTATTCAGGAATTTCAGCTCAGCCAATCCAACCTCGATCTTTCGAACGATCTCACATCGTCGGGAGCTGTGAACGTGGCCACTCGCTCTGGAACCAACGATTACCACGGCGAACTCTTCTACCTGCTTCGCGACAGCCGGTTTGGGGCGCAGCTTCCACATCCGGTCGGCATACCAGCTCCTTATCAGCGCAATCAGTTTGGGGGCCGCTTCGGAGGCGCGATTATCAAGGATAAGCTTTTCTTCTTCATGGATTACGAGCGCACCAAGCAGGATGAAAGCGTACCGGTTGTCTACGCCTCGCCATTTCAGTCGTTCTCCGGCAGCTGGAAGTCTCCATTCCGCGAGAACGAACCCATGGGGCGATTGGATTGGCAGGTCACCAGCAACCTCAGGCTGTTCTTTCGCTTCAATTACTTCTCGAATTTAGTAGATGCAACGTTTTTTTCTCCAGCTTCCAGGTCTATAAGAACAAAGACTACACACGGAATTTCGTGGGTGGTGCGGATTTCACCACGGGTAACGGCCAATTCACGCACACCATCCGTTTTTCCTCAATGCATTTCATCAACAACATCACCGATGCGGTCATTGGTAGCACTCTTCCTTTGGCCAACTTAGGCATTTCTCTGTTCGTCACGAACGGTCCACAGACTGGCCCGAACTTTTTAGCACCCCAAGCGACACCTCAACACGATACGCAAGTGAAGTATGACGGCGGCAAGCCGCTGGGGAAGCATTTCCTCCGATACGGCATCAACTACAACCACATTGAGTCAGGCGGTTTTGCGGGATTCTATTCCATTGCGCCCGGCATCCAGACGAACAACGGCTCGAATGATGAGGCGCTTGCCGCAGCTGGGCCTTTCCCCGGAGGCGCATCGAACCCGCTCAATTATCCTGTGGAACAAGTTACGCTCAGCAACGGCCAAGGATACTCAACTGAGCGTCCGGGTCTTGGCTTTCCTGCGGGACTCCTTGGCCCTGACAATCGTTTTGGGGCCTATATCGGTGACACGTGGAAAATCCATCCGAACCTGACCATGATTTATGGTCTGCGCTGGGTTCGCGATACGGGCCGTACTGATAGTGATCTCCCCGCCATTCCTCAACTCGATGCAGCCATTCCTGGGGGCGGCGGTCGAGTTCATCAGCCCGACTTCAATTTCGCACCGCAGATTGGGTTTGCCTGGGATCCAAAGGGCGACGGCAAAACCGTATTTCGGGTCGGCACCGGCCTCTTTTACGAGAACGTAATTTTCAACAATGTTTTGTTTGATCGCCCATTGCGGCTACCCACTGGCGCGTTCCTTCAGAATCCGCTCGGATGCACGAATTCCCGTGTGGCGCAAGGTTTGCCGGTACCTGGTGGCACGGCGACATTCCCACAAGCGCTCTGTAGTGAAACGATAGGTCAGGCTGCAGCCGGAATAGCCGCTTTTCAGGCGTCTTATGCGGGACTACAGAAGTTTGATCTTTCGGCTCCGAATCCCTCCTACGTCGTGACCGATCTTGCCGAGGGACTTAATATACCGCTCGGCCTGTTTGCGCCTGACTACAAGACTCCTCGCTCTGTGCAGATGAATGTTGGCTTCCAGCACGAGATCAGGCCGGGAATGGTTCTCACCATGGATTATTTGAGAAACATCTCAACTCATAATCTCTTAAGCATCGACACAAACCATGTTGGCGACGTCCGTTACTTTAACAAGAGTGCTGCGCAGGCGGCGATTGCCGCGACGCTGACTCAATTCGGCGCGACCTCTATAAATCAGGCGATTGCGAATGGAGCAACAATGGTGGATTTCGCAAATAACGGACTTACCGCGCCCGGCGCCGACTTCGGAACCACTTGCCCCACCAGCTATGGTTGCGCCTTCCCTGGCATCAATCCGGCTGTTGCTTCGATACAGGAGCTGGAGCCAATCGGACGCTCCGTATACAACGGACTGGACGTAAAGCTCACCGATCAAGTGCGGCACCCAATACCTGGTTTTCGAGACGTCAATTTACAAATTTCGTACAGCTTGTCGCGCTTCGTGAGTCCCGGCGGCGTAAATCCTTCTACTCCGGGCAATAACGATCAGGATTTCGTGATAGGTGCCGTGGACAACGCCAATCCGCTGCGCTTTATGGGTCCTTCATTGCTCGACCGAACCCATCAACTCTCGTTCGGCGGCGTGGCAGATCTTCCGGGATCTTTCCGCGCGTCCGTTATCGGCCACTTCTATTCAGGGTTGCCGCTGACTTTACAGGTCCCGAATACCGGAATCGGCGCGGGTGAGATCTTCCGTACTGACTTTACTGGCGATGGTACCGTCGCGGACATCTTGCCTGGTACGAATATGGGTTCGTTCGGGCGCGGCATTTCCGCTTCACAACTGGGAAGTGTGATTCAGAACTACAACAATACGATTGCGAATCAGGCTACTCCTGCCGGCCAGGTACTGATCCAGAACGGCCTGCTTACGCTTGCGCAGCTTCAGGCACTTGGAGGCGTTGCTCCTACAATTACACCTCCTCCCGCCGGTCAAGTAGGAACCAGCCCGTTACGCGCGTTCGATTTCAAGCTCAGCTGGGATCACAAATTTGCCGAGCATTTTGAAATCGAGCCGAGTTGTGGTATCTACAACGCCTTCAACTTTGTGAATTACGATTTGCCTCCAAATACACTTACCGGGTTGTTGAACGGTTCGCCAGGTTCCGTAAACGGAACCACACAGGGTAATCGCATTACGAATCAAGTCGGACTTGGTACAGGCGTTTTCGCCCTCGGTGCGCCACGGATGATCGAGTTTGGGATGCGGATAGCATTTTAGCGGGGGCGCTTACTCGTATCTGAGAGCCTGCAGCGGATCGACTCGGCTGGCACGGAGTGCTGGGAAGAAACCTGCCAGGCAAGCAACCCCGCCCAATACGATGACGGATAAGGCAACGGTCGCGGGATCGTGCGGTGCGAGTCCGTAGAGTTGACTTTTCACGAGGCGACTCAATCCGATGGCGGCAGGAACACCCACCAAGATTCCTGCAGCAATTAGAACGAGTACCTCCTTCATAACCATCCAAATAACGTTACCTTGAATCGCGCCGAGCGCCATGCGAATGCCGATCTCGCGTGTTCGCCGGGCGACTGTATAGGCCATTACTCCATAAAGCCCGACTACTGCGAGTAGAGTCGCGAGCGATCCAAACACGGAGGATAGGCTGGCGACCAGGCGCTCAGTGCGCAGCGAGAGATCGATTTGCTTTTCGGTTGTGCGCATGTCGTAAATGGGGATGTTTGGATCGAGTGCCTGCAGTTTGCGGCGGACGGCCGGCATAACTTGATCGCTATCGAGAGTGCTGCGAAAATAGACGGTCATGCCGCCTACAAAGTGGCTCGCCAAATAGGGAATATAGGCCTGCACCTGGATCTCGTCTCTGAGATTGGTGTACTTAATGTCTTTCACGACACCGATGACCTGCATGATGGTTTTCGTGCCTGGATCGGATCCGAATCCGACGTGTAGGCCAATCGGATTTCGGCCTTTAAAATAGCGTTTCGCAAAGCTCTCGTTGATGATGATCGTGGTCGGCGACCAGTCGTCCGGTTCCGGGCCGTTCTTGACCTCTGCTGTGTCATTGATGGTGAAATCGCGGCCTGCGAGGATTGGCACGCCTAGGGTCTGAAAGTACTTGGGACTCACTGCATTCATGAAGGGCTCGGGATTTTGACCGGGTTTGGCGGTGTAGCCTTCCACCGTCATTGAACTGTCCCATTCGTCATCTTCGAGGATGCGCATCGAAGCGAGCCCAACAGACTGTATGCCGGGCACTGAGCCGATGTCATCAACCAGCCGCTGATAGAAGATTTTGGCGCGCGCACTACTGTAGCCGTTGAGCGATGGATCCACATTAAAGCCGATCAGTTGCTCGGGCGAGAAGCCTGGCCCGAGGTTACGCAGATTGGTAAGCGTGCGCAAAAACAGTCCGGCGCCGATCAAGAGGAGTAGCGAGAGTGTCACCTGCGCTGTTACGAGCAGTTTTCGGAGCACAACATTGCCGCTGCCTAGAATCGATCCGGCCTGGTCCTTCAAGGTAGGGCCGACATCGGGACGTGATAATCGCAGAGCCGGTACGAGGCCGAAGAGAAGAGCGGTTACCAGCATGACGCAGAATGTAAAGGCGAGGACACGAAGGTCAGGCGCGGTTGAGAGCTTGAGATTGCTCGAGTCAGCAGGCAGATAGGCGGCCAGCAGTAAGCGATCTGCCCAAAACGCGAGGCCTAAACCGGCCACCGCGCCGAACCCCGAAAGGACCAGGCTCTCGAGCAAAAGTTGACACATGATCCTCGCCCTGCCCGCACCGATGGCGAGGCGAATGGCAATCTCCTTTTCGCGAGCGGCGGCCCGGGTGAGCAAAAGATTGGCGATGTTCGCGCACGCCATCAGCAACACCGCTCCGGTGATCCCGAGGAGCAGCCAGAGAGCCGTCGAAAGCTGTTGCCGCAGATACGAACGGCCTTGCCCGCCCGGCAATACGTCCATCCAGCACTTCAGAAACTGCTGCCGGGTATAGGCCGAGGCGTTACGGAAAGCGGGTTCTTTCACTTCCATTTCGAGCATGCTGTGCATGAACGGTTGGAGCGAAGCCTTGGCTTGCTTAATACTGATGCTCGGCTTGAGGCGTCCAAACGCGTTCACCCAGCGCTGCCGCCGCTCTTTCAACCCGTCCCAGAACGGCGTCATTTGCACCTTCATCATGATGGGAATGAACATCTTCGATGCGAAGCCCAGTTCAACACCGTCGAAACCCTCTTGAGCGACGCCGATTACTGTCATATTCTGGCCGTTTACCACGAGAGTCTTGCCGATAAGCGTGCGATCGGAAGCAAACCGAGATTGCCAGAAGCTGTAGCTGAGCATGACAAGAGGATGACCGCCGGGAATGCGGTCGTCGTCCGGCGTGAACGTGCGGCCAAGAGCAGCACCGACGCCGAGCACCGGGAAATAAGTGCCCGACACGAGCTCGGCCGATACGCGCTCCGTACGGCCGCCATAGCCCAGGCTTGTGGAAATGGGGAAGCGGCAGAACATGCCCGAAAAGACCTGATTGTTATCGCGGAAATCCTTGTACATGGGATAAGAGATCGAATTCATACCCCAGTTGCTGCCGTAGTGGGAGCCGCGCATGGTGAGAAGAACCAATTGCTCGGGGTGCTTTACCGGTAGAAGTCTCAAGAGAATCTGATCCAGCAGCGTAAAGATTGCAGTATTCGCGCCGATTCCAAAGGCAAGTGACAGAATCGCAACGCCAGTGAACAGAGGAGTCCTGCGAAACGTGCGAAGTGCGTAACGAATGTCGTTCCAGATAGCGCTCATGATGGTCCTCGCGTTATGGGGGCTTAGACGATGAAAGTTACCAGGCCGTTGGGTCGGGCTGCGATTTAATTGATGCCCTGAATGCGAAGGCTCACGAGTTGATCTAGCGTCAGGTCATGCATTCCGTGCGAGCGAAGATTTTCAATATATTCGGGCGTAACGCCATGAATTCGTAATGCGACTAGCTGATCGGCGTCCGGGTGCGGATAGCCTAGTCGCCCGAGTTCTCGAACGTATTCCGGTGAAACGCCATGAATGCGGAAAGCGATAAGCTTGTCGGAATCGGTAGTGGCGATACCCGCGGAGCGCAGATCGTTTACAAAATTTGGTGAAACGCCGTGGATCCGAAATGCGATTAGCTTGTCAGCTTCGACAACGTTCAGCCCGGCCTTGCGCAGGTCGTTAATGAACGCAGCGTCCACGCCGAAAATGCGGAAGGCCATGAGCTTATCGGTATCTAATCCTTGAACGCCTACGGACTTCATTTGCCGCGCGAAAGCAAGACTGACGTCATGAATTGCGAAAGCAAGTTGCTTATCCGGGGAGACGCCGGAAAATCCAAGTGATTGCATCTCGCTGCTGTACGCGGAATTGAGGTTAAACGTAAATAGCCCTGCACCCTCGCCGTTCTTCAAGAAACCTTCACATTCAATGGTTCCGGCATCGCGCGCGATGGTGAAATGCACATCGTGTTTTCCAGAACTGGACCAGTCGATGCCACGGAAATCACTCGCGTTCCAGTCGGAACTGGTGCTGAAGTGATCGCCACCTTTTGAACTTTGGAGCGAGAAGCGAACTTTCCCCTCGTTATCCGAGCGGCTCAGCGTCCACTCTCCGGTGCGGGTTTGGGCGGAGAGAAAAGGAACAGTTGCGGTAATGAGTAGTCCGCACAGTGTAGCCGGAAGGAACTTGTGGTGTTGAAACATTATCAGCTCCTCAGAAGACGTCGGCCATTTTGAGCGCCATCAGTTGGTGCAGGCTGAGATTAGTAAAGCCGTGACTGCGAACTTTTTGAATAAATTCGGGGGTCACGCCCTGGACCTTAGCACCGAGGTAATCGTTTGTACTCAGATTTGTGAAACCGGCCGATTGCATCGCCCTGACGTAATCGGGTGTGACGCCTTGTACACGCAAAGCGATTAGTTGATTAGGCGTTACATCTTTCAAGCCGAGACGCTCGTATGCGGCGGCATCGGAGGGCTCGACACCCTGCACGCGCATGCCGATGATCTCGTCAACAGTGATATTTTTCCAGCCCTGGGATTGAATGCGGCGAACATAATCGGCCGTGACACCCTGGACCCGCAGACCAATGAAGTCGTTTATGGAAGGCTTGAGACCGGTTGTGCGGATTTCACGCACGTACTCAGGAGTGATACCTTGCGCCTTCATTCCCAGCAATTCATATATATCGGGATCCAGCCCTTCGGCTCTGATCGCGCGTATGTATTCGGGAGTTACGCCCTGGACTTTGAGCGCGATGATGTGATCCACGTCGAGGTTCTTCAGGCCGGCCGATTCAAGTCCTGCAATGTAGGACTCCTTTGCGGGCGCCTGCTCGGGCGGTTCCGGAGCATCCTGATCCTCGGACGTCACAAGAGCAGCCTCGGAGGGGGCGGGTCTAGCCGGGGCTGGTGCCAGGACTGGCGCAGGGACGACAGCTTCTGGAGCTGCTGGTGCCGTGCTCTCTTGCTGCTGTTCACCGGCTGCAGGCTCAAAATCAGACAGGTGAGAGTAGGTTCGATTGAACGTGGTTCCCGCGAGCAGTACGCCAGCGGCACAGATGAAACCTATAGCTGCGAGACCGCCCCGAGGGACGGTGTGTGTGATTGTCTGAAAACCAAGCAAACGCGAAACCCGTAATTTTAATGAACCGCTGTTTGCCGCTAAAACCAGAGCCGGCGTAGCCCGCCATGTTTCCATCAGCGTCAGGGCTCTTGCGTACTCGCCTGCGTCTCCGCAGACTCTGACAGCCAGGTCGTCGCAGCAGTTCTCGCGTTCAGTTCTAATGCAGCGGTTCACCCACCAAACAGCGGGGTGATAAAAGAGCAACGCTTCAGCGGCTATCTGGAACAGATTGACGAAACAATCTAGCCTCTTAATGTGCGCCAGTTCATGGACGATGACTGCTTCCAGCTGCTGGGGCGAGAGGCCCGTCAGCGCAGTCACGGGTAAGAGAACAATGGGGCGGAACCAGCCTATGACGGCGGGTGTATCGAGAAGCCGGGACTCAAAATATCGAACCGTTCTCGTGATGCCCAAGCGACGCTGCAGAGCCAGGCAGCGTTGGCGAAGAGTCCCCGCCAGTTGCTCAGTCTTCTCACGACGGAGCCGCTCGAGCAGAAACCAGCCGCCGACGGCTCGCACAGAAAAAACCAGCACGCCCGTAAACCAAAACAAGACGAACCAGCTCAGCCAGACTGCCGAGTCGAATGGACGAGCGATCGAATCGGGCGCTGAAACAGGGGCGGCCAGCAGCGCTTTAGCTGTCTGGATTACTCCCGTGACATTGGCAGGTTGGAAATTCGAGTCCCCAGTACCTTCTAAAAAGAGGAACGTGGCAACAGGAGAACAGACCATAAGCACGAGCGTGAAAAGCGCGGCGATGTATCGCGCGAGCGTGGTCCGGCAAAACGCCATCGCTAAGTAAAGAATGACGGCCAGCGCAACCCCCTGCCAGATGAAGTGGATCAAAGTCCATCCCAGGGTTTGCATTATCGGGATCTGCATTATCGAAGCCGTAAGCCAGGACAGTGCATTCATCATTTTGCCCTTCCTTCATATTCGTCGAGCATGCGGCGGATCTCCTCAATCTCTTGCGGCGACGTTTTCTTGCCGTCCAACGCATGCAGCATCAGCTGACTGGCAGAGCCGGCAAAAGCACGTTGTAACAAATCCCCTACCAGTTGCCGCTTAGTGTTCTCAGCCGGCAGACAAGCTTCATATACGTGGGCACGCTCCTGCTCGTTCCGTCGAACCGTACCCTTACCGGTCATGATCTGAAGCAGTTTGAGGACGGTTGTATAGCCGATTGGTTTGGAGCGAGCGAGAACTTCATGCACTTCGCGGACCGTCGAGGGGCCGCGCTCCCACAGCACTCGCAGGATGTCGAGTTCGGTCGATGTCGGCTTTGCTGGTTGCTGGCGCCCCATACAGCAACGTTACTACGAAGATGTTCGTAGTGTCAACGAAGACTTTCGTACACGCGATTTTTTGGGGTCAGCTGTTGCTGGTAGACTTTGGGCGTGGTTCGAATTCCTATACTGATTGGCCTATTGCCGGTACTTCTACT
The DNA here is from genome assembly GCA_963771565.1 of uncultured Acidobacteriaceae bacterium. GTDB lineage: Bacteria > Acidobacteriota > Terriglobia > Bryobacterales > Bryobacteraceae > Bog-105. Next base: position 134,267 of record CAVYUB010000007.1, read on the forward strand.
TGGCTTGCGCCTGAATGCAGGGACCGGCCTCAATGCCGACGAATTGAAAATGCTACACGATCCAGGTGGCTGGGAGTACATCACCGTCAGCGACCCCGACAACGGTATTCAAACCAAGCACACTTGCTTTGATGGTCAACCTCATCCTGAAGAGTGCAGGGGCACTTTGACGTTGAACGCCGACAACAGCTTTGTACAAAAAGTTCATATCCATGGCGGCACTGTCGAACGCCATGGGCAGTATGAGTTGGATGGGAAAGAGATCACGCTCATAGACGAGATGGGAACACGAGACGGCCCGTATACGCTCGATGTCAACGTCAAGGCCAAGCAGATGAATCTACAGATTACACAATCCGCCGGAGTGTTGGTTCGCATTGAATTGGAGCTCGAGAAAGAGTACAAGAGACAGATGCAGCAGAGGCAAAAGAGCCGGCCGTAGCATCTAGTCGAGACAATTCGTGAGTCAACCCGGCCGCGAAGCGAAGATCTGGTCTGTCGTCCGCGTCACCAGCGGTAATTTCCTGGAGATGTACGACTTCATGATCTTCGGATATTATGCGTCGGCCATTGGCACCGCTTTCTTCCCAGGCGGCAGCGCGTTCGCGTCGCTGATGAAATCGCTCATGACGTTTGGGGCTGGCTTTCTGATGCGTCCACTCGGGGCCATGGTTCTGGGAGCTTATCTCGACCACCATGGGCGCCGCGCCGGACTGCTGCTCACGCTTGGATTGATGTCCGTCGGCACACTGTCGATCGCGTGTGTGCCGGGGTATGCCAGCATCGGCTTGCTCGCTCCTTTGCTGGTTGTGACCGGGCGGCTCCTGCAGGGCTTCTCGGCAGGTGTCGAACTGGGCGGCGTCTCGGTGTATCTGTCGGAGATCGCGCCGCCCCGTCACAAGGGCTTCTATGTCAGTTGGCAATCTGGAAGCCAGCAACTGGCGGTTATATTTGCGGCGCTGCTGGGAGTCGTGCTGAGTTCGTATTTTGGGCCCGATCAGATGGCGAGATGGGGATGGCGGATTCCATTGCTGGCCGGGTGCGCGATTATTCCATTTGTATTCGTGATCCGGCGATCACTTACCGAAACTGATGAGTTCCTGGCCCGCAAATACAGGCCAAACACCTTTGAAATCTTGTATTCGGTGGTTGTAAATTGGCGCACCGTGTTGTTTGGAACAATGCTGGCGACGATGACAACTGTATCGTTCTACATGATCACGGCCTACACGCCGACGTTTGGGAGCGCGGTGCTTCATCTCGCGTCAACTGGGAATTTGATTGTTACGTTATGCGTGGGCGTTTCGAACTTAGTGTGGCTTCCTACAATGGGAGCGCTGTCGGACACTACCGGGCGGCGTCCGCTACTGATTGCTTGCACTGTTCTTGCGTTAGTTACGGCCTATCCCGCGATGTTGTGGCTGGTAAGCGCGGCTTCGTTCCCAAAGCTCCTCATCGTCGAGCTGTGGCTCTCCTTCATCTACGGCAGCTATAACGGCGCGATGGTTGCGTTTCTCACCGAGATCATGCCGGTGGAAGTGCGGACTTCCGGATTCTCTCTCGCATATAGCCTTGCGACTGCCATTTTTGGTGGCTTCACGCCAGCTATATGCACTTATCTGATTCACATCACCGGAAATCGCGCCATGCCAGGAATCTGGTTGTCCGTTGCAGCAACGTGTGGGTTGCTGGCGGCGATATTATCTCGTCCGGTCAATGGCGCTAGCTTGTGTGGTCCAAGACAATCTGCCAATTTCCGCCATGAAGTTGCAGAACGAGACTGAAAATTCCGCCGATCGGGCCGCCAAAAGTGGACGGGCGATCGATGTGCCACTCGCCGATCGCGGTAGCGACGTGCTCATCGAGTTGGCGTACTGTAAGGTGCTGGAACGCTAGTCTGCCCATGGACTCCGGCGATGGATACGTCTTCTGATAGCGGGCTAGCAGTTTCGATCTGCCTTGGAGCATTTGCTTGCCGACGAAGATACAATCCTCCGCATACGTAGTGACAAACTTCGGAATATCTCCGCGATTCCAGGCCTGCAGCTGACTGGTAAGCACGTTCTCGATTGCTGCTTCGGCACTGGGTGTTCGTGCCCGTAGGGGTGCGATGATAAGTCCGACCGCGAGGAGAATAGAGACTCGAAGGCTCATCGCCGTATGGTACAGCGATTTGGGAAAGTTCGGATAGGAACGTCCGGCTGGCACTACAAGCATTGGGTGGGCACGTTCTATCCGCCCCAAACGCCCGCCTGCGAAGATGCTTGCTTATTACTGCGAGAGGTTCGATACAGTTGAACTGAACAACAGCTTTTATCATCTGCCGAAGACGAGCAGCCTGGAAGCTTGGCGCGATTCTACGCCGGCCGGCTTTTGTTTTGCAGCAAAGGGCAGCCGGTTTCTAACTCACATGAAGAAGCTGAAAGACCCCGAACAAGGACTCCGAAGGTTTCTAGATGCCATCGAAGTGTTGGAACATAAACTCGGACCGATCCTGTTCCAATTGCCACCGAATTGGGAGTTGGATTTGGACCGCCTCGCAAATTTTATCCGGTTTTTGCCGCGCGAGCATCGCTATGCATTCGAGTTTCGCAACGCCAGCTGGAGTGTTCCTGAAGTTTACGACCTCTTGGCGCGGCACAATATCGCATACTGCATTTTTCATCTTGCAGGGGAGCAATCGCCTCTCCAGGTCACCGCCGATTTTACGTATGTTCGTTTGCATGGGCCGGGTGGAAAGTATCAAGGGAGTTACAGCGACAAGGCATTGAACGAATGGGCAGCCCGCGTCGGGAAGTGGCGGCGCGAGCTGAAAGCGATCTATGTATATTTCGACAACGATCAGGCGGGCTATGCGGCGCAAAACGCTCTGAGGCTGAAGGAGCTGATTAAAGCGAGCTGACAGTAATGGACCCGTCGCCGGTCTTCACGGTGAGCAGCGGACCGCCTCCGTTCAATTTGCCCCGAACCTCATGCTCGCTCTGCATACCGGTAACGGTGAGCGGCAGATCGAGGCGGATGTGCCCGTCACCAGTACGCATTTCTAGGTCTGCGGATAAATCGCGCGGAAGGCTCAAGCGCACGCTGCCGTCACCCGTTTGGACGCGCCAGTCAGACACTATCCTTGATCCATGCGCAAGCTCCAACTCTACTGAACCGTCTTGGGTGTGCAGTTGTATGTTGTCGAATCGCCCCGCGATATGCAGACTGCCGTCTCCCGTATTGGCATCCAGCGTTCCATCGAGATCGTCGCCTTGAATGCTCCCATCGCCAGTGTCAGCACGAATCGGGCCATGCAGACCACGCAAGCGAATCGATCCATCTCCGGTGTGTATGTTTGCTACCAGCTCACGCGGCACTCTTACCTCGAGCCGAATGGAATGATTTCCGAAATCGAAATGCAGAGAAGGTACATGGATATCGATTTCGACAGAATTACCACTTTGGTGCTCACTGACTCGAACTCCGGAAGGGCCGATTGACCATCCGCGGGTGGTCAGTGTCGCATCGATCGCATTCGTTTCCGTAGCCTCTACGGTTACGGCAGCATCGCCTGCGTCAATGCGAAGCTCGGGCTTGGGGCCCACTGACCAATGCTTGTTCCATTCGTCCGCCTTGGCGCTTGGTTGCAGGACCGCAATCGCCGCGAATGATAAAACCGAGACGAGTACCTTCATTTTTGTCCTCCCCGTACATTCTGCATGAAGGGATACGTAAGTGTTGCTAGAAGTGTTCCCAGAGCGCGGCGAAAAACAGCCACGATAAACTCGAAATTGATCGTTGCTGCGTCCGCAACCGGCATGCCTTCGCGGAACATCAAATAGGCGAGAAAAAATGGCCGCGACTGAACCCGTTGCTCCCTCTTCAGAGCCCTGGCGACCATCGGCTAATCCATGGCTGATTGCGATATCGGTCATGTTGGCGACATTCATGGAAGTTCTCGACACTTCCATAGCGGCAGTCGCCCTTCCTTATATAGCGGGCAGCGTTTCGGCGACCAATGACGAAGCCACCTGGGTTCTAACCAGCTATCTTGTCGCAAATGCGATCGTGCTGCCGGCAAGCAGCTGGTTCGGGCTGCGTTTTGGACGCAAGCGATTCCTGATCACGTGCATCATCATCTTCACGGCATCCTCGTTCCTGTGCGGTGCGGCGCCAACGCTCGGAATACTGCTCCTGGCGCGTGCCGTTCAGGGCGCAGGCGGAGGGGCGCTGCAGCCGATCTCGCAGGCCATTCTGCTCGAGAGTTTCCCTCCCGCAAAGCGCGGGCTTGGCGATGGCGGTTTTCGCGCTGGGCGTGGTGGTTGCGCCTGTGCTTGGTCCGACCTTCGGCGGATGGCTCACCGACACTTACTCCTGGCGCTGGGCCTTCTACATCAATATCCCGATTGGAATCATGGCCGTCTTCATGATCATGCGGTATCGTGGAGGATCCGCCGTATATCAAGAATGCAAAGCCCGGCCGGATCGACGCGTTCGGATTGGGCCTGCTCGCCGTGTGGCTGGGTTGCCTTCAGGTGATTCTGGATAAAGGGCAGGAGGATGACTGGTTCGGTGCGACCTGGATCCGGTGGGCGACTTTCGCCTGCCTGGCGGCTTTCGTGCTGTTCCTCGTGTGGGAGCTGCGGCATCGCAAACCGCTCGTTGATCTGGGGGTGTTCAAGAACCGGAATTTCGCTCTGGGCTGCCTGTTGATCGCGCTCTTTGGCGCGGCGATTTATGGCATGGTCACGCTATTGCCGTTGTTCTACCAGGAATTGCTGGGCTACACGGCGCTGAATGCCGGATGGGCAGTCAGCCCAAGGGGAATCGGGGCGATCCTGGCCATGCCCATCATTGGAGTGCTTACGGCGCGCATGGATAATCGCTGGCTCATCGCATCTGGTTTTTTCATATTCGCGATTTGCAGTATTTGGTTCGGAGAAGCAAATCTTGCGATCTCGCAGTGGACGTTCATCTGGGCAATTATCTTGAGCGGTTTCGGTTCGGGCATGGTTTTCGTACCGTTATCGACGACCGCAATGGGGACGATCCCGAACGAACAGATAGGCAACGCCAGTGGGCTTTATAATCTCCTGCGGAATGTGGGGGGAAGTATCGGCATTTCTGTTGTCAACACGATCGTCGCCCGCCACGAGCAACTGCATCGCAGCGAACTGGTCCACTCGCTCGCACCTACGAACCCTCTGGTTCAACAGCAACTTTCCACATTACGCGGGGCTGCTCACCACACGAACGCGGCCGGTCCGGCGATTGGCAAGTAGCGGAGCATACAAGATGCTGGAGCGCACCCTCACGTCGCAATCGCGCCTATGGGCTTACGTGGACGATTTCCGCTATATGGCACTGATGTGCTTCGCGTGCGTACCCTTGGTCTTTCTCTTCAAGAGAGCCAAGGCGAGACGCGGCGCGATCCACGCGGAATGATAGCCTTGCTCGGCGCGCGCTTTGGCGAGGGTTCCACAATAAGGGCATGGAACGCTTCAACACGTAGGGAATCAGACAGCATGGGCGCGATTGAGGTTCCCAGCGACAGATACTGGGGTGCACAGACACAGCGATCTCTGATCCATTTCGATATCGGCGAAGACAAGATGCCGCCGGAGCTGATCCGGGCATTCGGCGTACTCAAGAAGGCTGCCGCTCTGGTTAATCGCGATCTGGGCAAGCTGGACGAGGAGAAAACGCGACTGATTGTCCAGGCGGCGGATGAAGTGATCTCGGGTCGACTCAATGATCAATTTCCGTTACGAATCTGGCAGACCGGAAGCGGAACGCAGACCAATATGAATGCGAACGAAGTGATCTCCAACCGCGCGATTCAGCTTGCTGGCGGCATGATGGGCAGCAAAAAGCCTATTCATCCAAACGATCACGTGAACATGTCGCAATCGTCAAACGACACGTTCCCTACCGCCATGCACATCGCCGCGGCAGAACAGGTGCAGCGCAAACTGATACCCGCCGTTGAGGAATTGCGCGCGGCGCTTGACGAGAAAGCGAAAGCGTTCGCGGACGTAGTGAAGATTGGCCGCACTCATCTGCAGGATGCAACACCGCTGACCGTTGGGCAGGAGATGTCGGGCTGGGTCTCGCTGCTCGATCGCGACATAGAACGACTGCGAACAGCGCTTGACGGCTTATACGATTTAGCCATTGGTGGTACGGCCGTGGGTACCGGTTTGAATGCGCATCCCGAGTTTGCGGCGCTCGCAGCGGCGAAAATAGCGGAGCTTACAGGTCTGCCGTTCCGATCTCATCCGAACAAGTTTGCGGCGCTGTCGGCCCATGATGAACTTGTCGCGGCAAGCGGGGCACTCAAAACGCTCGCGGCCTCCCTAATGAAGATTGCGAACGATATCCGCTGGCTTGCTTCTGGTCCTCGCTGCGGATTAGGGGAGTTGATAATCCCGGAGAATGAGCCGGGATCGTCCATAATGCCGGGTAAGGTAAATCCGACCCAGTGCGAAGCGATGACGATGGTCGCCGTACAGGTATTTGGAAACGACGCGGCGATCGGATTCGCGGGTTCACAGGGCAACTTCGAGCTGAACGTTTTCAAACCCGTAATCATCCACAATTTCTTGCATTCAGTGCGGCTTCTCGCCGATGTTTGTCACAGTTTCACTGAGCATTGCGCAAGGGGCATCGAGCTGAACCGGACGAAGATCGATCAGGATGTGCGGGATTCACTAATGCTGGTTACGGCCTTGAGCCCGGTCGTCGGATACGACACGGCTGCCAAGATCGCACACACAGCACACGTGGACGGTTCGAGTCTCCGCGAGGCAGCCATGAAATTAGGCTTTTTTAGCAGTGAAGAGTTCGATAAGTGGGTGAAGCCGCAAGAGATGACCCGGCCATCCTAAGAATGTAGTCAGGCGGACCCGTTCAACCGCTCTCATTGAGACTTAATCCTTCTTCGGCGCACGATTAGTTCGGCAGCCGTCTCCAGTGGGGTGGCGTGTCGATCAAGATGTGCGCTATCAATTCCGCTATTCACGCTGGTTATTGCCCAAAATTTCATTCGCGTTCCGGGTTCTAAAGAAAGCGAATAATCCAGCCGAGGAGATTATCTGCGATATGTCTGCGGCTTTGATGGTGCTTTTGATTGCCATAGTGCTTGTCGCCGCGATCTATGACCTGCGTTTTAGACGGATTCCAAATTGGCTTAATTTGAGCGGCGTCATTCTCGGGCTTGGCCTGAATACCTTTTTCTTTGCTCGCGCTGGGTTCATCGGGGCAGTTTTGGGCATTGGCTGTGCGCTCGTCGTTTATGTGCCGCTGTACCTGATTCGTGGCATGGGCGCAGGCGATGTGAAGTTGATGGCAGCGGTGGGCGCGATAGCGGGACCTTTGAACTGGTTTGGCATTTTTATCGCAACGGCACTGCTGGGAGGAGTGGTCTCGATCGTTTTCGTTGCGCTGAAAAGGCGCTTCCATGAGACATTTTTCAACGTTGCATTGATCATAAGTGAATTGTCCCGTTTCCGAATGCCTTCGAAGAGCAATTCCCACTTAGATGTCCGCGATGCGAAGGCCGTGGGAATGCCTCATGGAACGCTAATTGCGCTGGGCGCGGTCGCTTTCCTGATCCTTTCTAAAGGCCTACTGAGATGAGTCATGTCATGACGTGGCAAATGAATCGTTCTAAGCACCGCAAAATGCGCTCGCAATCGAAATTCATGAAAAGTACCAGAGCGCCGATGAGAGAACGGTAACCAACAAGTACCTGGAATATATGGGAGCCATTGCGGTTCAGAGTTGCGAGACACCTTACACCGGAACTAGCCGGTGGTACATACGCGTTTTTCCGTGTCTCACTGACCTGGTGTTTTTGCTGCCTGCCTTTGTGATTCTGTTTATGCTCCGCGGGACCAGCATTCTTCTGGCCGATGGAGATACAGGGTGGCACATCAGAACAGGCGAATGGATACTGCAGCACAGAACGGTTCCAACAGTAGATCTGTTCTCATTTACGAAACCGCACGCAGTATGGTTCTCCTGGGAGTGGGGCTGGGACCTGCTATTCGCGCCCGTCCATCAGGCTTGGGGGCTGGCCGGAGTCGCTTTTGCGAACCTCGTGCTGCTTTGCCTCATATCCGCTCTCTTGTACCGCCTGGTCCGCCGATGTTGCGAAAACGACGTCCTCGCCATGCTCTTCACGGCTGTCGCACTTGCAGGATCGACCATTCATTGGCTCGCGCGTCCACATCTTTTCTCCTGGTTATTTGTACTGCTCTTCTCTCACGCCTTAGCGTCTTCGGAGGAGGGCAACACAAAGCCTCTGTGGTATTTACCTGTTTTGACTTTGGCCTGGGTGAATATTCACGGCGCATTCTTTGTTGGGATCTTCATGGTCCTAACTAGCGCCATCGGTGAAGTGATCACCGTTTTGATGAAAGGGAAACAGATCTCCTGGCGAGTCGTTTATCGACAGGCGCGGCCGTATCTGGTTTGCGCCGCTTTATGCTTAGGCGCAAGCTTCATTAATCCCTATACATGGCATTTGCACCGGCACGTTTTCGGCTACTTGCACGATTTTAAGCTGCTGGATCAGATCCAGGAATACCAGTCGATCGATTTCCACCATTTTCCGGCAATTTTTTTCGAATTCATGGTTTTGCTTGGGGCAGCCGCCATCGCGTGGTGTTTACAGCGGGCCAGATTCGGGCCGGCGATTCTAATGCTTGTGTGGGCTCACCTGGCTTTGGTATCGGCACGGAACATCCCCATCTTTTTGTTTATCGCGGCCCCGTGGGTAGCTTGTATGGTGCGCGACGCTCTCAGTTCATTGAAGGTCGCGGGATGGTTGAGCAGGTTTCGAGCTGCCGTTGTCGATATCTATACTGAGTTGCAGCCGATAGAACGCATTGGGCGCTGGCACCTGGTCTCAGTGGCTGCAGTCCTGTTCATGGCCTGTTCGCTTGCCAAAGGTAACCACAAATTACAAGCCGAGTTTGATTCAAAAACTTTTCCAGTAAATGCCATCCCGGCCATTCAGGCGATGAAAGATCCCCACGTTTTTACCTATGACCAGTGGGGCGATTACCTCATCTACCGCCTTTATCCGTCAACTCGAGTATTTGTTGACGGCCGGGGTGAGTTCTATGGGGCTGACTTTCTCACTGATTGCGGCCGCGCCATTAACGCTCGATATGACTGGGAAGCAAAGTTGAAGCGCTTCGGCGTCGATACGGTGCTGCTGAGGGTGGACGCCCCGCTGGCAGAAGTTTTAAAAACATCACGAAATTGGAAGCTGGTTTTCGATGATGGATTTCTCGTCATCTTTCGCGCTGGGTTTAAGACGGAGCACCAAACAACTGCTCCTCCCCAGCAAGAAGTACGATTTTCTCCTGTTTCCCAAAACGGGAGAAAGAAACTTGGAGCCTCCTTTGGCTTGCAAGTTGACAGGTGTGACTTACAATCTACAACTCACGAAAGGAGGAACTTATGAATAATTCGATTCTAAAAGCGTTCTGGCAGGAAGAGGAAGGACAAGACCTAGTAGAGTATTCTTTGCTGCTGGCATTCATTGCGTTGGCTGCCGTTGCCTTATTGAGCAGCGCTGGTTCAAGCGTTAAGACTATCTGGACCGGAATCAACAGCCAGTTGACCAGTGCGGCGGCTTCCTAGAGGGCCAGAACAATGAGAGCCGCGATTCTGTGCTGCATAGCACGGCGGCTCTCGTATTTTCCATTTGCAGTTGGGTCATTCGCTTTATGGATGCTGGCTTAACTCAATGTGAAGTCACGACCGGCTCTGCGGGGTTGAATCCGCGTGCACCTGTGGGCGAGAACAGAGGAGCTTATGATCAATTCCTTGCTGAAGGCGTTCTGGCAGGAAGAGGAGGGACAAGACCTAATAGAGTATTCCTTGCTGATGGCATTCATTGCGTTGGCTGCGATTGCTGTCTTGGGCAGCGCTGGCGGAAGTATTAACCATATGTGGGTCGGAATCAATAGTCAGCTGACCAACGTAGCGGTTTCATAGAAAGTCAGACCAACGATAGCTGAGAGCCGCGATGGCGTGCTGCACAGCGGCCCGCTCTAGCGTTAAGCCAACGCTAGGGCTGGTAGTTAACGCAAGCCAGCTCTGCAGTGTTGAATTCACATACAGTTCCGGGTGAGAACACCAGCGTTCTTTTATAACAATCTTATTGAACTCTCATGAACCGACGTCTAGTTGCTGTTTTTGCGTTCGCACTCATCGTAGCTAGTGTGACTAGCTTCTTGATTTACCGGTTGATTGTCTCCCATGTAGGGTTGATGGGGCACGGCCCAGTCGTGAGCAGCAACACGCTCGTCATCGCTGTGCACGACCTCCAGGTGGGTGCGCTAGTCCACGATGCCGATGTAAAGCAGGTCGCATGGCCCGGCTCACTTCCACCGGAAGTAATCACAAAAACCCAGGATGTAGTCGGGCGCGGCGTGATCGCCACGGTCTACCAAAATGAGCCTATTCTCAACGCGCGCCTCGCGGCGAAAGGGGCCGGTGCGGGCCTTGCGGCAACGATTCCGATGGGCAAGCGTGCGGTCGCTTTGCGGGTGGATGAGGTGGTTGGGCTCGCCGGATTCGTTTCGCCTGGCATGCGCGTAGACGTTCTCGTGGCCGGAAACCCGCCCGGCGAGCAGAATCGCCTTGGGACCCTATCCCGTACAGTCCTGCAAAATATCGAGGTACTTTCGGCCGGACAAAAGATTGAGAAAACTGCGGATGGCAAGCCTGAGGCCGCGCAGGTGGTGAACTTGCTAGTCACGCCCGATCAGGCGGAGGTTCTGAACCTGGCCAGTATCGAAACGAAGGTTCAACTGGTTCTGCGAAACCCGCTCGATACACAAGAAGAGATCACTCAGGGCGCCTCCATCGCCGGTCTGTTCGGAGGACTGATACAACAACGGCCGGCAGGTTCGGGATTACCTTCCCCACTGCCGTTACGTCGGGTTGTTTCTCCCGTATCGATTCGCCGCGATGTGGACGTGACGACCGTTGAGGTCTTCACTGGAACCAAGAAAACCGAGCAGAAATTTGAAACGCCACAGGAGAACAAGTAAGTGAAAGTTGCTATCGCTGCACTCGTATCCACTGCCCTGCTCCTGGCAAGGCCCGGTCCTCCACAGGGCGGATTAAACGATATAGCGACTTCAGCATTGCCGCTAAACAGTGCGGAGAAACAGGCGTCTGCGACAACTACCCTGCTGAATGCTTCCTCCGACCTCACGATCACAGTGGACCAGTCCGCGGTTGTGGACCATGGAGCGGCAATTCGACGCGTCTCAGTGGCTAACGGCGATATTGCAGAAGCAGTGGCAGTAAGCTCAACCGAATTACTGGTCAACGGGAAAACCCCTGGGGAGACCAGTCTGATTCTCTGGGATGCAAAGGGCGATCGCACGAGGTTTGAGGTGCGCGTCATAGCGAATGCGTCTAAAATCGATGCTGTTCGCCGCGAATTGCGACAAGAGCTCGCGGGACAGGATGTTTCGCTAACTCTTGAAAACGGGAATGTTTTTCTCCGCGGGACGGTGAAGGAGGTCAATGCCGCCGACCGTGCATTTGCCATCGCATCGACACTCGGTAAGGTCGTCAATCTCTTGCGGGTATTAGTTCCGGCAGGCGAGCCACAAATTCTACTCAAGGTTCGCTTTGCCAACATAGATCGGTCCGCGACATCTCAACTCGGATTGAATCTGTTCAGCACCGGAGCAACCAATACCATTGGAAGTGTTACAACCGGTCAGTTTGGGTCTCCGCCGACTTTCGCGTTCGCTCCCCCGCCGGTTACGGCAACGGTCACAAATCTGCTGAATCTCTTTTTCTATCGTCCGGACCTCAATTTCGGGGCAATGATCCAGGCCCTGGAAGCCAAGTCGCTCCTGCAGATCCTTGCAGAGCCGAATCTTCTTACGATCAGTGGCCGGCCAGCAAGCTTCCTAGCTGGCGGAGAGTTTCCGTTCCCTACTCTGCAGGGGGGCGGAGCTGGCGTCGGGCAGATAACGATCCAGTTTAAAGAGTTTGGAATCCGGCTTAACTTTTTGCCCACCGTTACGCCTCGCGGCACGATAAATTTGGTCGTTACTCCCGAGGTAAGCTCACTCGATTATGCGAATGGCCTCACTATCAGTGGAGCCACTATTCCCGGCTTGGCTACCCGGCGAGTGCAGACCGAAGTGGAATTGGACAATGGCCAAAGTTTCGTCATCGCCGGGTTACTGGACAACCAGATTACCGAGACGCTCAACAAGATCCCCGGCTTGGCCAACATACCTTTACTAGGCAAACTCTTCCAATCCCGCTCTCTTGCAAAGAACAACACAGAACTGCTCGTGATGGTGACGCCGGAACTGGTCGGTCCTATACCCGCCGGCGCCAAGGCTCCAGAAATCAAGATGGATGCGCCATTCTATGAAGGGCACGGCGCCCGTAGCGCCGCAAAATCCGGGCCCACAAGTTACGGGCCCCCTCCCGCCTCGACCGACGCCGTGATTCGCTGCCCGTCGAAGAGCTCAAGGGCTTAGGTCAGCCAAGCAGCTCTAATAGCGGACCCAATAATTCGCCGTCAAATTCTGGAGTACAGCCCATGGTTGCAACACAGCCAGCCTGCGCCCACGACGCCCGCGCCAACTCCCCGCTGCTGCCAGTCAGCCCAGCCCAACGGGTCCGAGCCATTGATCGAGGGCGCTATGGCTTCCGCGAACCTACTCCTCTATATCACCGACGAGAACCTCCGTCGGGAAGCGCTTGAGGTTCTCCGGCTCTCTGATACTCCGATACCGTTTGATCAGCACGATTCTGATTGGGCTAGCCTTCTGGAACGAATCGCCAAGACAAAGCCGGAGCTTCTTCTTCTCGATCTGTCCGCTGTACCGGTCGAACTAAGTAGCGCAATCCGTCAGATCAGGTATCACGTTCCCCGCATCAAAGTGGCGGCACTGCATTCGAGTGCAGATCCAAAAACCATCCTGTCGGCGATGCGAGCGGGCGTTAACGAGTTCTTGCATCCGCCATTGGCCGAAAGCCTTCATGCGGCGCTGGAACGCATTTTGAGCTCACCGGATCCGGATCTTGTAGCCGTACATCGGGGAAAGGTGATCGGGTTTTTGTCGGCAAAGGGCGGCTGTGGAGCGACAACTCTTGCATGCCACGTAGCGGCAGAGCTTCAAAAGCTGACGCAAAAAAACGTTCTTCTCGCCGACCTGGACTTGACCTCGGGCTTGGTGGGGTTTCTGATGAAGACGCCCAGCTCTTACTCGATCCTGGATGCGATCAAAAATCTAACGCGATTGGACGAGAGCCTGTGGAAGGCGCTCATCGTGGAGCACAAAAAGAACTTAGCCGTGATACCCGCGCCGGCTTCATATTCGCGATGGGATCATCCGGATGAAGAGCAATTGCGGCAGCTTCTGCAATTCATGCGAACGCAACACGACTGGATCGTGCTGGACCTGGGACGGGGCCTCAATTCCATTGCAACTGCAGTCCTGGACGAAGTCGATCAACTGCTTCTAATATCTACGCTCGAAGTGGTGGCATTGCATGCCCTCAAGTCGATCGTTCACGGTCTCTTCGAACAGGGCGAAAAATTGCAACTGGTGCTCAATCGCACTCCGAAGATGATGGATATCAGCACTCAGGAGCTAGAGAATATCCTGGGCCGTTCGCTTTATGCCGCTCTCCCCAACGACTACATGGGACTGTATCAGTCCTACTCTAGCGGTAATCTCCTCGATTCGAATAATCGGCTGGCCCAGCATTTCGCATTACTGGCGGCCAAAATAGCCGGCGTCTCCCCTCTAAAGTCTAAGAAAAAATTTGCGCTGTTTGGCTGAACAATTTATGATCGCTACCGATGCACTTCGAAACGACCCGCTCGCTGCCGAGGCCGCCCGGCCCGGTGGTAAAACCCGAGACACCTCCTCCCCCCAATATCAAGAGCTCAAGTTTTCTATTCACCGAAAGCTTCTTGACAGAATCAATCTCGAGGCAGTGTATGCGATGCCGGGAGATCGCGTCCGCCAGGAAGTTCGACCTTCCGTAGCCAAACTGGTCAACGAGGAGAAGACGCCGCTAAGCCTCGTCGAAAAGGACGGTCTGATTGAAGAGGTACTCGACGAGGTGTTCGGCCTAGGTCCCCTCGAACCGTTGCTACGTGACAAAACGGTCTCCGATATCCTAGTCACCACGCCGCGTCTCATCTACATCGAGCGCGCAGGCAAGCTCGAGCGAACCGCAATTCAATTCAAGGATGATGCGCATCTCATGCGCATTATCGAAAGAGTCGTTTCGCGCGTGGGACGGCGGATTGACGAATCCTCACCCATGGTGGACGCGCGATTGCCAGACGGCTCGCGTGTGAATGCGATTATCCCGCCTCTGGCGGTCGACGGACCTCTGCTATCAATCCGGCGTTTCGGGGGCGACCCGCTGCAGCCGGCGGACTTGCTTCGCAATCTGTCGCTCACTGAAGGCATGCTGGAGCTGGTCAAAGGCTGCGTGAAAGCCCGGCTCAACATTATCATTTCAGGAGGAACGGGCGCGGGTAAAACAACCTTCCTGAACATGCTCTCGGGCTTCATCCCATCAAACGAGCGTATCGTAACTATTGAAGACGCCGCCGAACTGCAGCTTCGCCAATCCCACGTCGCCCGCCTCGAGACCCGGCCTGCAAACGTCGAGGGAAAGGGAGCTGTGGTCCAGCGGCACCTTTTGATTAACGCCCTCCGAATGCGGCCTGATCGCATCATCGTTGGCGAGGTACGTGGTGAGGAAGCACTCGACATGCTGCAGGCGATGAATACCGGCCACGATGGTTCCCTCACCACCATCCACGCGAATACTCCGCGTGACGCTATTGCGCGTCTCGAAGTCATGATCGGAATGGCGAGCTCGAACCTGAACGTCCGCTCCATTCGCCAGCAAGTGGCCTCGGCGATCGATCTTTTTGTGCAGATCTCGCGCATGTCCGACGGAACTCGAAAAGTGACCTTCATCACCGAATGCGTGGGAATGGAAGGCGATTTGGTTACAACTCAGGACATCTTTGTTTTTGAGCGAAGTGGCGTCACAGGCGAGGGCAAAGTCGCAGGCCGCTTTCGTCCCACGGGTGTCCGCCCGAAATTCAGTGAGCGCTTAAAGGCAGCCGGTATAGAGTTGCCACCTCAGCTCTTTCAAAGCGTTGTCGATGTTCGCTGAGATCGCATGATAATCCCGCTGGCTATTTTCGCTATCACGTTCCTGATCATCCTGGGGTGCGTTGGTTTAGCAACGGCGTATTTCAAATCCAAGCAAAGTCATCAGATCCGTTCCATGCTCCAGAAGGCTGAAGCCAGCCCAGTAGAGCAGCGCACTTCACCGCTGCTACGCCCAGCCGAGGTGGAAGACTTCTTGAGCAAATTGCTGCGGCGCTTCGAGTTCATGGGGCGCCTGAACTTGACTCTCGAGCAAGCCGGGCAAGAATTGGAGCGGCAGCAAGCTGATTGGGATCTCATGCGTAACCTGCATGCTTGGATTGCTGCTTGGGATGAAGGTGCGTGTGCTCTACAACGTCCAGGTGAGTGCCATAGTGCTTGCTGTATTAGGCGCCTTGTGCCCGCTGCTTCTGGTTTTGCGAAAGCGGCGAAAATACATGGCTGAGTTCGAGGAACAGTTTCCCGAAGCACTCGACTTTTTGTCCAGATCGATGCGCGTCGGACATGGCTTCACGATCGCTTTGGAAATGCTTGGCGTAGATTCACCCGATCCGCTTGGTGCCGCATTTCGGCGGGTATCAAATGATTTGCAGTTAGGGTCGTCACTCGAGGTGGCACTCGGCAAAATGCTGGTTTTGGTTCCGCTCGTAGACGTACGGTTCTTCGTTTCGTCAGTACTGCTGCAGCAGGAGACAGGGGGAAATTTGGGCGAGATTCTGAGCAA
Source organism: uncultured Acidobacteriaceae bacterium (assembly GCA_963771565.1). Classification (GTDB taxonomy): domain Bacteria; phylum Acidobacteriota; class Terriglobia; order Bryobacterales; family Bryobacteraceae; genus Bog-105. Next base: position 150,179 of record CAVYUB010000007.1, read on the forward strand.
GCTTTCGTACGTCATCCGGGAGCGGTTTCGGCTCAAAGGTCAAGTCAAGGCAGTGAGCGCTCACGGCCGGATTACTGGACTTGTCCTCCTCCTCATGCCGATTGCCGTTACCGTGTTTATCATGCTAACGACCCCGGAATATTTGGCCGCCTTCGCTAGCGGACAAGATCGGCCGGGACATGATCTACGGTGTCATTTTCGGACAGATTATCGGATATTTCGTCATTAAGAAAATCGTGAACATCAAAGTCTAGAACATGGCCATTCTAATTTCTTTTCTGGTGTTTCTCGGATTGGTAGGACTCGTGTCTGTGGTCGGCTACATTCATTACGTCAAGCCAACGCGATTACTGGACCAATTGGCGACGACAACATCGGACGTCATACCTTCCTCGATAACTGAGAAAAAGCAAAAAAGCTTTTCCTTTTCGCAGTTGCTGGAGCCGATCGGGAACCTCCTTCCAGTTTCGTCCCAAGATGCTCTAGCCACGAAGCAGGAAATGATTGCGGCCGGACTTCGTTCGCGGTCCGCTGTAGCTGTGTTCTACGGAACAAAGATCGTCTTGACTGTCGGGTTGGTTATCCTAGCGCTCGTGTTTCGCGGCCGGGTGAACAATCGGATTCTTTCCTTCGTCCTGCCCGTCGCCAGTGGCGGATTGGGGTATTGTCTTCCAGGCATTGTCCTCGGCCGTTTGGCGAAGCGGCGGCAGGAGAAAATCCGCTTTGCTCTTCCAGACGTTTTGGATTTGTTGGTTATCTGCAGCGAGGCTGGATGCGGGCTTGATCAAGCCATGGTGAACGTGAGCCGGGAGCTCAAGCATGTCCATCCGGCAGTTGCCGAAGAGCTCTCGTTCGTGAACATGGAGATCATGGCTGGAAAGGGTCGAGCTGACGCGTTGCGGAATTTTGGGCGCCGCACGGGTGAGGATGAGGTGAAAAAGCTCACCGCCATATTGATTCAGACAGATCGATTTGGCACCAGCGTTTCCGAGGCACTCCGTACTCAATCCGATTTTCTTCGAATTCGACGTCGGCAAGAAGCTGAAGAACGGGCTGGGAAGGTGGGAGTCAAGCTGGTCTTTCCCATTTTCTTCTTCTGCCTGCCCTCGCTGTTAGTAGTTACGGCTGGGCCAGGGATGCTCCAGCTATTCCAGAATCTTTTCCCGATGATGAATGGGATCCATTAAGGTCCGATTCGTCTAAAGAAATCCCCTAGATTGCCGATCTGATTTGTGTCACCAATTGCGAAGAATTTCGTGCTGAGAACACTTCCTCAATGAGGCAGAGATCTCTAGAAAGCTGTCGGAAAAGGAGAAAACGATGGGTGAAATAGGAATGGCCGCGATGTGGATAGGGGCGGGTTGCATGCTCGTTATGTATCTAAAGCGGCGTCGTAAACGCAAGACACTTCCTTAAGCCGAAGGGCAGTCATGGCTGAAGTGGAGCAACTTCAGCGAAAGCTTCTCGACGCACAGAATTCGGACGGCGGTTGGGGATATAAAGCTGGAAGCTCGTGGACAGAGCCGACCGCCTTCGCACTGCTTGCTTTAGAGAGCCAACCGATCAAGGGCACAGCGTATGAGCGCGGATGTGCCTGGATCAAGCACAACCAGCGCCGAGATGGAGGGTGGCCGCCGGAACCCTCTGTAGATACCAGTACTTGGGTCACGAGCTTGGTTCTGCTTGCGCTTATCGGAAGCAAATCTGGGCTCCCGAGCTTATCAGCGTGCGATCGAATGGACCGTCGGGCAAATCAGGCCCGAACTCACTCCACTAGAACGCTTTGTATTCCGGATGCGAGGAATGCCGCGTGGGGAAGAGACCAGCGGCGGGTCCCCTTGGTTCCCAGGCACCGCAGCCTGGGTCGCTCCTACGGCGATCTCTGTTCTTGCTTTATCTGAGGCCGTTCGCGGCAATGGTGACGAGCAGCTCTGGGGCCGCATCCATCGCGGCAAACAATACCTCCTATCCAGGCGCTGTCACGACGGAGGTTGGAACCACGGTGGAACCAGTTTCCGAAGCCAAAATGCGGAATCATACCCTGAGATGACGGGCATGGCTTTGCTGGCACTCCACGGCACGCCGGCTTCCGACTTGGCTATTTCAATACAAACGTGCCGAGAAGTTCCTCGCGTGTCCAGGCTCGCTTGAGGGCCTCTCCTGGCTTCAACTGGGACTTATGCAGCATGGGCGAGATCGACTGAATATCAGCACTGATCTGCAATGCCGAACAACTCGAGATACATGCTTGCGCTTGCTGGCTTTGGCGGCCGGCTCGGGTACCAACAAACTTCTGACGCAAAGCTGAGCCATGCCGGGAATAAATCGCCGCCATTTCTTTCTAGGATCGTTCGCCGCCGCGTTATCCTGTTCGCGAGTAGCGCAGTCGTGGCGACCCCGTGTATCGGTGGTTCGCGCTCCCTCCTATTCAGTGGATCTGGCTGCGCTAGTCCAGCGAATTTTACTTGAGCACCACGTCAGCGTAGCTGGGAAAAGAGTTCTTCTCAAGCCCAACCTGGTCGAATTTAGTTCACACGCTCCGATCAACACTCATCCAATTTTCGTTGCCGCCGTTCGCGAAGCGTTTTGCGCTTTAGGCGCGAGCGAGGTCCGAATCGCAGAAGGGCCGGGGCATCGGCGCATGACGCTGGATATGGCGTCGGAGGCCGGGTATTTCGCGAATATTCAGAAATTCGAAAACATTTTCACGGATCTCAATCTGGACGAAGTAAGCGAGGTCCGGTTAAATCAACCCTTCTCGACACTTTCGAAAATCTATCTGCCCCACACCGTCTTAGGTTGCGATTTACTTGTCTCCCTGGCAAAGATGAAAACTCATCATTGGACGGGTGCCACGTTGTCCATGAAAAATCTGTTCGGAGTCGTGCCCGGTAGCGTTTACGGATGGCCTAAAAATCTGTTGCATTGGGCAGGCATCGATGAGTGCATTGCGGATCTGCACTACCTTTTCCCGCGCCAGTTCTGCCTTGTAGACGGGATCGAAGCAATGGAAGGGAACGGCCCGATTTTGGGAACTCGCAAAGCCGCGGGGGTAATCGTTGCAGGAGCTCACCCTCCGAGCGTCGATGCAACATGTTGCCGCATAATGCAAATCGATCCCCAAAAGATCGGTTATCTTAAGCTAATTCAGCGGCGATCGGGATGGACCCCAAACTTAGTTCAGCAGATTGGGGAACGCATCAGCTCAGTTCAGACACACTTCGCCCTGATTCCCGATCTGGAACATTTGCGGCTCGGAACGTAGGCTTGCCGCCCGGGCTAGATAAACATCTCCTCGTCGGAAGTGGCGTGATCGACGGTGGGTCGGCCACTGCGCCCAAGGTGGGCAGAGCGCAGTACGAATTCCCGCGAATACGCCATAGACTTCGCGAACCGGGCGAACGACGCCGCGCTGGACAATTGCAACGGTTTGCTGGGTTCGGGTCATGGCGTCATCGAGCACCATTTCCGCCCGTTCCATCTGGACTTTGGCGCGGGTGCTCGCGTCGGTCAGCAGCTCGTCGATCTTGTCGAGCTGCTGTTTTGTGACATCGAGGATGGCCTCGCTTGTGGTCCCGATCTTCTGAAAATGCTTTTCAGCACCTTCGATTGTGCGCTTCGTGATACCGATTACATTCTGAACATCGGGCAGAATCGCGCTGATCTTCTTTTGAAGATTGCGCGCCACAACAAAAAGTCCTATCAGCATCCCCGCCTGAATAACCAGTGCCACGGCGCGCCACAATGACAAAGATTGTGAGAAGAGTTTGCTGGTCCATGTCGGCGCCGAATCCCGCCTGCGCTAACCCGTTAGACATTCCCTCCCGTGTTGCCGGTTCCGCCGTGCCGGCCCCGGTCGTCTTCATGTCGCTGAGCGCGTCCCGATACGCCTGCTTACCGGCCTCAACAGCCGCGTTCAGGTTATCTTTGTGACGGCTAACGGTGGATTTTCCCTTTTCGTAAAGGTCGGATGCCGACTCTTTCACATCGTCAGTACGTTGACGCAGGTATTCCTTTCCTTCTTCGGTGCGAGATTTCAGGTAATCCGCGCCTTCACCCGCTTTATCAGCGAGCAACTGACGGGTTTCCTCGCCTGGTCGCGGCGCCCAAAGTACCCCGGCCGCAACGCCCAGCCCGAGTCCCAGCAAAAAGTAACCAAAGCCGCTTCTTTCCTCCATGTGTATCTCCTTCTTAGACAAGATCGCAGTTTACATCTTGTAGAGCGTGCTACAGTAGCAAACGTTTCAGCAAGATGGCGGTACGCGGCAAGCCGAAGAAGCTCGATGGCGAGGCGCTCTGGGAGTATGCATTGCGCGTGCTCGGACAGCGCGCATATTCCGCTAACGAACTCAGGCAAAAGCTCTCCAGAAGGTCAGAATCCTCCGCTGACGTGACTGCCACAATGGGAAAGCTGCGCGAGTACGGTTTCGCGGACGATACGAAGTTTTCCGAGGCATTCGCGACATCCCGGCTTCAAAACCGGGGATTCGGCCGTTTTCGCGTTTTGCGTGACTTGCGTTCCAAGAGGGTCTCGGGAAACGTCGCCGAAGCGGCCGTAGAAAAAACGTTTGCCGGGACGGATGAGCGCGAACTTATCCAGCGCTTTCTCGAGCGTAAATACCGGGCTAAGAACCTCGAAGAGTTCCTGAAAGAGGAAAAAAATCTGGCGAGCGTGTACCGCCGGCTTCGAACCGCGGGTTTCAGCAGCGGCAACTCGCTTTCTATATTGAAGCGCTACGCGCAGAAGGTTGAAGACTGGAGCGGGCTCGAGGACGATGGCTAGCTCTGGGGCCGCTAGCTGCTAAAACTTGACTTGCGGAACCTTCTTTTCTTCCTCGGTAGTCTTGAAATACGCGTCATCGCGCTGGTATCCGAACATCGACGCGGCAATGTTGTTCGGGAACAGCTGGACGTCGGTGTTGTACTTTTTGATGGCTTCGTTGTAGTCGCGGCGCGAGACCGCGATGCGATTCTCTGTGCGTGACAGTTCGTCCTGTAAGCGAAGGAAGTTTTCGTTCGACTTCAGCTGGGGATAGTTTTCTTGCAGAACAAGAAGCCGGCCGATGGCGCCGCTCAATTGGTTATTTGCCGTGATCTCATCTTGCTTGCTGTGAGCGCCTAACAGCGCGGCACGGGCATTTGCCACTTCCCCGATTACGGCTTGCTCTTGCTTCGCGTAACCTTTCACGGTCTCGACAAGGTTAGGAATCAGATCGGCACGGCGCTTCATATCGTTGTCGACTTGCGCCCACTTTGCGTCAATCTCATTCTTCTCCGTGACAAATTGGTTGCGCTCGCCCATCAGTTGGCCGCCGAATATCACTCCGGCCAGCACCACAATACCCAAGACAATTAGCGCGCCTTTCATGGTTGACTGCCCCCATTCCTTAGATTCTATGCAATTTTTCGCGGTTCAGAGATCTGGTTCTATCTACCGAGGCCGTCGACAAAGCGAACCAGAGAATCGATTTCCGCCAGATACTTATCGAATATTGACAAGGTATCTATGCCGGCACGCTCTTTGCCAGCCGCACGAATCGCTAGTATCGCATTAGCGCCTTCAAACGGCACGCCCAGCGCTTGTTGAAGGGCTGCAACGACTTCCTTTTTCTTCCAACGTGGCTCATGCCCACTCAGAATGAGAGCGTGCCGGCCCAGAACGCAGAACGTCGAAACCGAGTCGATGAGAAGATTCAGCAACTGCTCCGGACGCGAGAGTAGTTCGGCGGCTTTCTGACGGAGCCGAATCTGCTTAGCGCGAAGCTCATGTTCCACCTGAGCCCGATAAAACGATCGATCAACGTTGAGATCTTCAATCACATCGGCACCATACAGTACCCGCCGGTGTTCCTGTATATCGTGAAACTCCATAGGGAAGCAATCGCTTGATGTGCGCACTTCTTGCTCGCTCAGCAGCAGCGGCGGGGGATTACCTTGTTGCCGCCACCAGCGGAAAACGGGTTCGGATTGGGCGAGTTCAGGACGCGAAAGCCGGTCGAGCACGCATAGAACATTGAGATCGGAGCTCTTCTCGTGCCAGTCGCCCATCGCCGCCGAGCCATACAAGATTGCCGAGACTAGACGGTCGCCGAAAGCAGATTGAAGGCGCCGAACCAGTTCCGAGAGTTTTTCCTGCAACCTGTTCTCCTCTTACGTCAAGATTTACCAGTCGCTATTTGCACCGCCACCGCCGAAGTCGCCTCCTCCGAAACCTCCGAAGCCGCCCCCGCCTCCGGAATCACCGCCGAAGCCGCCTCCGTTGCCCCATCCTCCTCCCGAGCCACGGCCACCGCCCATAAGATTTCCGAGCAACATGCCCGTCAAGAAGCCGCCGAGACCTCCTCCTCCGCGCCCCCCGCGGCCGGCTCGGCTTAGCAACCAGAACAGCAAGAAGATACCGAATATGAGTAGTGGACCGGGAATCCCGCTCCGGTGGCGAACAGCAACCCTTCGCGGTTGTTCTTGAGGCTGGGGAAGCTCATCTGAAAACGCGATTCCTTTTCCCTGCGCGATCTGCTGGGCGATAGCCCGAGCGGCTGTAAGCATTGCGCCACCGTAGTCATTCTCACGGAGCTCGGGACGGATTGATCGCAAGATGCTCCCGGAGAAACCGTCGGTTAGGTATGGTTCAATGCCGCGACCAGTTTCTATATCGCTTTTGTGATCTTTAACGGCGATCAGCAGCAGTACGCCTTGGTTGCTTTTTCTGTCGCCGATCCCCCATTTCCGCGCCAATTCGATCGCGAAGTCCTCGATTGGCCGGTCGCCTACCGTATCGATGGTGGCGATCGCTAACTGTACGCCAAGTTGCTGCTCAACTCTTGTGCAAAATGCCTCCAATTGCTCCTTCTCGGCCGGACTCAAGACGTGCCCGAGATCGCTGACGTAGCCGGTCGGCTTGGGCAATGAATTCACATCCACTGCGCAGAGCGCGGCGCACGCCATAAAGCACAGCAGCGACGCCAGCGTGCAAAGCCGGCGAACTATGGAAAGGCGACCGTGCATGCAAGATGAGCTTATCAGCAAGATGCTCTCCTCATTCTGAGAGCGCTCTTGCTGAATGCTGTGCTGGTTCGGAAAAGCTGCTGCAAAAACACCTGTTCCGCCCGGGTTTTAAAGTGGCGGCTGCGCATCGCGACCGCCAAGCTGCGCGTTGCACCTGGGTTTCCGATCTGGATGAAACGGCAGCCCCGCACCGATTGAACGGCCATTCTAGGAACGGCGGAGATGCCCATGCTTGCCGATACCATCCCCAAAATGGTCGCGAATTGGCCGCTTTCGAAAACGACATTGGGCGAAATGCGAGATTTCCGGCAGGCTTCAATCGTGCTATCGCGAAAACAATGGCCTTCTTTGAGCAGCAGAAAACGGCTCTCTTTAGGGATCTCTTCGAGTCTGATCAGCTTGCGCCGCGAAAGTTGATGGGATGTAGGAACGACGAGAAAAAACGGCTCACGTAGCAGCTTCAGCGCAACTACTTCCATTCCATCGAGGGGTAGTGCGGCAATCACAAGATCTACCTTGCCCGTCTGCAATCTCTCCAGCAGGACCGGTGTCGTATCTTCGATGACGTTGACTACAACGCCAGGGTGTTGACGCGAGAAACTGCTCAACACAGGCGGCAGGAGGTAAGGAGCGACAGTGGGAATCGCGCCGATAGAAATTTCGCCTTTGTCTTTTCCGCTCATCTCCAGAATCTCGGTCTTAGCCTCCGACAGCTCGCGAAGGATGCGCTCCGCTTTCGGCAGAAATGCCGCTCCGAAAGAAGTGAGTCTTGCGGATTTCGAGAGCCGGTCGAAAAGCTTTGCGCCGAGTTCAGCCTCGAGCTTCAGAATCTGTTGCGATAAAGACGGTTGAGCGACTCGTTCCGCCTGGGCGGCGCGAGTGAATGTTCCGTTTCGTGCAACGGCACAGAAATAACGTAGTTGATGAATTTCCATTTGGGAAACGGCTATTCAGTCAGTCTCAAATCCTATAACCAGGATAGGAAACAGATATTGGACCTATGGCGCATCGCATACGTAGGCTGGTCTAAGGAAAGGAATAATTTTATGGGAACAGCGGTAACACCAGTACCAGCGGGTGATGTCACGCAGCGAGTTGGGGTGGAAGTGATCCGGGCGCGCGGCGTTGATGTAGAGAAACTTATCAAGATGTTAATCGCGAACGCGGCGGCGGAATTTGCGAGTACTTATTACTACTACACAATTCTTCGCATGCATCTCGCGGGGTATGAAGATTATAAGGAGATCTGCGAGGACGCAAGGCTGGAAGATCGCGCGCATTGGGAACTTATTGTTCCGCGAATTTACGAGCTTGGCGGAGAATTGCCGAACGATCTACCCGAGTTCCACAATCAGGCCGGCTGCGTAGCCGCAAAACTGCCGAACCCGCCGACGGTCATCAACATCCTCACCGTTCTGCTTGAATCTGAGCGGTGTGCAATTCGCAGTTGGAGCGCGGTGTGCGATATGACCTTCGGAAAGGATCCCAGGACGTACGATCTGTCGTCGAGGATTCTAAACGAGGAGATTGAGCATGAAGCGTGGTTCATCGAGCTTCTCGGACACGAGCGTGACGGCAAGTCGATTCCCTCTGGTCACTTCCGCCGCGGCGAGCCAGGTGAAGCTCCTTATAGTAAGAATCGCGGTTTCTACAATCCGTAAAGGAGGCAGAGCCATGCGGCCGCATGAACGGAACTGAAGCTCATCTGGTTGTACTCGAGACCCCGGAAGGCGAGCGGTCTTTCGTTTGCAAGGAGAATGAGTTCATCTGGGATGCGGCCGCGCGCAATGGGATTGTGCTTCCGGCGATTTGCCACCAAGGCCGATGCCTGACCTGCGCGTGCAGGGTACTAAATGGGGTAATCGATCAGACGAGCTCAAATTCGTTTTTCCCAGAAGACAAGAAAGCCGGATTTGCGTTGATCTGTACCGGGAAAGCACGAAGCGCATTGCGTCTTCGCACTCACCAGCAATGGAAAATGCGCGAGCATCGATCGAGAGCGGGTTTGCCCGCGCCCTACTCATGAGTTATGTCGGCGGTTATCTCGGTCGAAACCGCACTGATCGCGCGGGGTACAAGTTTATCGACCCGGCGCAATTCTGGAAATAGCCAGGCCCACAAGACAACGACCGCAATGGTACCCAAACCTCCCAGCACTACGGCAGGAACCGTTCCAAACCATTGCGCAGTAATTCCCGATTCGAACTGTCCCACCTCATTGGACGCTCCGATGAATACCATGTTCACGGCGCTGACTCTTCCGCGCATTTCGTCCGGGGTGCCTAGCTGAATCATAGTGTGACGGATGATCACGCTTACCATATCGGAGGCGCCGATAAGGGCCAACATTATGAGCGAGAGTGCCAGGTTACGCGAAAGTCCGAACACAACTGTGAACGCGCCAAAGCCGAAGACGCACCACAACATCGTGACTCCCGCACGGCGTTGCAACGGCCAGTGCGCGACGACGATTGCCATAATTACCGCACCAACACCTGGCGCACTCCGCAATATTCCCAACCCGGTTGCGCCCACCTTCAGAATCTCCCGTGCATATACCGGTAGCAGCGCAACAGCGCCGCCCAACAGAACAGCGAAGAGGTCAAGCGAAATCGCACCCAGGATAAGTTTGTTGCGCCAGATGTACTTCAGTCCCTCGAGGATTACTGCCACCGAAGCCGCTGTCGGGGGCCGTTCAATAGCCTCAACTCGCATACGCGAGACGAAGAGCAGGGAACCAACGTACCCAATCGCGGCAGAAGCGTAAACAAGCGCCGGACTCCCCGTTGCACCATAAACGAGTCCGCCGATTATGGGGCCAACAACGGTTGCAGTTTGAAAAATGGAAGAGGCCCACGCCACCGCATTGGGGAAATGCTCTTGCGGCACGAGCAGCGGAAGAAATGCTTGACCTGCTGGGGCATTAAAGGCGCGAACGCTGCCATTCAACAACAGCGCGGCATAGATCGGGTACGCCGAAGTGACACCGCGCAGTGTGAAGGCGAGCAGGAGCAAAGAGCAGGCGGAGAATCCGGCGTAGCAGGTCTGCAAAATACGCTGCCGGGGGATGCGGTCAGCGGTGTGACCCGCAATTAGAAACAGAAGAATGCCGGGTAGAAACTGGGCGAGACCCACCAGGCCCAAATCAAGGGGGCGATGGGTAATTCCATAAACCTGCCAACCCACCGCCACCGACTGCATCTCCGACGAGGTGGTCGTCAGGAATCGCGCCAACATGTAGCAGCGGAAATTGGAAGATTGGAAGGCGGCGCGGGAAAAAGACGACTCGGATGACTTCGCGTGCATTCGCGTCTGGTGTTTAGTCTCCCATAACCTTGTCTTCAGCCGTTCAGCCGTTCCAGCCCGATTTGGCAATATGCGTTTATGGCAAGCTGGAGATATGGCACGCGGCTGGGAAAGCAAGGCTGTCGAGTCACAGATCGAATCGGCGCAAGCCGACCACTCAGAATTGAAAAGGGTTCAACTCAATCCAGAGCAGATCAGCCGGCAGCGGGAACGTGAGAGCATCGAGCTTTCGCGCACCAGAGTTTTGCAAGACCTCGCCTCGGCGGTCAATCCGAAATATCGCGAGTTGCTCGAGAGATCACTTCAATACCTGAACGAAAAAATTGCGGCTCTCGATAGCGCTAGCAGACCAGATCGTCGCGAACAATCTTAGTTCCGCCCAGGTGGCCGAGCATGGCAAGAGCGATGTTGTCGGTGTGGAAGAATTCCTCCGCGAGTTGCTGGACTTCCTCGCGCGTCACGGCTTCAATACTCTCGAGCATTTCATCGAGTGACATGAAACGCTTGAAATAGAGTTCTTGCCGCGCCAGATTGGACATGCGGCTGGACGTCGATTCCAGGCTGAGCATTAACGAGCCTTTTAGGTGATCCTTGGCTCTCCGAAGTTCCTCTTCAGCGATTAATTCGTCCTTCAATTGGCGGATCTCGTCAATTACCGAGCTGACTACTTGCTTTGCCGTCTCGACCCCGGTACCCGCATAGATCGTGAAGCAGCCGGTATCGCTGAAAAGATTCAGGTCGGAGTATACGGAGTAGGCGAGTCCTTGCTTTTCGCGGATATTTTGGAAGAGCCGGGAGCTCATCCCGCCGCCCAGGACCGTATTCAGCACATAAAGGGGAAATCTCAAATCATGGGCTAGCGGATATGCAGGGACACCCAACGCGATGTGCACCTGCTCCAACGCTTCTTTGTTTTTCAATATGATCGGCGCGTGGTGCTTGGGAGCGCAGTCCGTCGGCAGCGTGCCGCGTTCGCGCATGTCGGCGAATTTCTCGTGCACTAAATCGACGATGCAATCGTGATCCAGATTTCCGGCCGCAGTGATCAGGACGTTCTTCGAAGAATAGATGCGGTTGTAATAATCGAACAGCATTGCCTGTTCGAACTTTTTGACCGTTTCCTTGGTCCCTAAGATTGGATTTCCGAGGCCGTGACCCTTCCAAAAGTTGCTGATGAAGGTCTCATGCAATACGAATTCGGGCTGGTCGGCTTCCATCTTGATCTCTTCCAGGATCACCCCTTTTTCCCGTTCGATGTCTTCTTTACGAAAAAGCGGGTTGAGCACCAGATCTGCAAGCACATCCAAGGCGACTGGTAAATGCTCATCCAAGACTTTGGTATTGAAGCTGACCAGTTCCTTGCTGGTGAATGCATCGAGGCCGCCTCCCACGGAATCGACCGAGCGCGCGATATCTTCCGCGGACCGATGCGTGGTTCCCTTGAAAAGCATGTGCTCGATGAAGTGGGAAATTCCGTTTTCGGGACCGTGTTCTAACCGCGAGCCACTGCCCACCCAAACACCCAAAGAGACGGAGCGGACGTGTGGCATTGCTTCGGTAACGATCCGGATGCCGTTGGGCAGCACGGCGCGCTCGATTTCACGGACCGTTGGAGATGCAAGAACCATGAGTTTCCGCCTTTCCGAGTGTATCGCGATACACTAAAACTAGATGTTGCAAGGACTTAAGGGCCGAGCGCTCGTCGGGATGGAGCTATCGGAACTGCAGCACGTGCTTGGCCCGGCGCAACCCACCTATCGCGCCCAACAATTATATGACGCGCTATATAGGAAACAGGTGGCGAATTTGTCCGAAATATCAACTTTCCCACAAGCCCTGCGTTTTCAACTGGTTACAAACAACGCCCTAGGCCTGCCATCGCTCGAGCGCCGCTTCGATTCGAGCGATGGGACGCGGCGCTATTTGCTCCGGCTCCAGGATAACCGCACCGTAGAAGCCGTACTGATGCCAGAAGAAGGGCGGGACACGATCTGCATTTCGAGTCAGGTGGGGTGCCCCGTGGATTGCAAATTCTGCCTGACGGCGCTCATGGGGTTGGAACGCAATTTGGCGGCCGGAGAAATCGTCGGCCAGGTTCTTCATATCGCGCGTGAGAACGGGATTAGGGCCATGGGCAACCGTATCAATGTCGTAATGATGGGTATGGGCGAGCCTTTACTCAACTTGGATAACGTGCTGAAGGCAACTCGCCTGCTGGTGGACAAACGCGGGATTGGCATGTCGCTCAAACGCATCACAATATCGACCTCCGGCATTATTCCCAAAATCGAAGAGCTTGGGCAGGCTGAAATAAGGCCCAAGCTGGCCATTTCGTTGAACGCGTCGACCGAGGAACAACGGTGCGCATTGATGCCGATTACCCGGAAATATCATCTGGCGCATCTGATGGAAACCTGCCGAGCCTACCCGCTTCGTCCGTGGGAAAAGTTGACGTTCGAATATGTGCTGTTGAAGGACGTCAACGATAGCGATGAGGACGCGCGGCGTGTCGTCCGCCTGCTCGCGCGGTTGAATTGTAAGGTGAACCTGATTGCGTTGAACCCGGGCCCCGGCATTCCTTTCAACACTCCGGATGCGGAGCGCGTCGAAGCTTTCCAGGCGATCATCCGTAAAGCCGTACCATGCTTCATTAGGAAACCGCGCGGACGCGATATTTTTGCCGCGTGTGGACAACTGAAGCGCGTGAATTCAGATTCGTAGAGATCACTTGAATGTGCGCACCGGGCGCGACTCAGGCAGCAGTTTGCATCTTCGTCCTGGCGTCTGAGGCTCGCTTGAAGGCTGCGTAGCCAATATCCAAGACGGAGGTGTCGCCCGAGCTGTACTTCTCGATATCAGAGATTGAAAATTCGAACCCAAGTGCGGCGGGATCGAAAGGATTGTTGGCGCGTTTCGCTTGCTTGTTGAGACGGGAGGCGGCTTCGAGCGTGTTGGTGTCCCGGTTTCTGCGCTCGGATTGGAGCTGGCGGAACTCGGCGGTATCTTTTTCGCGACGGCGATGGAGACGCGCTTCCTGGAGGTGCAGATTGCGGAGCTGCTTTTCGTAGGCGAGGAAGATTTGGAGCTCGATGAGAGCGGGGCGTATGGAGGCGTCCTCGTGATCGAATTGCTGAGCGAACTGGGCACGGCCTTGGGCGTAAATGGCCATTTCCAGAGCGGAAATCCGGCCGAGACGCCAGGCGGAATCAGCGATGGATTGGACCAGGTCGCATTCGCGCTGGCCGCCGGGACAGAGCTCCTTTTCGTAATCGCGAACGTGCTGTTGATAGGCAGCGGCATCGTCACTGTGAAGGAGGACGGTGCGGCCGGTGAGGCCTGTTTTGACTGCGTTGAGGGAGGATTTGGCCTTGCCTTCCGAAGTTTTGGGGCCGCTAGAGAGTTGAGCGTTGGCTTTGTTCGCGATTTGTTTCGCTTGGGAGATATGGGCGAGAGACTCGGATTCCGGCACGGCGGCGGACCTGGAAGTCGGGAGCTGATGAGGGTTCATAGGCGGCTAAAACGTAGCACGCAGGAGGGCGAAAACGAACTTTGGGGATGTGGGAATCGGGCGTATGTGGGTGGGGCTGAGAGAGATGGGAATATTTTTGAGATTTGTGACCGGATTTCGGGAATGTGCCAGGGCGAGCTGATTGAGAGGCTTGCGCCTGCACGGGGAAGAGTAGCGCGTGATACATCAAAGTGATATGCAAAATGGGCGGACTGAAGCCGATTTCAGCTTCCCAATCCGACTCCAAGCTGTAAAATCGCTCCTTTAAGGTAGTGAGGTCTCCACCGCTGCCCGCTAAAGGTTGAGGAATGCCGGAAAACATTGTCACTCTTCTTTCGAGTGTCCAGCACCACGTCGAGGCGTGGCTTACGTTTCTTAGTGCCCGGCCGGTACGCGCAACGGTTACAGCCGATGAGCTGCGAAAGGCTCTGGATGGACAACTTCCTAGTGAAGGTATTGCAGCGGAAGCTGTGGTGGAGGCACTCGCCGGCATCGGCATGAGAGCCACAATCGCCTCCGCCGGGCCGCGCTATTTTGGCTTCATCGTTGGAGGCAATCTCCCGGCCGCCCTCGCAGCGGATTGGCTTGTCTCAGCCTGGGATCAAAACGGCGGCATCTACGCCCTTTCTCCTCTGGTCTCGGTGCTTGAGCAGATCACGGGAAGCTGGCTTTTAGAACTCGCGGGACTACCCGCAACGATGAGTTTCGGATTCGTGACGGGTTGCCAGATGGCGAACTTCACTGCATTGGCGGCCGCACGCCATCGAGTCCTTAGCAATGTCACGTGGGACGTTGAGGAAAAGGGGCTTTTCGGCGCTCCAGCAATCGACGTAGTGGTGAGCGAGGAAGCGCATTACACCATAGCCATGGCCCTGCGACTTCTGGGCCTGGGAGCCAATCGGGTTCGAAGGATTCCCACAGACGGGCAGGGTCGCATGCGGGCCGATGATCTCTCGAAGGTCTTACAGGATCAACGGGGACCCTGTATTGTGTGCGCACAGGTCGGTAACGTGAACAGCGGTGCCATGGATCCCGTCGGCGAAATCGCGCAGATCGCGAAAGAACACAACGCGTGGCTGCATGTCGATGGGGCGTTCGGTCTCTGGGCCGCAGCTTCACCTAAGCACGCAAAGCTCCTCGAAGGTGTTCAGCTAGCGGATTCCATTGCGACGGACGCGCACAAGTGGCTCAACGTGCCCTACGATTGCGGTGTTGTTTTTTGCGCTGATGAGATTGCGCACCGAAGCGCAATGTCGCTGGCCGCGGCCTATATCGTCGCAACCAGCGACCAGCGGGATCCGCACGAGTTTGTACCCGAAGAATCGCGCCGCGCCAGAGCAATACGGTCTACGCAGCTCTGCGATCTCTGGGCCGGCGTGGGTTCGCCGAAATCGTCGAGCGCAATTGCCGCCAAGCGCGCCGGTTCGCCGACGGTCTGCGGGACGCCGGATATGAAGTGCTCAACGAAGTGCTGCTGAACCAGGTTCTGGTCTCTTTTGGCACTCCGGAACAAACTCAGCGCACCATCACGGCGATTCAAGAGGATGGAACCTGCTGGTGCGGCGGCACCGTTTGGAAAAATCGCACAGCTATGAGAATCAGCGTGAGTAACTGGTCGACGACGAACCAAGACGTGGACAAAAGTCTCGACGCAATCCTACGCGCTGCTGCAAAAATTCGCTCGCGAGATTAGCGACAAGCTATCGCCAGTCGTCTGCCACCGACAGGTTACCGAAGGAAAGAAAACTTCAATCCTCAATGTAGCTTGGCCGGCATGGTTGTGGGATTCGGCTAAAGGTTCACGTCGGCAAAATGAGACGATTGGGAGCATGCGAGGAGTTCTAGTCGCTTTACTGATTTCTCTAATGTGCGCGGTCGATTTGGGCAGCAAAGACAAGGCCGCAAAGGTATCGTTTCAGCAAATGGCGGCAGGAATGCGAGATGCTTTCAACTGCGGTGTTGTAGTGGAGAAGTACCTGCACGGTAGTCTGAAAGGCAAGGACGACGAGTATCACGTACTGCGACAGGAAAACAATTGCGAATACGTCGAATCCGTTCTGAAGACTCTGCCTGAGCAACACTGACGAACAAAGGGGCATCACCCAAAAGCCGCGAACCGGCGACAAGAATTCCGCTTTAGCCGGCGCGTCGCAATCGCGACACGATTTCATAGGCGAAGGGACTTCTCATTCCGTATCTAGCGGACACTTTCCGAACGGCCCGACAATGCAGGATCTTGGTTAACGTCAGTCAGGCTTCTGGAGGCACGTTACCGACATGCGCGTTATACGTCAACTTGAAAATCTCGGTGCGATAGGTCTACCCTTGGCGACCAGGGCGGATCTATGATGTTCGGCGTCTAGTTTCCGAGTCGCCGACTATGCAGGATCAACTCGGAAACTAAACGCTGATTCCATAACAACGACGCTTTTAGACTCGTAGGAGCCATGGGCCGAGGCTCGGGAGAAAGGAGCCGAAATGTTGATCATAGGTTGTGATTATCACCCGAGCGTGCAGCAAATCGCATTCGCAGATACGGAAAACGGAGAGTACGGCGAGCAAAGACTAAAGCACAGTGATGGAGAGGCGGAGAAGTTCTACCGCAATCTGAAGCTGAGAGGCGTAAATGTAAGAGTTGGGTTGGAAGCAACGGGGCATTCGCGATGGTTCGAGCGATTGCTGTCGGAATTGGGTTGGGAGTTGTGGATCGGAGATGGGGCCCAGATTGCAGCTATGCGAGTCCGGAAACAGAAGACCGATCGGCAGGATGCTCAGTTTCTGCTGAAGCTGATGATGGAGGACCGGTTCCCGCGAGTATGGATGCCCAGCCCGGAGAATCGAGATCTGCGTCAGCTGCTATGGCACCGTCATCGACTGGTTCAGATGCGCACCCGAATCCTGAATCAGTTGCAATCCGTCGCGATGAACGAAGGGATACAGCGCAGAGGCGGACTGCGAAGTGAGCAAAGTCGGAAGCGTTTGGAGCAGTTACCACTGGCTCCTTGGGCCACGCGACGCCGCCAGGATTTGCTGGCTCTCCTGGATCAACTGGATGAAAACGTAAAAAAACTCACCGCAGCAGTACAGGATGAGGCAGAGAAGCTTCCTGAAACGCAGTTGCTCATGACGCACCCTGGAGTGGGCCCGGTGACAGCACTTGCGTTTGTGCTGATTATCGGCTACCCGGAACGCTTTCAATGTGGAAAACAGATTGGCAGCTACATCGGACTGATTCCGCAGGAAGCCTCGAGTGGCGAACATCGGCGATTAGGTCACATCAGCAAGCAAGGCAGCTCTCTACTACGTTTCCTGCTGGTGGAGGCAGCACAATCGGCAGCTCGCTTCAACCCTGATTGGCGCAGCAAGTTTCTCCACCTGGCAATGCGCCGTGACGGCCGGATCGCGAAGGTGGCCATGGCGCGTAAGCTAGCGGTCAATCTGTATTGGATGTGGCGAAAGCAACGAAATTTACCGCCGGCGACAGAAGACGGTTCGTACGCGGGATAGCTCGTGACGGCCTATGGTGTGAAGTCAATCACCGCAACGCTGATTGAGTGTCCCGCTCCCATTTAAGGGAGTTTGAAATAGTAATCATGGTCGATGTTATGACCGGAGAGATGGTTGGGTCGGACTGAAGTCCACCCAAAAGATTAGCGACGAGCCTTGGCCTCATGGCATGTGTAATTCAGTTGCAACTGGGTCCAACGATGCACTCCGATAGTGCACACAGGCGAAGTATGTCCGTGATCAGTTCGAAACCGCTTGACAATCTCGCCGTTGTTAGAGATAGGGCCGTTACACAGGATCTATGCATCGAGAGGCCTACTTTTCGATAACCGGACTTCTTAGCGAGTGAGAAAAGCATTGGTAAACGGCACGTCGTTTTGCGGGAGGTTGAACTCGATAACAGGCGACGATGGATTATTTCTGGTGAGGGAAGCGATCACGCAACAGCGTGGACGCCGCCGGGCTCGGGCTCATCGGGAGGAAAGATGTCGAGCGCAATGAGATCGACGGTAACGCTGCATGTGGTTTCAAGTCCTGATGGCTTCATCGGCAAAAAAAAGAACAGTGTTTTATGGATGGACAGTTTTGGCGACCTCTGCGAAAGAGGCGTTACTGACGACGGCGCTGAGGTCATCCAGTCGATAGACTGCTACGTGCTAGGTTTCTTCGCACCTATGAGCATGCGCTGCAACTCGGCTGGCCCTATGGCCCGACGAGGGCGATGTGCCCGTCGTTGTTCAACGTTACCGATACGCCGAATTGTCAGAGGGCGCGCCATCCGAGACCTGCAATTCCTGTTGCTGCTCGTATTGGCCGGATCGCTTCCTTCCGCCGGCCCTAGCGCGCGCTCGGCCGCTTCCGCCAGCCCAGCCGGTAATTGCGACAACTTGGCCCGGCTGCTAAGCGGCCCGTTCAAATTGTGCGCGGCGGTTGCTGCCGTCGCACGCACAGCGCCAACGCTCAAGGCGGCGCTCAAAATCAGTGGCAGATAGTAAAAAGCCGCTCAGATCGTGTCCGCATTGTCCTTCTTCCTTTTGCTTGTTCCACGGCAGTGACTGCCGTACGGGTAATCACGGCCGTTCCGTGAACACGTAGGCCGCTCCCTTTTGGCCGTTCTTGAAAGGCGCGCCGACGAGGGCGATGCGCCCGTCATCATTCAGCGCCACCGACGAGCCGAAAATGTCACCCGACGTGCCGTCTGACGCCTGCAATTCCTGCTGCTCAGTCCAGGTGCTATCGTGCTCCGTGAACACGTAGGCCGCTCCCTGGAAGCCGTTCTTGACAGGCGCGCCGATGAGGGCGATGTGCCCATCGCCATTCAGCGCCACCGAGTGGCCGAACACGTCACTGGGCGCGCCATCCGACGCCTGCAGCTCCTGCTGCTGCGCGTAGGCGCTATTCTGCTCCGTGAAGATGTATGCCGCTCCCCGGAAGGAGTTTTTGAAAGGCGCGCCGATGAGGGCGATGTGCCCGTCGTTATTCAGCGCCACCGAAAAGCCGAACTGGTCACCGGGCGCGCTATCCGAGGCCTGCAGCTCCTGCTGCTCAGTCCAGGTGTTATTCTGCTCCGTGAAGATGTAGGCCGCTCCCTTTTGGCCGTTCTTGACAGGCGCGCCGATCAGGGCGATGTGCCCGTCGTTATTCAGCGCCACCGAAAGGCCGAACTGGTCACCGAGCGCGCCATCCGACGCCTGCAGCTCCTGCTGCTCAGTCCAGGTGTTACCCTGCTCCGTGAACACGTAGGCTGCCCCCGTGGCGCCGTTCTTAAAAGGCGCGCCGGCCAGGGCGATGTGCCCGTTACTGTTCAGCGCCACCGACCAGCCGAACGCGTCACCGAGCGCCCCATCCAAGGCCTGCAGCTCCTGCTGCTCAGTCCAGGTGTTATTCTGCTCCGTGAAGATGTATGCCGCTCCCTTTTGGCCGTTCTTGACAGGCGCGCCGATGAGGGCGATGTGCCCGTCACCATTCAGCGCCACCGAAAAGCCGAACTCGTCACCGAGCGCCCCATCCGAGGCCTGCAGCTCCTGCTGCTCCGTCCAGGTGTTACCTTGCTCCGTGAACACGTAGGCTGCCCCCGTGGTGCCGTTCTTAAAACGCGCGCCGATGAGGGCGATGTGCCCGTTACTGTTCAGCGCCACCGACCAGCCGAACTCGTCACCGGGCGCGCCATCTGGCGCCTGCAGTTGCTGCTGCTGTGCGAATTGGGCGGGATCGCTTGCTTGCGCCGGCCCCAGCGCGCGCTCGACCGCTTCCGCTAGCCCCGCCGGCAATTGCGACAACTTGAGGCGGGTGCTGGACGGCCGGCTCAAACCGTGCCTGGTAGTTGCCGCTGCCGTATGCACCGCGCCTCCGCTCAGCACCGCGCTAAAAATCAGTGTCAGGATAATACTGAACCGCTCGGGTCGTCTCCGCATGATCATTCTCCTTGTGCCTACTCTGAACAGTCGCGGCGGGACCCAGTATATAGCATGGACAGTTACCGGAACTAATGCGATCCGATCACCGAGCTATACATGTTGGTGAGGATAGCGACACAGAGAAGAGCGATGGCAACAAGCAGAAACGACGAGTCGGCACGGATTTCCCAGGAGTGCTGGCGGTTCCGGATAACGACAGGATCACGTGCCACACGGGAAACTAGTTTAATGTGCCAATGTGTTTACAAATCCGGTACGGTTTCCGGCTTGTGGCTGGATCACGGGCAAACCGGAACTTGGCAGGACATGAGTCCCGTCAGGAAAGTTGTGGATCACTCTTCTATACAGCGGAATTCTGAATAGTTAAGCGCAAAGCGGCCGTTCCGGCATAGACCTGATAACCACCCTTGTTGGAGCCCAATAAGACAGGTCTCGTCAAAGATTCGGAATGGCCGGATCGCGCAGGTTTCAACGGCCACCCTGATTTGATTCCCGCCGTGAACCTACTGATGCAATGAGAATCCGGACGGCAAAGCTGCCTCAAGATTGATTTGTTCTCCGGTGATGGGGTGGTGGAATTTCAGATATTGGGCGTGCAGGAAATATCCTCCATCGCCGGGGAGGCCGGGGAGATTTTCAAGAGGCTGGCCGGTTAAGCCGTACAGAGGATCGCCTACCAGGGGATGGCCGATGGATGCCAGATGGATTCTGATTTGATGAGGGCGGCCCGAATTCAGGCTTACCTCAAATGTTGTGGTGCTGGTGGTGCGTGAGATCACCTTTGCCAATGACTTTGACGGTTTGCCACTTGGGTTGGCGGCCCACACGGAACCGATGAGCGGGTGCGGTACGAGGCCGATGGGTGTGAGGATTTCGTAGGCGTCGTGCTGTGCAATGTTTTGAGCCAGCGCCCGGTAGATTTTTTGAATTTTGGGTGTGTTCCAGTTTGCGAATAGATTAGAGGCCGCCTGCGGTGTTTTGGCGAAGAGGACGATGCCGGTAGTGGCTCGGCCTAACCGGTGGACAGGGTTTGCGTTGGGGGTTTGCTTTTGCACCAGGCGCAGGAGGGTGTTTTCCATGAAGCCGCCGCCGGGGAGGGTGGGCAGCCCGCTGGGTTTGTTGACGGCCAACAGATGGGGGTCTTCAAACAGGACTTCGAAGTGCTGAGGGGAGTCTGGTTCGATCCAGGGTGGACGGTTCCAGACAAGGGTTTGGCCTAAAGTGACCGATTCGCTTCCGGTGGCGGTGACGCCGTTGAGGGTGACTTCGCCGTTGTTCAGTTTTTGTTGCCAGGCTTCTGCGGTTGAGTGGGGGTAAAGGCTTGCCAGGTGGGAGAGCAGGGTTTGTCCATGGTATTTGCTGCTGATGATTGTGGTGTAGGCATAGCCCCGGTTGAGCATGTAGTTGAGTGTAAGTTATGGCATCTGCGGCGCGGCGCCGCGTTGTCAATCTTGGCCCCAGATTCGCCATGCATCAGGCGTCTCAGAACTCCGGTACCGGCAAGCTGGGCCTTCCCTGCAATTAACGGCCATTATAAAACTATCCACTTGTCCGTAAAGTCGGCTATCTGGAGATTGACCACAAACGGGCATCCGAGGAATGATGATTCCTTTACGGCCTCAAACCGACCCACTACCCGCTTTTTCCGCCAGGATGAGCGGAGATGGGCCGGGCGCATCGAGCAATCGCATATTTTTGAAACCAGAGTCGCGTAGCCAGTCCGAAATTTCCTCAAACGAAAAGGTCCCGCCTTGGTCGGTGTGCACTAACATATTTACTGCGAAGATTAAACCCTGCGGAGGCCCTGTTCGCTCAGCGTTGACAAGAAACTCTGCGATTGCGATTGTGCCGCCGGGGCGCAATGCATCGTGAACGCGGCGCAGAAGAGTCTTGCTGCGTTCGACTCCTTCGCTGTGTAATATATGCCCAAGTGTGGCGACGGCGTAATTCGAACCGTAATCCGCTTCGAGCATATCGCCTGGCACAAACCTAAAACGATCTTCCAGCTTTAGTCGTGCTACCATCCTTTTTGTTGTTCCTAGCACGCGCTCCCAGTCAACGGCGGTAACCTGCACCAGCGGAGAAGCCTGGGCGAGAGCGATACCCCATACACCGGAGCCGGCGCCCACATCTAGCACTCGCGTTTGCTCCTTCGCTTCAGCAACCTTCAGGTCCGCGGCAAGCGCCTTCGCGGCTGGATAACCCATGGGGAAAAGCGCCTCGACAAACTGCTCGAAAAATGCGGCACCTTGCTCCTGCTGATTCCCAGCAATGACGGGCCGGCCACTTCTAACGGCATCGGAAACTTGCAACCACCTTGGCACCAGGTCAGACTTAACGTGGTGAAAAATGCCGCCTTGGAACGCGGGCTTGCGGTGTACGAGGAAAGCCGCAGATTCCGGCGTCAGCTGATATCGGCCCTGCTGGTCTTTGGTGAGAAACTCGAATCCGACGAGCGCGTCGGCAAGCGCCACGATGCCGCGCTGGGAAGCACCCGTGGCTGCGCTCAGTTGTTCCGGTGTCAGCGGATTTTGGTCCAGAACATCAAATAAGCGATTCTCGACCGCTGCATCGATCAATAACGGAGGGGCAAAGGCCCACATCATCTTGACGATTCGTTCTGGGCTCAAGGTTGGTTGCTGTTGCGTCGCAGACATGTGTACTAAGGTACAACGTTGCCGGTGCCTTGAGTCGTGTCGGTGTAGGCGCGACCGCTACACAAACCAGCAATGACGAGTCCGGCCGTAGCGGCAAAGATCGCGGCCGTCATAATCCAACCCAGTATGTTAATTGATCGGCCATTTACTCGGTTGCCCATGATGGCCGGGTTGTTTGTCATCCGCATAATTAATAGCATGAGGGGCGGCGTCGAAAAGCGCTGCACTATCGCTGCGACGGCGAGGGCCTTCAACCGCCACTATCATCGGGAACGCAGGTCCGGCACATCTACTAGGCTGGTGAGAAACGCGCCGCTTTGCGTTGCGGCATTCCTTGCGTCCAAATGCTAGCTTTGGCTTGGCAGGCCAGTCAGTAGCTGTTGGAATGCCCGCTTGGATAAATGATTCGTACCGAATGAGACCCGAGTTCACAGACATTAAGACCTGGACCGATCGTTTAGGCCACTCCAAGCTCCGCTCTTTCACTGATGAAAACAACCATTTCTGGCTGGAGCAAAACGCGTCAAAAGCTTCGAGGTGGGCAAAGCTCGCCCGGGAAGGCCACAAGATTGCTTGGGAGTTCGACAGCCCTGGTGGCGCGTACACCGGTCGCCTGTTGATTGATGGGGAAGTCTACACCACCGCTGAAGCGACGAAGAAGTTTCTTCAGGGCTAGTTAGAGTCGGCTGCGAGGTGATGAAGGCAAGACGTACAGATAGGGCACCGAAAATCGGTGCCCTCGAAGCTTTTGGTTAATGGGCGCTGACGGAGGGCAAACTTTTTGGAGCAGAGTGAGAAAGCGTCTCAATCGGGATAACCGTGACAACGGCCGCTGCGGCGAGGACGCCGGCAATAATAGCGCCTTTTGAAATGCCCGTGGCCGCGGCAGTAGTGGTGGTGGCCGTGGGAGCTTTTCCGATAGAATGTGGGTCACCTGTCGATCCGTTATCGTTTCCGTCCGTAGATCTGCTCAGTGCCACCTTTGAACCGGCAACAAGGCTGTAATTAAGACTGCCCGCGATCAATACGAGTTTGGGTTGCGTGCTCGTTCCAGTGAGCAGAGCAGAAGATTTCGCGGCAAGTGCCACGCTGCTGCCGTCGTGGAAAAGAATTGTTGCGGGTGCCGTTGATGTAGTGATTTCATCACCTGTAACGAGTGGCCATGACGCAACGCCTGGCGCTGAGAGCGAATGCCCCGCAAGCGTGACCGGCTCGGGACTGGACACCGTTGCAATGGGAGCCGAAGCGAAGCTGGCTAGGTGAAACACCGCGAACGCGGTAAACAGAACTGGAATGCGATTCATCGAGAACCTCCATGACTTGGTGGCTTCGTTCCGGCAGTCCTCTCATGGAGCCAAGCGTTTCACCCTTTTTCCATGCCATCTCGCCTTCGAATAGCCATGAGCTCACCGTCAAAAATACGAATTTTGAGACGGAGTATCCACCTTAGTTATCGACGGGTGAGACATCATCTTTAATAAGGCTTTTCCTTGCGCCATTGGATTGGCTATCACTTTCTATGGCGCGACGGGGATTTGGCTGACCAGAGCCAAGCCGGACGATGAAGCGAAAAACCGGTTTTGTCGCGCTTGGCTTTGCCCCGGTGAGTTCTCGGATGAGCGGATCTATGATCTGCAACAAAAGGCCTCTCGGAGCCAATCCGACTATGTGCTCTCGGAGTTTAAGCGCGCCCTTCTTCTAGATCCGGCTTCTGCTTACCGATGGGCTGATTTAAGCGAAACGATGCTTAATGCCGGTCTGCCCGAACTAGCCCGATTTTGTTTTCAGCGCGCGTCAGCTGCGGGCCCAAAGAATCCAGCAATTCTATTTCGCGCGGCAAACTTTTATTTCAGAACAGGTGATTACCCAGCCAGTTTGCGATATCTCTCGGCTATTCTAAGCGACCCAGAGCTGTCCGCGTATTATTCGCCCGCATTCTTCACCTACTCTCGAATGGATTTTCAGATACGCGACATTCTTGACAGAGGAATCCCGCAAACAGCCTTCGCTGCACAGGCTTTTCTCAGATTCCTTATGCAAGAGGGTCAAACTGACCGCGCCGAAACCACCTGGAAATGGATGGCAGAGCGATCTCTGGCTGACAGTACGCTCGCCGGGGAGTACGTCAGCTTCCTTATCCTCAAAAGACAGGTGGAACGTGCCGCCCAAAGTTGGGGAGAGTTGAACCGTGGGAACGTTCCTGAGTACCGGCATACAAACTGGATTTTCAATGGAGGCTTTGAATCTCCGTTCCGGCCGTCACCGCTCGATTGGCACATCGATCCGAATGAAAATGTACGGGCAGATCGAGTGTGGGACGTCGCGCATGGTGGTCGATCGTCCCTTGCGCTACGTTTTGCTGGAAACGCCAATGTGGACTACCACGTGTGGCAGCAAGCGGTGCTGCCGCCCGGAAAATGGAAGCTTCAGGCTTTCGTGAAGACCGATAGCCTTACGACCGACCAAGGTATCTCGTTGAGAATCTCCGACGCCCTTCAGCCGCAGCATCTGGATATTCGAACTGATCCGCTAACCGGGACGCATAACTGGACGAAGGTCGAGCGCGTTTTTGCTATCGGCGCAAAAACGACCCTGGTTCAGGTGGAGGTCATGCGGCAGGCCTCGCTTAGAATCGATAACAAGATCGCCGGGAAGGCTTGGATTGACGCGGTGGAACTCCGCCCAACTCACTAAGTGAGTTCGTACTTCAAGTCGTATTCCCCTCAAAAAAACTGAGAGGGGTAGTCCTAAACCGGGTACTACAGAAGTGCGGTTTAGGTTTGGTACTTTCGTTTCGGTTCCTGCAGGAAAGATAAGACGGGACTGAATGGGCGGTAGCTTGCGGCTTGGCGAATCTGACGCGCGCAGGGGTGTCCGTGGATTTATTTTGCAAATGAACTGTCTACAAAACAACACTATGGAGCCGTGTCAGCTGCCTTGGTACGGCGTCCGAACCAAACGGAACCATGAGAGCGTAGCCGCGAGCGCCCTGGAACACAAGGGCTATGAACAATACCTGCCGGTTTACCGAAGCCGCCGCCGCTGGTCAGACCGTGTAGTCGATTCGACCTTGCCGCAGTTTCCCGGCTATGTGTTCTGCCGTTTTGATGCGACGCGCAGGCTCCCGATTCTCACCACGCCGGGCGTCATTTCCATTGTCGGTTTCGGGAAAGGCCCAACGCCCATCCCGGAAAGTGAAATCGAGGCGGTTCAGTTGGTAGTGCGTTCTGGTCTTGCCGCCGAACCATGCCCTTTTCTTCGTGAAGGTCAGCGCATTCGTGTAAATCGAGGTTCGCTCGAAGGGCTGGAAGGGCTTCTCTTAAAGAAGAAAAGCGAATGGAGAATGGTCGTCTCCGTAAGCATCCTCCAGCGATCCGTGTCTGTTGAGATTGATCGCGAGTGGGTCAGCGAACTCTGACAAACTCACTTCTGCAATCGTCTTTAGCGCATGATTGACATACACAGCCATATACTTCCCGGATTAGACGATGGCGCGCGTAGCGTCGATGAAAGCCTCGAAATGCTCCGCTTGGCAGCGGGCTCCGGGACAACAGACATCGTTGCGACGCCACATGCAAGTTCCCAATTCAGTTTCGATCACGCGAGGGTCGACGAGTCGTTCAGGGACCTGGCGGAGCGGAGTGGAGGCTTAATTTCACTTCATTTAGGCTGCGATTTTCACCTGACTTACGACAATGTGTCCGACGCACTTCGAAATCCAACTAAGTACACGATCAATAACAAGCAATATCTCATGCTCGAGTTACCAGACTTAGTAGCTCTTCCAATAGTGCGTCAGGCAGTGCGGCAGCTTATTAGCGCCGGCCTTATTCCGATCATTACTCATCCAGAGAGAAACCTCTCTTTTCAGCGGAAAATAGATGAACTCGCGCACTGGATCGAAGACAGTTGCCTGGTACAAGTGACCGGGCAGTCATTTCTCGGACGTTTTGGACCAATTGCAAAGAATATTGCTGACAAGCTCATGGCCGCAGGTCTAATCCACTTCGTTGCGAGCGATGCGCATGATTGCGTTGACCGGCCGCCCGATCTGTCGAAAGCGTATAAGTATATTTCGTCACGGTATGGGATAGAACGTGCAGACTCAGTCTGTACTTACAATCCGGCATGTGTAATTGCGGGCGAATCCTTTCCGTCGAAAATGTCTCAAAAAAATCAGTCGTTTTTTGCGTTCGGTAAATCGCGTACGGCTTAACAAAGCGGTAACTCAAACCAATTTAAAATATAGTTCCCATGCACCTTCAAACGCGTCTGTTTTACATTTCAATGCTGTTTTCCATTGGGATGTGTTCGGCTCAGGAGCGGGCGGTCCAAATGGCGCCTCCAGCTACTAACATAACGGGTGTTTTGGTAAGCCTTCCACGGTCCGAGAATGTGCCCTCCAACTATGTACTCGGCCCGGACGATCAGCTAACGCTCTATGTCTCTGATGCCGAGGAGATCAGCGGCAAACCGATGCGCATCGACATGCGAGGCGATATCAACTTGCCAATGGCTGGCCGCATCCACGCGGCTGGCTTCACCGCCGAACATCTTGAAACGGCGATTGAAGACCGTCTGAAGCGCTTCTTCCAGGATCCCGAAGTCGTCGTATCAATTACGGAGTTTCGCAGCCAACCGATCTCGATCCTCGGCGCAGTAAATCTACCTGGCGTCCATCAACTGCAAGGCAGAAAGTCACTGTTCGAAGTCTTATCCCTGGCTGGTGGACTACATGCGGACGCCGGGAACAAAGTCGAGATCACTCGCAACCTCCAGTGGGGCCGCATTCCGCTTCCAAATGCAAAGGATGATGTTACCGGCAAATTTAGTGTCGCGAGTGTGAGCGTAAAAAGCATCATGAACGCTAGCGATCCCACGGAGAACATTGCAATCAAGCCTGAGGACGTGATTTCAGTGCCCAGGGCGGAATTGGTTTATGTTGTCGGATCCGTCCATAAACCCGGTGCCTTTGTTCTTGGCGAGAATGAAACTCTATCTGCGCTTCAGGTTCTCTCGTTAGCGGAAGGGTTGGACAAAACAGCCGCTCCCGCGAAAGCCAAAATCATGCGCGCCCTGGTTGGCACGGCCAAGCGATCCGAAGTGCCAGTGGATTTGAAGAAACTAATGGCGGGCAAAGGTACCGATCTCTCCCTCAAAGCCGACGACATTTTGTTCGTTCCAGACAGTGCGGCTAAGAGTATCGTCGCGCGAACCACCGAAGCAGCAATACAAGTTGCCACCGGGGTGGCGGTCTACGGACGTTACTAATTACCATGGAAAATCAGACTCAAACACAAGAATCCAGGAGCACGCTCCCTGTCCCAGGCAGATGGGCTGAGCATACGCTTGCCCGTAGCCAGTACGTGGAGATACCGGCGGCCCCGCCAGCCCGCGATTCGGACGACGAAGCGCAAACGCCCGGCCTAATTGAGTACTGGCGCATTCTAAGCCGTCATAAGGGTACTTGGATTGTTTTCGCGTTCATCGGGGCCCTACTCGGCTTCCTGATCACTCTTCCCCAAACACCGATCTACCAGGCACGCACATCGCTCGAGATCGTCGGATTGAACGATAATTTCCTGAATTTCAAGCAGTCGAACCCGATGGCTGAAAGTGGAACGAGCTCAGAGGCCCTGGATATTCAAACCCAGATTAAAATCCTCGGCAGCGACTCTCTTTTGGATCGCGTCTCCGCCAAGCTCAAGCAGAGTGATGCGTCCGCAACCGAGGCCTCCCCCCGCACGTCGGCTTGGCGCAAGCTTTTGAACTTACCTGAATTACCGGATGTGAACCCGCGCGAAGAAGCGCTGAAGAGTATAGCTAAGAGCTTGAAAGTTCGAGCGGCTGGACAAACCCGAATTGTTGAGATCACGGCCGATTCTCCGAGCGCGCAGCTGGCGGCACAGTTCGCCAATACGCTTACGAGCGAATTCATTGAGCAGAACCTGGAAGCGCGCTGGAAGACGACTGAGAAGACGAGCAATTGGCTAGCTCGCCAACTGGATGGCATGAAGATAAAGCTGGAGCAATCTGAAGATGCACTTCAGACTTACGCTCGCAACTCCGGGCTTCTATTTACCGAGGAAAAGACCAATGTCTCGGAAGACAAGCTGCGCCAACTCCAGCAGCAGCTTTCTGCCGCTCAGGGTGACCGTATTTCCAAGCAATCGCGTTATGAAATCGCTCAAAGCAGCCCGCCTGATGCGCTGCCCGATGTGCTGAATGACCCAGGCCTTCAGGATACTCAGTCGAAACTTACCGACCTGAGACGGCAGGTGGCTGAATTGAGCACGACTTTCACCCCCGAGCACGCAAAGGTGAAACGCGTTCAGGCAGAACTGGTCACGCTCGAGGCGGCATTCAACCATGATCGAGCGGCGATCCTGGATCGCATCAAGAACGAGTATCAGGAGACGGGCCGAAGAGAGAAGCTTCTAGCCGCGGCTTACGATGCGCAAACGCGCCTTGTCACAGGCCAAAGCGAAAAAGCGATCCAGTACAACATTCTTAAACGAGAGGCGGATAGCAACCGGCAACTCTACGAGGCGATGCTCCAGCAGTTAAAGGAATCGACGATTGCCTCGGCGATGCGCGCCAGCAACGTCAGGGTCGTCGATCAGGCGAAAGTCCCGCGGCGTCCGTATAAGCCGAAACCGGTACAGAGCGCGGCGCTTGGCCTGCTCACCGGTATCTTCATCGGAGGCGCGTTTATCATGATGCGCGAGCGCGCTGACCGGACTATTCAGCAGCCTGGGGAAATCAGCTTATATCTGAATGTGCCGGAGCTGGGCATTATCCCGTCGGGAGCTGTTGACAATCGCAGCTTCCGCGATTCACTAACAGGGTCGAAAGACCTCACGATATTGGGTAACACGCTCAGGAAAGCCTCAGGCGCTCTCGGTGACCGGGTTGAATTAGTGACCTGGCAGCGCAAGCCATCAATGGTGGCTGAGAGCTTTCGATCGACACTGGTATCCATCCTATTCGCAGGCGAGAAAGGGCCCCGGCCGAAAATCTTGGTGCTGACCAGCGCCGGCCCTGGTGAAGGCAAATTGACCATTGTCAGTAATCTCGGAATCGCAATCGCGGAAGTGGGTCAAAGAGTGTTGTTGATTGACGCAGATATGCGAAAGCCTCGACAGCACGAGATTTTTGGATTGCAGAATGATCGAGGCTTAAGCACTATCCTTCGTGAAAAGGCGAGCCTGAACGGAGATAAGTCTCTCGGTGGACTAATTCGTGAGACTGAAGTCCCGGGATTATTCGTTTTGACCAGCGGGCCGACGAGTTCGGCGGCAACTACCTTACTCTATGGCCTACATATGCCGGCGCTGTTGAGTTACGTACGCAATGAATTTGACACTGTCCTGATCGACACGCCTCCGATGTTACAGATGCCGGACGCGCGTGTTCTGGGCCGTATGGCGGATAAGGTAATTATGGTTATCCGGTCAGGCCATACGACGAGAGATGCGGGACTCGCCGCGACACAGCGATTCAGCGAAGACGGCACAAGCGTTTTGGGAACGATTTTGAATGATTGGAATCCGAAATCGGCGCCGAACGGGTATTACGGTTATTACAACAGTTACTATGCCGAGCGTCGCCGATCGGGTTAAGTTACAGGGCTTCTACTTGTCTGAGTTAGACAGGAGTTTGCGCTGACGCCCCGCATATTCCAGCGTCCTGCACTTCAGCATGGAGCCTTGAGAGTGTAATATGAGCGGGGCAAAGAACGTAACTGCTTGGATTGATCACACTTTTTATCCCTTTTCCCGTGACGGTTGGGATAACGATCTGTTTCGAACACTTGTTGCTAGTTCATTGAAAAAAGAGTTTAAGATTCTCGATTTGGGGGCCGGGGCGGGAATTATTCCACAGATGAACTTTCGTAACCAAGTGAAATACGTGGCAGGGATTGACCCTGACCGACGAGTCATGAGTAATCCTTATCTCGATTTTGCACAGGTCGGGTCCGCCGAAAGCATCCCGTTTCCGAATGGATTCTTTGATTTGGTGCTGTCGTCGAACGTGTTTGAACACCTTTCCGATCCAGGCGCCGCGATGGAAGAAGTTCGTCGGGTTCTTAGGCCAGGCGGGCTCTTTCTAATCAAGACACCGAATTGCCTCCATTACGTGCCGCTGATTGCTCGACTCACGCCGCATTCCTTTCATCAGATGGTGAACAGGCTACGTGGGCGAAGCAGCTCTAATACGTTCCGGACGCTGTATCGGGGGAACTCAGTTCGAACACTAGGTCGTCTAGCGTCGGAGTCCGGGTTATCAGTGGTTCAGATACAAACCGTTGAAGGTCGGCCCGAGTATCTGCGAATCTTCTGGCCCACGTACCTTATCGGTGTGCTGTACGAGAGGCTAGTCAACCGGATCAAGCACTTCGGAGCATTCCGTGTGCTGCTGCTCGCGGTGTTCAAGCGATAGCCGACCAACTGGTGTAGATCGTCTATGCGTACAGAACCGAACCCCGCTGTTCTGGCGCGACCAGATGCGGTTGCTCCCTTATATGTCGACCGTCTGCGTGCCATTCGGGCATTTCTCGATGATGGATCCGTTCGGGCACGTATGGCACGCGGCGCCACTTGGTCGATTGCAGGAATGGGAGCGTATCAGGGTTTAACGGTGCTCTCGTTCATTATCGCTGCGCGGCTCCTTGGGCGTGAAACATTCGGCCAGCTCGGTATCATCCAGAGCACTGTAGCGATGTTCGGTATACTCGCCGGCACAGCGCTGGGTCTGACAACGACAAAACACGTCGCTCAATATCGGACGTCCGATCCCGCACGCGCGGGAAGAATCATCGCCCTCAGTGCCATGACATCATTGCTTGTCGGTGGCATGATGTCAGGACTGCTCCTCGAAGCGGCCCCGTTCCTAGCGCGGCATACCTTACATGGTCCAGGACTGATAACTCCACTCAAGATCGCCGCCCTGTTATTGCTGTTTCACGCATGGAACGGGGCGCTGCAAGGGGTGCTGGCCGGATTCGAGGAGTTCCCCACCATCGCGCGCCTGAATCTTTTGCGGGGAATCTTAACCGTTGTCGGCACCTGCTGTGCAGCAGCCGAATGGGGCCTGAACGGCGCGTTATTCGGATTGTCTGTTGCTGCGGCAATTGCATGTGTTATGAGTGGCTTCGCCATAAGGAGAATCTGTGTGTCGCACGCGGTCGAGCCAGACTGGTATGGCGCATGGGGCGAACGCGGGGTACTTTGGGACTTCTCTTTCCCCGCTGTTTTGGCTGCTTCGTTCGTTGCCCCCGTAACCTGGCTGACGAACGCTTTCCTCGTAAATCGATCCGGCTATGCCGAAATGGGCGTTTTCAGCGCGGCAAATCAATGGAGAATGGCTGTCTGCTTTCTGCCTAACGCTATTAGTCAATCGAATCTTCCCATCCTGTCGAATCTTAGCGGCACGAGGGATGCGGCCAGCTATAGGAAGGCGCTCCTAAAGAACCTGCTTGTAACGTCTCTTGTGGGGCTTTGCGTCTCAGCGCCGGTTATTGGTTCCGCAGGATTTATCATGAACGCCTACGGCTCGGAATTCGCGAAGGGCTCAGTGACCCTCGCCTTGATGACGATCGCTGGCGTACTGAACACGATAGGCAATGCCGTGGGAACGGGAATCGTCAGTGCTGGAAAAATGTGGCTTAATCTTTCCTTCAACTTCGGCTGGGCTGGCCTCTTGTATATAATTGCCGCTCTGGTAATTCCTTCGTACGGATCACAAGGGCTCGCGTGCGCATACGCAATCTCTTATCTGGTGCTCACAGCGTGTCAATGCATTTATCTCTTCAGATTCGGCGCGGTTCGCACGGAGGCCCTTAGTGCCTGATTACTTATGCGAGACGTCGCATTTTCATTTGTGCATGGCTTTGAGTTCTGAAGGCTGCAAGCAAAGCATTACTCCGACCACTTCCCGCACTCTTCTCGTTTTCATTAACATCTGAGCGATTATCCGCAAAATGCTTCCAATGGTCCTTCTCACGAGCTTAGTCTGTATACTCCTCGTAGCCGTAGCACTGAGTGTGATGCATGGTCGTCGCCAGTTTTCAGTGTTCTCCCCGTTTGGGCTTTTCTCGATATCGTTCAGCATCGTTTATTTCCTGATCCCGGCCATGCAGGAAATAACGAATGCCAGACGGTCGTTCATCGCACTAGATCCTCCAAGCAGAGAAGAAGTGCTGTTGACATTGCTGTTGTCACTCTTATATTTTGCGTCCTGCTTTGGAGGGTATAACTTTGTCAGTCCGGTTTGCGGCTCGAGACTCACCTTGAGGCTCGCCGCGACATCCCACAGTCCAGACGAGAAGGGTCTGGTTCCCGTCCTTGGAATCATTCAGGCGACAGCGGCAGTTGCCATCGTTGCTGTTTTTGGCACGATGCTCCTCACAAACTATAGCGAATTTGTCGCTGACCGCATTCGCATCACGTCCGGGAAAGGGTATTTCACGGACACGATTCTGGTTGGCCACACTGCCGTGATGCTCCTGGCGGTACCGCTTATCGCGCGAAGAGGAGCGATGCGCGCTACCCAGATCATTGGCGTGTTGTATTTTGTGCTCGTTACCGCTGGCCTTGCGATTATTCTGGGTAGCCGACTCAACGGCCTTATAAGCATTATTTATGTGTCCTTTGCGTATCTCACAATGCGGCGTCTACGAATTAGGGCCGTTAAGCTGTGTCTCGTCACGTGCGCAATTCTCGCGTTGACCGTTATTCTAGGGGCAACACGCTTAGCAGTACTCCAACAAGGCGTTGCTGACTTCCGCGAAGTTAGCAACTTAGATGTGGCAAGCGTGTCGATTCCGGACGAAATAGTGAACAATTTTGGGCAGTCAGAGCTTTTAACGTACTTGCTAGCGCATAGACGGGACTGGGATTTAGCCGAAGGGCAGACGTACCTCGCTGCCTTGGTTTTGCCGATTCCGCGGGCCCTTTGGGCCAACAAACCGTTCGGAGGCGGACCGAGACTGGCTAATATCCTTGACCCGAAGGCATATGACTACGAGGGAAAGTACCGGTCTTCCCTCACCACCGGATGCGCCACCGAAGCGTATTTGAATGGCGGCATCTTGGGCATTATTCTTGTGGCATTTATTCACGGTCTTTTCTTAAGTACGATCGCGTCGTATGGGGCGCATGCTCGGTACAGGTATGAGTATGTCACTTACGTACTTCTTACGTGCTGTTTCGGCATGGATATCGTTTACGGAGAATTCTCGGGCCTTATCGGCAGGATTGGGGTCCTAACTGTTCCCCTATTTGGATTTTGCAAGCTCCGAAATGCGTTTAAAGCCATGGGTCCCCGCCACAAAATACAGTCCTCACGCGAGTGGGAGCCCGGAGCCGTAAGCCGACTTTGCACCTTTAGATTCCCCCGATGAATGGTCCGAATCTGGTCGTTGTCGCAGCGACGAACGACATGGCTCACGCCGTTACGCTAGACAAGCTGGCAGCGCTCCTTGCGATCGGCCGCAAAACATTCCAGTTTTGGGGCTTCGCCCATTGGAGAGATCACAGTGTTGACCATAATGTCCAGCTGTGCGCCTTTGTCCCAAAATCGAAGAGCGTAAAGGGCGCGCTCCGGTATTGGAAATTCTTGCGGTGGCTAGCCAAGGTCTTCTTCGGTGCCGCACGGAATCGTGAAGACGCAGTGTACATATGTTACCTGCTTCCAGCTGCGCTACCTGTTGCGGTCGCCAGTGTATTTCGACCTATACGATTTGTATATGCAAATATGGATAACTTTGCTCTGAGCTATAAATGGGGCCGGGCAACATCCAAGCTCTTTGCACACATAGAATGCAACGTTGCCCGCCGGGCGTCCATACATCTACTTCCGGACAGGAATAGATGGAATCGTGAGGACTCGAACGTGCGTATCATACCCAATCTTCCAACCCGTTCGGGACACATGTCAGCCCTGGAAATCATCGACAAGCGCCAGTACAGGCGCGATGCGATATTTACCGTTTATGTTAATGGATGGCTGCAGAAATCCCGGGGCCTCGACACCCTGATAGCGGCCCTCAAAAATGTCAGCGTGCCGCTCAGAATTATTCTCGCGGGTCGGATTGAATGTACCGAAGCCGAGGAGCTTGCGGCTGCAGAGTACTGCGAATACCTCGGTGCTTTATCAGAGGCCCAGGCTCTCGCGAACTATGAACGGGCTCATGTCGTGCTTACTTACTACGATCCGGGAATAGCTATCAATCGGCTCGCCGCTTCGAGCAAATGGGCTGATTGTTTATTGTTCCGCATCCCTTTCGTTGTAAATAGCGAAGTGGAAACAGCCACTATCTTCCGCGAGAACGGCGCATGTTTTTCGCTCCCTTACCATGACTCTGGAGCACTGGCGCGGCTCTTCGAACGCCTTAGTTCCGATCCTTCACAATGGGAAACGATTCGCCAAAATATGTCGCGTCTGCCGATCTCGTACTGGGATACTCAGATATTTCAGCTTCTGCGCGAAATGCGCGTGGGCGTCACGGAAGAATTCGGCTGCGCCGTGACGACTGGTGCCGCTTGCGGCGTTTCAGAACCAGTCAATTGCCGGCAATCCACCCGAATCTACAATGGTGAGCCGCGCTGAGAGAGCCCATCGTTCTTTACTCGGTCCAGGCGGTCACGGAGGTGGCTGTCATCTTTGCGGTCGTGGTAATTCGTAATCGAGCGAGCTGTTTAGGACTCCATTTTGATCCATACAAGACCTCAATGTGCGCTCAGTGACTTGGAGTGAGCTGCGATACTACCCCAGCGGGACGTCCGACTATCAGCGCGCGAGATGGATTCGACTTCGAATATATAATTGTCCGTCGCCGATCATGGGACACGGCTGTATCTACGTTGAGACCGGAAAAGAGACGCTACGAAGAAAGCATGATTGCAAACGATGGTTTATCTCTCAAACACTATTTTGACCTGCAAGCCAAACAATGGGAAGAAAAGTACGGCCTTCGCGGATCGATGCACAAGCGTATCGAAACCTTCACCTCCGCGCTGAAGGCATATGTGCCAAAAGCTGCTCCCGTTCTTGATTTTGGCTGCGGCTCAGGGGACATCACGGCTTATTATCTTGCAGCAGGATTTAGACCTACCGGCATAGATCAAGCGGAGCAAATGATTCAGCGGGCTCGCGAACGATTTGCATGCTTCGATATCCCGTTTGTGCTACTTGACCGCGATAAGTTACCGTTTTCATCAGGGTCATTTAGCGCATTTACTGCATCAAGCGTATTTGAATACACCGAGAACTACATGCAGTGGTTCCGCGAATTGCGTAGAGTGTGCACAAAAGGTGCATTGGGGTTAGTTACCGTTCCGAATATTAGACACCCTATCCGAAGCGCAGAGTGGCTCGAACGTCACTTGTATGATCTACTTCGAAAATGTCGGCCCGGATCTGCGGTCCTCAATCCTTCGAGGGCAAGCTATTTACGGCTCTCAAACGTCAGGATTAGCAAAGAGGCCTGGACGAAAGCTTTGAAAGCTAGTGGCTGGGAATGCTTCGGGACAACTGGGCAGAGTACGCCTCTGATTATGTTCAGACTTCGTGCTCGCTAAACGAACGGCTCCATGTCGCTGAATTTGTCTCTTGAATGCAGCAGGGGTCAGCTGTCTCTCAACGACTGCCCAACATCGAGGCCAATCTCGGGTCAAGTACTGATCCGAAGCCGGTGTTCACTACTGTCCTCCGGAACCGAGCGCATGCTTCTCGATTTCGGAAAAGCGAATTGGATCTACAAAGCCCGTCAACAGCCGGACAAAGTAAGAATGGTTCTCGCGAAGATCAAAACGGACGGCGTGCTGCCAACCATTCAATCCGTCCGGTCTAAACTCGATCAGCCAATCGCTCTCGGATACTCGAACGCGGGCGTTGTCTTAGAAGCGGGAGAGAATGTCACCGAATTTCGGCCAGGTGATCGCGTCATCTCCAATGGGCCTCATGCCGAGATCGTCAACGTACCGAAAACTCTGTGTGCCCGTATTCCGGATTCAGTTAGTTATGAATCTGCTGCATTCACCGTGGTCGGCGCTATTGCGCTTGAAGGCATCCGCCTCGCTCAACCCACGCTAGGCGAATACGTGGTCGTAACTGGACTTGGCCTGATTGGCCTCATGACGGTTCAGCTTCTGCGTGCAAACGGGTGCCGAGTGCTTGGTATCGACATCGATCCGCGGAAACTCAAGCTTGCCGAACAGTTTGGCGCCACAACCGTGAACCTTTCTGCCGGAGAAGATCCAGTCAGCGCAGCGGAGCGATTCTCGCGTGGCCGCGGAGTCGATGCTGTGTTGATTACTGCCGCTACGAAGAGCAGCGAACCGGTCCATCAGGCGGCGCTGACGTGCCGTAAGCGAGGCCGCATCGTTCTGGTTGGAGTCGCTGGTCTCCAGCTCTCTCGTGATGATTTCTACAAGAAAGAACTGTCGTTCCAAGTGTCGTGCTCTTACGGGCCAGGCCGCTACGACGCGTCCTATGAGCAAGACGGGCAGGATTATCCGCTTCCTTACGTTCGCTGGACTGCTCAGCGCAATTTCGAAGCTGTTCTCGATATGCTCGCTGACGGGCGCCTGGACGTGGCACCCCTGATTACGCATCGTTTCCCGTTTGAGCGGGCTGAGGAATCCTACGGGCTGATTCAGAGCAGTGAGCCACACTTGGGCATACTGCTTCAGTACCGGTTTGAACCGGAAGAGCGAAATGCAGCACTGTCCCGCCGGACAATTAGGCTGTCGGATTTTGAAGCTCGGCCATCAAAAGATCCCAAGGTTGCGTTCCTCGGAGCCGGTGCCTATGCAACCAAGGTTCTGATACCTGCATTTCAATCCTCGGGCGCAAGCCTGCGCACCATCGTTTCAAATGGTGGCGTGTCTGCTGCCCACGCGGGCCGAAAGTTTGGCTTCCAAAATGCCAGCACAGATCCCGAATCCGTCTTCTGTGAAGAGAATATCGATACGGTTGTGATCGCCACACGCCACGACTCCCATTGCAGGTACGTCCGGCAGGGACTCTTAACAGGAAAAAATGTCTTTGTCGAAAAGCCGCTAGCCATGTGCGCTGAGGAGATCGACGGCATCGAGGAAGACTACATCACGGCACTTCGCAACGGCAACGCACCACGTGTGATGGTGGGGTTCAACCGCCGTTTCGCTCCCCACGTAATAAAGATGAAGTCGTTACTCGCCGGGGTGAACGAGCCTAAAGCGATTATCGTGACGGTCAACGCAGGTTCTGTTCCCGCCGATCACTGGACGCAAAATGCTCACGTGGGCGGAGGGCGCATTGCTGGTGAAGCATGTCATTTCGTTGACCTCGTACGGTTTCTGGTAGGAACGCCTGTTACGTCCGTCCAGGCAGTACGAGCTCCGGGACGAAATGAACCCGCAACCTATTCAACGACCTTCTCGATGACCTTCGCAGACGGTTCCATTGCGACAGTACACTATTTCGTCTCCGGGAATCGAACCTTTCCGAAAGAACGCGTGGATGTCTTCTGTGCTGGTCGCGTCTTGCAACTGGATAACTTCCGCACGTTGCGCGCTTGGGGTTGGCCCGAGTTTCGATCCATGAAGCTCTGGCGCCAGGACAAAGGCGCCAATAACATGGTTACGGCGTTTGTTGATTCTATTCGTAGCGGAACGCAATCGCCCATAGCTTTCGACGAGATTCTAGAAGTTAGTCGCACAACGATACAGGTAGCCACCCTTTGACAGCTTCGTTGGGAACTCTGTTTCACACTGTTCGGTACTTGCGGCCGGTACAGGTTTATCGGCGTTTGTATAAGCCCCGTCCTGCTTTAAGGCCGATGACCTTTGGCCTACCCGTTCGGGAATTGAAGGGTACGTGGATGACCTCTATTCCGCGACCGTCCGCTCAAATCGGACCGAACAAGTTTCGCTTCCTAAACGAAGAGCACGAAATTCAAACTTGGAATGAGGCAGGGATCTCGAAGCTGTGGCTCTATAACTTGCACTATTTCGATCACTGTACGTTCGATCTGATCGAGCGGTGGATCGCAGACAATCCGATCGGCTTTGGCAATGGTTGGGAGCCATACCCGATCGCGATCCGCATCGTTAACTGGATCAAATGGGCACTCAATGGGGGGCAGCTTAGCAAATCCGCAATCCGCAGCCTGCAGTTACAGGCCGAGTATCTGTCGCAGACGATTGAACATCATCTGGGAGCGAATCACCTATTCGCGAATGCTGTCGGGTTGACCATGGCTGGTCTGTTTTTCGAAGGGCAGCCTCCGAAGCAGTGGTTAAGAGTGGGCGTTCCGTTGCTTCGCCGTGAGCTTCGCGAACAGGTACTCTCAGACGGCGGACATTTCGAGCGGAGTCCGATGTATCATGCGCTGATTCTGGAAAGCCTTCTGGATCTCATCAATGCAGCTCAGGTACACGGTCGCGCGGCAGACCAACGTTGCGTTTGGAGTGAAAACGCTCGTAAGATGCTGGCGTGGTTGCTGAATATGGCGCACCCGGATGGGCAGATAGCGTTTTTTAACGATTCCGCCTTCGGAATCGCCCCGGGTCCCGAGGAACTCACACATTACGCATCTCGGCTCGCCCTTGAGCCTGCCGATCTGCCGCTTGGGACTAGCGGTTACGTCCGTTTAGGCTCGGAGGGAGCGCTCGTCTTGTTCGATGCAGGTGCAATTGGACCCGGTCATCAACCCGGTCATGCGCATGCAGATACGCTCTCTTTCGAAATGTCTCTCAGTGGCCACCGTGTGCTCGTGAATTCGGGGACATCAACCTACGAGAAAGGACCCGACCGCCAGCGGCAAAGAGGCACTGCCTCGCACAACACAATAAGGATCGACGGTGTTGATCAGTCCGAAGTTTGGAATTGCTTTCGAGTCGCACGGCGGGCACGCCCGTTGGACGTTCGAACAGACGGGCGGACCTTCGTGGAAGCTGCTCACGATGGGTATCGCCGCCTGTCGAGCCCGGTGCTTCACCGGAGGCGGCTTGAACTTCGAGCCAGCGAAGTCGTGATTACGGATAGCATTGAAGGTCGCGGTCGGCACCGCATAGAGGCTTTCTTCCATTTCCATCCTGAAGCGAAGTCCAACATCCACCTAGACGCCAAATTGATCGCGCGGACGGAAGACTCGTTCTGGTATCCGCAATTCAATATCTCCGTCCCAAATACCAGGATTGTTGGCAGTTGGATCGGGCAGTGTCCTGTTCAATTCACAAGCGTTATTCCTCTCTCCTAGTGCCTTCATGAAGTTCGTCATCGTTGCGGGCGCACGGCCTAATTTCATGAAAGTCGCGCCGATCCTTACAGCATTTTTGCGTCGGAATGGCCCTAGCGCCGGTGAGGTGCTTCTCGTTCACACCGGACAGCACTATGACAAGAAAATGTCGGAGGACTTCTTCTCCGACCTGGATATAGCAGCTCCCGATATCAATCTTGCAATCGGGTGTGGCTCGCACGCAGAGCAAACGGCTCGCGCCATGATCGGGTTTGAGAATGTTTGTCGTACGCAGCAACCCAACTGGGTCGTTGTTGTCGGCGACGTGAACTCAACGCTTGCGTGTGCGATCACTGCGAAAAAGATGGGCATCAAGGTCGCTCATGTCGAAGCCGGCCTGCGATCAATGGACAGGTCCATGCCGGAAGAGATAAACCGGCTTTGCACCGATTCTATCTGTGATCTCCACTTCACCACTGATACAATCGCGAGCGAAAATTTGTATCGAGAGGGTGTCCCGCGCGACTCTGTTCACTTCGTAGGCAATACGATGATTGATACTTTGCTGCACAACCTAAATAGAGCGCTTGATACCCCGCTGCCCTGCGGAGTTGAAACCGGAAAATATGCCGTACTCACCCTTCATCGGCCTTCGAACGTCGACTCACCTACGGTCCTGGCCTTAGTCTCTTCGGCTATCAGCAAAGTAGCGGAAAAACTGCCAATTGTGTTTCCGGCGCATCCGCGGACCCGTAAAAATCTTGAAGCGTTCGGGCTACTTGGCGACCTGTCCCCGAATGTGTCGTTTGTTGAGCCATTGAGCTATCTGCCATTCATTGGCTTAACCGCTCGATCACGCATGATACTCACGGATAGCGGCGGCATACAGGAGGAAACGACGGTGCTCGGTATCCCTTGTATAACCATGCGCTCGAATACGGAACGGCCTATCACGTGTTCCATCGGCACAAATGTGCTCGTCGGAACCGATCCTATTCGAATCCAAGCCGCCGTTGACAGCGCGCTGGGTGGTAGAGTGCGGCCTCATGAAGTTCCGGAGAGGTGGGACGGCCAATCAGGCGAAAGAATTGTCTCCACTTTGTTGAATGAAAATTCTTTTTCTTGCTGACAATTTTCCTCCTGAACGGAATGCTCAGGCTTCGCGCGTATATGAGCGCGCATGTTATTGGCAACGCTGGGGTCACTTTGTGACCGTAATTACCTGCTTCCCGAATTTCCCAGACGGGAAACTGCATCCCGGTTGCAAAAGCAAAATTCGAGAAGTGTCCTTATTGGATGCTATTCGCGTAGTCAGAATCCTGACGTTTATAGCTCCAAACGCGGGCAAACTTCTGCGGATACTTGACTTTCTCTCGTATATGCTCAGCGCCATTGCGATGGGCACTCTCGAAGCAAAACCAGATCTG
The DNA here is from genome assembly GCA_963771565.1 of uncultured Acidobacteriaceae bacterium. Classification (GTDB taxonomy): domain Bacteria; phylum Acidobacteriota; class Terriglobia; order Bryobacterales; family Bryobacteraceae; genus Bog-105. The sequence continues at coordinate 191,233 of CAVYUB010000007.1, forward strand.
GTAGTCGCGACCTCACCCCAGTTCTTCGCGGCTATAGCTGGTTGGGTACTCTCAGTCGTTCACTGCGTTCCTTTCGTTATGGAAGTTTCCGATCTTTGGCCGGATTCAATTATAGCCGTGGGCGCAATGAAGCGCAGTTTTTCTCTCCGTTGTTTGCAGAGAGTCGAACTGTTCCTCTATGCGAGAGCCAAACGGATTGTTGTGCTGACGGGGTCGTTTAAGCGGGACCTCGTCACAAGAGGGGTAAACTCCGACAAAATTGACGTGGTGATCAACGGTGTTGATCTTCCTCGCTATGCACCGCGAGAACCGGATTACGACTTCGCTGCGCGACTCGGCATCGCCCCGGGTGATTTCGTTGTCGGATACCTGGGTACTCTTGGTATGGCGCACGGTCTCCAAAACGTCTTACAGGCGGCCGCGCTGGTGAAGAATCCAAGAATTCGGTTTCTCCTTATAGGGCCCGGTGCCGAGCGGGAGCAGTTGGCTGCGAAGGCCGCTGAATCGGGCCTGAGGAACGTAATTATCGCGCCGCCTCAAGCTAAGGAGAATATGCCAGCCGCCTGGAGCATCTGCTATGTCGCATTGGTCCATCTTAAAGACAACCCGCTATTCAAGACAGTAATACCGTCGAAGATATTTGAAGCTATGGGAATGGGACTCCCGATCTTGCTCGCTACTCCGAAAGGTGAAGCGAGTACCATTGTCGAAACTGAAAGCTGCGGAGTTAGCATCGCGGCCGGAGATCCTGGCGCACTGGCGTCAGCGGCAGAGCGTTTGGCCGGTAGTCCCTCTGAATTGAAACGCATGGCTGACCGGAGTCATTCCGCCGCACCCAAGTACAGCCGAGAACGACAAGCCCGAGAGATGATCTTATCGTTGGAACGGGCAATAGGCAGCGAAGATGCCGTTTCCGCTCTAGAAGCCAGAGAGTCAGTCACAAATTAGCCCCAAACTATATTGGCACTAATATACTTCGCTCGGTAGATATGCTACTCTATCCGAGAGGATAGAGCGGGTTTTTTAAACAACGGAGCGACGGGAATTAAAACGCTGGCGAAGTTTGGCGACCAAAGACAGCGTTCAAGTCCTTTTGCGGAGGACAGTCGTAGTGTATCGCGACTCCGACGGAAAGGACAAGTGTACTCTGCTGTTGAGCACATCGCCCGCTCTCTCTGGCTTGGAGAATTTGAGTGGTCCCACCCCATGGCGATGTATTCCGCGTACTTTGATGACAGTGGCCATCCGGACAGTGGCCGATATCTCGTAGTCTCTGGATGCGTAGCGGACGTGCAACAGTGGACCTATCTTGACCGAGAGTGGAAAAACGAACTTCAGCCGCTCGGAATTGATGTGTTTCATGCCGTCGATTTTGATAAGCGCAACCCACCATTCGATTCACTGACTGATATACAGGCCGAAAACTTGATATACCGCTTAGTCGGCATCATATGCCGTCGCATAGAAAAGAGCTTTTCGCAAGCCCTCGATCTTGACGATTACAAAGTTATCAACACCAAGTATGTCTTCGCCGAGTGTTATGGATTCCCGTATCCGGCCTTAGGACGTAGTTGCATGGGTAAGGTTCAAGACTGGGCTGCGGCGCATTTTGTTCCGGGGGAGCAGATTCTCTTCTTTTTTGAGAACGGGGCTAAACACAAGGGACAACTTGAGTGGATTGCAGAAAGAGACCAACTCCCGCGCCCACGGTTTGAAGACAAGGCCTTGAATCCCTTGCAGACTTCGGATTTAATCGCTTGGTGCCACAACCTGTATTTGAGCAACGGCGGTAAGATCCCGCCAATGTATGACAGGGCATTGTATACGCTTTCGCAAACATCCAACGATTGGGGACTCATAGATCTAAAAGACCCGGACCGGATTCCAACGATATTGAGGATTCCTCGCCGCGATCCCGATTTTGTATATAAATCTGTGATCGTGAGACGGCACGGCCATCGAAGGGCGTTAACGCATTATTGGCCAAGAGTGCGTGGAATTGAACCCAAACTCCAAAGAAAGACTCTTGTAGTTCCAGATGTGCCTCCGCTTACTCTTGAACAGGCCGTTGAAGCCTCCAAACGATACGAAGCCACTAAAAGGCGATGACCGTGCCAGAATGAAAACATGAAATCACGCCCCGAAATGATCGAAGGGCCGGAAGCGTTCACGCGGTTTGAAACGCTCATTGGTAGAGTGCTTTCAGTACCACACTCGGTAATCGAGAAACGCGAAGCCGAATACAAAAAACAAGTAGCACTCAATCCCCACAAGCGCGGTCCAAAGCCGAAGCGAAAACGCGCTTCCCGCGTCCCTGCCGCTGGGCCTCGCGCTTAGAAAGCTTCCGTTTCTCCCTCCTTTCCGATCAATTCCTTATAGGTCAGACGCCGTCCTACGATCTGAGAGCACAGCCGTCCGAAACGGTCCGCATCGCTGATCACTTCACCATCTCCGTCTTTCCGGTTGTTGTAACGGAACGCCTGTTCATCGATGTAGCGGAACAGGTGAAAGGGTTCGACTGCAATGTAGGTTCCACCAATGCCGCGCTTCAGCAAGCTCCAGAAATTCTCTAGCCCGTTGGTATGGATTTGCCCGTCCACGTAGCATTCGGCGTGATTGATGACGTTGTGAACGTACTCGTCATCCATGCGCCAGTTAGATACGAATTCGTCAGAGTGAATCTGCGATCCCCGCTCGATATGAGCCTGAACTTCTTGGGTCATGCTTGACCGGGTCCGATCCGCAATGATGCTCGCACGAACACGCTTGGACCGCTTCTCGGTTTCGCGTTCTAGCATTCCTAAGACGATAGTCTTGTTTCCGATATTCCGACCTTGGGCTTGCGCTCGGCGCTTGCGGTTTTTGTGCATGTTTCGCACCTTTCCGCCAATGTATGATTCGTCCACTTCTACTTCACCACCCAGCATTCCGCCGGTGAGATCGTCCTGCATTGCGAGACGAACGCGATGGAGCATGAACCACGCGGTCTTTTGTGTGACGCCGATATCCCGGTGAATTTCCCAAGAGCTAATGCCATTTCGACAATTTGCAATGAGCCAAAGAACGGGCAGCCACTTGTCTAGGCTGATCGGAGAGTCCTCCAGAATAGTTCCGACTTTGATGGAGAACTGGCGCTTGGCATGACGCGGTTTCGCTTTGCATTCCCACACGCGACGGGTAGAGGTGTACCCGATCTCTTTGCTCCCACAGACTGGGCAGATAACCCCATTCGGCCAACGAAACGCTACCAGATAATTGATGCAATTGTCGAGATCAGTGAAGTACCGAACCGCTTCTTGAAGAGTCTGTGGGCCTTTCATGCTTCAAGTATGCGCCCAATCCCTTACCGAGTCAAGTATATTATTGCCACTATATTTCCTAGTGCGCCTTCAACTTACAATTCCCAAACAACGTACATAGTTCGTTTTAGCCCCTTCACGTGCTACGTTGTAGCCGCCATGCAGACACTCTCTTCCGCAAACGCCAATTCATCAGCTTCCGCAGCTCAACTCGAGGCCAACCGCGCCAACTCTCAACTGTCTACCGGTCCGCGCAGCGAGCGGGGCAAGGCCAAATCCTCTCTGAACGCCGTCAAGAATGGCCTGACTGGACGCACCGTGCTTCTCCCTGGCGACGACGCCGCGCTGTATGAGCGCCACGTGAGCCGTTTCTTTACCGAATTCAGACCCGTCGGGGAGCGTGAAACCGAGCTCGTCCAAAGCTTAACCGATTCCCAATGGCGCATGAGTCGCATTCCAGCTTTGGAGATGGGCATCTATGCGCTGGCCCGGCTCAACTTTAAGGATATGTTTGCCCAGGAAGACCCCGCCGTACGCGAAGCTCTCATTCAGGCTCACACCTTCATCACGCATCAAAAAGAGATCAATAATCTCAGCATCCAGGAGCTCCGTCTCCGCCGCCATTACCAGAAGGATCTTGCCGAATTGAAAGAACTGCAAACCCTGCGAGCCCAACGCGAGAAAATGGCCGAAACAGTCGGCGCAAAAACAGCACGTTCGGCACCCTCACTCCCCGGGCCCGAAATTGGCTTCGAATTTTCGTCGCATGCTCCCCAGCCGTTCGAATCCACGCTACAATCCGCGTTCAGCGACGAGAAGCTGGCGGACGCCGCCTGAAGGTCTGATCACAATCGACAGAGATGTACTAACTCTCTAACGCCGGGAGCCGCCGCGGCACCATCGCCGCCTCCGAACCACCTAACTCGTCCCACACAGGACGTCTGCCCATGTATTCGCTCTCCTTTCTTACCTTTGTAAGTTTCAGCCTTTCTCTCCTTCTCACCCCGGTTGTTCGGAATGTCTTCCAGCGCATCGGAGTTGTGGATCCTCCCGATGGCAAGCGCAAGCTTCATCATCGGCCGATTCCACGGGTTGGCGGAATCGCCATTGCTTTGTCGTACGCTCTCGCGTTTGGCCTCCTCCTCTTAACGAATCTTAGAGGCGGGGCTATTGTGTGGGACGCATTGCCCTTCGCCTGCAAGCTGTTCCCGGCCGCTGGTCTGGTCTTCGCAATCGGGTTACTCGACGACCTTGTCGCCCTAAGGCCGGTCTACAAGCTTTTAGGCCAAATTGCCGCATCCCTAGTGGCCTACTCGGCCGGGATTCATGTCACTGCCCTGGGCACGCAACACCTTGGGTCTTTGTGGTCCGTGCCAATTACCGTTTTGTGGCTGGTCGCCTGCATGAACGCTATGAATTTGATTGATGGCGTAGACGGCGTAGCGGCCGGTGTTGGTCTTTTCGCGACTCTCACGAGCCTCGTCGCGGCCTTGATGCAGCACAATGTGGAGCTTGCATTGGCAACCCTGCCGTTAGCCGGGTGCCTGCTTGGGTTTTTGCGGTATAACTTTAGTCCCGCGAGTATCTTTCTCGGTGATTGTGGAAGCCTCTTCATTGGTTTTCTCCTCGGCTGTTACGGGGTGCTTTGGAGTCAAAAGTCAGCAACCATGCTCGGCATGGTCGCCCCGCTGATTGCGTTTTCCATTCCGCTACTAGATACGTCGCTTGCAATTGCCCGTCGTTTTCTCCGCAGGCAGCCGATCTTCCGTGCGGATCGAGGACACATCCACCACCGATTGTTGGATCGAGGGCTCAGTCCCCGGAAAGTTGCTTTTCTTCTTTATGGAATCTGCGCCATCGCGGCATTCTTCTCCTTGGTAATCATAAACAGCCATTACGAGATGCTCGTCATCGTGGTTTTCTGTACCGCGATTGGGATTGGCGTTCAGCACCTTCGCTACATTGAATTCGATATGGCGGGACGAATGCTCCTTCAGGGCGCATTTAGACGTTTACTCAGTGCTCAAATCTCAGTTCACAATTTTGAATCCACATTGGCGCTCGCAACCACCCCGGATGAGTGCTGGTCGGTGCTCACGAAAGCCTATAAGGATTTTGGTTTTTACCAGATTGAGATGCAGCTTGCAGGCCACAAGTACGTGGATGAGGTTACTCAGTCGGATGCTTCCCGGGCCTGGCGTGTGGAGCTTCCGCTCTCAGAGGACGATTATGTGCATCTGACTCGCGAGTTTGGCCCCAATCCGCAGCACAACGTTGTTGCTCCATTTGCAAATGTTCTCCGCAAGACGCTCGAATCAAAACTATCGACCTTCTCGCCCGCAAATTCAGCGCTCTCTTCTGACCTCTCGCCCGCACAAGCTTACGCCGAACAGTGGCAATACGCCTCTGCCGGCACTTCATGTTCGGACCGGTAATAACTCTCCTCCTGCTGTCGTTCGCGCTCGCGTGGGCGGTCTTCTTTCAGGCAGGCATCCGCCCATCCGATTGGGATGTAACGCTTCTTATCCTAGGCTGCGCCTCGAGCGCCTATTGGCTGTTCACCCGCCGCATTCATCGCGCCCCACCCCTCCAATCCTGGCTACGCTGGCTGGTCTTTCTGTTCCCGGCTTATGTAGTCTTTCAACTCATCCCGTTTCAGCCCGGCATTTTGCAGATCCTTTCGCCGGCGCGAGCTAACCTCCTTCACAATTTGGCGCCCCTAGCGCCAGGTTTGAATTCGGCTCCGTTGAGTGTGAATCCTCCCTCCGCTGTCCTGAGTCTGTTCACGATTCTGGGATATATCGTGACCTTTCTACTGGTACGCGATCTCGCCTGGCGCTTCTCGACTCGGCCTTGGACCCCGGTTGTTCCTCTCCTTGCCCTTGCCCTATTCGAGGCTGGGCTTGGGATGCTTCAAGTCTTTGCGGCTTGGCCTTCAGCCAGCGCACTGGGGACATACACAAACCGCGATCACTTTGCGGGCTTACTCGAAATGATTCTTCCGTTCGCGGCACTCTACGGCGTAGTGATTCTCCGCGACAAGAAGCGATCCAGTTCTGCCACTTTCTCCGCCTTCAAGGTATGTGCTGTTTGGGCGATCGCCGCGCTCGTGCTTCTGGCGATCATCTACTCGCTTTCGCGAATGGGCTTCCTGGCAGCACTCTCCGCACTGTTTACCGTCGGAGCACTTGGCGCGTGGCCTCGCCTGCGTTCGCGAGCATGGCGGTGGTCGTCGCTTGGCGCAATCGCTGTGATGATTGCACTGATCTTCGCATTCTTTCCACCCAATCAGTTCATTGAGCGGTTTGCGGACATATCATCGGCAGAAAAGATCTCGGCTGAAACGCGGCTCGCTTTGTGGAGAGAAACAATCCCGCTCATTTCCGAATACAGGTTTTTGGGTTGTGGTTTGGGTGGCTTCGAATCAGTATTCCTTAGGCATCAAGCAGTGGCAAACAACTTCAGGGTTGAATTCGCTCACAACGATTATCTTCAGTACCTTGCCGAACTCGGCTTAGTTGGGTTTTCCATTCTCGCAGCCATACTCGGTGGTCTTCTCCTACAAACGTTCCGGGGCGCCGTAGGGTTTGCCGATGAGAGCAGCCGTTTATTGTTGATTGCCTGCGCTGGCGGATTCGTAGTGATGCTGTTGCATAGTTTCGTCGATTTCAATATGTACATTCCGGCTAATGCTATGACCCTCGCCTGGATTGCTGGTCTGGCATCGGGTACGGCTTGCCCTCAAATCGGCGTGCAATGTTCACACTCTTCACGGACTCGCAGCGCTCGGAAAGAACTACAGCAACGCCTGATCTAAGGCGTCCCAAATCCGGTCGTCAGAGATGGAAAGTAAAGTCGTGACCGTTTCCAAGGCCTGACCCGTCCATCGATAGACCTTCCGGTTTTCCGGATCGACCACATAGATGAATTGGAAGCCCCAGTCATAGTACGCTGTGCATTTCTGCAGAATATACGGCATCGGATCGTCTGGGGAGAGGATCTCTACCACGATTTCAACTGCCTTGGTCGGATAGGGGATCTCGATTTTACCTCTAGTGGCGATCACGTCTGGACGGGGACAGGCATCCGGTACAATGCGAAGCTCTATATCGCCACCTGCCTTGTACCCGAGCGCAGTCAAGAGCTCGCACAGCAGACTCTGCAGGAAACCGTGGATCCAGGTCGGCATACCTTTGGGCATGGCTTCCCCACGCCAGTATTCGTAGGCCCGTTCAGAATGACCATACCTCAACTGAAACTCGGTAAACGACAATTGCTCTGCAGCGGCAGGCATTCAAATACTCTGCTTCTATGTTAGTCAAGCGCGCACACGCCTCACTTCCAGGCGGAAAACTTAGGCGCAAGTATGATGGACAGCATCGGTGAGCAACAAGGCGTCTGGGCAGGTTTGAATTCCATCAATTCGGCGCGCGTATAGTTCGGGTCGTACAGATTGAGCTGCCATTTGCCATCCCGACCAATCTTTGGCGGTTGCGGTGGGGCGTAGCCGTGGCTCTGGACTACTTTATACGCCGACTGAATGCTTTGGACGCCGAGTGCGAAGTGGTGCATGACGCCCAACCGCTTGGGCGATGGATTGTGCACATTGAGCATGTACTCCAGCCAGTCAGACCCATCGGGCACGCGCATATCTACCCAATCGGTTCTGTTGTCGGTCATGCCTCCGTACCAAATCATCCTAAAGCCGAGGACATCTTTATAAAAGCGATCGGCTGCGTCGCGATCTTGAACAGTAACACCGACGTGAATCATACGTTGAGAGACTCGAGTATCGGGAAGAAGCTTGCCGAAGTTGCTGCTATGAAGCGAGCCTGGCATATACTGCACGAATTCGACGTCGTGCCCCTCGGGATCCTTAATCATCATGCTTACGTTCTTGTCGAGGCCGGGCTTCAGAGTTGCGGGGACGTTTACGCCTCGCGCGGCCAGATAGTCACGTAGCTGCTGAATGTTTGTGGTCTCGAACGCATAATGTGTCATCCGGTCTTCGGTTTCGTTCTTTAGAGTTGGGTAGATCTCAATGTATTGATGATCGTTGACTTTGTAATAATTCAGCATCAGGCCGCCGGTGGGCTTATCGAGGGTGAAGTGGCCGTAACCGAGCACGTGGCCATAAAATGCGTCGGCTGCATCTATATTGCTTGTCTTGAGACCGATATGGGCGACGCCGATAATGGGTGGACGCTGGGGTGCAGACCCCGAAGATTGCGCGTAGGCACGGGCACGCATCGCTCCGTAAAATGAGCAAACGGCAATCAGCAATACAAACGAGACATGGCGGAGCGGCATGTAGCGATGATATTACTTCAGCGGGCGACGTTGAGATTGTCGAATTGGGCGCGGCCCCAATCAGTTCCGATCGCGAACATACCGGTTTTGTGCGTGGAATCGCGGACTGACGCGACCTGTTTGCCGCTGACGATCGCGGTGATCTGGTCACCGTGGAAAGCGAGCGCGAGTTGATCCCAGCCACTGCTGGCATGCACGGTGCCGGAGGCCAGGTTGCGGACGGGCATCTTGTAGGACGCAGAGACGAGGCTCCATGCGCCGTCTTTTCGAACTTGCAGAATGTATCCACTCGGCCAGAGTGCTTTATCGTCGCGAAAGACATCTCCGGAATCGATCCGTCCCATAATGGCGACTGAAGTCGCTGTTATGGGCAGCACGTCGGCGCTGATGCGATAGTCGGTCCAGCTTGAGTCGCCCGTCAGCGTGAATGGATTGGGAAGCGGTCCCCAGGGAATCGGTTTTTGGGTGATCACCTGTTCCAGGCAATGCCCAGCGCGCTGTTCGCATTGATGCACTTCAAACGCGCCGTCCTGATCGGCGAGATATTTCGGTGCGCGATTTAGCGCCGTGTGTTCGAAACTCTCGGAATACGGCAGGGGGAACGGCTTGTCCGGCGGGGCTTGCGCGCTGCCTTTGCCTTGGCCTGTGGTGGTGGTAAGCGAGTAAAGCGAATCGGGTTCGAACTTGTAAGTGAACGCATTATCTTGGGGCGTGATATCGGCAACATGGGCGATGGTTTTCTGCGAGTTCGTTTGCCAGATGTGGACCTTGCCGCTAGAAAGGCCACCGCTAATGCGGAACTGGACCAGTTGCGGAGCACGGGCCTTGACGGTTTCTAATACGACGCTCCAATCGTGCGATTGTAGCGATTTCAAAGCAACATAGCTCCCGGCCTGATTCGGAAGAAAGCCGGAAGCCGAGTCCATGTACTGCCATCCGGGCTGAGCAAACTGCGTGGTGTGTGCGGTGGCCCAAATAGTGCCCTGAACGTCATAGTGGCCCGACCAGGGCGTGTTCGCGTACATCAGCCCTGAGTGCGGAGCCGCAAGATTCTCAAAATAGGAAGTAATAGGACTCCAGATCTCGGTCTTTGTAAATGCGCCTTGCAGATAATTGCGGTTGTAGACCTGCGCCAGAATTCTGCCTCCGACCTTCCAGTTACGCGAGACAAACGGACCACCACCGCCGTTAGGCTGATCTTCGCTCGACCACAATTTTTTGCCGCTCGCTTTGACCTGCGGCGTGGTGGAGTACTGATCTATTTCTGTGGCCCGCGGATAGTGGACGCCGACGGCGGCGACAGAAGCCGCCAGCTCGGGGTCTTTTTCCATCGCGACGATAACCTCGAACTGTTTATCGCGATGGTAATCATCGCAGCAGACGATCTGGGTTGACACGCCTTGTTTCAGCAGCGTCCGGTGTAGCAGCTTCACGTAAGCCGGATCATATGGCCGCTCATTCCAGATGCCGGTATAACGGATATCCAAATTGTGGAACCGCTTCGCGCCTTTCATAAAATCGGCAACGTAGTTCGCCATGTCGGGCGAATAGAGATGGCCGCCGCCAATCCAACCAGGAGCGCCCCAGGGAAGCGCATCCAGGATGATGTTGGGATTGCGCCGATGCGCCTCTTCCATGAGCCACCATTCGTAGCCGCGGTTGTAATCATGATCACTAGGCGAGCGCATATGGCTCGGCTCGGAACCGTCAGTTGAGTTTACGTCCGCTCCGATTTCGACTTTCAGGTGCTGCAACGCGGCGCCGTAGCCCGGCTTGAACAGATAATCGAGAATCTGAGTTCGATACGGCTCGGGGTAGTCAATCAGCAAGCGCGATGAAGCGCCCGCACTGACGGCGCCTAATCCTTCATAGATGCGGCCGGTTCCATGCCCGTCGAGAACAATCGTGGTGTCTGCTCCGAGCACAACGGAGGCGAAAAATGCGGCTGCAACGGAAGAGAGCAAAAGGTTTCGAGTGAACATTGGGTATCTATTTGAAGTCGACAACGGCGACCGCGAGGCCACGCAGTTGAAGGGCTTTGCCGGAGGGCTTAAAGGTCGTGTATGGCGCTCCTTTCGTCGTTTGATCGACGACAGCGACCTGAGCCGGCGCTTCCGGCATCGCTAGATCGAACCCGCGATCCCGTTTATTGATTAGCAGCAGCTTGCGTTTCCCGTTCGCCTTAACAATCGCGAAAGTGGCGACATACGTGGAGTTGATGGAGCTGTCAACGATCTTGTCGCCGGGTCCGAAGTTGTCTGTAAGCAGTTGGAGAACCCGGAACCGGGCATTTGGCGCGCCAGTCGTCCAATCGACCATGGAGACGCTCGGAAATTGAGTCGGATAACCGACAAGTTGCGATTCGCCGGCTACATCGATGCCACGCTCCGCAAGACGCGCAAACACGTAAGCGAAAGTAGCGCCCGAGAGATTCCAGTACGAGTCAGGAATCGGCTTTGTCACATGGCCGGGTGCGGTCTGCTGTCCATCATCCGCAGAAATCGAGCCGATCTCATCAACAGTTGTGCGTGTCTCGGGAGATAGCCGTCGGCGGATGGCTTCGATATAGCGAGCAGTAGCTATGAACCGATCCGCCTGATCGAAAAAGGTGAACTGCTGGACCTCGGGGCTTTGGTCCGCCGACGGGCTGGCGTAGAAGTGATACGAAATCATGTCGAGCGGTATGCCCGGCTTGTGGTGTTCGTGATTGAGGAAATATTCGAACATTTCCGGATTATCCGAGGGCATCGCAAGCGCGAGCCCGACGAACTTCATCGTCGGCGCGACCTTCCGGATGGCTGAAACAATGGTGTCATAGCGCGCGGTGTACTGCTCCGGAGTCATGTTGTGCTCGAAATCGATTTCGTTTAAGATCTCCCAATAATCGACTTTGAAGTGATGGCCTGATTCGTGGCGCTGGCCGAATTCATCGGTGAAGCCGCCATTCACGTAACAGCCCACGAGGCGCGCGTAGTAATCACCGAGCTCTTTCATGGAGGGATCGCGCAGCTCAGTACCTTGCGTGTAATTCCAGTCCGCTTGATCAGGATCAGTAGGGTACTCGACTGGTTTGGGTGTGACGAACATCCATGCCGGGATGGTGCTGAAGTTCAGAATGACGGAATGGCCGGTGGTGGCATGCAGGAAATCTTCCGTGATGGGATCGATCAGCGAGAAATCCCAAGACGTGCGGCCGTCTGCGGGAGACTGCAATTCCGCTACTGCGAGCTTCGGGTATGGCAACCAGGGAACGTATCTGACGTACTCCGCCCCGAGCTGTTGTAGTTCTGAGAAGACACGGTCATGGATGGACGAACCGCGGCGGAGAGGCGGATTCACGACGACCTGCAGCGTGGGCGTCGCTTTTGAGACGCTCTGGATTTTGTTCCAGTCAATGCGAACCGCTTGAGCCGCTAACTGGTGGGTTTGTAGCAGCACCACCAGCGTTAGTAAGCGAATGACGGAGAACTTGCTTGGTCTCAACATACTCGTACGTATTCGATATCAAGCAGCGCGGCCAGCTTTTGGAGTTTGCTCGAGATATGTCCCACGCCTATGGCGCAGTGGTGGGCAGGGCCTTGTGCGTTCCATGCAGTGATGAAGTTTCTTGCGCTCAGGTTGAACCGGTAACGGCTGTTGGTATTGCCAATCTCGAGAATAGGGCCGGGCTCCGAAACCGCTTCGGCCACGACGAGCTTCAGACGACCATCGACTGTCTGCGCGATGGAAAGCAGCGTGACAGGTCCGTTCTTAATTGACATTTCGACCGAAAGTCCGCAGCCGAGTTTGCCGTGATACACGCCGAGCGGCCTCACTTTAACCTTGCCTTCTGCGATCGCGAGATGACTCGGGCCGTCATGGCCGAGCAGGACGACATCGTCATGGAAATCGGTCGCGTAATATTCAGAAAATGAACCACCCGCGCCAAAGGAATCCATGATCTTCATGGCTTGCGCGTTTTTCACTTCGTACTCGCCGGCCACGGGAATCCCATTGCTGGTGAGAAGGCTGGTGCCGAGAATGATGGAGCTGAGTACATCCTCGTTCTCCGGGTTTCCGGTTCCGCGATAGTAATAGGCGAGTGAGCCGAGGCGGTGATCCGCGGCGAGGCGGTCCAAAGTGACCGAGGTTTTAGCTGCGCGGCGAAGCTCGTGGTCAGGGCAGTCGGGCTGGACGTCAAACGCATCGAAGAAGAGCGCCACACGTTGATCTATTTCCGAATCGCCAACTTCGCGCCGTGCTGCCGCCAGCTCGTCCACCTCGATCATCTCGATGTGGCCGCCGAATGTAGCGCACTGTAGTGTCAGGTCGGAATAGATATCGAGCATGCCACCGTAATAGTGGCCCATGAGGCCGAGGCGGTTGTGCTCCATGACGTGTGCGACGCGAGCCGCTTCCATCCACTCATCGATTTCATTCCACGCGGCATCGTCGGTTTCGAGCGTGCCCGTGACCTGAAAGAAGGGAATGCGAGCGCGCTGAAATACGCTTGCGATTTCAGGTACGGGGCACGATTGGCACCAGGCCAACCATTCGCCGGTCATGCGGCCACGATCCCGCATTCGGTTGAACGCCGCATAGTCGATGGCTGCGCCAGGAGCTAGATTCAAAATGATCACTGGCGTTTTGGCACGGCGGATAACGGGCAGAATCGTGGAAGAGACGCCGTACGTTGCGACGTGCAGGAATATGAGATCGATATCTGCCTGGCGAAACTGATGGCCGGCGGCGAAAGCTTTTTCGGGCGTATCGATCAAGCCGAGATTTTCGACATGAATGGCGCGCTGTGTCAGACGAGCGGCGATCTGTGCATTGTAATTCAGCAGGCGTTCTTTGAGACCGGCGAACTGAGACCAATAGGCGTCCAGACCAAGGCTGAATAAGCCGATGCGAGCTCCTTCAATTGTCGTCATCGCGTGAGCTGCTGCTCAAGCTGTTCCAGCGTTCTTCCTTTCGTTTCGGGAACTCGCCGCCAAATGAAAATGAAGCCGATGAAACAGATACCCGCATACAGCCAGAATGTTGCCGCAGAGCCAATAGCATGGAGAATGACGGGAAATGTAAAGGTCAGGATGAATGACGCGATCCAGAGTGCTGAAACGGCGATCGACACCGCGGCTCCGCGGATGCGATTCGGGAAAATTTCCGAGATCAGAACCCAGGTGACCGGAGCCAACGACATCGCGTAGCAGCCGATCGCGGCTAGCGTAAAAATAAGCAACGGCAGGCCTGCCACGCGAGCGCGATATGCGAGCCCAATCAGCAGATGCGATATGCCAATGCCGGCACAACCGAACAGCATGAGCGGGCGGCGTCCGATGCGGTCGACGAACCCGAGAGCAATAACAGTAAAGACAAGATTGATAGCACCAGTGATGACGATGTTGAACATCACACCGCTGATCCCGTAACCGGCATTGCGATAGACTTCCTCGGCATAATTGAAGATCACGTTGATCCCGCTCCATTGCTGAAGCACAGCGAGGAATACGCCGATTCCGAGGACGCGCAGAACAGGAGGGGAGAGTAGCTCATTTCGCCGAAAGCTATGTTCGGATTCGGCGGCCAGAGCAGTCTCAATCTCGGCAAGCGCGTCATCGGCATACGTGTGGTCGCCTATTTTGATCAGCGTGGAGCGAGCTTGCTCGCGCTTTCGGTTCTTCACCAGCCAACGCGGGCTCTCAGGGATCGACAGCGAGCTGAAGAGAAAGATAAGCGAGGGCGCCGCGACGGCCGTGAACATCCAGCGCCAGCCGAACTGGCCATTCCAGGATGTTCGGATCTGTTCCGCGCTTGCTCCTGCAGGGACCTGTTGCGCAATAAGCCAATTCACAATCTGGGCGCCAAGAATTCCTATGACAATCGTGAGCTGGTTGAGCGAGACCAGCCGTCCGCGCCACATGGCAGGACTTACTTCGGCGATGTAAGTGGGCGAGACATTCGAGGCGATGCCGATGGCAATGCCACCGAGTATGCGCCAAGTGATGAATGACGGAAAAGACCACGCCCAGCCCGTTAGTACAGATGAGACAGCGAACAGCAGCGCCGAAACGATAAGCAGCTTTTTCCGGCCGAAACGATCACTGACGAAGCCGGAGACAATGGATCCGATGAGGCAGCCAATGAGAGCACAACTGTTAGCCCATCCGATCAGTTCTTGAGAGTTCAGTCGAAAATAGGTTTCATAGAACGGCTTGGCCCCGCCGATTACCACCCAGTCATAGCCGAATAGCAGGCCGCCCAAGGCCGCGGCGGCCGAGATAACCCATACGTAGCCGGAGTGCAGGGGAGTTGTTATTGCTGCAGATGTTGAGCTGCCGGCCTGCGTTGGTTTCATGCTCTGATCCCAGCGCGGTCCGCGAGCGCTGTTTCGGTCCGAAGTTCAGCTGCGAGGTCCGCAGCGTTGGCATGGCTTGGCTCGAGGTGCAGGACACGGTTCAGCAAGCGATGACCACGCTTGGAATAACCGAGCGCAATTGCGGCTTGGGCTTCGAGAAACAGTGCAGTGATGGAGTTGCGTTTTGCCAGATCGTCGCTGAACAGAAGCATGGCTGGTAGAGAAGTGGCGAAGTAATCAATGCGGGCTTCCGTCCGAGCCAGTTGCCTTGCGTACCGCAGGAGCGCGCGGAGCAGTCGCCTCGCTTCGATAGGGCGGCCGAGACGGTTCAGAGCGCCTGCGGTGTAGTACATCATCTCGGAAAACGAGCGGATGCTCATTTGTTGGAAGTCCCCGGAACTCTCGGCCGCCTTGGTCCACCAGCCGCGCGCGAACGTATGGTCATCGCGGGCTTCGCAGGCGACGCCGAGCCAGTAATACACATTGCTGCGATTTGCCAATAAGTGCCAGGCCTCGCCTAAGTTTTCGGGCGGGTGCAAGGCAGCTTCCATCAAAACGCAAGCCCCCTTTGCGTCCCCGGCTTCAAGGGCATTACGCCCAAGCGCCAGTTGCGTTCGCACGTACTGACCGAGCACGGCTCCTTCGCCGCCTTCCCAGGGCTGGAAACGGCGATTACGGATCAGAGCGGCTGCGCTGCGGGGCTGGCCGGCTTGGTTGTAAAGATCCGCGACTTCGACGGTGAGATCATCGCGCTGGCTCACGAGATCGAGGCGTGTTTCGAGTTCAGCAAGGCGATTCGCGACAGACACACCGATACGTTTGTAGAATTGGTCGCGTTCATAGCGCAGGCGGGCGTCGTTCGGATTTGCCTCGACGGCACGCTCGAAAGCAGATCGAGCTTCGCCGACATCACTACGCACATTAAAGTAAGCGATCCCTAGATTTCTCCAGACAACCGAGTATGAGGGATCGAGAGCCGCGGAACGCTGCCAGTGAGCGATCGCCTCCTCATGCCTGCGCCGGTCGAAAAGCCAGTTGCCGATGTAATAATGCGCGCGCGCGTCGTCCGGATTGCGCCGCAAAGCCGCTTCGAGCACGACCAGCTCTTCCAGACGGCTCGGGAAACAGTAGTCAGGCGATGCTGCTGCGGCTTCGCGATACATTGCTTGCGTGTGCGCGGCATCGCCGAGCAGGAAAGAGGTGTACCCGAGCGTGTAAAAAATCATGGGAACGGAACCATCGTGCGCGGAGAGATCGGCGGTTTCCAGAAGGCTCTTCGCTTCGCTGAAAAGCCCGGCGCGAAGCAAATCAAAGCCGACATCGAGTCGGGCTTGATTGTCACCGAGCGTGCGACCAGCAAGATGCCGCGCCCAATAATCGAGCGGGTCGAGCACCAGCGTTTCCGTTAACACCGTTTCCGCTTCGGATGACCGACCGAGCTTGCGTAGTGCAACTACGGTCAAGTTGCGAGCGTTCAAATGATCCGCATTGGTTCGCAAACACAGATTCAGGTGCTCCAGAGCATTCTCGAAAGCGCCGCGCGCGACCTCGATCTCGGCGGCTGCGAGGTAGCCGGCCGAGCGCCACGCATAGTTCCATGTGGATTTGTAAAAGGCGGCATAGGCCTCTTCCTCGCGCCCGAGGTAGCGAAGAGTCAGGCCGAGGCTATAGAACGGCTCCCCGTCGTATGGGTTCGGATTGCGGAGCGTGAGCCGTTCAATCGACGTGCGCAGAAACTGCTCGGCAAGACTGAACTCGCCGCGACGCAGGTGCCACACACCCAAGGCGTGATTGCAACGAGCATCGCCGGGATCGCGCCGGAGCGCTTCTCGCCAGTAAGCCTCGGGATAGCGCGTCGCGTGACGGTACTGATCGAGATGCACGCCTGTTACAAAAAGCTCGTCGTTGCCGGCGATTTCGGAAGATAGCGGCGGTTCGGTTGCGGGCTCTGGAGTTGCCACACTCGCCGGCGCCAGTGGTGCATACCGAATCAGTACGCGGTTGTCTTCGGTGGTGGCCCGAACGCTGAACTCAGCCGGGTCGGCTCGTTTCGGAACGACTGCCTCGCTGAGGAACGGTGCTCCCGGATGAACGTTGCACACCCACTCCGCAACGGTTTGGCCATGCCTGCGCAGTTCAATATGAAGGCCGGTAAACGAGCGCGTAGTGCACAGTCCCAGGCGTGCCATACCTGCTTCCACTTGTAGGCTGATTGCAGCCTCAGCGTTTGCTTCCTGCACCGGGCCGATCTTCTGAATCGGATACCAGAACTGGCCAAATGTCTTCGTTTCTCCAGGGGCCAGAAACGAAAAATCAGGCTGGTTATCTGTGTAGACGCCCGCCATCAACTCGATATAAGGACCGTCTTCATCGGTCAAATTTCGGTCCCAGGCATAACCGAAATCATGATTGCCCCACGTCCACTGTTTCTTGCCCGGCGAGATGTGATGATTTGCGACGTGCACCAAGCCGGCTTGCTTGGCGTGGTCGTAACCTCCGCAGAAATCCCGGTGCGATCCCATCGCCATGTAGCTGGTGGGTACGGGAATATTTGCGTACCAACTTAAGTCGTTCGGCGCATAAGCTCCGGGCGGTACGAATTTGCCTGGCAGTTCGTCCACAGGCACGCCATTGCGGGCTCGCGCGCCGTAATCGATGCCGTAGTATCGGCCCTCGCACAAAGGAAAGGTGCTCATAGCGCGCTTTGCGTGATCGGCGACGAAGTGCACATCGGGCGGAAAAAAAGATTGATAGTACTGGTGGACGTGCGTGGCGACGTTAGCCCACCACAAAAACGTCTGCACAAAGGGCGTGCGATTGTAGAGTCGCACTTTCAACTCGATGTACGCGCGGTCCGGATAGAGGCAGACGCCGTGCATTCCTTTCAGGCGGTTCATGGGGTCGTGATCACTGCACCAGATGGTTCGCGAGCCATCAGGGAATTCGTCGATCTCCCAATCGATGGGCATGAATGTCGCCGGACGGTGATGCTGCGGCCAATTGAATTCGACGCCACCGGAGATCCAAGAGCCCGCCAGGCCCACCAGCGCCGGCTTGATCACATTCTGACGATAGAAGAAATCGTAGTTGTTGGTTTTATCGAGGCCGATGTGAATCCGCCCGCCAATTTCCGGCAGAATCATCAGCCGGATGTATTGGTTTTCGAGGTGGAGCGCCTGCCAGGAACGGTCGCGAGGTTCGGTCGATATGCGATCGGTAAAGGGGAGCGGATACATTCGGCCGCTGCTCCCCTGGTAGACACGCCTCTCCAGAAACATTGGGTTCGTGTCGGCCGGAGCCGGCGCATAAGTTGGCAGCACAACCGACTCTGCCCACGTCTTCACTGGGCCGGTTTGGGTGGGCGGCGCGGGCGGGAGTTGGAAGCGGTTCATGCCTCAAAACTTGGCTTAGTGTTGCGTGAACGTTAACGGCTCAGTACATCACGGATAGGTGCTGATGTCAATGCTCTTTGAAGAGTACCTTCCATTTCCCAGAACCAGACCAAATGGACGACCTCCGTGAACCTGATGGCGTACTGCAGCCAGCGATGACTCTGGTTGTGCTTACAGAAAGAGCAGCTCGATTCACTTGTTTGAATGAATAAGTCTGGAGGAGCGCTTGGTGTACAAAAAGCTGAACTCAGCGGGGACGCTGATTCAGAGACAACCAAGGAGGCTCCTCTAAGGAACAGTATGTATTACATCGGCTTGGACATTCACAAGAAGACGATCAGTTATTGCGTCAAGGATCAGAGTGGGCAGATTTGCGCCGAAGGCGTGATCCCGGCTACGCGGTGTGATCTAGACCGCTGGATGAGTGGTCTGCCGCAACCCTGGACAGCAGCGATGGAAGCAACCATGTTCACAGGTTGGATCTACGATCATCTGGTACCGCATGGGCCAGTGAAGGTAGCGCATCCGCTCATGTTGAGAGCGATCGCAGCAGCTAAGAAGAAAAACGATCGGATAGATGCCGGCAAGCTGGCGGATTGCTTGCGGTGCGATTTTCTCCCGGAGTGCTACATGGCCTCGAGCGAGATCCGAGAACGGCGACGAACGTTGCGATACCGCAACCTGTTGGTTCGTCAAACGGTGCAGTGTAAGAACAAGATTGCTCAGATGCTGATGGAGGCCGGCGTTAGTTATACGAAGGAGAAACTTCACCACCGTGGCTACTTTCATCAGTTGTTGGCCACCAACAAGGAGATCGACGAATCGCTTCGGCCGTTGCTACGACTCAGCCGGGAAAATATCGTGCGGCTGCGCAGGACGGAAGCTGCGCTGGTGAGATCGCTAAAACGAGATCCGCTGTTAATGGAACGAGTGAAACGGCTGATGAGCATTCCTGCTGTCGGGCCGATCACCGCGTTGACTTGGGTGTTGGAGCTTGGCGATGTGAAACGGTTTCCTTCCATAAAACAAGTCATCAGCTATTGCGGGCTATGCGGCGCGGAGGTCAGCTCAGCCGGCACGGCACAACGGACGCCGATTTCTAAACAACGTAACCGGCATCTGCAAACTGTACTCGTAGAGGCCGCCCATTTGGGCCCACGGTTAAATCCCGACTTGGCGCGGCTCTACGAAAAGGAAGCTCAGAAAGGTAACCGCAATCGGGCTACGCTCGCTGTCGCGCGCAAGCTGGTGGCTTACTTGTTTGCAGTTGATCGTGGCGAACGGCTATTTGTGAAGAATAAGGATCACAGCGGCAGCGCCGCGGCGTAAAACCGCCGTTGCCAGGGAAAAGGAAACAGATCACTCGGCGCGCAGTCTGCCAGGTCCCGCACTTATACGTCTGGGCGACGGAGCGGAAGCTCCCCATGCTCCCTCTCACTTGTTTCGGGACTGGCAGAGAACACAAACTCAATCTTCTGCGAAAGCTCGGCTCAGCCGTTGCGACAGGCAGCAAATGGATGGATGGTTCTGCATATCGCAGGAACCTTGCCGAGAGGCATAGAGCGCAATGAGAGACTGTCGAAGTTTTCGTTCTTCGCGCTCCTCCGAGCGCGGGCGGCAGAGTGTTTTTCTACTTGACAAAACTTATCATGGAAGGACGTGTAGTGCGTCGAGCGGAGGTTCTCGCGGTTTGTGCGTCCGGTATTCGGTTGCCTTCTCCCCAGCCAGTATCTGGGCAAAAGGTTCCTGGTCAGACAAGCAGCGTGCGTCATAAACGAATCTCGTTTTATTCATACGCACGCTGCAAACACCAATATCCGCAGGTGCGGCCGCCAGACCGAGTCAGCGTCAAAACTATGGGTCGATCTCGTCAGTACATTTGCGTATATTGAGATACGCAGGACCTAAGCCTATGCATAACGAAGCTGGCCCAGAGCAGTTACCGGCATCCTCACGCTGGTGGATTCCGGTTTTGGTGACACTGGCGTGGACCATCGTTGCAGCCGCTATACTGTGGTTCCTAAGTCGTGACGGCGGAAAGAAGTTCGACACAACCTGGATAGTCGTGTCGGTCATGCCTGTGCTGCTATGGCTGCTATTGACAGGTAGGATCGCAGGGCTCAAGGCCTTCGGGATTGAGTTTAAGGCCGCCATCCGTCAGGCTTCACGCCGCGCAATCAAACCAGACCCCATCGAATTCGAACACATAGACTCGGATATAAAGGGTAGCCGCGAAAAGATTCCGACTTTTGTTCGCCAGAAGATTACCGCTTTGACCTTCATAGTTGGTAAGAAGAGCTATTACGAAACCTCGGTAATGCGGGACTATCTAGATGATCTGCGGCGCCACTCTTTTTTCCGATGGATTACGTTTGTTGCTGAAGACGGGCGATTCATTGGTCTGTTCCCGGCAGAATCCTTTCAGCAGTTCGCGACCCACAATTGGTTCGACTGGATGAGGGACCGAACGGAAAGTGGCTATGACTTGATCAAGGCCAGAATCGAGTCTGGAGACTTGTCTGATTTCCCCGGTCTCATTGGCTCGGCTCTCGCACTGTCCGTCAGCGACAGTAAGGGCAAGGCCCTGGAGAAATTCACGAAGACTGACGCGAACTTCTTGCCCGTACTCAGCGAAGATGGCAAGCTGGTCGGCGTTGTGAATCGAGGCAAATTGAATAGTGAAGTGATTCAATCTGTTATCGAAGCCGCACAGGGGTCGTGAACCCCGTGTCATCCGATAGCTGTCGACAAACCCGTCGCCACCGCTGATTTCCGGAGCGACACCAGCAAAAGCAGCTTTTGACGCATACACGTGATCACGTGCCAGAACGGCGCGTTCCGCGACGGTGATTGGATAGGAATGCTGGGCATTAGCTTGCCTTCCGTTCGGTTCTTCTCTTTCTGTGTGGGATATAGTTTCTGTCCAACTATTCGTAACGATCGTCGGGAATGCAAGTTATAAGGATGTTCTCGTATAGGAGCTTAGCTAAGGAAATGTCGACAAGGCCAAAACGGAAAAATAAGGTACGACGAGACCGACGGATTCGCACTTCCATCGACGAGGTTCAGATGTCTGCGCCAGCTGGATACCGCATCGATGATTCGATCGCAACTCTAAGGGCAGTTCTTGATCCAGACGTCCCAACAAAGGCGTTTCCTGAACTGAGTGAGGATCAAAGGGTGGAGCTCGTCATCGCAAACTTGCAGCGCAGATCGGACGATTTTACGATCGCGATGATCGGACCAGGTCTTATCAACAAAGCACGAGCCATCGCGGAGGTCAAAGCGCGGTCCCCAATTGGTCGCGCGATACTCGAAATCGAACAACATTTCCTTATGCGTGTTACTCGCGTCTCTGCGTAGCTGAAATACTATGCCGATTGTGATGGGCAATCGATTCGAACTATGCAGCGGATATCCAAGCTGGCTCCGCGTATCGTGAGCAAAATATTTACCCCTACCTTCAGAGTAGAGGGCTCTCGCTATCGCCGTTTGATGGGCCGTTCGCGCGCCGTACTCACATAACGCCCGCCGACGAAAATCCCGGCGTTGTACTTCTCACGGGCATAGGTCACGGAAGCTACTCAACCTTCATGGGATATAATTTTGAGCCTAGATATTCTGTGGGAGCTTACGAACCGGGGGAGGTCCGCGGTAAGATCGCGCATTTCTTAACTTGCTACAGCGCTCTTCAATTGGGTCCTGATTTCGTTAAGAACGGGTGCGTGGCGTATATCGGCTACGACGATCAATTTGTATTCGACCCGGGCTCAGCGGATGTTTTCTTTGAATGCGACGGCGAGATCGACCGGGCGCTTGCGGATGGCCTAACAGTCGGGGATGCGTTAGCGCGCAGCAAAGCGATGTTTGCGCAGAGGATAGAACAATTAGGAGATACGCTTGCCGCATCGCAGCTTGCATTCAATCTCGCGCATCTCTGTAGTCCCGTGGACAACCCAAAATGGGGAGATGCCCAAGCTAGGCTGTTATGAAATGTAACGCAACGAGTGTTCGGTCTTTTTAATGAATGAGGGATGCATATGCTGCGTAGGTACAAATGGCTGACTGCTTTGATGGGAGCGGGCGTGGTCGCAACGTTCGCTGTTGCCCAGACTGGTACGAAGAGTGCTGGAACACAGGCTTCCAGCGGTTCCTCTTCGAGTGGCAGCGCGGGTCTATCAGGACTGTCTTATGTGTCTGGGCATTGGGATACCCACATGCCGGAGCATGGCAATCAAGCCATGCTCTGCTACAAACTTGTCCCGACCGCTACAGCCGCTCAGCCGTTCACTTTAGAACCGACCATAGATCGATCTGATTTCACTTTGACGTATAGTCGGCATCCTGGACTTGTGCCGCTCGCAGTTTAGAACGGGGAACCCCGAATGACGACGCCTTTGCAGAGTTGTGCTTGTCAAATTCTGCAAATTGAAGTGGGGCAGACGGGGCCTTTGAAGCCGGGATGGGACTCCCCACCATTTGTCAATGCCCGAAAGTTGGGGAGTTGCCGAATGAGTTGTTTGAGGTAGCGCACTCGGCCACTCGTCGGAGTGCGACTTGGAATCGGCAGGAATCAGGCACTGCATGCGCCCTGACCTGCATTGAGTTGTTTCTGCGAACGGCGCATCGGGTCATAAGTAGTCTGGTTCTTGAGCATCGAGATAAGAACCGAGAGCAGACGATCTCCGATGCCGCGTAGGGCTCGCCCGTGTGAATGACCGGAGGCTCGCAGTCGATGATAGTGCTGGCGGCTGTAATCATCTATTTGCACGCTGATACGTGACCAGTGGTACAGCGCTTCGCGTAATCGACCATTGCAGCCGTAACGCATAACGACCTGCTTCTTTTTGCCGCTTTGGCGGGTAACGGGAGCGATTCCAGCGTATGACCGTAAAGCATGATAATTCCGTTCGGATAGCGGCTGCGAGGCTTCAGCGAGGATTGTTGCAGCTACGACTCGGCCTACGCCTGGGAACGAGCGAAGCACTTCTACATCGCGCTCGTGACCTTCACCGCCCTCAGCGATCACAGTCATTTCATCGAGTACTGCCTCGATGCGCTTGCCGACTTCAATTCGCTGCTGGTGCAACAGCTTCAATCGGGCGATGATCAACAGACAACACTCGCTAGCAGCTTCCGCGGTTCCAGCAGAAACTGGCAACGGTTTCACTTTCAGCTCAGTCAGAACCTGCTCCGCCGAGAGGCGCCGAATGCGAAATCGACTGAGCAGCTGTTGGACTTTGACTTCTCGCATTTTGGACCTTTGTGCCGGGAGTGGGGCCATCTGTAGGAGATCCCAAATCCATGGTTCGTCAGCTGCTGGGCTGAGACGAAGCAGTTGCGGATAATAACGATGGATCTGATCCCGAAGCTGATTCGTTAAACGAGACCAGTCCTGTTGCATATCGTGCTCTAGTCGGGACAGTTCGCGAATGCGGATGACGAGTGGCTCAGCGTTCTCGACCCGCCGAAAACAATGCATGTCGGTACGAAGTGAATCTGCGAGTACAAAGGCATCGCGGCTGTCATCCTTCGCACCGGCAACCGTGTAGCGATCCCGAAAGCGATCCAGCTGCTTTGGATTAATCGAGAAGACACTATAGCACCGGTCGAGCAGAGCCTCAACGATTGCGCCTCGAGGGACTTCGATGCATACGGCAAGCCGATCTGCGTCGTGGCCGGCCTTCTGAATAATCCAGTCCAGGAAGTCTTGAATGCCGGGCCCACTATGGCTTACATTCCGCTCTGAAACCTTTCTGCCGTTGGCATCCAACAGGCAGATCCTGTGTTCCTCAGTGGCCCAATCGATGCCCAAAAAGAATAGAAACTGCTTATCCAATCTTTCACCTCCAGTGCTCATATCTCGGCCGGCCGTGGTGAACATCGCCCCTGTACTGGCGCTCTTCGGCGCAAACTCCCCACTGGATGTTGCCACGAGCCACTTCGCCAGGGCGCAGCTCCCATCCAGGCGTTACAACGCTGGGGTACAGGGTGGCACTCCTGACGAGTGGCCGAGTGCGCTACCTCAACAACTCATTCGGCAGCACTTTGAAGGGTACAGGGGCGTGGGGCAAGGGCGGCAGCTGAGCGCCTTGCCCTGGTCAGCACTGTAGAAACCTTCACGCCGCATCTCCGAGTTTTCGCAAAGCTTCCTTCTTCTGCTCGCGCAGTGGATCCATGTTCAGGTACTGCATGGCTTCGATCCAGTTTTCGTGTGTCTCCACAGCGAGAGCCCGTATGAGTCGGAGGCACGCAGGGGCATTCGGAAAGATGCGGACCACCAACGTCCGCCGCTTGATTTCCTCCATCAGTCGCTCGAGCATGTTGGTCGACTTCAAATTCTTGTGATGCTGCCGCGGCAAACGATAGAAGCTGAGCGTTTCTTCGATGTTCTCTTCCACCCAGGCGCATAGCTTGGCGTATCGTTTGCCCCACTTCAGCAACCAAGCCGACAAGTCCTGACGCGCTTCTTGTGCGTCCCGGCGATCATAGATCCAGCGCAGTTCCTGCAAGCAGTCATCGTCCGCTTTGCGCGGCAGATAGTCGAGCGCGTTCCGCAGGAAATGCACGTAGCAGCGCTGCCAAACCGCTTCCGGCAAAGCCTCCTGAATGGCACGGCGCAGACCGGCGTGATCGTCGCTGACCACGAACTCCACTCCGCGCAGCGACCGCTGCCGCAAACTGGCCAACAGTTCCTTCCAGCTAGACACGCTCTCCCGGCTGGCGAGCTCGACAGCCAGGATGTTGCGGCGCCCTTCCCAGTTGATGCCGATCGCGATCAACACGGCCTGGCTGCGTACCGTCCCATCCTCGCGCACCTTTTCGTAGCGAGCATCCAAAATCAGATACGGATAGGGCTCTTCCAAGCGTCTCTGCGCGAACTGCGCCAGTTCTTCGTCGGGCTTCTGCACAATCCGGCTGATCGTTGATGAGCTGAACTCATGCCCACACAACTCTTCGGTGATGGTCTTCACCTTGCGTGTGGATACGCCTTGTACGTACATCTCCAGCATCGCTGCCACGAGCGCTTTCTCGCTCCGCTGGTAGCGCTCGAACACCTCTGTGCGGAAGCGCCCCTGCCGATCTTGCGGCACCCGCAACTCGATATGTCCCACCCGCGTCACCAGCATCCGGCTGTAGTAACCGGCTCGGTACCCCAGCCGGCCCGCTGTGCGCTCGCCTTTGCTCGCTTGCAGCGCTTCGTCCATCTCCGCTTCCAGCACCTGCTGCAGCGTTTCCTCCACAATCGTCTTCAGCAGATCCCGATTCCTCCGCTAACAACTTCTTCAGATCTTCTGCCGTGATCCTTCCTCTCGCGCTATCCTGCTTTCGGGTCACCTGTTTGAATGCGTAGGTAAGGGTCGTTGCGACCTTGTCGCATGATGCGACAAAGGTTTAAAGGAGCATTCACTATGGATTTATTTCCCTACTATGTGGGCCTGGATGTGCACCGGAAAAGCGTGAGCTATTGTGTCATGGATGCACGGGGCACGGTGGTACGGCAGGGCAAGGTGCCGGCGCGCCGGGAGGATTTGACACTCTGGGCACAGAGTCTTTCCGCGCCCTGGTGCGGCGGTCTGGAGGCGACTATCTGCAGTCACTGGATCTATTGGCACTTGAAGCCCTACGCAGACCGGCTGCGGATGGCACAACCGGCGCGGCTGAAGGCGATCAGCGCGGCCAAGCGCAAGACCGACAGCCTGGATGCGCGCAGGCTAGCCAATCTGGTGCGCTGCGATCTGTTCCCGGATTGCTACGTGTTGACGCCAGAGCACGAGAGATTGCGGCGGCTCTTGCGTCACCGCACTTTTCTGGTGCGCCTCGAAGTGATGCTGAAGAACAAAGTGGCTGGCCTGCTGATTCAGACGGGCCTGGCATACGAGACCAAACGTCTGCACGGGAAAAAATACTTTCACGCACTGCTGGAGGGAATGGATGCCACGCGCATACTCGATCCCGACTTGCGGCAGTTGATCGACTTTGACCGCACCGAACTGGAACGTATCAAAGCAGTCGATCGCGGTATCGTAACGAGTCTGCTGCGTGATCCGAGGCTGTCGGAACGAGTGACGCGCTTACAAAGCATTCGGGGCGTGGGAGAAGTGACCGCTCTGACTTGGGCGCTGGAAACGGGCGAGCCGGCGCGCTTTCCGAACGAGCGCCATGCGATTAGTTACTGCGGATTGTGCGCAGCGCAACGCGAATCGGCCGACAAACAGCAGCGTGGGCCGATTTCCAAGCAACGAAATATGTTTCTGCAAACGACCCTCATTGAAGCCGCTCACCTTGCGGTGCAGCACAATGACGAACTCAAAGCGATCTATGAAGCGCATTGCGCCAAGGGCTCGAAGAACCGAGCCGTGCTCGAGATCGCACGCCGCCTGGTCCGCCGCCTTCTGGCGATTGACCGACAGTACTTTGCTGAGTGTGCTGCAGCCGCCTAGCGGCTTGCGTTTTTTTGAGGCATCGCAGATCTATCCGATGAAGTGATGCCTGATCGCTTTTTCTTTCTGCTGGTGAAGCGGAGACGGGCTCTGGTGGCGACCAACCCGTCAAGGAATAGCCAGCCAGACTCATCCGGTGAAGCTGTTTTAGCTTGCCGTCAATCACCCAGCTCCGGCTGGTGAACAGGACTTCGCCAGACCTCGCTGAAAGGGCTTCGGCGGTCGCCCCACGACACGCCTCAATCACCTGTTTGAGGCTGGCGAAGCACCCAAACTCAATCTTCTGCAACGCTCGTTGTCGATAGAGAGCGATTCAGCTCATGAATGTCTGGTCGCACACCTGTTTGTGACGATCCAAAATTAGCGTCCTGTTCCTATCCGCCGCTGAACGCATTTCCGAGAACGACTCGCGACCCGAGCCGGAGCGCCTCCCTGCGCTCACGAGAATCTTTCACAAACTCCTTGACAGCTACCTACCATGAATGTCCCTTTCCTTTCTTCAGCGGCTAACTGAATTCGAAAGGTCCAGTCTGTTTGAATGCGTAGGAGGGAGGTCTCGCAACTGTCGGGCGTAAGACCTGCCGGTTGCGCTGAAGATTTATGTCAGGTGCCGCTTCAATTTCCTACTACGTGGGCCTCGATGTCCATCGCAAAACGATTAGCTATTGCGTGAAGACGAGCGACGGTCGTATTGTCCGCGAATCGAGTATCCCTTCCAATCGGGAAGCGCTCAGCCAATGGGCCGAGAGTCTTGACCAGCCGTGGTCCGGAGGGCTTGAGGCTACTATTTGCAGCCATTGGATCTTTCAACATCTGAAGCCGTACGCGCTGGAGTTGAAAATGGGTGCGCCTGTCCGGCTCAAAGCCATCACGGCTGGCAAGCGGAAAACCGATTGTCTCGACGCACGTATGCTCGCCGATCTGCTGCGGTGCAACTTGTTTCCAGACTGCTATGTAATGCCGCCAGAGTACGCGGACCTTCGCAGACAGCTACGCTACCGTGCACTTCTAGTCCATGCGGAAGTCCAGTTCAAGAACAAAACGGCTGGGCTGCTGATCGAGAACGGCATCGCGTACGATACCAATCGACTGCATCGAAAGAAATACTTTTCAGAGCTGATTAAGACCTCTCACATTCCGGAGGAACTCAAGCGTCTGCTCGGCTTCAACCGTATGCAGATCGAAACGTTGCAACGCATCGATCGCGCCATCATCTCTAGCCTGCGATGCGACACTCTGTTGGCCGATCGTGTTGCAAGCTTGCGGACTATTGCTGGCGTGGGTGAAATCACAGCTCTGACATGGGCGCTCGAGACCGGTGAGCCGTCGCGCTTTCCCAACGCCAAGCATGCGCTCAGTTACTGCGGGTTGTGCTCGCCGCAGCGGGAATCGGCGGGCGTTGGAAAGCGCGGCCCTCTTTCCAAACAACGCAACCGGTTTCTGCAAACTACCTTGATCGAAGCAGCACACCTGGCTCCGCGCTATAACGAGGCGTTACGGGCCATCTATGAAGTGGCCCGTCAGAAAGGCAATGCCAATCGCGCTACGCTCGAAGTCGCCCGCCGGCTCGTCCGTTATCTGCTTGCCGTGGACCGCCAGCACTTTCGACAACGTTCCGCCGCCTGAGGCATGCGTTTAAGAGGCATGGCAGATCTATCCGAATGAAGATGCCGCCTTGTTCTCAGGACTTTTTCTGCTGGTGAAGCGGAGGCGGGCGCCGGTGGCGACCGACCCGCCAAGGAATAACCAGCCAGACTCATCCGGGTGAAGCGAGAACGCTTCCGGATTTCCATCCAGCTGCGGCTGCGATGAACAGGACCCGGCCCGGCCCCACGTAGTGGGTTTCGGCAAAGGTCATCGCCTTATGCTGCCTCAGTCTGTTTCAGGGCGGGCCGGGAACACCCAAACTCAATCTTCTGGACGCTTGCTTGCGATTGTTCCAAGCGATCCAGCAAATGAATGTCTGGTCGTAGACCTGTCTATCGATCTCCTCAATCCTGTTCCGCGCTACGCTGATCGCCAATTCCTACGGCTTCTCCTGCACAAGCCGAAGCGCCTCTTGCGCTCTTACACGAAATATCCCGGTGCCCTATTGACTTTACCTACCATGAATGACCCACTCTCCTTTTTGCAGAATGATTGAAGCTTAACCCTAAACCGAGCATTCGGCAGAGTACCTGCCAAGGCAAACCTGCTGAGGGCAATGTCTACTGGCGGGCCGGTCTCGGGTGATAGATGAAGCTCAGTCCGGCATAGGATGGATTTCGTACGCCTACGACCCGCTCCGTTGGTATTGTTTCGTTGGACAGCCGGAGAGTCTCTAACGTCTGGCCGGTGTAGCCGCTGGCAAGGACAAAATGGACGCCCGCTTCGAACAATCCGCTGCGGAAGCTACGGGTCAGAGAGCCACGAATTTCGCGCACCGGCACGGCGGTAAAACCATCACCCAGCGGCTTGCGCCCGACGTACTCGAGTCCGCCCGAAGCTCGCAGTCGTGCTGGCAGGCGGAAAGTTGTACCGGAAACATCCCAGATCAGCCGGGGCGCTTCTGGGACGTCCTGGCCGGTGAGCCGGTCTCTCGCTTGCGCGCGGGCAAACGTCGCTTCGAGCGAGCCGAAAGAAAAATGTCGCTGGGCGGAGAGAGTTAGAGCTCGCACCAACGATGGTCCCACATTCTGCTGCAAGCCAGTATCGGGATCAATCTTCGCCAATTCCTGCGAGTTGCTCACGCGCACCAGTGATAATCGAAACCGGATGCCAGAGACGGATTCCGTTGCTACAAATTGGTTCGCATGCGACGCTGCAATGGGCGTGCCGTGGGTCGTTCCAAGACCAATGCGCGGATCGTTAGTGTGAAAAGCCTCACCGGAGCTGAATGCGAAAACGGGGGCATAGGGGTGATTGGGCAATTGGAATGAAACCGTACCACGAGGAGACGTCAGCCCGGAGCTAGCTTGGTAGGAATTTGCGGGCACAAGCCGATCCCTGTTGCTGAACGAAACTTCATCGTGACGGATGCCGAGGCTGTATGTGAAGAATCGCAAAATCGATCCGTCAACCGAGGCATACGGAGCAAGATCGTTTATGGTGAAGTCATTTCGCGTGACTGGGTGAAACACGCCACTCGCATCGGCATGGGCAAGTTCGGCATTCCGCGGAGAATCACGTCGTAAATCCAAGCCCGCAGTGAATGAGATCTTGGTATTGACTCGCTGAGTGTAAGAAGCGTTCCCGCCACCGACAGTGCGGAATTCGGACTGGCGAATCAAGCCGTCTCCGAAGTTTGAGCTTAAGTCCAAGCTGTAGGTCCGAAAATATTCTGAGAACTGCAGCTGTTGGCGGTTAGTAATCTGCCATGTATCGGAAGCTACGAACAAACTGGTATGGGTGCGGTCGGACTGGCGAGGATCAATCGTGTCTCCTGGGACTCGCACATCGATCGGTGCCAGCCCGGGAATACGCGATTGACCATAATACGCAGCTCCGAAAATTGTCAGCAAGTGCCGCCCGAAGGTGTATGAGCGTTCGGCGTTGATCTTGTATTGATGGCGGTGCTCCGGCAAGGCGAGAAATCCATCGCCCCCTGCGATTTCCAGACCCAGCCATGCGCCCACCTGCGGATTGCCCGGGCTCCATCCGGAAACAAAATCATAACCGCGCGGGTCAGCGGAAACCTGAATAAAAGGTTCGAGCCGCGGGACCAAACCGTAAACAACGGCAAGGTCGACCGCATTATTACCATGTCGTACATCGAATGCCCCTGCATCTGCTTCCACAAAACCGATCGCATTCGGAATCAGCAGATTGGGATCGGCGTAACCATTGCCATGCGCGTTGGCGGGCAGATTGTTGGGAAACAAGAAGTCACCGATACGAATGTATTGAGCAATCGGCTCTCCGTGATCTCCGGCGACACCGGGCGCAAAATACTGCGGTGCTTTTACTCCGCCGGATGCGGTTTCCGATGGATAACCCGGCAGAACCACAGGTACTCCGGGCTGACCGGGCCGTGCTTGCAGCAAGTCGTCAATTGCATAGATTTGCGTCAAAGCCGCCGAAGTAGGAGTGTCCACTTGCGCACTGACAGTCGTAGTGGTGGAGAATTGCAGTTCGAATTTCAAATCGGTATCAGCGAAAATTGAGACCGGAACAGCAAAAGGTGCGTAACCGCTCGCTGAAATAGAGATTTTGCTCTCTCCGGAGACAACAGGCAAGAGAAAACTGCCTTGAGCGTCGGTGCTCGCCGTCGAGGTTCCCATTTGTACTCGAGCGTTAAGAATGGGCTTTCCGTCTGCGGCAACCACATGGCCACTCAAAACGAATGTCACCGCGCCATTTTTAGCGTTTCCAACCGCCGCATCGGGCATTGCGGCTGTGCCCGGCGAGCAAGGCAGCAATATAAGTAGCAGTGTCGCGATGAACACGGCCTGTTTCATGACTCAGTTCTGCAAACGTGCATGCATGCTGGCGAGGAACAGCCGCGCCTGGTTCGATCCCGGTGCATTCAGCTCCGCGGACTCATGTAAGTAACGCTTTGCCGCCACACTATCCCCGGAGCTTAAAGCAATCTCGCCGGCGTGGCGAAACATTTTAGCGTCGCGAATGCCAACGGCTAGCGCTGCTTCCATTTTCTTGCGGGCCTCGACATCCCGTCCATTTACGTGAAGCGCCCAGGCGAAGGCGTCCTGCGTAAAAACGTCGTGCTTGCGGGCGAATTCCTTTTCTGCAATTTCCAGGGCCTTCTTCGGCTGCTTCGCATGGTCGGCGTAATAGAAGATGAGTTCGCGATTCGAGTTATCTGCACGCACGCTTTCGAGCAGCGACTTCGTCTCAAATTCTGCAAACGCTTTCCTTGCTTCATCCGCCCTGCCGGCGAGTTCTAGGGCTTCGCCCAGATCATATAAGTTTTCTGCGTGCGCAGCAGCACGGTAGCGTTGCTGGAGCACGTCAACAGCATCTGTATATCTTTTCTGCTCGACTCGCACTTTCGCCAGATTGCCGAGCGCATAGTGGTACCCCGGGAAAATTGCGAGTGCCTGTTGCAGAGTGTTCTCTGCTTCCGTGATTTTTCCGGACATCAGCTGCAGATGTCCGATTTGGCTGAGAATCCAGGCTCGGTCTTCCACTTCATGCGGCGGAGTGGATTGGTACGCCATGTTCATCAGTTCGAGCGATCCATCCAGGTCGCCAAAAAGTTCGCGGAGATAAGCTGCGCGAGTCATCCCGGGCAGGTTCCCCGGACGAAGGTCGAGCATCCACTGCGCCGCTTTCTCCGCATCACTGTAATTTCCAAGTTCGACATTTGCGTCCGTCAGAAAGCCGTAGAGCATCACGTCGTCCGGCATCTTCTTGTTGAGCTCTTTCGCTTTGTCGAGCGCAGCGGCGAATTCGTGTTTGCCCAGAAGCAGCCAGACCGCGGTTCTCTCGCCATCGAAGTTGTTTGGCGAAATCTCGAATGATTTCTTGAGAGCGTCTTCTGCCTGGGTGTAATAGGCGGCGTCCGAAGTCTCGCGGGCGCGGCGCGAGAGTGCAAGGGCCAGCGCGTTATAGGCTTCGAAGTTCTTAGCATTCTTGTCGATTAGCTTGTGTGCGGCGGCCATACTTCGCTCCGCCGGAGACAATACACTCAGTGCTGGCATTGTCTGGCTAGATGCAATAGCTGACGTGAAGAGAACGATTAAGAGAGCAGTCCGTTTCATAGATTCCTCCAAATTTCAAAAAGTTGGGCTAAGTTCCCCACCCTTTCGCGAGAACTGCGAAAGGATGGGGGCACTCAGTTTGCTAAGGATCACTGCACCGGGCAGATTCCGCCTGGTTGGCCCGTGCAGCCTTCCTGCCCAGGACCGATGTGGTGGCTATCGCGGCCGCTATGAGCAGGTAGAACATACGGGAAGTTCGCGCCGTAGCCGCCTTCGTTAACGTTGACGCCATCTCCTATCCGTGCGCCGTACTTGACGGGATCAACGAGGATTCCGGCAACAGCGCGCGAAGCGATGTCCACCACATCATCAATCGGTCGGCGTCCTTGCGGGAATCCGGCAAGATCGCCCGCCAAAAAACCAAGACGCTTCTGGTTGCACACCGGAGTCGGCGGGATACCCGTGTTCAGCCGTAGCAGGTCAGCGACCGGACCCGCGTCCTTCGGACCGCACCCTGGACAAATCGGAGCCATGTACTGAACCAGCAGAAGCAAGTCAGTACGAGGCGCCAGCGGGACGGGAATTCCTAGGATCGAGGAGTAAAGCTTCGCCAAAAGGGGATCCAGGAAAAAGTTTGCAAATTGACCGTCATTTTTTGGATCGTCCACGCTGAAACGGTCTTTCGAGCCAGTTCCGATGATGAGTTCGTTAATCAGCGAATTGCCTTCACGGTTGACCTGACGCCACTCACCAGCGCCGGAGATGTTCCCGCTTGCGCGGCGAACTGTAATGCGTTGCCGGGACGTGGCTCCGTAACTGCCAATCACCGCATTCTTGTCACCCGCCGGATGAATCCGGCCGTCAACCGTCAGCATGGTGATCGGCACTTCCAGCACGATGGAGTTGACGTTGAAACCGGCTACCGCATCCGGTGCGTAGTTATGGGTATCGTCTGCATCGACGCCAGGCGTCAGGATTCCGCCGACTCCCATACGGAAGTTGAATGAGTCGAAGGCAGCACCGAGGTCGATGTAAAAAGGATCGTCGACGGTTCCAGCAAATACCCTGACTCCGTTTCCCAGGTCATAGATACCTTCGTTGAACAGGTCCTGATACCGGGGCATGGTCAGCGGTCCAACGTTGGAAGGCACCGCGAAAAGTGTGCGGCCGTTGGTCAACTCGCTAGCAACGCCGTTTTTGACCATCGCCACCGAATAAGTCTGACGTAAGCTCAGACCTTCTGAGCCGGGGCCATCCAGCGCGGTAATTTGGGGAATACCTCCGATTCCGCCCACGAACCCGGTGAATACTCCCGGTTGGCGGATCTGCGTATTGAACCGGAATTGGAAAGTGATGTCCTCGATTCCGTCATGATTGTTATCTATCTTCATCTCATAAAGAACATTGGGGTCGAACGGGAAGTAATTGGGTCCGTTGGAGGGCTCGAGGAAGCCATCCACGTTGAGGATCATTGTGACGCGGTCAGGGTGATCGTAACTGACAAAAGCGTACCAGTCAGTCACGTCTGCGCTGTGATCAAGTGCGGAGATCGGGGCCTCACGATGACTGGACGCAAACAGGCTGGCGGCAACCAGCACCATCAACGCCATCGCGAAGGGGACTCGTGCTTTCGGTTTCTTCATTGAAATTTCCTCTCGAAATTTGAATTTGATGACATTGCCCATCGCGAGACTAGCCCCTGCTGCGCGGCGCCACGCCTCAGTGGTTACGATTGGATCCGTCTTCGAATCTAGGTACGCGGCAACTCTAGGTTCGGATTTGTAGGCGCCGAATTTTCGTGAGGTATTAATAATTCAGAGGGTTTTCTCGGTGGGAGCAATCCGGTCTGCGTTTTGCTTCGTATATGGGCACACCCTATCGGCCTTAGAGGATGGGAAAATGCAATCCGCTAATCGCTGGCAGACGTACTTAGAAAAGAAGAGATAGCTGACGTGTCTCCCGCTGCCTCCAACGTGGTGTCGCCTGACGCCATGCTGGTGTCGGCGATTCGCTCCGGCGATGAGCAAGCCATGACACGGCTCTATGAGCGCTACTCTCCCGTTGTTTACTCAGTGGCGCTCCGAATTCTGAGCAATGCTGAAGCGGCAGAGGACATATTACAGGAAGTTTTTATGCAAATCTGGCGTAGTCCAGATCTGTTCGATGCGAGCCGCGGCAGTCTGCCGGGATGGCTCGCGGTGATCACGCGAAACCGGGCGATCGACTCTCTCCGCAAGCGCCGCCCAGAAGCGAATATCACCGATGTGGTCGTATGCGTCGAGCCCGACATGGTTACCGGTGCCGACCGGGGCCGCGCGCTCGAAAAAATCCGAGGCGCTCTTGGAAGCATGCCTCTGCCACAACGGTCTGCCTTGGAAATGGCTTTCTTCGAGGGGCTCAGTCATAACGAGATTGCAGAAAAAACCGGCGAACCTCTGGGAACCATAAAGACTCGCATCCGCGCTGGTCTGCTGACCTTGCGCAAGGCTTTCAAGCGATGAATGTGCACGAACAATTCGCTGATGATCTGCCACTGTACGCCCTGGGAGGGTTACTCGGTGAGGACCGTGTGGCACTCGAGAAACATCTGGAGAAATGTCCCGCATGCCGGCACGAGGTTGAGCAGTTGCGGGGGGATTGGGCTCTGCTGGGTCTGTCAGCAAATGGCCCAGAACCTCCATTGCATTGCCGCGCCCGCCTCATAGCTGCAATCGCAAAGGAACCGCGGCGAACCCAAGTTCATTTGCCGAAGCGGAGGACATGGTGGAGCGTACTGGAATGGGGTGCTGCCGTTGTAGCTGTCATAGTCGTCGCGCTTTTGCTCCGCCAGAACACGAATCTGAGAAAGCGCGTGGCAGGCCTAGAAGCGCATTCCATAAGCCAACAACAACAGTTGGTTCAGGCGAAGGAACTCGCCGCAACGTTAACCTCCGCTGACGCGCTGCATTTCACGCTGGTTGCAGGCAAAGCTCCTCCACAACCGCAAGGCAAGGCCATCTACGTACGCAGCACCGGTAGTCTCGTGTTCCTGGCCAGCAACATGCCGGCGTTGCCGCCGCAGAAGACCTATGAATTATGGTTGATTCCTACAACTGGCGCACCGATTCCGGCCGGTATCTTCAGGCCCGACACACACGGCAGTGCAGCTCTGATCAAGCCGCCACTTCCAACCGGGGTTCAACCCCAAACCTTCGCCATCACAGTCGAGCCGGGCGCAGGTTCTGCCGCACCCACATCAACCCCGATTATGGTTGGGATCGGAGGGTTGTCAAGGGCGTTTTGAAATTGGGCCAAAAGGCGGCGGAAATTTAGACCAGTTTCTCGGGTGAGCAGGGTTGATTGAAAGGGGGCGATGGTGGTCGGAACGAAGCGCCGCCGAGCCCGCAGGGCGAGGCGATCGGCGCGAAGTGCAGACCACTATCGCGAGATGGGGACAGTGGGGCTACTGGGAAACAGCAGCAGGAGCTCGCGCCGCAGCTTTGCGGGTCTGCTTGCTCTCTTTGAGCCGGTAACTCTCGCCGTTCATTTCCAAGATATGGATGTGGTGAGTAAGCCGATCGAGCAAGGCTCCGGTAAGGCGTTCGGTGCCCAGTATCTCGGTCCATTCGTTGAAGGGAAGATTGCTGGTAACCAGTGTGGCGCCCCGCTCGTAACGCTGGCTGAAGATCTCAAACAGGAGTTCGGCGCCGGTGCGTGACAACGGCACGAAGCCCAGTTCGTCAATAATCAGCAGCTGGTAGGCGCACCAGTTGTTTCTGGGTACGCAAGAGCCGCTTTTCATCGCGGGCCTCCATCAGCTCGTGGACTAATCCAGCCGCCGTGGCAAACCGGACGCGATAGCCCTTCTGACACGCGGCCAGCCCCAGCGCCAGTGCGATGTGGGTCTTCCCGGTTCCAGAATTTCCCAGTGCCAGTACATTTTCACGGCGGTCAATATAATCGCAGCGGGCCAAGTCCAGGACCAATTGTTTATTCAGCGCGGGGATGGCCAGAAAGTCGAAGCTGTCGAGGGTCTTGACCACCTCGAACCTAGCTGCCTTGATGCGCCGCTCGACCGCCCGGCGATCCCGATCCAGCAACTCGAGTTCTACCAGCCGCAACAAGAAGCGAGGATAGTCGACCGCCTCGCTCGCACACTGCTGCGCTACTTTGTCGTACTCGCGCAGCATCGTCGGCAAGCGCAATGTTTTCAGATGATGCTCGAGCAGTACCTGCGGCGTATCCATTAACAACGCCACTTGCGGCGCCGGCAGATGCGGATAGTTTTCCAGATCGAGCCGCGGCGGCTTGCACTCCATCCGGCACAACACCAGATGCTTCACCGCATCGAACGAGATCGCCTGCAGCTGCAATGCCTGCTGCACAGAAGCCTGCACTTCGAGGAGCGAGAAGTGTTCCAGTAGACGCAGGATCTGCACGTATTCGCGCTTTCCCTTTTTGCCCTGGCGCGATTCCAGCAGCCGCCGCATCCGCGGAAACTCTTCCGGCAACTCCCATTCCGCCAAGGGCGCCGCCTGGTCGAGTGCGTTCGTCTTCTGCTCTAACAGAGGCAGGTAGTGCCGGGGCTCGTAAATGGCGTCGTGCTTCTCATAGCAGCGGGCATGCCGGGCAATCTCTTGCGTGCCACAGTGGATGACGACTTCGTGTACATAGCCTTTCACCACTACTTCACGGTGTCCGAACTCGACCGGAACCGAATAGTCGTTGGCGCGATAGCGCACCAGCGACAACGAACTGACTCGCGTGGCCTGTTTCTCGCATGCTTCGTAAGGAACGCCAGGAAGGGGCAGCAGTGTTTGCTGATCCCACTCAAAGCGTTTTCCGATT
Source organism: uncultured Acidobacteriaceae bacterium (assembly GCA_963771565.1). Classification (GTDB taxonomy): domain Bacteria; phylum Acidobacteriota; class Terriglobia; order Bryobacterales; family Bryobacteraceae; genus Bog-105. The sequence continues at coordinate 228,481 of CAVYUB010000007.1, forward strand.
GTGTCCTGATGCCCACGTAATACCTTCGCCCGCCGCTTCTGGCATTCGGTTAGCAGATGTTGGTTCAGCGCCGCATAGCTGCTCACACGCGGTAGGGGCACCAGGAAATTGCGCCGTGCATAGCCAACCAGCCCTTCCACTTTCCCTTTGTCGTTGCCTTTGCCCGGCCGCCCAAATCGTTCCGCAAACAGATAGTGGCTCTGCAGTTCGCTAAAGGCTCGCGTCTTCTGTCTCGTCCCATCCCCCAATATCTGGGCAACGGCGATCTTCGTGTTGTCGTACAGAATCGTTTGCGGCACTCCCCTGAAGTAGGCAAACGCTTGATTGTGCCCTTCGCAGAATGCTTCCGTGGTCTCGGCCGGAAACGCCATCACGAAGCAGTCATCCGATTGCGGCAGATCTATCACAAAGAAGTGCGCTCGCTCGAGCAGTCCGTTGACATAGATATCCGCTTCGCCAAAATCCACCTGGGCCTGCCCGGGCGCATGCTTCAGCGGAACGAACATCTCCTTACGCCGCTGTTTCTGCTCCCGCACGTAATCCTTCACCACTGTGTAGCCGCCCAGATAACCGTGTTCGTCCCGCAATCGTTCAAAAATCCGCTTGACGCTGTGCCGCTGCTTGCGATGAATGCTCTTGTCCAACTCTAAAATCTGCTCGATGACCGCGATATACGCTTCCAGCTTGGGCCGCCGGATCGGCGCCCGACGACGATAGCCGGGCGGCAAAGAAAACTTCAACATCTTGCGCACCGTCTCGCGCGAAAGCCCAAACGTCCGCGCCGCCTCTCGCTCGCTCATCTGTTCGATCTGGACTGCTCGCCGCACCCGCGCATACAGTTCCACTGTGTACACCTCTCCGGTGTTTCATAAAACATAACTTTATGGAAATGTTCGATGAAACCAGTCTTCTGGCGGCCTACTTTCCCTCCGCCTCAAACGCCGCTCACGCGGCGTTTACTGGTCTATTTTCACTCCGCCGCGTACACGCAGAATACACAATCTCTGAAGCTGTGGCCTTTGGGGACTTTCTTTCAGACCAAACACGCGTGCAGGCTGCTGATGTCGGCATTCGGCTTACACCGCGAAAGGCTGATTCTGAGGTTCAAGGTTCGGCAGTAGAACACAAAGCTGAAGAAGCATTCCTCAAGCGGCTTCGAGGTAGAAGCGCGGCACTTCACATCCAAGCCTAGTCGGGCCACTCGCTTCCCCAGGGTCTGCTGCGAGATGGTAAGGGCGTTGTGCACGCTGACTGTGCAAGGTCCTTCATGCCGTCGACACCGAAAGAGCTTGCACATTTCGCGGTAGTGGACTACTTTCAGAATCGCGCTCTTAGCCCACCGAGCAGTTGGCGCATCTTCAGTTACTGTTGTCCGGGCGACTCCAGCAACGAAACGACCCCAGACGTAATGTTATAAAACGCGGCGAGAACCAACAGCTTGTCTTCTTTCACCGAAGCGGAAATAACAGGAGAAGCCTCGCGAAGCAAGGCCGCCTGGATCTTAGCGTTTGCCTTGGTCGTTGCCTCCAGGTCTGGTCCCGCCAGATCAACCGCGGGCTGGATATGCGGATATAGCGCGCTGATTTGCCCAGGAACTTCTTTGCCTTGAAGCGTGGCCTCAACCGCACCGCAAGAACCATGTCCCATGACCAGGATTACCTTTGTCCCCAACACCGCTGCACCATATTCAAGGCTGGCGAAGATTTCCGAAGTAGTGACATTCCCAGCGTTACGCGTGACAAAGATATGACCGATGGTTTGGTCGAAAATCAACTCAACGGGTACCCGGGAATCGGCACAAGACAACACTGCCGCGAACGGTTCCTGCTTTTCACTCGTACGGCGCCTCAAAATCTCAAGATCCTTCTCAAATGACGTCAGGCATCCAGCCACGAAACGCTTATTGCCCTCAAGCAATTCCTTCAGCGCCATTTCGGGGGTGAGCGTCGATTGTGCGAGAGCTGAACTCGGGGCCACAAGCCCCATCCCCGCGGCACTCACCAATCCAGCGGCCGCGCCTCCCACCGTCATCTGAAAGAACTTTCGCCGCGAGGCGTCTTCGTTCGATAAACTGGAATGCGAGCCGAAGGTGGAAGAAGATTCAGAATCTGCCGAAGTTTGGTTGAGTTCAGCAGTGTTGTTTTTTGGGTCGAATTGAGCCATCTATCGGAGCCTCCAATTGGGATAGTTTCAGGGGATACGTTGCAACATACTCCGGGCAGGTCCTCGCCACAGTCGACTGACAGGTCCCGATGATAAGACCGTACTCGGAGAAGCCATGAGGATCACATTTTAATGCCTATCGCGACCGAACTGCGCAGGCGTGCTGTACCGTTCGTACTAGAGCAGGGGCAGTACTAAGCGTAAAGGGAGTGTTTCTTCGCGCCGCTTTTTCCCAGTTCGGACATAACCCGCGAAATCTCTAACGGTGTCAGTGTGACTGGAGACTCTGCCTCATGCCGCTCTGCAGACTCCCGCACAAACCGATGTGCGAGTTCATTTACATCGCGCGGTCTTGTTGCACAACGATCGGGATTTCGACGCGGGATCTGCATCGTTCACCCGGCTGAAATGCGCCATGCCGCTATTGGGACTCCACTGCTCGGTAGTCCCTCCGCCGTTGGGCAGGAGGATAATCACTCGCATGGACTGTTGGCCAGTTTGCGGCAGCGGTCGCTGCGTGGAGTGGAGTTCGTGGTCAGCGACGATCACGCCGGTCTTCGCCGTGCCATTCAGGAGGCTTTGCCGGAAGCGGTTTGGCAGCGCTGCTACGTGCATTTCCTGCGGAACGCGCTCGACTATCTGCCGCGCAAAGCAGACGATGACTGCTTGCAGGAACTGCGCTGGATCTATGATCGCCGGGACGCACAAGAAGCGCGTCAGGACTTGTCGGCTTGGTTGCTGAAGTGGGGCAAACGATACGCCAAGCTATGCGGCTGGGTGGAAGAGAACATCGAAGAAACGCTCAGCTTCTATCGTTTGCCGCGGCAGCATCACAAGAATTTGAAGTCAACCAACATGCTCGAGCGACTGATGGAGGAAATCAAGCGGCGGACCTTGGTCGTCCGTATCTTTCCGAACGCAGCTGCTTGCTTGCGGCTCGTCCGAGCGCTTGCAGTCGAAACCCACGAAAACTGGATTGAAGCCATGCAGTACCTGAACATGGATCCACTGCGCGAGCAGAAGAAGGAAGCTTTGCGAAAACTCGGAGATGCGGCGTGAAGGTTTCTACAGTGCTGACCAGGGCAAGGCGCTCAGCTGCCGCCCTTGCCCTGGAACCCTGTACCCTTCAAAGTGCTGCCGAATGAGTTGTTGAGGTAGCGCACTCGGCCACTCGTCAGGAGTGCCACCCTGTACCCCAGCGTTGTAACGCCTGGATGGGAGCTGCGCCCTGGCGAAGTGGCTCGTGGCAACATCCAGTGGGGAGTTTGCGCCGAAGAGCGCCAGTACAGGGGCGATGTTCACCACGGCCGGCCGAGATATGAGCACTGGAGGTGAAAGATTGGATAAGCAGTTTCTATTCTTTTTGGGCATCGATTGGGCCACTGAGGAACACAGGATCTGCCTGTTGGATGCCAACGGCAGAAAGGTTTCAGAGCGGAATGTAAGCCATAGTGGGCCCGGCATTCAAGACTTCCTGGACTGGATTATTCAGAAGGCCGGCCACGACGCAGATCGGCTTGCCGTATGCATCGAAGTCCCTCGAGGCGCAATCGTTGAGGCTCTGCTCGACCGGTGCTATAGTGTCTTCTCGATTAATCCAAAGCAGCTGGATCGCTTTCGGGACCGCTACACGGTTGCCGGTGCGAAGGATGACAGCCGCGATGCCTTTGTACTCGCAGATTCACTTCGTACCGACATGCATTGTTTTCGGCGGGTCGAGAACGCTGAGCCACTCGTCATCCGCATTCGCGAACTGTCCCGACTAGAGCACGATATGCAACAGGACTGGTCTCGTTTAACGAATCAGCTTCGGGATCAGATCCATCGTTATTATCCGCAACTGCTTCGTCTCAGCCCAGCAGCTGACGAACCATGGATTTGGGATCTCCTACAGATGGCCCCACTCCCGGCACAAAGGTCCAAAATGCGAGAAGTCAAAGTCCAACAGCTGCTCAGTCGATTTCGCATTCGGCGCCTCTCGGCGGAGCAGGTTCTGACTGAGCTGAAAGTGAAACCGTTGCCAGTTTCTGCTGGAACCGCGGAAGCTGCTAGCGAGTGTTGTCTGGGCTTGCTGTTGCTGCTCTCGTGGGAGCCGCGCGATCAGAACAGCATGTCCAGCGGTGTAACGATTCTCCAGGAACATCTCAGCCGCTTCGGGGATGAGATACACAGAGTCAAGCGTTGATGGACATGCGAAACGCTTTTCCCGATTCGTGCGGCGATCGAGACCACGTCGTACTGGGGCGATCAGATGGGAAGAGATCGATTGCGATGCCGTGTTTACGGAGGTATCGGATACCTTTGCCACAGATAAGTTGATTCGGGTCCAACATACCTTTTACTACGCGTGCAAGCCTCCGAGAAGCGATTCTCTCGGCGCATGGCGTTTTCGGCAAGTTCCTGAGGATCTTCAAAACGCGATCGACAAAGCTCGAGCGTTCTGTTGCCTTAGATTCGAGTGCGCCGAAACCTGGAATGATTGGGCGGCGCGCTTCAGCGTAAGCGACGTGCGCTGGATAGGCTTGAAACCTGCTCAGCCGGGACTCGTGCAAGCCCTGACATCGATCCCTCGCTTACCGCCGCACGAGTATTGCGGGGCATCGCTCTCCGTGAGCATGCGGTCGAGGACTCACAGCTTGAACGCTAAAAACACGAGGACAGTTATGCCAACCGTCAACCCGCAACCCACAACGAACCCGGAAAGATCTTGACGATAAGCCGTGATAAAGCCTTTTCCCGCAGCACCTCGGCGCAGATGAAGCAAATTTACTACCAGCAACTGTTTTCCCAAGCTCGCGGCATCTTCTCTGGGAGCGTTGACCGGGCGACCCTCCTCAATAGCAACAGCCGAATGGCTGCTCTCATCGTCCGAGGGAGTCTGGAGCTTGCTGAAAAAGGAACGAAGGGCGTGGTCTGGCTCGGGCCTTGTCACCAGACTTACGACAATCAGCGCCACGACTCCCGCTATGAGCGCGGTGAGGAAAACGGTCGGTTCCCATTGATCGAATCGTTCACGCTGAATGAAGTACAAGAGGAAATTGACACTCGTGCTGACCCCTAAACTTGCGACGGCTCCCCATCGGTTCGCTCGCGGCCAAATGATTCCGCCTAAGAGGCTGATGCCGACGAAGGTCGAGAGCGTCTCGGTGAGCAGGAAGGAATAGAGGACGCGCGTAATCAGGAAAAGCGCGTATACGACGCCAAGCAAAGTAATGAGTGTGCCACTGATTCGACCGACCAACAAATAGTGCCTGTCCGTCGCGGCTCGAACTATGTACCTTCTGTACAGGTTACGGGTGAATAGTGCACCGCTATTGACCATGAAGGCGGAACACGCTGCCATATTCGCTGCTAGAACGCTCGCAATCAGCAGTCCCACCCCACCCGGAAACAACAGATGCAGACAAGCGAACCCGAAGGCGTCTTCGGGATCCGCAAGGTTGTGGACTCCATAAAATCCGCGTACGTTCATGGCGGTAACCATGAGCCCGACGAGTACCCATCCGATGGTGCAAACGCGCTTGGTAAACGTGCCGTACAGAAGTCCGGTTCGGCAAGCATTTTCGTCCTTGCCCGTACCTGCAGCCGCAATCATGTGCGGCTGGGCCAGGATTCCAACCAAACCGTTCAACGTGAGTATTGCAATGAAGTACACGCCAATACCGTGGGGCGTCGCGAGCGAAAACCGGTAAGGTTCTAGGACCTTTCGCATTCCTGCAATTCCGCCCAATGTATTCCAGCCCAGTGGGATCAACAGAAAGGAAAGGATGAGGATTAACAATCCTTGTACGAAGTCGGTCCATGCAGCTGCGAGGAGTCCTCCGACGAAAGAGTACAAGAGAAACACGATGGTCATAGCAATGACCAGGCCGTTCACCGGAACTCCCCCACCCGTTGCTTGACTTATCACTTTCGCGGCACCTTTTAGCATGCTTGCCGTGTTGATGGTGAAAAATCCCAAAGCAAAGACGGTGTAAATGATTCCGAGCCACCACCCATAGCGATCCTCTATTACTTCGCCAGTGGTGGTACGCCGGACACGACGAAACAGGGGCGCGAAAAGCCAGTAAAAAGGAGTTGCGAACAGATTTTTCCACTGGTACCAGATGCCTGACAGGCCTATGATGTAGACCGCACCCGCTAACGAAACAGGCATTTCCGCATGTGTTCCTGTACCGAAGCTTTGGCCGATCATTAGCCATTTATTGAAGCGTCGGCTACCCAAAAAATAACTTTCGGTACCCTTGACGCTACGGCCCGCAAGCAAGCCGATGACAGTAATCCCGGCAAGGTAGCCGACCGTGACTATCCAGTCGATGGGTTTCAGTCGGATTGGATTCATCGCTGCAGAAACGAAGCAGACCTTATGTTACTGAAAGAGCCAATGATTTCGCTAATCTGAACTGGCTCCATTTGATCATTTGATTTGGCCCCACCTTTAAGACAAGAACGGGGTATTCTGTTTCGGGCTTGCAAGCCCGAACGGAGGTCCTGTTGGACAGGAGAAGAAAGGTGGAGCTATTCGAACAGATCAGACGGGAGTACGAACACGGGGTGGGGACGATTCGGGAGGTGGCCAAGAAACTAGGGATTCACCGGCGCATGGTGCGTCAGGCATTGGCCGATGCACAGCCGCCGACACGTAAGAAGGCCGAGCGCAAACAGCCGCAGTTGGGTCCCGTGAAGGAGTTCATCGACACGATTTTGGAAGCGGACCAACGTGCGCCGCGCAAGCAGCGACACACGGCACACCGCATCTACCAGCGGATTCGGCGGGAGAAGCCAGAGGTAACCGTTTCCGAATCGACGGTCAGACGGTACGTGGCTTGGAGGAAGCAGGCATTCGGCACTTCCAAAGAAGTTTGTATTGCGCAGACTTATGCGTTTGGTGACGAAGCGCAGGTCGATTGGTTCGAAGCCCACGCTGAGTTCACCGGCGACCGGCAGAAAGTGAACGTATTTTGCATGCGCAGTATGGCCAGCGGTGCAGCCTTTCATCATGCCTATTTCCATGCGACGCAACAAGCGTTTCTGGAAGCACACGAGTTGGCGTTTCGCTGGTTTGGCGGAGTGTTCGCGCAGGTTCGGTATGACAACCTGCGGGCCGCAGTCAAGAAGATACTGCGCGGACACCGGCGTGAGGAAACGGAACGCTTCATTGTGTTCCGGTCGCACTGGGGTTTCGAAGCAGAGTTCTGCAATCCCGAAGAAGCCCACGAAAAGGGCGGCGTAGAAGGAGAAGGCGGATATTTTCGCCGGAACCATTTTGTACCCTTGCCACAGGTGCGCGATCTGGCGGACCTAAACCGGCATCTGCTCGACAGTTGCCGTGAGGATGGACAACGCCTGGTTGGAGGTCGAACTGAATCGACTGGCACATTGATGATTCGCGAGCGCGATTTTCTCCGGCCGTTGCCGCAGCAAGGAATGGATCTTACCGAGGTGAGTTTCCCGACGGTGGACAGCGCGGGATGCGTGACTGTGAGGACGAATCGCTATTCGACTCCGCTGCGACCCGGGATGAAGGCGCACACGAAGCTGTTGCCCGCGTACGTCGAGATCTGGAGTGAAGGGCAGCGTGTGGCGCGTCACGAGCGCTGCTATCAACGCCGGCAGCAGATTCTAGACTTGGAGCACTATCTGGAGCCATTAAGTCGGAAGCCGGGCGCTCTGGCCGGGTCGACGGCTTTGCTGCAGTGGCGACAGCAACAGCGTTGGAATGATCATCACGACCGCCTCTGGCAAGCATTGAATGCTCGCCACGGACGGCAGAACGGGACACGTTTGATGGTAGAAGTGATCGGGCTTGGCCGACAACACGGTTACAGCCGGTTGCAGGAAGTCATCGAAAGAGCGCTTGTTTTAGGTTGCGCTGACGTGGAAGCCATTCGTTATCTATTACTGGAGAGTCGGTTAGAGCGGGCCAGGCCGGAAGCGTTGCATATGCCGGAGCTGAGGGAGTACGATCGGCCACTCCCAAGCTGTTGCGATTATGACCGGCTGCTGGGTGCCGCGGAGGTGCGAGCATGAGCGCCACCGATCGAACCTTGCGCGAGGAGTCGGTTCGGCAGCACTGCCGGTTACTGCGGCTGCCCACGGTAGCGTCGTAGTTTGGCCGTCTAGCCGAAGAAGCGATGAAGCAACAGTATGGACCCGTGCGGTATCTGGAAGCATTGCTGGCGGCCGAGTTGGAAGAACGCGAGAGAAGCGCGATTGCACGGCGCATCTTCGAAGCCAAACTGCCACGTGTGAAAACCCTCGAGGAGTTCGACTTCAGCCAGGCTCCGCAGGTCTCGGCAGCGCGGATCCATCAACTCGCCGAAGGCGGTTACATTCAGAAAGCCGAACCGCTGGTGTTCGTAGGTGAGCCCGGGACCGGCAAGACGCATCTGGCGACGGGCTTGTGCGTCGCTGCCTGCCGACAACGGCGACGCGCTCGCTTCACCACGGCAACCGCTCTGGTAAACGAGTTGGTGGAAGCGAAACACATGAATCAGCTGAGCCGCGCTCTGGGGCGGTGGTCGCGTTACGAGCTGATTGTTATCGACGAGCTCGGCTACGTTCCGTTGGCCGAAGTCGGCGCTGAACTTCTCTTTCAAGTCATCGCAGACCGAGCTGAAAAAGCGGCGGTGATCGTGACCACCAATCTGCCGTTCTCCGAGTGGCCCCAGGTGTTTCCAAGTGCGCGGTTATGCAAGGCCATGCTGGATCGCCTCACGGACCGGGCACATATCTTGGAAACCGGGACCGAGTCGTTCCGCTTCCGTCGCACCATTGCCTCTCGGCAGAAGAATACCGGCCGGACCCGGGCGACCGCCGACGTTGTGGAGGAGCGGTCTTCCGCTTCGCCCTAAACGCGCCGCCTCAAGGGCGGCGCAGGGCTTTGCTCCAGTCCGCCCTCCACAACATATATAGGTAGAGATCTTTATGAACTAGAAGACAGTAACAGCTTCGGGGTGGGGCCAAATGTAGTGATCAAAGTGGGGCCAAATCAAGTTGACAAAAGCAAGCCAAGTAGCTGAACACAACCGTCTCACAATCGGGAAATCTCACAAAGGTGCTCGTGAAAAGGGGTGATACATCGGGTCTAAGTGAACCCAAACTGGCGTAGGTCAGCAGGTCCGGGTTAGATTCTTTCATACCCGGCTTACTTCCTTAGCGACACCGTGATTGATAAAAGCTTATTCACCGGCGATTATAAAGCCGAGCGATTTCAACTTACTCGGCATGTGGAGTAACTGTGCTCTCTTTCTTCCACAGCCGAGTCTTCAATTGAGGAAACATCTCCAACGCATTGTCTCTCAGGACCTGCTTCCCAATTCGTCGCGCGTCCTCGTAACGCAGGTCGCCACGAATTACCCGTTCGGTTAGGACTTCAGCCAGACAGCGGCGTGTGAATTCAGTCGCAGCGTAGATTCCCTCGGCATCGATCTGATCCGAGCCCCACATTATCCGATCAGATGGCATTAGGTCCAGCCATTCATCGTAAGCTCGTTCCGCCGCTGAGTAGCTCACCGAAGGTAAAAAGACCGAGTCAAGCCACACGTTTCTCGCATGATGATGCATCTCGGTAAATACGATGGCTCCTGTTTCGTCGGTCCAGGGAAATCCTCCATGGAACAATATAAATTTGGTCTTCGGATTACCCTCAATCAAGTCTAATAGCAGCATCGGATTTGATCCCTGAAGACGAGCAAGTCCAGTATGGATCTGGAACGGGAGCTCATATTTTGCGCTCAGCTCGACCAAGCGCCACATGATGAAGTCTTCAAATTGCTTAATCTCTTGTGAAGTCAGTTCGGAGCGAGGCCGCCCAAAGATTCGGCTTGCCTTCTCTTTGGGCACGTTGTCGAACTGCAGAGTACGCTCATAGGCCAACGTGGTTTTGAGGCACACTGCACCTTTCGCTTTCGCTTCCATGAACATGTGATCAAGCAGAGCCAAATAGTCGTCCAACGATTTCACTGGAAGGCCTCTCTCGGCAGCGAACGAGTAAGGATTATCAAAACTGCTGTAATACTCGCGGTGAAATTGTGCCTGATACTCTGATGGGTGGAAACCCCAAGCAAGGGTAGTGACATTGAAGACCAAAACTTGAAACGGGTAAGAGGTCCGAAAATCGAGGCGAGCATACCAAGGATCGATCAACATCAACTCGATGTTCGCCCGCTCAGTTATTACTTGGGATAACCATTTCTGGTTCTTGTAGTTCTCAAATATCCGGGCATTCAATTCGCGTGCTTGCTCATCTGTGATTCGGTTGAAGTCAATACCATATAAATCTTGGAACGCCGGGAGCATTTCACGATAGAAACTGGTCGCACGAGCATTGAGAAAGCCTGGTTTAAATTGTTCCCACCACTGATCAAACGATTCACCTGGACTCCAGTGGGGAAGTGGATTTATCCATCCATAGTGGGCAGCCAAAATGCCCGACAAATTCACTCCGCGGCCATGATCTGTTTGTACGTAAATAGGCAGACTGTCGAATGGTGAGAGGTGATCATGCGTGTCTATGGCGGGAATAGAATCGAGATAGCTCTTCAACTCACGATAAGTAGTTGTCTGGCGTGTGGCTTGTGCCCTGGTGACTGGTGCGGTTAACAGCAGGCAAACAGATAACAATAAAGTGGACTTCTGAAATGCTGTGTTCACATCCGTTCTCCAAGGTAAGTTTGTACTGTTTCTTACGGTAAGAATATAAGTTCGGACTCTTTAGATCTATCTTTCCGAGGTTACGCTGCTGGGAGTTCCTCTTATTCCCCGTCTTTCGAGAAACGAAAAGGTTTGCGCGAGCACGTCCCGCCACTGCGCAATCGTGAACCCATGCTTGCCGTTTGGTACCGTCACCAGTTCGAAATCTGCGGATACATCCCGAAGTCTTTTGGCGAGACTCACAGCCTGATCATAAGGAACCACTTCGTCTTGATCTCCGTGGATGATAAGGATGGGCGGGAGTTCTTGGCGAACGTAGTTTAGCGGTGAAAGACGTTCGGCCAACCGTGCCCGTCCAGGCTGGTCCGGAATCCACTCCTTGGCATACCATTTGGAGCGCGGACCAGATAGCTGATCGCTGACATTAGTCACTCCATATACGTCTATAACAGCCGCGACTTGAGTCGCTGGACCCAAGTTAGCGGAATCAGGCACCATGCCGACCATCATTGCAAGATGCGCGCCGGCAGACTCACCCGTTACTACAATGTGTTTGCGATCAACTCCATATTTTGCTGCGTTCTCGTAAAACCAATGCGCCGCATTTAGAGCATCTGTAACAGCGGCAGGCGCGGTTGCAACCTTCGCCGTTCGATACTCTACATTTGCTACAACGAAACCCCGCTCGAGATAGGGTATGCAAAATCCTGCAATATTTCTTTCTTTAACCTGTTGAACCCATCCTCCTCCATGAATTACCAGTACACCCGCCCTCTTCGCTGTTGCTTTCTTCTTCGGCCACATAACGTCTATTACGTTCTCTTTGTACTGCCCGTATGGGACGTCACGATCAATTGAGATCCAATCCGGCAGTTTGTCAATTTTGCCGAAGTCTTGAGGAAAGCAGCTGAAGGCGAGCCAAAGCAATAATAGAGTGAGCTTGATGCCAAAGATCATGGATGAGAGCTGTAATCAACTGGTGAATTGAACATTTCACGTCTCCTAATTATCAAAACTCGAATCGAATGCCCACTTGTCCCTGGCGTGGTCCGGCCGGTACCCCGAACGGCTGACCATATGTCGACGTGATCACACCTGCGGATGTAGGGAGAGAGATATTTAGGTTGGGATTACCAAAATTAGGGTGATTCAGCACATTGGTGAAGCTCGCCTGGAATCTCAGAGCGCTATGTTCAGTAATCTTAAAGCTCTTGAACAGCGCTGCATTCAGGTCAAAGAGCCCGGGTCCCTCGATGATCCCGTAGCCCGCATTACCAAATTGCCCAACCGGAGGCACGGTGAAAGCGGCTGCGTTAAACCAATGATTAATGGACTGCTGCCCGCTCGGCACTTCCCAATTGCCAACTACGCTCGGGCGTCCTCCGAAAGTCAAGGTATTGGAGGGATCCGAACCAGAAAAAGTCGGCGTCAAGTATTGACCCGTTTGCGCGACTAAGCCTGTGCTCAGTTGCCAACCACCAACGATATGATCTATCAAGCCCCCACGATTGGCAAATGGTTTACCTGAGCCGAACGGAAGTTCCCACAGGAGGTTGCCCTGGACTGCGTAGCGGGGAGCATACTGCGAGTTCCCTTTATCGCGAGCCCGGTCGTAGCTGTCTTCGATGACGACGCCTGCCTCAACATCGCCAGTCTCATCCACGTCTGTCAGGCTCTTCGCCCACGTCCACGAGGCCTGGAACGACAAACCCTTACTCCATCTCCTATTCACTTCGATGCTTAAAGAATGATACGTCTGATTTCCACCGTTGGAATACATGAAGATCGACTGGTAAGCCGGATATGGGCGCCGACTAGCGCTAAATGGTATTGTGCTCGCCGGAACTTGGTTGATATCTCTGCCATACAACAAGTCAGTGGACTTCAGCCCGATATACGAGATTCGCAACCCGGTGCTGAATCCAATGTCTTGCTCAATCGTTAAATTCCACTGCTGAGTGTAGGGATTTCGGATATTTTTTGCTAAGGCGCTTACAACTACAGCGCCGATACCAGGCTGCCCAACAAAAGGGTTGGTGAAGGTCAGGAGAGGGTGCCCACCCACTACTTGATTCACGAAAGTCTCGTCAAGACCAAAGGGGGCCCCATAAAGAAAATTAAATATGTCTGCATTCAACTCGTCGTTGAACATTCCATAACCGGCGCGAAGGACTGTACGCGCATTTGAGAATGGGCGGAAAGCGAAACCCAATCTGGGCTGGAATGCCTTTGTATAGTTGTCTCTCAAACTGTGCGTAGGGAAGCCCGCTTGTTGCGCCGTTACAATGGGGATGGTCGAAGGGAAAAGCGGATTGACATATTGCTGAACTACGTGAGGTGAAGGAACGACAAGGCTCCCGTTACTAGGATCGAAGTTCGCTACTGCATCATACTTATCGCGAGCAGGACTGTCATAATCGTATCGAACCCCGTAACTCAACGTGAGTCGGCGTGATACCTTCCAATCATCCTGCCAGAATCCCATAAGATACCAGAGACGAGCATACTCGGATGGTCCGATGTAATTTCGCCCTGTAGTCTGCGGTAAGCCGAGTAGAAAGTCAGCATAAGAAAATCCGGTAAGGCCGCCATCAAAGGTGAAGGAGCCGAATGTAGGGTAGTTAGGAACATTGAATTGCATCGGCCTAAATTCGATGCCTGTCTTTATTGTGTGTGCACCTCTCACATATGTCAGCTGGTCAATGTACTGAAATGTATTGCTCGCGTACGAAAATTTTGGTTGAACGGCCGCGCTGGTGAAACCAGTGATTGATAAGTTCGGGATATTGCTAGCATCGGCTGGCGCTGGCGGAACACCCTGAATGCCGAGATCATTGATGAGTTGCTCACCCTTCAATATGCTTCCCCCGACGTTGAGGTCGCGCGCAAAGCCGACCTTGAATTCATTCACCATCGCCGGGCCGATTGACCAAATATCAGAGATGGCAAGTTGCTGACTTGTCCGCCGCTGCTGATTGTAGCCGGTTATAGAAGGTGGAAGCTGCCCGGGAAGCAGTCCAGGAAGCGACAGTTTATAGAAATACCTTGCATACAAAGAATTGTTAGGGGCGACCACATAATCGGCGCGGCCAGTGTATTCGTTATGGCTGATGGCCTGAGGATAGGTGGCGCGAAAATTTCCAACATATGAGCTAGGCGGGCCAAAATTCGGAACAGGTTCGAACATCTGTTGCCACGTAAGAGCCGCCTGACTCAGCATGTTCGGAGGAATGACGTTGCCTGGGAATGGCGTGTTTGTGAATGGGTTCACTATCACTACAGGGGGGGACTGATTAAGCAATTGTGAAAAATCACCCGACCTCATCTGCGCTGTGGGAAGACTTGGCGCTATTACAGCGGGCGTCCTCTGACGGTCACCCTCGTAATCAAAAAAGAAGAACAGTTTATTTCTTTTAATCGGACCCCCGACGAAACCGCCAAAATCGTTAAGAATATTTCGACCGGTAGTTGTGGCGAAAAAGTTGCGCGCGGCAAAAGCGTTGTTCAAATTAAACCAGAACAAGCCTCCGTGAAACTGATTCGTTCCCGACTTGGTAATGGTAGTGACGTTCGCGACCTGATCAAATTCAGCTTTGTTGTTTACATATTCATATCGGACCTCTTGCATGCTTTCAAAGGAGGGCTGAAGCGTTCCATAAACGTTTCCAAAGCCTGGTGCATTGGAACTGATTCCATCGACCGTGAAATTGAACTCGCTGCCACGCGCACCGCCAAGCGAAAACCGGAAACCACCGGATTCGTAGCCCGTCGGGACGGAAATAGGAATAAAATTGAACACGCCGCTGTCGCCGTAAGGAGTCGCAACGCTTCTGAGGTTGGTCGACGTGTCGATTAACAGCTTATTCGCGAGAGTATATGCGATCGTTGGTGTTTCGCTCTCCACAACGGGTGTGCCCGACGTAACTGAAATTTCGGTGCCAACTGATCCTAGCTCGAGACCGATATCTATCCGAATCGTTTGTTGCGCCTCTAATGTGACGTTGTGACTTTCAAATTTCTTGAAGCCCTGCCGCGCGCCAGTAACTGTATAGGTGCTCGGACTCAGATCTGTTACCTCGTAGTTCCCGTGCTCATCTGTTACCACCGTTTTCGCTTGGTTTGTTTGCTCATTTGTCACGACCACAGTAACTCCCGTTACCGCAGCCCCCGTGGAATCGAGCGCGGTCCCGGTGATCGAACCGAATGTCGCTTGCGCGTGGACAAGCGGACAGCAGCTGATCCAACCTAGAACGATACCTAGAACGGCATTTTTCGAACATACCTTCATGTTTCACCTCCCCTGCGCGCCAGCTTTCCCTCCTCGCGGAGGATGCAAGGCAACGGTGAAATAATAATCCTAAGCCGCCCGCCAGTCAAGAAAGATTTAGCGCTTCCAAGAAACATCCTTTGGAATTTAGAGCAGCGCGAAGTCTCACATAGGTTTCGCGCGTCGGTGGAGACGCGATTGTTTTCGAAGCTTAAGCTGAAATGCGGCTTCGAAACCGACCAGCTTGATCTTTCTGGCGAATTGAAATCTTTCTTGATCGACTTCCAGCTCGGGTGTAGGATGGGACAGAACTGTTCTACCATCGCATGCGGTCGCGCGACCCTCGCGACCTAAATCACTTAGATGGAGTTGCCGCCCAAAAAAATGAGCCGGAGCCCTCGCATGATCGGGAAAACAAGCGGCAAAATGAACAGATTCCTGGTTCAGGCAATCTGCGTTTCGTCTGCGTTCCTCTGCAGCTATTATGCGGCTACGCCTAGTCTCTTCCAATCGAGCTCGAAGACTTACGAGGACTGGCCTATCTATGGTGGAGACTCCGGTATTCATTATTCGAAATTGACTCAGATCAACACATCGAATGTTCATAATCTGACGGTCGCATGGACTTTCGATACGGGCGACTCGTTCAGGGACTCTGAGATGGAATGCAATCCGATCATCATTAAAGGAGTCCTGTATGCCACAACTCCCAAACTCGGCATCGTCGCTCTAGATGCGGGCTCAGGCAAGCTGCTTTGGAAGTTCATTCCTCCCGAACCAGAAGCTTCCCCAAGGCGATTCCGGAACAGGGGCTTGGCGTATTGGTCTAATGGCCAACAAAGCCGTTTATACTTAGCCGTCCGGCAATGGCTTTATTCGATAGATGCTCGAACCGGGAGCATCGATCGAGCGTTCGGGACGGACGGACGGATTGACTTGCGACAAGGACTTGGGCGAGACGCTGAGACGTTTAACCTCGAATTGACGTCCCCTGGGATCGTCTACAAGGATCTCCTCATCATCGGCAGTATGACCAGCGAAGACCTTCCGGCTGCGCCAGGAGACGTCCGAGCCGTGGACACGAGGACGGGGAAACTCTGTTGGACATTCCACACCATTCCGCGTCCCGGTGAATATGGCTACAGCACGTGGCCAGCTGACGCCTGGAAACACACCGGCGGGGTGAACGACTGGGCTGGAATGACGTTGGATGAAAAACGCGGAATAGTATTCGTATCCACGGGCTCGGCAGCATTTGACTTCTACGGTGGCGACCGGCACGGGGACGATCTGTTTGCTAATTGCCTGATTGCCTTGAATGCCGAAACAGGCAAACGGATTTGGCATTTTCAGGTTGTCCGGCACGATCTCTGGGACCGGGATCTTCCTGCTCCGGCCACGCTCGTAAATTTGGTGAGGGAGGGCAGGCGAATCGATGCAGTGTCACAAACAACAAAATCGGGACATGTATTCGTATTCGAGCGTGAGACCGGGAAACCCGTTTTTCGGATCAAGTACAAGAAAGTTCCGCAATCGGATGTTCCTGGTGAACTTTCGGCGGAGACGCAGCCCTTTCCTATGATGCCGCCACCTTTCACGCGCCAGGTGTTTACAGACGATCAGGTGACCGATCTGAGTCCGGCTGCGCACGCAATGGTACTTCAGCGGTTGAATGGACTTCGGCACGGAGTGCAGTTCACCCCTCCGAGCTTGCAGGGGACGGTAATCTTCCCGGGAACGGACGGAGGCGCTGAATGGGGCGGACCTGCCTTCGATCCCAGCGACGGGCTGCTGTATGTGAATGCCAACGAGGTCCCGTTTGTGTTCCGCCTCATTGAGCGCGAACGGACGGGCCAATATAACACCGCACGGTCTCTTTATCAGAGCCACTGTGCGAGCTGTCATCGGCTGGATCGTAGCGGGACTCCGCCCGAATTTCCTTCATTAGTTCAAATTGGCAGGAAGCTGTCCCAGCCAGAGATCGAGAACATGATTCGAAACGGGGGTGGCCGAATGCCGACGTTCTCCCAACTATCTGCCGACGCAATTCGCGCAATTGCAAACTATCTGGTAACCGGTGAAAGCAAGGAAGTACTCAGCGAAGCCAGGCCTACCGGGACGACCTACCTGAGATACACAATGGACGGCTATGGCAAGTTCCTCGATCCGGATGGCTACCCTGCGGTCAAACCACCATGGGGAACCCTAAGCGCGATTGACCTAAACTCCGGAACTATACGATGGCGCATCCCCTTCGGCGAAGTTCCGAAAATTGTTGCGCAAGGAAACGACAACACGGGCAGCGAGAACTACGGGGGGCCGGTCGTAACTGCTGGCGGTGTTCTTTTCATCGGAGCCACGACAATGGACCGGAAATTTCGAGCTTATGACAAAGAAACGGGGCAGCTGCTCTGGTCTACGGTTTTGCCGGCCGCTGCGAATGCAACCCCGGCAGTTTACGAAATAAACGGCCGGGAAATGGTAGTAATCGCGGCCGGTGGTGGGAAGTGGGGGCAACCGTCCGGTGGGTCGTATGTTGCTTTTTCACTGCTGGCCGGTGACAACATTCCGCTCAGCCGCTAATTGCACATTCAGTTAGAGAAAGCCGTCGGGACGAGTCGCATTCGACATGCCGGAGGCTCAATAGACATTGTCCCATCGAGAGCAGTTTCTCTTTCCCTCCGGCCTTTCCGAACACAGCAGATCCAAGTTCGGCGCCCATTAACGTGGTGCAAGTCCGTTTAAGAGTTGCACAGGAGCCGCGGCAACGTTCGGAAGATGCCCCCCTCCGGCTTGCTGTCTGCTGCAGATCTCGTTAAGAACCACTCGCCTCACTATTTACGGACGCTCGAACTTGAAGGCATGTGGATGATCGAACATTGTGTGCCCTTGTTCCGAAACTCTCATTCATTTCGGACCAGTTTGCGGGGTTCAACGTCACCCGTTCTGTGAAACCGATGAAGGCAAAGTTGAGACAAACACTGTTTCGGTTTTTCGCGAAACCGAACTGTCACGTGCACTCGG
This sequence comes from uncultured Acidobacteriaceae bacterium, assembly GCA_963771565.1. Classification (GTDB taxonomy): domain Bacteria; phylum Acidobacteriota; class Terriglobia; order Bryobacterales; family Bryobacteraceae; genus Bog-105. The sequence continues at coordinate 246,590 of CAVYUB010000007.1, forward strand.
CGCGCGGATGGAGTCTCGGAGAACGAACTGCGTCGGTATGCTTATGCTCTGTGGAGAAAGTAAAGGGTTTCGAGTTCGATTGAGAACGAACTCCGCCAAATGGCGGCCTAACTCCTCCGGGAATTCTCGGACGCTCGTCAGCGCAGGGTAGAGGAGAGCGGCGTCAGTATCGTTGAAGCCCACGACACTGATATCGCCGGGAATAGCGAGTTTAGATTCCCGGAGAGCGGCATAAACTCCTGTCGCTACTTGATCCGTCCCGGCAAGGAGGGCTTCAATGGTCTGACCGCCCTTGAAAATTGATTTTGTCGCCAGATAGCCCAACTCTTGTCCATCGGACCTGATATCGAGGATTTGCGGAGCGAGATTTGAGTCGACCATAGCTTTTCGATAGCCTTCTGCACAGCGGGCGAACCACGGTAGATGAAGGTTTCCGATGTAATGGATGTTTTTATGTCCAAGCGAAATCAGGTGTCTCGTCGCGTCCGTTGCGCCTTGGATATCGTCGGAGTAAACTGTGTCGTATTTTTGAGGTTCCCACTCGCCCGTAACATTGTTCCCAAGTACGGCGAAGGGAATCCCATGATCGCTAAGTACCTTGAGCAAGTTTGGGGAATTCGTTCCCCCCACAATAACCCCCCTTACGCTAGTGCCACGACTTAGAATCTCGGGTAAGTGCAGTGCCTCCGGAGACAGGGCTGCCGAATATCGGAAGGAGAGGAAAAGCAACTCCCAGTTCTGGGCGGAACAATAGGTTTCCGCGCCCAAGAGAATGCGCGACTGAAAGCTGTGCAACACATCCCGATTGCCTAGCAGGAAAGCAAGTGTTCGATTTTTTTCACTTCTACGGATCTCAAAATCAATTCCAAGATTTAACGCCGCCTGTTGGACACGTAGCCGGACCTCAGGGCTCACGGAAGGGTTTCCGGCTGCGACGCGTGAGACGGTCGCAGGGCTTACTTTAGCTGCTCGAGCAACTTCGTACAGGGGGCGTTTATTCTTCAAAGTTATCCTCTTTTGATTACCCTCTCATTTTGATTACCCTTACCTCACAGCTCCCGCAAGAAGATAAACCCGATCTCAGAGAGTAAAGACAAGGGAGCCCTGTAGGAGTCCAGAACGTGGATATTTGGCCCTCGGCTCGCATGCTTCGTAGAATCCAGATACTGCAAGGTTCGCCTTCGCCCGCGGGATCCCATGTCAATACAACAAGTCCCTTGCGAGCGGCGTTCTGAAACAGACCCTGATAATTGGAGTAAAACTTTGCCGTCTTGTGTGTGCCCGATGGGGCCAGGATCGCAGGAAAGGCTGGTTTGTCGTTCGAGGGAAATATAAGTGAGCTGGAATGTAGAACTCAGATTGGCTTTCAACAATGATCTCCTCGATTTGATAACTCTCCTTCTCCCTTTCGATTCTTCCTGTGCTTACCGCGTTCAAAGGCATCTTATGTCGACCCAATCAGTCCCGATAGGCTTTTGCGAATTCAAGCTCCTCCTTGCCTTCGCTAGCTGGATTCTTAGTCGGTGACAGCTCGGCTAGGCGTTGCTGCTGCGCTTCGCTGACCCGGCGCCTAAGGTAGTTCGGAAACTGGTTCCGGTAGTCGCGGCGAGTAGTTGAGGTAGTCGGAGCTGCGATGTGACAGTGCGTGACCGCTTGCGTAAGAACTTCTGCAGTGAAGCTGCCTGCGGACGCAAGCGAGCTGACCTGAAGAAATTTTCGTCTCGACTGTGTCAAGCCTTCTTTTATCCTCGATCAGCTAGGCGCTTGACGAAACGTGCAAAGCACATTAGGGGCAGTGTGAGAGGGGCGGTGTGAGCAACTCTCGTATCTCGAAGTCTAGCACGGTTCTGAGAACGTCAGGAATATTTCTCCCGGAAGTGGAAAAATCTGTTGCACCTCCTCCATCGAGAGCCCTAAGTCCGGCGAAAAGACGGGTTCGAAGCGTTAGATAAATATTTCCGCAGTTCATAAAGTAACGTTGCTTGACACACCCAACTCGCTCCGTTACACTGGGCTGTCTTGGACGCGGGTAACTTCTCAGTGTGCTTTACTGCCCTTTGTACAGACTGCCTGGCGTTACAGCAGGTTTTTCTAAATATCGACTGAAAGGTTGAATCTGCGCCTCAGCGTAGAGACGGCATCACTGCGCTGGATTCGTCCCTGATCTCCATCTGAGTATGCCTGAGAGGAAGCACATCGAAGCGCACAAATTGCGCGACTATCGCCTCGAGGGCTGGAGAGAGAAGATCAGCGGCCAATGGAGTTATCGTCAGCTTGCGAGCGATCCGGAATGGTGCCATGGGTGGATCAGCTTTGATGCGGTCACGTGGAATCCAAATGATCATCTCGTTTATTGCGGCCTGAATTCGATGGATGGGGATTTGCTCTACTCCTTCGATCCCGTCCGCTCAAAATTTGAATGTCTAAATGCCAAATCCTGGGCCGACGTCTGGGACGTGAAGATTCACCGAACCATTCTTGTGAACCCGAACGATCATTGCCTATATTTCGCGACATCGTTACTTCATGATCCCGACCAGCAACAACGGGCACCGGGTGGCAAAGTCGTACGTTACGATCCGGTGTCCCGCAAGTACACCGTGCTCTCGACCCCTGTACGTCACCTCTACATTCAATCGATCGCGGCGGACTGGAAGCGCAATCTTATATACGGTTTCACGTATCCAGCCGAATTCCTGTTTATCCTTGACTTGGGCAACGGCGTCGTAAGCACGCTGGCGTACATAGGCAACGCGATCATGTTCGCCCAGCCGCACAACGCCGTTGTGGATAACGAAGGTTGGTTGTGGGGTACTTTCGCTGAAACGCGAGCTTGGGACGAACATGTCGGTCCGGTACCGATCCGGCTGTTCAAATATCATCCCAAAGGCGGACGGTTTGTCTGGTTCGAGCACGGATTATCGCGCCGCACGGACACGCAGCAGCTAATACCCCCTTCAAGGGACACCTCTTCCGAGGACTACGAAACGGTGGAGACCAGGCACACGCAAGACTTCGGATTCTGTGACTCGATGGTGTATGACAGTCACGGCTTCATCTACGCCGGCACGACCGCCGGGGTGTTAAGCCGAATCGATGTCGGAACCGGGGAAGTTGTCAAAGTTTGCGACGTCATACCCATCGGACGCTTCCCCGCACTGGCTATCCGTGACGGGATTCTCTACGGTGGTGGCGGGGTCCGAGGCAAGACTCAGCTTCTGCGACTAGATCTTAAGACTGGTTGCCTTTCCAATTTTCGAGATTTGACGGATCCGAAAATCGACGACCGGCCTTCACGCATTCACGAAATCGCAATTTCACCCGACCACACTCTCTATCTCGGCGAAAACGACAATCATTTCCGTTCGAGTTATCTCTGGAGCGTTCACCTTGACTAGTCAATCGCGCAGCAAGAATTTCTACAGGCTGCCGGTGGGTTTGTCTCTATGCGCCTTCACCCTAACCTCTGTTTCTCTAACACGCCATGTTCTAAATGCATCCGACTTGGCCACGCGCCCGCGCCCCGCGTGGGTTAAGGATGGCATTGTCATGGTTGGAAACTGGGAGCCCCTGACTTTTGTTCGAAGGCGCGGTGGAGAAACGGAAGCCGATCTCGAAAACTGGAAGGGTGAAAGAACGGAGGCGGTTGCGCGCCAGCTTAAAGCGGAAGGCATAAATCTCGTCATTACGAACTTTCATAAAGGGTTCGGGCTTCAGACAGAGGGGGCTGACATCGAAGCTACGAGAAAGTTCGTTGAGTATGCTCATCGCAATGATATTCGTGTCGGGGGATACATCGGGTCTTCGATGATGTACGAGACGTTGTTTTCTGAGGAGCCAAACGCGAAAGACTGGAAGCAGATAGATGAGAACGGCAATCCGATCTACTACATCGACCCTTCGCAAACCTTCCGATACATGGCATGCCGGAATAATCCCGGGTACCAGGAGTTCATTCGCAAGCTATTGCGTGTGGGCGTAGATGATCTGAAATTGGACCTCGTTCACTTCGACCAGATGGAATCGTGGGCTGAGCCGCAGGTCTGTCACTGCCAATTTTGCAGCCGGCAATTCCGCCAGTATCTGCGGAGCCGTTACTCCGATTCCCAATTGGTCGAGCGCTTTGGCTTCGCACGTCTCGCCGATATGAAGGCTCCAGCATTCGCGCCATTCATTGCGGCGGGCTTGCCAGAGCTGATAAATCCGCTCATGCAGGACTGGATTCGGTTCCAAGCCTGGAGTTATGCGAAGCGATACGGTGAATACGATACCTATTTACAGTCTTTGAATCCTGCTGTAGCGCTCGAAGGTAATCCGAACATCGATTTCTCTTATGCCAAGGGTTCATTCAACTCCGTAGACTACTCCGAGTTTCTAGACCATGGTGATATTGTGTGGAGCGAATCGCCTCAGCAAGCCTCCTGGACGGATGATGGTCGCCTCATTTCTTCGATACGCGCCTTTAAGGTGGCTCGATCACGGGGGAAGTCTCTGTTCGTCTACACTGGCGGGCGATATGGCGCAACGTCGCCCGAAAGCCCCTCTCAGCTCCGGATGGCGGAGACGATGGCCTATAACGACATGAATCTCGGTATGGTAGGCGACGTATCGACGAGCGGCGTATCGCTTACTCTCGAGGGTCGCCGTTATATCGACTTCTTCCACGCTCACAAACAGCAGCTACGGGGAACAGCGACACTGGCCGACGCAGCGATTCTTAGATCGGCTGCATCCGTCGATTTCAATCCCAGTAAGGCACACGTGAGCACGGTACTATTCGAGCAAAGTCTCATTCAAGGCAAAATCCTGTTCGACATCATCTTCGACCGCGATCTCGCTGATTTAAGTAAGTACAAGGTTCTAATCCTCGCAGACCAAGATGCGCTGAGCGATGCCGAAATTGCGAGTATCCGACATTTTGTAGAACAAGGTGGAGGCTTGGTGGCAACTGGAAGCTCATCGTTGCTCACGGATTCGCGTATCAGACGACGTAAGTTTGGACTAGGCGATTTATTCGGAATTGACGAACCTCCCGGGTCCGATGTACAAGCTGGATCCATTCGCCGAACGTATGGAAGCGGTCGCGTCGCTTATATCCCGAACGTCATACCGAGTATCGCGCCTCCACCGGCGAAATTCAATTACCGCTTTGATGCCAGTTTTTGGAAGCTGCCGCGAAATCACGATGACTTGATTGCGGCGGTGGACTGGGCTTCAGGAGGGCACTTGAGCGTTCACACGAACGCGCCTCTGTCTGTTACATTGGAACTCGCTAAGCAGAAGAATTCGGGGCTCGTTCTGCTCCATCTGGTCAATTTCGACTTTCGTCATCCGCTCACGAATGTACAGATCAGTTTGCGCCTGCCGCCACACGTCGAGCCTACCAGTGTTTCGGTTCAATCGCCCGATGATGGAAGCCAAAGGGTCCTCAAAAGTACCGTCGAAAATGGAACCGCCACGTTCGTTATTCCCCGTTTGTCCGTCTACGATCTCACTCTGATAAAGCTTAGTGGATCCTAGTCGAACACGGATGTGCTCGACCGTAGATGAATTGACGCGGTCTGAATATGAGAAATCGTCGCTCGATGGGAGAATGCCTTCCGGCCGGATGGCTGTTCTCTTTTATCACTTATCGAGACGACACATTGGCCAGGCAGCTCCATACCCCGGGGGACATTTAGCTGCTGTGAAGGAGAATCACGGGATCGCTGATCCCCAGGATTCTTCCATCTCTGAGCTAACCATCACGATTGTTTATGCGCCTGTTTACGATTTTAGAATGCGATTCGATCAATGGCGACACCGCCGCTCTGCGTCCGGCTGAAATTTTCCTAGGAGGACTTCCGCCGGCACCGAAACTATGACGGGTTTCACCCCGACACACCGTTCAACAGACCGAAGCCGGTTTCGTCAGCTTCGGAGTACATCCGAGCCCCAAGAACTGTGGAGTTCAAGCACGTCCAATTTCCGGCCCATACGAGATGTCGTTACGACTCGCGCAGAACGCAACCGTAGCTGAGCCTAGCTCAGCCAACGCTTCACTGCAGCACGCGACTCAGTTCGTCGGAAAGCGCTGTAGGAGCCCAATATTTCTCGATGTATTCCATTACCAGCTCCGTGCCCTGCTGATGGCTTACGTGTGGCGCGTCTTGCGGACCGTACATGGCATCCGTCAAGTCCCGCAACAGAATACAGCGCACGCCCCACTTTGTCATTTGCTTTATGGCGAACGTGCGATTCAGAATGCACATATTGGCGTGGACGCCAGTGTAGAACACGGTGTCGATGCCGCGCGAGCGCAAGAGGTTGTAGATTTCCTGCCCATTGTCCGAAATGTAGTCCTGCGACGCAATCTCCAAACCCGGATGTTCACGCGTCCAGGCCCGATGCTCCGTTTCGCCCGGTGTGTCGCAGCCGCCGTCTGAATCGTCGATAGGCAAGCGCGGCGAGCTGATGTTCAATTCTTTTGGCGGGGCAAATGCCGGCAAGGAGAGCATGCGTTGCCGTTGTGGCGTGTTGGCGTAGAACGACATAGTTTCAGAGGGAGCATGCACAATGATGGTCCCTTTGCGCCGCGCGGTCTTGAGAACGGGGTCGAGTTTTTTGACCAGCGCGGCCACGCGCACATTGGCGCCGCTGCACCAATGCTTATCCCACATATCGCAGACAATCAGCGCACTTTTGGCCGGATCAAAGTGATAATCTACGTGCAGCTCACTCCATTGATTGCTGCCCCGGAACAATTCCACTCGGGAACGCAGCGTCAAGTGGCAGCCGCCGTCTTCGGCTGACCAGGCTACAAGGCCAACGAAGATCACTACTCCCAACAGCCAAGCGCGTTTCATCATCCCTCCACCTTCTTCATCTGAGCATTCCAGAGTAATCGGCGGCCCTGCTTCCTAGCCATGTTAGCCATCTGAATAACAAGCGCCGCCTGGAATCCCAACCGCATCGGGGCTGTTGGAGTCTGCCGCGTTTTCACACACTCCAAAAAATTTGCAACGTGCATATCTGTCGCACGGCCGAAGCCTAGCTCCGAATGCTGCGCCACTTCCGGCTGTTCCTCATTCGCTTGGCGGTACAGTTTGAAATCCTCGCGGCCGATATCGAGCCGCGCTTGATCGCCATCCAACTGGTTCCACTGATCATTGCGGGGTTTGTAGTGCATGGCTGCGTAATTGATGGTGAATACCGCTAAAAAATCTTCTGGATACTCGGCAATGACCACGACCGATTCCGGCGTGTCCACTTTCTCCTTGTGCACGCGGCCCGATGACGAATTCACTGCCGAAGGATAGCCAGCGTTCATCAGCAAATGAATGCCATCGAACACGTGCGCGCCTTGATCCGCCACGATCCCGCCCGAATATTCCGAATACTCGCGCCAATTGCGAAAGCGGTTGGGGTCAAAGCCGTGGTGTTCCGCCGGGCCCTGCCACTGCTCCCAATCGAGCTTCCCCTCTAGCCGGGTCGCGGGCGTCGCACTCAACGAATTATTCAGCCACCACGACCGCACCATCCGCACTTGGCCCAAGGTGCCCGATGCCACAATCTTTCGCGCTGCTAGATACAGGTCGTAGCTCCGCCGCTGCATGCCTACCTGAATCACGCACTTTGAGTTTTTCTCCGCTTGCACCAGCGCCACGCCTTCCTCCGGCGTTCGGCACAACGGCTTCTCGACGTAGATGTCTTTTCCAGCGCCGATGGCGTCCATCACCATCTGGCAGTGCCAGTGTTCCGGCGTCGCGATCAGCACGGCGTGAATATCTTTGTCGGCCAGCAGGTCTTTATAGTTCCGATAGGTCTTCGGCTGCGAACCACCTTTCACCGCGACCGAAATCGCGTGTTCCAGATTCGGCTCGTAGACATCACAGATTGCACCCACCTTCACCTCAGCGTGGCTCTGGAACACTTTCATCACAGCTGTCCCGCGTCCGCCGCTGCCGATCACGCCGAGCACGAGCTGGTTCGACGGTGCCGCCGCTGCCATCAGCAATCCGCTACCGCCCAACAAGAATGCGCGCCGCTTCATCTCCATAGCAGGGTACGATGTTCCTCTCCGAGCATTCTATGACAAACGCACTCACGCGCCGTGCGGCGCTCCTCTCCAGCGTCGCGTTCGTTGGCCTCGCTGCCGTTGTCGCCAAACGGACCTAAAGATCGCGATCTTCTCAAAACACTTGCAATTCCTCGCAGGCGCTGAACTGGCGCGCGCTGCTGCCGAAATCGGCTTCAATGGAATCGACACGGTGTTCTCAGCACGCGACGGATGGACGTATTGAAGGTAGGAGTGCTCCACATACTCCTCAAAATGACCCTGCTGGAGGGTTGAAATTGCCTTCTCGTTAGCGATCTTCACGTTCGGAAGGAGGCCACCAGTCGTTGCGCTCAGTACCGCCAACCTTTGGACCCGTTCTCTAGCGATCCGTGTAACCTCAAGAGCAATCTGGCTCCCCATTGAGAAGCCAGCAAGACAAAATCGTTCAGGAGCATTACAGATCACAGCATCCGCAAGCTCGCCAATTGATTCGCCTCGGCTCGCATCGGCGATGATCGTATGGACGCAATCTGCTAAGCCATCTATCTGCGCTCGCCATAGAGTCTCGTCACACAGGAGACCCGGAATCAACAGAAGCGGTGCAGCTCATTCATTACTGACATGTATCACTGAAACGGAAGAAGATAAGAGGGACACACGTACGCGCGGTGCCCGCCATCGGCAGCGTTTCCGCGTATGTGCGACTTTCCATCGGCATGTTTCGGAGTCTGCCTGTCAGCGAGACGCTAAAATCCTGCGCCGCTCGGAAACACTGGCAGAACTGCCGCTGTTAACTCTTTTTTAAGACCTTCGCGCGCATGGTCCCTCCAAAATATTCGGATAGCTCTGTAATGATATGAGTTGATCAATTGTTGCTTGTGCGTGTGGTTGGCTGGCCGACAACTGCTCGCGCTGATGGGCCTTCTGTCCTTTCTATTTAAGACCTCGGCCGAACTGCGGCTCGAAAATCTCGCGTTAAGGCATCAACTTGGCGTGTTGCGCCGATCTGCACCGAAGCAGCTAAAACTCACGCCTGCCGATCGAATCTTCTGGGTGTGGTTGCGTCGTGTGTGGGTGGAGTGGAAATCCGCCCTGCTGATTGTTAAACCAGCGACGGTCATTGCCTGGCATCGTAAAGGGTTCCGTCTGTTTTGGAGTTGGAAGATCCGGCGCGGCAAGCGCGGGCGTCCCGCCGTACCGCAGGAAATCCGTGATTTGATTCGAATGATGAGTCGTAACAATCCGCTGTGGGGTGCTCCGCGCATCCACGGCGAGTTGCTCAAACTTGGAATCGAGATTACTGAGCCGACCGTCGCCAAATACATGCTACGGCGGCGCAAGCCTCCATCCCAGACTTGGCGGACCTTTCTTGAAAACCATGTGAAGAGCATGGTGTCGGTGGACTTCTTCACGGTGCCGACGATCCGGTTTCAGGTGCTCTACGTCTTCCTGGTATTGGCACACGATCGTCGGCGCATTCTCCAATTTGGCGTCACCGCTAATCCTACGGCAGAATGGACGGTACAGCAACTGCGCAATGCTTTTCCCTGGGACAGTGCACCGCGGTATCTGTTGCGGGACCGAGATCGGATCTTCGGCAAAGACTTTGTTGAGCAGGTGGAAGCAATGGGTATCAAACAAGTGCTGTCAGCACCGCGCTCGCCTTGGCAACGCGCTTATGTCGAACGGCTCATCGGCTCGATACGCCGCGAATGTCTCGATCATGTGATTGTGTTCAATGAGAGCTCTCTGCGCCGCATCCTGTCGGCTTATTGCCGCTATTACCATAACTGGAGAACTCATCTGTCGCTGGACAAAGACGCCCCGGAAGCACGAAGAGTACACCCGCTGGCTGCCGCCGACGTCATCGAGATGGCGGACGTCGGCGGTCTGCATCATCATTACGAACGCCAAGCTGCGTGATCGACTTTCCCCTTACGAGTAAAGGAGCGATCCCTTACAACGGCCCACGGTGACCGTAAGTTCCCAAACTTGAGTGTCGGATTCCGATCGCCTGCTAACTAATCAGCATCATGCGATCGGGAGCGGATGCACCGATGAATACGTCCTCGCCTTCATTCTCCACACTTTCAATTTATTTGTAGGGACAGTCACTCCCGCGTGCTACGCATGCTCTTTGCGCGGCATTTCCCACACAGCGCCTTTATCTCTGACGCCAGGGAGTACGTTGTCTTCGTGGCCACAGCTCAATTTCATTCGAACGGTCGGCGGCACCGTATGGTCCTCTCGATCGCCGCCGTTCCACGCCTTGACTTCCGCGCGGATCTGATTTTGGGATGCGCGCGCTGTGACAAGGCTTCGGTCCTAAACGGAGGATGATTACTACGGAAACGGCTCTGACTTCGACAATTTTCGAGAATTGAGCACTGCGCTGCAGCTCCTCTCGCGGATCTGAGACACGCTCCCGCGCGTCTTAGCAGCAGAGTCTCCATTGTACTCAACGGGAACCGTCAGGCGCATGGCAATTCGGCATATGCTCGCAGCAGTCATCCAACTCAGGTACTCGAGGAGAAGCCCCGATCTCCCGAATGGAGCGCACGAACTCGCAGCTGTGACGACAGCTGCAACAACTAGCCACGCATTTCCCGTTGCAGCAGCAGAAATATGCAAACGAGCACATAGCTGATGCTCTGCCCAGGAGCATCAGTTTTGGGTTCTTGAGCAGAGCTTTCGCATCTTCTGAGTGCAGCCTGTAACGAGATATTACTCCTGAAAACAAAGCACTTCACTCCTAAGCTGTAAACGAATGGGTCGTATGTTCGCATCCGGACCGGGGAGCCGGTCTGTTTTTGCGAACACCGCCGCCCTGGAGAGCGCTGCGAATCGACTTAATCGATGAAGATTGAATCGCGGATTTACGTGAAGCGGAAAGCTTGCGCATGGAATGCCAAGAACTCAGAGTCGACTTCGAAGGCCACAAAGCGGAGCATAACCGAGCGAGGGCTAGAGGACATGGCACGTCATGAGCGACCCGGGAATTGCTGGCATCTTCCCTAGTATCAATGAATCCGTGGTGTGGCGCATACTTGAGCCGCCTGGGGGATCATGGCTGCTTCTGCCGTTGGTTTCACGTTCAATCAAGACTCGATTGAGGGCCTCATCATCCGATGGAGACTAGCGGAAGAATATGTGACCGATCTTGTCATGGGCTCCCTGCCCGCTGAGCATGCGCTCCTCGTTCTTATCAGACGGGACGTACCTAGCTTGTTGCAAGAGATTATCCGATTACGGCCAGAGCTGCAATGACCAAACTGCAAAGGGACCGCCTCCTCTGCCGCACGGGTCTTCAGTTCCGCCTGCAGCTTCTGCTTGCGTGCGTGAAGTTCCGTAGCATGAGCTTTCAGCTTCGGAGACAAGCACTGCTTTGCTATTTTCAGCAGCGTTTTGATTAGACGCAACTCCGAGCTGAGCGACATGGGGCAGCGGTAGGAGTCAGGGTCGAGGTATAAGGGGCTCTGTATTTCCACATCCACCATTGTGCCGGTGGCCGCGACGTCTAAGTAACTGACGGGAACCCCAGTAGCAGCTTGCTTTTTGTTCCAGCCAGAACAAAACGTGTTAGGCGGTGTTCGAAGGCGTCCTACACTGAACAACGCCCGTATCGATACCGATGTGCGTCCGTGGTCGACAACTCGTCCAAATCAGCCGTTGTCAAATAACGGATGGGAGCTTCGGCATCGATCCGTTGCACGACCTGAGAAAGCCCTTCCAACATCTGAGTTTGTGCGACGGTCATGTGCCGCCTGACCAGTACACCGGTCCCTTCCACGATGAAGAACGTTGGGGATACTCCGTAGCGGGCTTGATGGCGATGTTCAGAATCAGAGATGGGTGCGTCCTGCGATATGACGGCGGTACTCGGGCCAAAGCACACCGCCTGGCACGGGTACAATGTGCCTCCCAGAAGAATCGCACGAGATGTCGCGTCTGTGGCTAATGCGTGCACCAGCGCATCATCCGGTACGCGCCAGCATGGTTCGCTCGCCGCCATTCGTTCTAATCGTGACCACTGAGGCTCAGATCCGCTGCGTGGAACGGCCGCGAGACGATCCTCAACATCTCTGACAAGAGCTTCCGCGGCTCCACAGCTTTCCCCACCCACAACGAGACCGTGGTTCGCGAGTATAAGTACATCGGGCGAAGAGGACATTACACCTTGTATCTGCAAGGCAAGCGGCAATCCCGAGGACACGTAAGGAATCCACTGCCACGACAGACCGGCAAGGCGACCCGCCAAATGAGCCGGTCCATCGCGGCGCACAGCCCACGCAATCGTGTTTACTGCATGCACGTGAATGACAACGCGCCAGCAACGTACATAAAAGCTGCGTGGCAACATTTTTGGATCTTATAGACCCGACTGCGCGTATTCCGCTCTGTGACCCACAAAAATTGAGGTCGGCTTGTAACCAAACCGATTCTGCTGAGTATTGCAACCGAGAAGTGCCGCGACCGATTTGCTAACCACACGCGGGTTCATCCGTATTTAAAACGAGACCTAGAGCGTGGGCGACTGGTGGCGGCACGAAACGCAACTGAAGGGAGACGAGATGGCGGATTTGCAGGAAGCGTTTCGGCAACTCAAAAAAGCACCCGGATTCACCACCACCGCGGTGATCACGCTCGCCTTGGGTATTGGCGCCACGACCGCGATCTTCACCCTAGTTCATCAGGTGATGCTCAAGTCTCTGCCGGTCACCAAGCCCGAAGAACTCTGGCGCGTGGGCGACAAAATCCGCTGCTGCAACTGGGGCGGATACACGCAGGATAGCGATGGGAATTTTTCGCTCTTCTCCTACGAAGCCTACAAGAATTTCCGCGAGTTCGCCGACCTTGCCGCACTCGAAGCCGGCAATGCGCCACTCGGTGTCCGCCGCGCAGGATCGCAGGGCCCTGTCGACACGCGCAATGGCGAATACGTCTCCGGCAATTTCTTCCGCACCCTCGGTGTCCATCCCTGGATCGGCCGCTTGATGATCGACGCCGACGATCAGCCCGGCGCACCTCCGGTCGCCGTCATGAGCTATCACATCTGGAGCGATAAATACGGCTCCGATCCCTCCGTTGTGGGTGCGAGCCTTCACATCAACGGCCATCTCTTTACCGTGATCGGCGTCGCTCCGCCCGGCTTCTACGGCGCCAAGCTCGCCGGCTGGGGTATGCCCGATATCTGGATCCCGGCCAATACCGAACCTCTGCTCGCTGGCGAAGCCCAGCGCCTCAAACGCCCAAATACGAACTGGCTCGACATCGTCGGTCGCGCGCGCCCCGGTGTGAATCCCAAGTCGCTCGAAGCCAAGCTGCGCGTCGAGTTCCATGACTGGCTCGCAAGCCATGTGCCCGACATGGAGCCCGGCGAAAAGCAGACCTGGCGCCATCAGACCCTTCATCTCATTCCCGGCGGCGCCGGTGTCGCAGCCACGCGCGATCAATACGAGGCTGGATTGAAGCTGCTGCTCATCGCAGCCGGCTGTGTGCTGCTTGTCGCCTGCGGCAATCTTGCCAATCTCATGCTCGCCCGCGGCTTGAAGGAGCGCTCGCAAACGTCTCTGCGCGTCGCTCTTGGTGCGTCACGCGGCCGACTGGTGCGCAAAGCGCTCGTTGAGTCCACCCTGCTCGCCATCATCGGCGGCATTCTCGGAATTGGAATCGCCTACACCGGCAGCAAACTGATTCTCTATCTCGCGTTCCACAACGGCAGCGGCCCGGCGAACTACGTCCCAGTCGATGCGTCGCCCTCCTGGCCCGTTCTGCTCTTTACGCTCGCGGTCTCGGTGCTCACCGGAATACTTTTCGGTATTGCTCCCGCCTGGATGACTTCCCATGTCGATCCGGTCGAAGCTCTGCGCGGCAGCAACCGTTCCGTGCGCGGCGGCGGCTCCATCGCGCAAAAATCACTGGTTATCGCGCAAGCCGCGATGTCACTCGTTCTGCTCTCCGCCGCTGCTCTGCTCGGCCAGAGCCTGCGCAATCTCGAGCGCCAGAATTTTGGTTTCGAAACGAAGGACCGCTATCTCGTCTCCATCAACCCAACGCTCGGCAACTACAAGCCCGAACAAATGGAGCCGTTCTTCCGCCGTATCGACGAGCGCCTGCTGCGCATACCAGGAGTGCGCATGGTCGCTCCCGCTCTCTACGCGCCCATGAGCGGCGATAGCTGGAACGAGGGCATTCGTATCGCAGGCCGCCCCGAACCGGGGCCCAAGGAAGACACCGGCGCCGGCTGGGCCCGCGTCATGCCCGGCTTCTTTGAAACTCTCGCCGCACAAATCGTGCAGGGCCGCTTCATCGAAGAGCAGGACACTGCCACTACTCGCCCGATCGCCGTCGTCAACGAAGCCTTCGTTCGACGCTTCTTCAAACACCAGAACCCGATCGGACAGCACTTCGGAATGGACCGCATTCAATACGCCAGCAAATTCGAAATCGTCGGGGTTGCGCGCGACATCCGCTACATGACCTGGGATTACAAGGATCCTATCCGCCCGATGTTCTGGCTACCCGAAACGCAAAGCGTCAAATACGACGATCCGCAATTCAACACCTTCGACCTCTTCTCCCACTTCCTCGAGAACATCCTCATCTGGGCTCCCGGCAATCCGCCCGGTATCGAAGCCGAGGTGCGCAAAGCGCTCGCCAGCATCGATCCCAACCTGGTGGTCTACGGCGTGGATCCGTACTCGAAAATTCTGGCCGGCGATTTTCAACAGGAGAACATGATCGCCACCTTCACCATACTTTTCGGCGTGCTCGGCCTTGTTCTCGCCGCGGTGGGCTTATATGGCGTGATGGCCTACACCGTCGAACAGCGTACAAGCGAGATCGGCGTGCGTATGGCGCTCGGTGCCGATCGGGCTAGCGTGGTCCCCATGGTCCTTCGCCGCGCCTTCTTCCAGATCGGCGTCGGCGTCAGCCTCGGTATCCCGCTCGCCATCGTCGCCGGCCGGCTCATGACGCGTCAACTCTTCGGCGTCTCTCCGTGGGATCCGCGCATGCTCACCATCGCTACATCATTACTCTGCGGCGCCGCGCTCCTGGCATCCGGGATTCCCGCTGCGCGGGCCGCGAGCGTCGAGCCTTTGGTCGCGCTACGCACCGAGTAGCAATCTGGGTGCAACAACGCGGACAATGAGATGACAATCGCTTCTGACCTCTTACAGCAACACATCCAGACGCTCGTCGACGACAATACGCGATGGCAAAGGCTGATTGCAGATGACATTTTGTGGGAGCTCGCCTATGCCCCCTCGCTTGGCCATCCGGCGCAACTCTCGGGGCGGATGGAAGCAGTCCGTCACGCAACCTGGTTCGTCGGTGCTGTCGAGAACTTCCGCTTCTTCGACTTGAATCTCCATGCGCTCGCCGATGTGCAAGGTGCTGTCGCCGAGGTCAAGGGGGAGGGGCTCATTAAGTCTACGGGCCGTATGTATCACCAGGATTACGTGGTCTTCCTGCGGGCCGTGGACGGCAAGATCGCGTTCCTGAGGGATCCGGTGCGCGCCGCCAAGGCTGTGGTTCGCCAATATTGTATCCGCTCGTAACCGGTTGACTGGGGGCGGGGATGGATTGAAACAATCGGAGACATGCCAGTCCTTTTTCTGTTGGTATTTCGATTCGTCCGATTGCTCTTCAGCGGACATCAGGCCGTTGCCATCGAGAACGCAGCGCTACGAATGCAAATAGCAGCGTTTCAACGAAAACGGAGGCGCCCGCTGCTGACAACCTTGGACCGGGTATTTTGGATCACTCTTCGCAGCGTGTGGTCCGACTGGCAACATCCTCTGATCTACGTCCAGGCCGACACCGTCGTCCGTTGGCATCGCGAACGATTCCGCAGATTCTGGGCCCGGCTTTCCAAGCCGCAGCGTCGGCGCCGAGGTCGCCCCGGCACCGCCGCAGAATTCCGCCGATTGATCGAGCAAATGGCCGCCGCCAATCCGTTGTGGCGTGCACCCAGGATTCATGGCGAGCTGAAGATGCTCGGCATCGCCATCTCCGAGCGCACCGTGTCGCGCATCCTGCGCAAGCTCCGGCGGCCACCTAACCAGACGTGGCGGACCTTCCTGCACAACCATGTCGGCCAAATGGTCTCGATCGATTTCTTTACTGTGCCGACAATTACCATGAGGGTGCTGTTCGTATTTAGCCTCCTGGAACACGATCGTCGCAAAGTGTTGCATTTCAATGTGACCGAGCATCCGACCGGAGCTTGGACGGCACAACAGATCGTAGAGGCGTTCGCAGACCGAGAGGCTGCCCAGTATCTCATCCTCGATCGCGACAGCAGGTACAGTGCTGAAATTCGACTGCGAATCAAGTCGTTGGGCATGCAGGAGATTCTCACAGCACCGCAAAGTCCATGGCAGAATCCATACGCCGAGCGACTAATCGGCTCGATTCGAAGGGAATGTCTGAACCACTACATCATCCTAAACGCTCGCCATCTCAAGAAAACCTTGTCTTCTTATTTCCGCTACTACCATCAATCGAGAACCCACTTGAGCCTCGGCAAGCAATGTCCGTTCCCTCGAGAGGCGTTGAAGGCTGGAAAGATTGTCGCAATTCCACAACTCGGCGGTCTTCATCACCGATATGAACGTATTGCAGCATAGCAATTTTTGTCCGGATCGATTATTGGCGAGCGGCGGCAGGCGGGCGATGGAGTGCAATCGCATGCCGCACGTGTACGATATTATCACCATGCCGAGCCATCATAGCGTGAATGCCAGATAGCCGGCGACATAGAAGCAAATCGAACGTTGAGCCCAATTAGGCTGCGCACTTCGCTTCGCCCCCCGATCTGCGCATCGTTCCAAACCACCCCCGCAATGTGAAACTTGCGTCGTGAAAAAGTTTGCTCTCTTCGAAATTGTAGTGGAATTTCTTCGTTCGAAAAACCAGTTCAAAAATTCTGCTCTAGTTTTTTCTGCAAACATCCGCTAGTGGCCGCTTTGGAGCTCTCTATCTCTTATCTCGTAGAACAATTCGGAGCGAACCGTAGTATCAGCCGCATCGGTTCGGGCATGGCCGCGATATGCCTCCCATCGCAAGCCGTTACGTTTCTGCTTGACAACAATAAAAAACGGATGAAATATATGGTTGTGTCGGTCCGAAACCGACGACGACAGGGAATATGAGTACCGCAGTACCGCCGTGCTGAAAACACCGCATAAGTAACTCCCGAGGGCCTCTACGAAAACCCGGAAACAGCAAGAACGCAGGGCGCTACAGTTTGAAAGTGGGGTGGCGGTTGAGAGTTGAACATTTAGCTATCGACGGTTCGATAATATCGATCGAGGCAGATGCGGATCTAGCAACTACGATAACGGCCACAGGTTGGGCCGTCGTACCTTCGCTGATGCAGGCCCATCCATTCACGATTTATCCAGTGGGCCACATTGCCGTTATCGAGCAGATTGTGCGATCCGCTGTTCACTCGCTTGAGATTCTGTCTACGGAGGAATATTCGCTTAAGAACGGGCGACTACGGGTGGGAGAGCTGCAACTGGACGCGGCAACTGGTGGCAAGTATCAAATAACGGTAGGGGCTTGGGAAGGATCTGCTGGTTGTCTACACACCGCGATTATGGGCCGTCAGCGCGCCGGCCTGCTGGAAGTCTTTGACACCCTGCGTTTCAGTGAGCGGAGTCGCGGGTTGGCAATTGATTCGCCGGTTGTGGCGCAGCCGCGGGTGCCGGAGATCGTCAAGGAGATACCGGAAATTGGCGTTGTGGTCATACGCCCGGCGATCGCCAGCGAACTCGAGCGGGTTCCGAAGAGCCGCGGCTTCGTGACGGACCACGGTGAGCTGTTCCGCGTTCGGGACCAAGGTCGTGGGCTACTCTTTATAAGCAACTCCACAGTGGTCACTGTAAACCCAATGCCGCAGAGCGAGATGGCCCAGGTGCTGGGAATAGTACGGGGGCTGCGAGTGGAATGGACGCCACGCAGCTTAAGAGCAAGCGCAAACTAGCGCGGAAGCGAGGATCCCGCCGGTGCGGACTTTTTTTCTTTTTTTTGCGCTCGCCTACAACGCGGCACTCTTTCTGGCCAGTGCGGTGGCACATATAGCGCACCTCAAGAGTTTCCGCCAGCTCATCCAGGAGCATCGCGTCCTGCCCCCGGCGTCAGCCACCTTGATAGCAGCCGTTGTGTGTGGTTTTGAGTTGACAGTCGGCGGAGCGGCGCTGTTTGCGCTTGAGCAGTTCGCCAGCCCACGTATGCGGATTTCGGTACTGGTCAGCGCTGCCATGGCAGGCGTGGCTTTCTGGCTTTACCTTCGTCAACTCCTGCGCAAATCAACCGGCGTGACCTCGTGTGGATGCTCCCCGCTAGCGGCACCCTTGACCCGGGCATCACTGGCGCCTTCAATCGGAGTCGTATGTATCTCCGTTTTCGGGCTGGCGGGGGTCGGTGGCACTTCGTATCGCGATCCCGGGTTACCGGTAGGGCTGGCGTGTCTTTGGGGCGTTGCATTCGCCGGGCTCACGGTCCTCTACCCGGCAGCTATCTTGCAGCTTCCAGCCAGGAGGGAGGCATGAACAACCTGCTCCTTCTCGCATCCATCCTCGATACCAAGGTTGGCTTCGAGGCTGCCGCCCTGTTTGTGACGTGGGCGGCCGTGGCTTTTCTGGCGGTAATCGCCATGCATTTACACCTGCGCCTCCGAAGGCTGGAGCGCACCAGTGCGTCAGATGCCGGGAGCAGGCCGTATCGACAGTTTGCCGGCAGGCGTCTTGACGAACTTCTTGGAGGGGTGACTTTCGCGCCTCAACCGCAGTTGGTTGTGACGCTTTCAGCGGCCTGCAAGTCCTGCGAGCGCGTGCTCGGCGAAATCGCATCTCCACAGTGGACAATTCCAACAGTCCTGCTGTGGACGGACCATCCGCCGCCCCTCGTGCCTGTACTGCCGAGTAACACGATTATGCGCCCTGACGGTCCAGTTCTCGCGATGAAGCTCGGTATCCGCATAACGCCTTTTGCGTTATGGATGAATCAAGAAGGAGAGATCGTAAAAGCATCGCCAGTGAACAGCCTTGATTCTCAGGACGCCCCGCTGGACCGCGCGGTCCAGTTCCAAACTGCGACTTAGAATATTTTAGCTCGAAAGGATACGACGATGCGCCTTGAACTTGACGATTTACCGAGTGTGGAGTCGGCTGGCCGGCTCGGCCGCCGGGCTGGCGCCGGCACCGCAATGGCAGATGCATATCAGATTCATTCTTCCGAGAGGGGTCTGGAGCTCAGTTCGCTCCATTTTTCTCTTGGCACGGAAGCGATGAGTGTCCTTCAGAACAAAATTTTCCCGAGCAGCGCCCAGCTCGCGGCCTTGAACGGTCCGGCGGGTGCAGTGTCCTATACGACGTATTCGGACTGCGCCAGCTTCAATTACAACGGCACCTGCAACAGCCCCTGCTTTGGGTACGCACCGGATCATATGGCGTCGTTTTTCTGCGCCACTTGTGCCGAGCAGGCGGCGGACCCGAATAATAATCCGCCTTGGAACTGGCACTTTACCGGCTCACGCGGTCAGATCCGATACATGGATGACCCAGGGAACCCGTGCCTTGGCCGCGACGCCTGGAAGTGGAAAGTAGGTGCTTGCGGCAACTGCCAGCAGTCTGCTATCTTTCGTTGCCACGATGGATTTAAGAGTGTACAAAATGGCCCGTGGGAGCATACCATTTGCGAGGGTCTGATTTCCTGCGATGGAAATTTGACACATTGTCCATGACACGGCAATTTGGTTGGGTTTGGCTGGCTCCCGCAACGGTGGTGGTAGCTGGCGTTGTGCTTAAGTTGCAGCCAATCGTGGCGCTTGGCGTGGGCTTGGCAGCGAGCTTATCGCTTTCGGGCTCGATATGAAGTCTGAATAGCGCAGCCGTGTTGCTGCCACCAACCCGGATTAAATCGCGGCTCGACTATCGCATCGTCGGCTCCTATGTAGTCGGGACGACCTTGGGCGCCACACTGACCGTAATGATCACATGGGTGCTCAGCGGTTTTGCAGCCCCGCTGCCCGTGTATGCGCGAGCAGCGATGATTGCGGTCGGAGCTATCTTTATATGGCTTTGCGAACGAGGCCCACTCTCGAGCAGGATCTCCCTGCCGCAGGCACGACGGCAGATCCCGGCGGAGGTGTTTGGTCGAGGACTGGCGAGAGGGGCTTTCCGTTTTGGGTTTGAATTGGGCACCGGCGTCCGAACGTACATACCTTCCCCTGCGCCGTACATCCTGTTTTTGACAATCCTTTTTGGGCATCTGACTCTGGCGAGCGCTTTGTGCGTGGCAGTGGGATTCGGCCTGGGGCGCGCAGCTCCGCTAATGGTCCAAATGTCAGCACTGAATGGCGAAAGAATGAAGCAGGCCTTCTTACGAGGGTCGACCGACATGGCGTCGACCGCGACCACCTGCGTGATACTGGCAGGAGCTCTCATTCTTGTCTGAGGGAGCCAACACGGGTGCGCCCGCGTCGCGTCCAGCCTTGATGTGCAGCCGGCGCGTCCGTCTGCGTCCGCTTACCGAGAGGGACAGCGCGTTCCTGTATCAATTGATGGTCTCTGATAGATCAGGCGGGCGCGTTCGATTCGGCGGCGCGACGCCGAGTCCGGAAAAGGTCGCGACATCGCTTTGGGAGAGCGTACTGGCGCAATTTCTGATCGAGGGGCGTAGCTCGACTGAGCAGCTTGGCCTGGTCGCCATCACTTCGCCGAACTTCCGCGACTCCTTTGCGTATCTTTCGGCCCTGGCCTCGGACCAGGCGCAGTCGTACGGCATCGTCGCCGAAGGCGTTTTGCTTGCTTTCAATTACGCATTCCTGACCTGGCCCTTTCGCAAGATTTATATGGAGGCGACCGAAGAGAGCTACCAAGCGTTTTACAGCGGACTGGGACATTTTTTTACAGAGGAGGGTCGCCTGAAGCAACACACATTCTGGAACGGCCGGTACATGGATATGGCGGTGTTTGCGGTGTATCGAGAGACCTGGGCGCAGCTCTCCCCGGAGATTCTGAATCGGCTCGGCGCAAGCCAAGAAGCCTGAAAGTTTCGAACTCCAACATAAAATGACCAGAATGAGGCCACGCTGGGGGATGTGTTGCAAATAGCGCCGGGAGAACGAAGCGCTCGCGAGTTTTTTGTAGCTAAGCAGCGAGACCGAAGATCAGTTTGATAAACCGGGCTTGCGCGGCGATATCGCCCTTTGCCAACCACCGAACCTGGCCTTTTCGAATCATGTGCATTGCTTCGTAGCCTTGAATCGTGCGTTGTGCGCCATCAAAGGAACGGAATCCCAGACTAGCTGTTGTCCGCAATAACTCGATGCACAAGCTCAAGCGGCATTTGCCCATCGATACTCATGATGCAAACCGCCGAGAATTGGTTTGGCAGTGACGGGTGAAACTTGGAATAACCGAGCAGCTTGCCTGGAAGCCGGTGGAGTCTGTTGGACTCGGTCAGGGATGCCTGGTCCCAAAGAGCGATGCGGCCGGCCACCATTGTAGTGACTGGCCCACTCACGAAGGGTTCTTCGTAAGTGAGATGCATGGAGTGGGATGATATAGTCCAGACATTCGCGACGTATGCTTCCAATCAGTCGTTCGCAATGAGCGTTGGCGGTGGGCATACGAACCGGTGATCGCAAAACGTGGATGCCCCAGCTTTCGACCGTTTCATCCAAACTGGGCGAGAATGTGTTGTGCCGATCGTGAAGCAGAAACTTGTAGTCTTGATCGCCCGGGAGGGCTTCTCTTAGCTGCTGCAGCGTCCACTCCGAAGTTGGATGATCCGTCACGTTGAAGTGAAGCAAACGTCTGGATCCGATCTCGAGGGCAACGAATACATAAAGGACACGGAAGCGTACCGTCACCGAGACGAAGAAGTCGCAGGCGACAATGCCCTGTGCATGATTCCGGATGAAAGTCGACCAACGCTGATCCTTGCTGCCACGAGGGCGCCAGGGTGGTTCGATGTATTTTCTAACCGTGCGTGGTGAGAGCCGAATCTGGAGCTTGAGCCAAAGTTCATCTGCAATCCGCTCTTCGCCCCAGGTCAGATTCTCGGCTGCCATTTGGCGAATTAACCGCCTCACCTCTGCCGCCACCGGTGGCCGCCCGACTGGTCTCGATTTCCAACCCCAGAATCGGCGGAATGCAGCTCGATGCCAGCCGATCAACGTGGCTGGTTTGACGATGACCAATGCGCTGCGCCAGTCGAAGAAGCGAGCGAGCTTGGACAATACGAATCGATCCGCAGCTGTCGTTGGCGCAGCTTTCCTCTCGCGCTCTCGGAATAAAGCTAGCTGCTTACGCAAGAACAGATTCTCTGCAACCAGTGCGGTCCGGCTACGCAAGCCAGTACCACAGAAGCTGATGCAGTCAGAAACGACAATTTGTAACGTGACACTCAGTTTCAAAAGCTGTCGGAAAATGCTTCGCACTTGGCAATCGTCTCACGGCTATGCACTGATTCGATTACCTGATCACGTTTTTGCGGACCACAGCCTATTCACAGCGCGACGCGAAGGCTCCTAGGCGAATTCGACGGCTTGTCGATCAACACGGAAAAACATTGAGCGCCCGTAAAGGTCGCTTGTCATTGTGCCGATAGATTCACAGGAAGATTACCCATCGACGAGGAGATGAAATGCTCACAATATTGCAAGCGATTCTGGCAATTGGATTACTGTGGAGCGGCAGCAAACCCGCACACGAACCTGTTTCCTGTAGGGTGGCAGATGCGCCTACCCCACATCGTCCGTAAGCCCGACCGGGTCTGACTAATTTTCCAAATCTCTGCGGCCCGGTTTGGAATCAACCCACACCATTCCCACGGACTGTTTCAAATCGCATCCTTGCCTAACTTTGATACTGCTCCAACTGTGTCCGAAGCATGAGACTTTCCAGACCCGTCAAAGTCTGTGCGACTTTGACGTCTATCTCCCATTGATCCCCGTCCACAGGCGTGCAGCCAATTACTTCGCCGATGAACAGAGTATCATTGCACTCTATTCCAACAACCGTGCGATGAGCCAGCCGTTCACTCGCGATCAGCTTAACGCATTTGCTGGCGAAGGCATGGAAGATGCCAGGAATTTTTCGCCGTTCGCCGCTTCCGTTCTCGGATACGATTTCAACTGTAGCGGAATTGAGTGAATCGGGTGTCACAACCGATTAAGTTGTGGCGTCGACCGTTTTCTCCTCTCCGACTCAATATCAAGCGCGTATCGAGCTTGCTCTTTCGCATCGTCTTTAGAGAGAACGCGACTAGTGCTCTCGATTTGGATTGGCGCTTCCTCTGAAATGTAGACCGTCAGGCGGAACGACCATGTCCCATCGTCATGCTCGACGTATTTCACATTTCCTGACAACTGTCCATTGCTGAAATTCGTGGGCAAATCCTGGATCACATTACCTCGCTTTCTCGTCTCTGTGCTGTTGTCGTCCTTCTCAGTTGAAACGCTCATTATCAGTATTTGAGTCCACGCCGCCCAGTGTTGGATGCTTATTGAATCGGGAGAGCGACGAGATGTTCAGAACGGAGACGAATCACGAAATGACGTCTTGCTGAACCGCTCTCGCATCGTGCGTTTCGAAGTGCCGTACCTCTGAATCCTTGGCGGGACGAAGCGTTTGCCAGTCGCCAGATTGCGTGTGTTGCAGCACGAGATATATCTGCCCATCCCGGAACTTGTGCAGTCCGTAGGTGACGGTCTTTTCCGTGAGCGTGGACAAGTTCGGTTGGAACATTTAGTTTGCCGTCGTGAAGATGATTGTCAGATGGCTTTGTGCGGTTCTTTGAAGACTAGTGCTTTTCGCGAAGAAAGTATCTCCTGTTGCTGGCGAACTTCGAAGTAACCGCGCCTCGGGGCTAGAGCTATAATCGCTCAATCTGTTCTGCGGGTCCTGATGCTGTCGAACCGGAGTCATTAGGATCTTCTTCTTTCCCTGTCGCGGGAATTGGTGGAAGGAGAAATCCAATTATGAGTGCAACGGCGACAGGTACGACTCTCGATGATGACTCGATGAAAAAAATCATGATCCGATGGACGCTGGCCGAAGAATACTTGTCGAACTTAGACATGGATTCACTGCCGAGTGAGCACGCCCTTCGCGTTCTTGTCAGACAGGACGTACCGAGCCTTTTGGACGAGATTATCCGTTTGCAGCAATACTTGGCATAGTGCTATTTTTGCGCGAAGCTAGGCGCACACTAACCTTAATTCGGAGCGGAGCGACATCGCGCAGGAAAGCTTACCCCAGATGGTCACTTGGGCCACTGTGGGCCGGATTCTACAAAATGTTTAGAAAAAACAGCGGTTGCAGAGTTACCAGCGAGACTGTTTGCGACCGTAACCCCCGCCACTGTTCCCGCGTCTCCCTCCATCCGAGGTCTTCGGACGAGCTTCATTCACGTTCAGGGTCCTGCCGTCAACATCCGTCCCGTTCAAGGCACTAATTGCTTGGTCGGCTTCGCTGGTGCTGCTCATCTCGACAAATGCAAAACCTTTTGCTCTTCCCGTGTCACGATCTGTCACGACGTTCACCCGATCAACACTGCCGTGGGTTTCAAAAAGCGAACGAATCTGCTGTTCGCTAGTCGCGAAACTGAGGTTTCCTACATAAATGTTCTTCATCTATTCTTCTTTCTGATTTGAGAACGGAGCAAATTTCGGCGGGCGATTAGAGTCGTGTCGAGATTGGCGGGGCCATCAAATGCAACTTAAGAGTATCATGAAAAACGATTCGCAAGTTTGCTGGTCAGTTTTGCTCTGGGCGTTCTGACGGGCAGCAGTTCACAAACATGACTGCACATATAAGGTCGCGTCGCCGATGTGCCGATAGATCACACAGCCATCGACGAGGAGATGAAATGCTCACAATATTGCAGCAATTCTGGCGATTGGACTCGTGTGGAGCAGTAGCGGCGGTAAACCTTTAAACGGAACTACTTCCCCAAAAGTCACAGATGCGCCTTTCCCCCACAAACCCCTGAAATCCTAATGGGAACTCCTTGCTCAATGTTTCACGGTCCAGGTAAAAACTCGTAACAAACAAAACTTACATCAACAGTCCACGTATCCGACTGCTAATCGCTTGACGGGCTTTCGTCGCCGGAATCAGGTGTCCAAGCAAGCGAGACTGAGTTCCGCAAGCTCTATGGAGTCGGCAACGAAATTGAATCCGATCAGAGTAAATCCAGCTAATGTGCCGCTTGACGTTGTGCAGTTCTTTTCATCAGATCAGGATGTCTGGCCCACTCGACTGATTTTTCTGGAGGTTCGTTAAACAAACTTGGGTGGAGATAGTATCCACGTTCTTTCTCAGGCTTGTCTTCCTCGACTGGAATGCGGCGTGCATTGGCATAGGCATCTTGGCGAATGCCCGTCACCTGCCAGGACACTTTCACATTCGGTTTGTCCGTCTTGATGGCGAACTGATTCTGCTGAATTTCTCTAGCGATAATTGCCTGAGCGAACTGCCCAATCACTGTCAGTTGATATCGAAAGTTTTCGTTCAGCGCTTCGAAATAATCAGGTAATGACACCGTGGCATCGCCTCTGGCATCAGTTGTGATCGTCCCGTCATATATGTTCTTCATGTCGGGCGATTCGACGAACGAGTGGTAGAGGTACTTGTTGGCGGGATCGAGGGGGTGATCGATCTTGAAAGAACCAGCAGATTTGGTGAGAGTGCCGTAAACGTTTACATCACCCACAAAGTATCCCGCTGTTCCCAAAGTCGAACCCGCCCCAGAAACACCCGTCGTTGCAGTCGTGACGACCCGATGGCCTGGCCATCTTTGGAATCGAGAGCGAGCAATGCCCCACCAGATTGCAAGGCTTCGCAGAAAAACGCCCTGAAAACCTCTTCTTTGTAACGATCTTTGATCGGATGTTGTTCCCAAATGAGCGGATCTGCAGCTACTGCGTGAAGGTCATGAAAGTCCTCTGCTCGAAGCGGCCTGAGTTCGAGAAGCTCGCCTTTCAAAATGGGTTGCAGATCAAAGGACATTTTTGAAATTTCCGATGTACGATTCTTATCATCTTTCCTCCGTACGCTCAACGCGATGCTCGAAGCCGCCCACAGTCACGAAACGCAAGTACTGGAGTAGCCGCAACACCCTGGATTGCAGCGCACGCGCGCAAACTAAGATCCTCTACCAAGCGCAGCTGCGACGACAGCTGCAACACATAGCCCGGCATTTCGCGTTGCAGCAGCAGAAATATGCAAAGGAACACACAGCTGATTCCCTGTGGAAGAGAGTCAGCCTGTGCTCCTCAGCGGAGCTTTCGCATGCTCTGAGTACGGCCTGCTCACAGACGCTGCCGCTGAAAACAAAGCACTTGTCTTACGAGATGTAAACGTATGGGTCGTATGTTCGCAAACGGACCGGGGAGCCACTCTGTTTTTGCGAACACCGCCGCCACCGCTTGGGCTTTGTGAATAGCCTCTTACCGGTGGCGGCTTTCAGCAGCCGTTTTTGCTGCCTGAAGTTGGGCTTCGTGTTTGCGCATCAGATCCGGATGCCTGACCCATTCCACCGATTTCTCGGGTGGCTGATTGTACAGCTCTGGGTGAAGATAGGAGTCGCGTTCCTTCTCCGGCTTGCCTTCCTCTACTGGGATCCGATTTGCATTGGCCCAAACATCTTGACGAATGCCGGTCACCTGCCACGAGACTTTCACTGACGGTTTATCAGTCTTAATAATGAATTGGTTATTTCGGACCTCGCTCGCGATTATGGCCTGTGCGAACTGGCCAACAACCGTCAGTTGGTAACGGAAATCCCGATTCAACGCCTCGAACCAGTCGGGCAGCGTCACGGTCGCGTTGCCAGCTCGGTCGGTTATAACGTTGCCATTGTATATGTTCATCATATCCGGGGATTCCACGAAAGAATGAGACAGGTATTTGTTGCCCGGATCGAGTGGATGATCAATCGTAAAACTTCCTCCAGACTTAGACAATTTGCCGTTCACGTGGACATCGCCGTCGAACCATCCGGCATACGTGCCGTTGCCGCCGCCGCCATTTCCATAGACACCATACGCGCCACTGCCAAACCCGGTGTATCCGGCAACGCCGTCGCCGGTAGCACTCGATGCACTCACGCCGTTGGCGGGTGCCGAGGTGGCAATGGCGGTAGCATCCACGCCGTCCGCGCCGTCATCGCCACCTGCAGTTACGCCGGCACCGCCGCCAAAAGCCTCTGATTGCATGCCATTGGCTGTGAAATTTACGAATCCGATTTCCTCATTTATGTCCAGGGCGTCGCCAGAACTACCGGCGTTCAGAGTCAGCAGTGTGCTGTTCGAGTTCCAGGTCAGCGTCAATGGTACCCCAATGCGAAGAGGCGATGCACTCGTGCCGCCGCCAGCCAGTGTGATGTTATGGATCACCGAGGTAAGACCTGCGTTGGTCTGAACCGTGCCGTTCGGGAACTTGAACCCGCCGCTAGTGGATTGGATTTCGCCTTGCACAGTTAGTGTTGCCGAGGGAGCAGTGGTTCCGATGCCGACCTTCCCGGCGTTTTCAAAAATGTTTGAATTCACTATTGAGGTTGATCCGGAATACTTTGGAACGATGTTAATCGTGCCGCCCGTTGTGGTAACGGGGTGAGTTGTTGCTGTTTGACTCTGGGCCTGTAGCGTAAAGATCAGGATGAGCGGACAAGTAATCCGCGCGATCCACAAGTGTGATTTCATAGACTCTCCTTCCCCATTGGGGTGTCAGGAAGACTATCACAGATGGATTGAGCATTCTTGGGTCCTTTCTGTGTCCAATTCGGCGTCGTCTACAAAGCCGAAGACCTCAAACTCCACCGCTTCGTGACGCTGAAATTTCTAGCCGAGGAACTGCCAGGCAGCGACAGTCAGGCCCTCGAGCGTTTCCGGCGAGAAGCGCACGCCGTCTCCGCGCTCAACCACCCAAACATATGCACCATCCACGACATCGACGAGTCCGACGGACACCCGCTCATCGCGATGGAGTTCCTGGAGGGCCACACGCTCAAGCACCTCATAAAAGGAAAACGCCTCGACCTCGACCGCCTGCTCGATCTCAGCATTCAGATCGCAGATGGCCTTGATGCGGCGCACGCAAAGGGCATCATTCACCGTGATATTAAGCCCGCCAATATTTTCGTCACCAGCCGCGGTCAGATCAAGATCCTCGATTTTGGCCCGCAACGTGCCGCATGCAGCGCACGCAGACGAGGAAAAATCCTTTACATGCCCAAGCGCAGCTGCGACGACAGCTGCAACACATAGCCCCGCATCTCCTGCCGCAGCATCCGCGAATATGCAAACGAACACACAACTGATTCCTGCTGAGGAGCATCAGTCCTGTGCTTCTGAGCAGAGCTTTCGCATCACCTGAGCGAGCCTGCAACGAAATGCCGCCGCTGAAAACAAAGCACTTGTCTTACGAGATGTAAACGTATGGGTCGTATGTTCGCAAACGGACCGGGGAGCCAGTCTGCTTTTCGAACAGCAACACACCGGAGAGCGCTGCGAATCGACTAAACAGATGAAGATTCAATTGGATCCACGATAAAACGAATCGCGCATCTGCTGTTCACTTATTTACCAGCCAATTTAACAGCAGGAATGCACAGCGGCCGACATGCTGCGCCCTGCACATCTGACCACGGCTACGCAGTTAGCCGATCCTTTTCAGATGAGATCAGAGATCCTGAGATGGTTCAACTCCTTCGAAAACACAAGCTCACGAACTTCGAGACATCGAAAGGGACGATTCGATTTGCGCTTGACAAGCCGCTACCGGCGGCCCTGTTGAAAAAGCTGGTGAGGGCTCGGATTGCGGAGAATGAGCGGAAGAAGAAACGCTGAAAGGGGCGGCGATTTCCCTCCAAATCAACTATTTGCATTCTCGACCGGTTTCCCGATCAGCGGTATTGTACGTATTGGCCAGAACTGGGAGATTCGCTTTCGCGGACACTGGCCGATATAAACGGGACTAATCCGGTCCGTCGAAGATAACATTCTCACGTGCTGTTTTACCGCGCCTCCAGGGTACATTGGCCATCTTTGCCTTGCGATTACCACCCACAGTTTTTCAAGCCAATCATGTGCTTCATCTGTTAGACTCCTCTGAAAGGGGCTGTACCGCCCTATGGCGACTCAGGAATTCGCGCCAGTGACAGGCCTTCTCGTCAGGTGGGGCAACGGGGAACGCGAATGCCTGAACCAGCTTATTCCTCTCGTCCACACAGAGCTGCGCCAGATTGCCCGCCGGTACATGCGAAGGGAGCGCACCGGCCACACCCTCCAGACTACTGCGTTAATAAATGAGACTTATCTCCGACTGGTCGATCAGTCACAGGTAAACGCGCAAACTCGGATGCAATTCTTCGCATTAGCCGCCCAGGTAATGGTAAGACGGCGATTACTTGCGATGCAGATTCCTCATTGCACGGCAAGCTCGGTTTGTGCATAATGGGGCTCATCTTTATGGAAGCTCTCAATCTGCGCACCGCCGGACTGGTGTTCCTATTTGCTTCGGCGGCGAACATTTTCGCTGCCGGCAACGCGCCGTTATCGCTGGGTGCAGTTTACACGCCGCAAGCTACGACATTCTCGATTTGGTCGCCGGATGCCGATGACGTGGAGCTGATGCTGCTGGGCGAGGCCACGCCAAGAACGATGCAGCGGCAACCAGATACCGACGATTACTCGGACGTGTACAGCGTGACCGTGTCTGGCGATCAACATCTGGCGAAGTATCAATTCCTGATCAACGGGCAGACCGTTCGCGACCCGTATGGTGTGATGGTGGATTTGGCCACAGGCGCTAACGTGGTGATCGATTTGTCGAAAACTGAGCCGGCGAGCGGCTGGGCGCCAACTCCGCCGCTTGTAAATCGGGAAGACGCGATCATCTACGAAGTCGACGTACACGACTTCACGATTGACCCCTCCTCGGGCGTTTCGGCCGCGAACCGTGGGAAATTTCTCGGAATGGTGGAGCACAACACGACCATTCAGAAGAGCGCTACGCAGAAGGCTGCTACGGGCATTGATCACCTTGTGGCTCTGGGAGTTACGCACGTGCAGATATTGCCAATGTTCGATTTCCGATCATGCTCGTCTTTCACGACACCGAATCCGCCAAATTGCTACAACTGGGGCTACGATCCGCAGAACTACAACATTCCGGAAGCTAATTACTCGCAGAATCCGAACGACCCAGTCGGGCGGATCAGGGAATTAAAGACTATGATCAACGAGTTCCATAAGTCGAAAATCAGGGTCGTGATGGACGTGGTTTACAACCACGTTCCAGGCGTTGCGGGCCGTGATGATGGATTAGGCGGAATCACGAACAGATACTTTCTCCCGAACGATATTTCGGGCGCAGGAAGAACGCTGGACGGTGGCGTGCCGATGGTGAGCCGGATGATACGTGATTCGCTGGAATACTGGGTGCACGAGTACCACGTGGACGGCTTTCGCTTCGACCTTATGGGCGTGTTCCGATACCTGAATGTTGGCGAATGGGCCAATTATCTGAACACGAAGTATCCGGACCGCGCGCTGCTTATGTACGGCGAACCTTATGCCGCCGGCGGCGCCGACGAGAGTGGCGCGTTCAGCGGGGGTCTCACGGACGCGGAGCAACTACGCCAGGGGACCGTAGCGTTCATCAACGGGGATCACGTGGGCGTGTTCAATACTTCTTATCGAAATGCGATCCGTGGCAGCGACCTCAATGGCGGATCGAGCGGCGGATATATGTTCAACCAGGGTGATGCCACTAATGAGATTCAGCCGGGCAGCAGAGGAAGCATCCGTTTCTCCAATATGCCGTATCAGTCGCTTGACGATTTCGACCGGATGTTTGGGGCGCATCCCGAGCAGAGCGTCAACTACATCAGCGTGCACGATAATCTGTGCCTGCGCGACCGCATCGTGGCGTGGGCAGTACAGAACGGCCGAAGCGGCGACAGCGGCTATCTTGGGCGAGTGCAGGAATTCGGAACGGGAATGATACTGACTTCACAAGGCATACCGTTTCTCAGCGAAGGCGATGAATTCTTGCGCACGAAAAGGGGGAACACGAACAGTTACAACACGGAAGCTCCGAACATCATTGATTGGAACCTGCGCGTTACGAATGACGATGTTTTCAATTACTTCAAAGACGCGATCACGATTCGGAAGTCTCATCCCGCGTTTCGGATGACGAGTTGGGAGGCGGTAAACCGCAACATCAGCACGAGCATCCCTCGCGGCGATCTCGTGGTGAATGACGTTAAAGGCACGGCGGCTGGGGACTCGTGGAGCGAGATGCTTGTGATCTATAACTCCGGGCCGAATTTCGAGTATCAATTGCCTGCGGGCAATTGGAGCGTGGCGATGGAGCGGTCACAACCGGTGCAAACGGAGCGAGTAGTTAGTGGCACTGTGACGGCAGAGGGGACTGCCGTAACGATACTACATCGGTGAGTCGGGTCTTTCCAAAGTGCTAGCGCTTGTCTTGAAAAGCAAGTGCCGCCTTTGGCGCCGCACCGGATACTCCGGTGCCTGGTCCATCGGGGGTGGAACGGACTTTGACCAAGAGCGGATTAGTGCCGAAAAACGCCGTGCTGTGGCCTTTTGATACGAAGCGTACGAGCGCAGACTGAGACAACGGCCGAGGAGACCGTTGCATGTGTCAAAGAATCGAAAGAAACGTTGTTCACCGAAATCGGTCTTGCGGCTGCCAGATCTCGCCCTATCCAAATCTGCAGTTCTGAATAGCTTGGCATCCCTCAGCTCGCATCGCACTTACGATCACGCCATCAACGAATTCATCGAATGGTATTGTTCGGAGCCACGGCTATCTTTCAGCCGCGTTGTTGTGCTGAGGTATCGCATGCATTTGGAACAAACTCGATATGCTCCCTCTACTGTCAATTTACGTCTAGCGGCCATTCGCCGCCTCGCCTTCGAAGCCGCAGATACCGGTCTGCTCAGTCCAGACTTGGCGGCTGGAATCGCCCGCGTAAAGGGAGTGAAGCGGCTTGGGGTTCGTGCTGGGAATTGGATCTCAGCGGAACAGGGAAAGAAACTAATTGCCACCTGCTCGTCAGAAACGCTTCGAGGCAAACGCGATTCGTTGACCGCCTGTTTTAGATTCTGCTTGCAGCCGAGATAGCGCTCGGTCGTTTGCAGTGATACATGACCGAGTAAGAACTGGATCTGCTCGATCTCACCGCCGGCAAGATGACAGAGTCGAGCGCAACTGCGCCTCAGATCATGAGGCGCTAGGTTCGGTAGACTCAGAGATCCCGCAGTTTTTTTTACAAGTTTCCAGATCACCTTCGACGTGAAGCCGTTTCCCCAGACTCGGCCGGCTTTGTTTATTGCTCGAAACACACGACCGCTCTTCATGCCTGCAGCTGAACTCCAGTTATCGAGCGCCGCTTTCACCCAACTGGGAACAGGAACGGTCCGAACATGGCCTGCTTTGCCCACCAGGTCTGAGAGAATCCAATGATCTTCCCGTATTTGCAGGTCTTCAAGGTTCAAATCGACCAGCTCGGCACGGCGCAAACCACACCCTAACAACACAGCGAGGATGGCTCGATTCGGATCGATCTGGAACCCGATGCTGAACAGGCTGAGTAGCGGGCCCGTACAGAACGGCTAGCGGATTTTTCGCGACTAATTCGCGACTTCCAACAGCAGGATTGCTGGTCGAGACGCCTTTCCGACCCGATTGCAAGTGAGAAGGGCTGTTCTCGCCAGTTATCCGGATGGGAAAGTTCGGAGGCTCTGGTTAATCGCGATGCCAATGAACCGGCAAACGGCTAAGAGCGCGGGGCACGGACGGAATACGCAGGCTCTGAGGCGTGAGCGGTGACGCGCTGCCGGTCGAGCGCCATCAGCTCGCGGAGGTCCATGAAGTAGACCTGAACCGTGCCATCGTCATTCGCCGATGCCAGGCTCTTTCCGACTCCTGGGTCAGGTTAGAGATCCGTTTCTGCGGTTTTGCGGTCGCGCAGTTCCGAAGGCCTGCAAGGAGGAGGCTAAGACCGATGGGGAACTCTCAACAGGCGTTGACAACGCCTCGCGCTCATGATAAATATCATTCGACATAATACGAGCAATACGTAAGTCAGAAAGGAAGGAAGCACCTATGGCAAAACATCGTATTGAAATCAAGATGACAGACCTCGAGACGGGGGAGGAGCAAGCCTCGGGCCAACTCACCGTTGTTTCCGGGTTCGGCTTTTGTTGCAGCAGCACTTACTGTTCATGTAGCCTAACAAGCGTTATAGATCCAACTTTAGCCGCCGTCGCCACCCAGCAGGCGACTAAGGCGAAGTAGGTAGAACTATCAAAGCCACGCAACCGGAACAGCGACTTCCGGCCGCAACGTGTAGGCGGAGTGCCCATCACAAGGCGCTTAAGTTGTGAAGTACGTGTTAGCTTAACGTCTGTCCTATAACGGATGTCGCGCCGTTCTCGGCGAAGTACCTCGCAATGGATAAAGCTCGGATAGGGAGGCGACTGGCTTTTCTATGCTCTCCGCTTGATGATCCTCGCCGAATTCAGCTTCGTCAAGATGAGTTCCTGGAGACCTATCGTTCACGCGGTACGTTTGACGACCCCATCGAGATCAGTCACGATCTGACCAAGCTTCGACCAACGAACAGCCCCGACATCTTCCGTGCCATTTCGCTCTTTCAACAGCCGGCAATGGTTCCGGTTGAGTACACCCATGAGCGCGAATATCCGCTTCAACCACGAATTCGACTGCCCGAGGCGGCCATTCCAGACCGTTCTTTCTCCGATTTGATTCGCAGCCGACGGAGTTGCCGTTGTTTCGGAGGAAGTGCTCTGACATTACAGGAATTGAGCGCCCTGCTGTTCGGCGCCACCGGCGAAACTGGGCGAGTGCCGGCAGGCTCCGAGGACGGTCTCCTGATCGAAGTATCCCTCAGGTCCATCCCCTCGGGAGGAGCGCTTCACCCCACACGGGCGTTCGTGGCCGTTCTGCAACAAGGCCAACTCGCTTCCGGCGTGTACCACTATGACGTGGAGGAACACGCACTGGAGTTCGTCAGACCGCTCCTCGGACCCGACATTGAAACTCTTTTCGCGGCGTTTCCGATTCATCCGGATCCCGTGAATCTTGCACAAGCTTCCGGGATCTTCTTCATCACCACAAAGTTCTGGCGGGCACGGGCCAAATACGGTCCACGCGGTTACCGGTACTGCCTGCAGGAAGCGGGATCTGCCTGCCAAAATCTCAGCCTGACGGCAGTCGCCCTCGGACTTGCGCACGTCGTTCTGGGTGGATTCTACGACGACGAGGTGCACGCGGCGCTGGAAATAGACGGCGTCGATCATGCCGTCATCACATCGGTTGCAGTTGGAACACCGCCCGCGCAGGGTGAAGCGGACATTCGCAGTGCCAGCCTCTGACTCGTTAGATCCGACGGGGACCATTCGATTCAAAGACGTCTATGGCGTTTTCGCTCTTGGTCCGGATGACGTGCAGTTCCGCACGGGCTCGGTGAGCGGCGCCGCGTGTGTCGTGTCAGACTCTGAGCGAAGAGGCCTGTTGGCCGGGGTCATCGAGAAATTGCTTTCTTCCCAAGGACGGCCGCCACGGCCTTGGAATGAGTCTGAAGTGGAGTTGCTCAGGGAAGTCATCCCGAAATTGGAACAAAATGGAATCCTCGAGATCGACGGCCAGCAGGGAGCGCCGGGCGGCGGCCCGGCACCCCCCGCATTGATGCTGCGCAAGCCTTTCGCGGAGGCTCGTGTAGCGATTGTGGGCCACGGAGTGCTGGGAAGGGCAGTGCGATCACTCCTGGCGGACACGCCTTGCAGATCGATCACGGTGGTTGAGAGCTCCTCGGTCGCGACGTCCGGCAATATGACGACCGCAGTATCTTTAGAGCCCGCCTCATCCTCCGGTCCCAGCGCCGCTGTTTCCACAGGGTCACCACTCACGCGTCCGCGAGATAGTGCGCAATGGATGGAATCCCTCCGAGAACACGACTGGGTCATCGCGGCGCAGGACTGCTTTGAACCGGAAGAACTGGCCGCGCTCAACGAGGCCGCTTTGCAACTCCAAGTTCCCTGGTCTCTGGTCTGCTTCGACGGCTACGAGGGATGGGTGGGGCCAACTTTTGTACCAGGCCAGACAGCCTGTTACAGCTGCTTTCGGCGGCACTCTTTTCGCTAGCGCAGCCGAGCCGAAACATGTGTTCCAGGACCCCGGTGTCAAGGTACACCGGGTTCCGTCGCCTTGGTCGGCAGGATTGGAGACCGCTGCTTGGATTTCCTTGATTTCTTCGCTGTTCGCGCTTGAGCTAGTGGGGGTCGTTGACGGTCGTGGCTTCACGATCAATCATATTTTGGTGGTGCATCGTTTGAATCTGACTTTCCAGCGCGAGTCCGTGCTTCGTCTGCCGCGGTGCCCAAACTGTTCGCCTCGCCGCAACGCCCCGAACGTGAATGTCTTTTCGCATTTGCTGAGCACGCGCCAGACGGGAGGGTAGAGCCAAAATGCCGGGCTCCTTCAAACCAGCAATTCCACAGCGTTGGTTGCCGTTTCTGGGTAAGAAGATGGGATTGGCCAAGGGGTTGGCCGTTCTCTCGATCGACTCCGACGACTTCGATTTACACCACGTTTTTCCGACTACTACCTCGCTCAGCAGACTCCTGGGCTATATCGGCGAGTTCGAGCCGCGCGCTGGAGGTGCCGGTATCCGACTGGAGGATGCGATCAATCGCGCCATGGGAGAGCTGGTGGAGCGATATGCATCCCTGGCCTTCGACGGAACAGGAGCGATCGTGTGCTCGCGCAAGATGCTCCTAAGACGCGGCTGCAGGGCAGCTCCGTTAGACGGCCTTGCCCTGTTCTCCGCCGAACAATTGGCGACACCGGGTTTCGCCCACGCCGAATTCACGGAAGACACAGAGGTCGGCTGGCTCGAGGGCACCAACCTTGACGATGGTTTACCGATCTTTGTCCCAGGCCAGCTCGTTTCGATGGGCTACCTTCCCGGCCCCGGCGAGGTGGCGCGTTGCTTCTATCCCACTAGCTCCGGTTGCGCGCTCGGGACCTCGGTAGAAGCGGCCTTGCTCGCCGGACTGTTGGAGTCGATCGAGCGAGATGCCGTCATGATCCGGTGGTACGCCCGCATGGCTCCGCCGATTCTGGATCTCGACCCGGCGGACCTGCTGGGCAAACCTCTTGGACCGCAGAGACAGGGGCTTGAGATCCGCTTCCACAATATGACTGTGGATGGAGATGTTCCTGTTGTCAGCGTGACCTGCATTGAGAGGACGGGCCGCCCTTGCTTCTTCTTACTCGGCGCGGCAGCAGGTCTCGACACGTTAACCGCCGCGCGTAAAGCCCTAGTCGAAGCGGGGCAGGGCCGGCCCTTCATCAAGCTTCTGGCGAACCTTGGCCCAGCGCCAAGCGAGAATGACGAGTTCAGAGACTTCGATTCGAACCTGCGCTTCTATGGGGAGCCAGGGAACGCACGTTACACGGAGTGGTTCTTGCGGAAAGCAGGCATGTCGGGACGCTATTTCCCCGAGCTCGGCGGTGTGAAAGATGCCGCGGGGCTGTTGCATGTGCTGCTGGAACGGTGTTCGACCATGGGAATCACGCCGATCGCATTCGACCTGACGACACCGGAGATGTGCGACTGCGGCTTGTTCGCATGCCGTGTATTCATTCCCGAATTGGTGCCGCTGTGCGTTCCCTCGGCACCCTTCCTCGGCCATCCCAGGCTCGCACGTTTCATCGCCGCCGCAGAGCGAGATGGCTCGCGTGGATGCATTCCTGCGTGGCTTCCGCACCCATTCCCATAACAGAGTTGCTGCCTTGCGACTCTGCCCAATTTCGGAACGGCGACGGCTTCCCACGACCGTTCACTAATGAGACGAGAGAAAAGGCTCTGACGCCCAGCACCAAGGTCCCTCTGGTCTGTAGCCCGTGTCGGGAGGCAGTTTTCGTGGTCCGAGTTTCGCGGCTGGCCGTTCAGCCCGGCCCGATGGTCAGTTGCCATAACCAGCACCCCGCGCGGGCGGCTATGCCAACCGCCTATTGCCCGAACAGAGACTTTGGAGCTCGATGCTCGCTTCAGATCGGATTTCTGTTGAGAAATCGCTAGCCTTCATCGAGAGTGGCAAGACGGGCAGAGCCGGGGAAGTCAGTTATAGCTGAGAGGCACTCTCGATAAGGGGATTTGCACGAAGGCGCTGACGGTCGCGGCGGACGCGGTCAAGCTATGGGTATTGCTCCTCGTTTTTGCAGTTTGTTTGGCTGGATCGCGATAGAGGATACTGCGGCGGAGGGGAAATGTGGGGCGCTTGAGGGCGTCTGAGTGGTTCTGCGAGGCCGTTGCGCCTCAAGATGGATGATAGCTGGGTGGGCACGCGCGCTGAGCAGACACACCACGGCCTCACGAGTCAGAGCTCGTCGACAGTTAGACAGGCGCGGATTCTTTAACCTAAGAAGAATCGACAGGCACGCTCCGTTTCCCTGCTAAATGCAAGGCAAGCGCAGTCAATCTTTCAATGATGACCATTGGTGTGGAACAACGCGGACATCGGAAGAGAGGATGTTCCGCAGGGGCCGGCTTGGTAGAAGCGAGAGGCTTCACTTGCTGAAGAAGACCTCGGCACAAAGTTAATAGTTCGGCTCGACGGCAGTTGGCGAGGAAGCCGAAGAAGCGGATGCGAACGAAGTTAGTGGGCAGCACGTGTAACAGAAAGCGTCGCAGAAACTCTTCGGCCGAGAGGGTCATGATGCGCTTCTTATTGCCGTGTGCGTAATCCCGCCAGCGGAATGTAACTTGGTTGTTCTCGAAGCGGAGCAGGCGATGGTTAGAAATCGCGACCCGGTGGGTATAACGAGCCAGATAGTGCAGCACATGATCCGGCCCGCCAAAAGGCGGCTTCAAGTAAACAACCCATTGGTGGCGATGGATGGCTCGCAGAAACGAGCGGAATACTTTCTGGTTGTTCGCCATCAGTTGAAGAGAGCCAGCGAGTGTGAGCTTGTGCTGGAGAAACAAGCTTTCCAGACCATCCACGAACTTCCCGCGGAACACGCGACGTAACGCGTGTTTTGGCAGGAAGAAATTGGGGCGGGAGTGAAGCCACCGCGAGCGATCGGGCGAGAGACCTCCGGCTGGAATCACATAGTGAATGTGTGGATGATGCAGCAGGTTTTGCCCCCAACTATGCAAGACACCGAGGAAACCGACCTGTGCTCCGAGGTGCCGGGGATTAGCAGCCACTTCGAGCAGCGCTTCCGCGCTGGCGCGAAACAGCAGATCATAGATCCGGCGCTTGTTCTGGAGCGCTAACGTTGAGAGCGCATGAGGCAACGTAAAGACTACGTGGAAGTAGCCGGTTGGCAGCAATTCGGTTTTCCGGTTCTCCAACCAGCGTTGCCGTAATCCCGCCTGGCATTTTGTGCAATGGCGGTTTCGACAGGAATTATAAGAGATGGCCCGGTGACCGCAGCTCGGGCACTCGTCCCGATGTCCACCTAGTTCTGCCGTTCGGCAGCGCACAATGGCTCCCATCACTTTTAAATAAGACCACTGCAACCAGGCGCGGTTCTTCTGGACGAAGCGATCGCGGACTGCTCGAACAACGGTTGCCACCTCTAGAGGTGGCCTCTTCATCTCTCTTCCAGCTCTCCCGATCTCTTGACGCGAGATCCTTTAATGCGCGTAGGCGGGCGAAGTTCCAGTTTGTCGAGTGGGTTCGGCACGCTCTGCAAATGCCGGCGGGAAAGATGCACATAAATCATGGTGTGCTCCAGCCGCGAGTGCCCGAGTAACACTTGGATATACCGGAGATCGGCGCCAGCGTCGTAGAGTGAAGTGGCGTAGCTATGCCGCAGCGTGTGAGGCGAGATAGGCTTCTGGATGCCAGCGCGTTGCGCCGCTTCTCGACAGGCGTACCACACGGCGTTCGCCGTCAGCGGGACATCGGCGCGCCGTTGCCTCACGGTACCCGGGAACAGATACACCTTGGGTCGCATCCAGCGATAGTACTCGCGCAGCGTTTCCAATAATCTCGGACTCAGGGAAACATCGCGATCTCGCCCGCCTTTGCCTCGTTCCACACGAATCGCCATGCGTTCCGGATCAATGTTGCTGACTTTCAGACGGCACAGTTCCGAACGCCGCACACCCGTTGAATAGAGCGTCATCAGCAGCGTTCGATGGTATAAATTGCTAGCCGATTCGATTAGCTTGGCCACCTCTTCCGGACCGAGCACGTGCGGCAATCGCCGAGGTGCTTTGGGGAACGGCAAATGTTCAAGCATGAAACGCCGTTTCAGAGTCTTCACGAACAGAAACCGAAGTGCCGAAATCTGCTGCGATACTGTTCGCGGAGACAGCTTCTTGTCGTGAAGAAGATAAGACTGATACTCGCGAATGTGATCAGGCCCGAGTTGGTCGGGTTTCTTGGCGAAGTAAGTGGCAAAGGCTCCGACCGTCCGCACGTACGATCGTACGGTAGCCTCAGAATAATTCCGACGCTGGAGTTCCTCCAGCATCATTTTCCGTAAATGGGTCACAGGGACCTCCTCCCCAGAAACTCCACTGCACGTGGAGGTGAGGTCACGTTTGAGCAAGGGTGACCTGGAGTCCGAGTTGAGCGGCTTTCTTTCTCACGAACTCGATTTGCTGCTGCCGGTTCTTCTGCTCGTAGTAGTCCGCACCTTTATCGACATACTTTTGGCCATACTTCAGCATTCGATAGACGAGTCGTGCGAGGCGGTGAGCCATGGCAGTTATAGCCTTTGGGGCGCCCAGTTTGGTTCGCAATCGACGGTATTGAGCGCCGAGATAAGTCTTGCTTCTGATTAGAGTGCTAGCTGCGATTCTGAGCGCCGTAGCGGCGCGATTAATTACTCGTCGTGTGCCCCGGCTCAGCACCTTGTCTCCGCTGATGCGATTGTCCGGGCACAGCCCGAGCCAGGAAGCGAAGTGCGATTCCGTTTTCCATCGACTCATGTCGAGCCCCACTTCGCTTATCAGGGTCTGAGCAGTCATTGCATCAACGCCATCGATTTGAGTCAGGTCGACTCCAGAGATCCGCATCAACTCGTTACTGAGCGGAAACTGGGGCATGTATCGATACCTCTTCGACTTCTTACTCTGAGGAGGATTGCACGTATCGACCGATGTTGATGGGGCACTTACGAACTTTGCCAGATGTTCCTGTAATTGTTGATCACATTCGGCGATCCGTCGCTGATAAGCCTCATACATTTCGAGCTGCTGTCGCACGATGAACAGCAACTAGGGACGCCAGTTGCCTTGTAGGCTCTTCGCGATCTCCTCTTTACTTGCATGGATTCGCCAATCGCTGAGTTCTGCCAGTTTCTGCGGATCGCGTTCGCCATTTAGAATGGCTCGAATGATGGCCTGCCCTGTTCTGCCACTCAGATCGCTGATTACGTTGGCCAATTGGATGTTCATCTGTGTCAATGCTTTTTGCATGCGTTGAATACACGTTGCCATTCCTGTTGCATGCTCCGCACGCAGCCGCCAGTAAGTTCTCAGCACACGAATATCGGATGGGGGTTGGAACGAGTTGTTCAATAGTCCGTGGGTGTGAAGTTTCAGCAACCACTGGCTCTCCTGCACATCGCTCTTCCGGCCCGGCAGGTTCTTGGTGTGCCGGGCATTCACAAGAAATACCTCGAATCCAAACTCCTCCAGGATGTCGTACAGCGGAATCCAATAGACGCCCGTCGATTGCATGGCGACTGTCTTCACGCCGCAACTGCGCAGCCACTCTGCCATTCGGTAAAGATCTGCTGTGAAGCACGCAAACCTTCGTATTGGTTCGGGATCCCGGTCGGGACGAACCGCTATGTAGTGACTCTCATTTCCGACGTCGATCCCCGCCGCATCCGGATGAACAACCTCCAGCCCCGGATCCGCCGATCGCAGACGACGGGCAAGTTCCTTTTTTGCTCTTCGACTCGCTTGTGCACTTGTTTCCGTTCGCATCCTTTCTCTCCTGATCTGAAAATCGGGACACGGTTCGGCCCGGTGACGAACGGTTAACTAATCTCCCCAACGGGGTCGAAGGACGTGCGTCCTTGCCACCATGCCAGTGATCGCCAGTACCGGAGCCATGCTTGTGATCGGGCACAAAGCACCAATGGAGGTTCGGCCATAGCTTGCCGAATCGAATCCCTCAATCAGCGTCGCAGAGCCGGTACAATGAGCAAGTTTCTGGGCCCCAGCGATGTCGTCCTGACGCCATCCCCAGCTTGTGACCCACACCATATCGCGAAATCACTGCTCAACGAAACGCTCGGATACATGCACGCGCAGCGTCCGCCGCGTCAGCGGCTTCGTGCAAATCGCTATATGACTCACAATGCCAGTTAGTGGTTGGTCGGCGACTCGTAAAAGTGCCGTGCGAACCGCCTCACGCCGGATTCGCTCCCGTACGGGTTGAGGAGATACACATCTTGCAGCGTGTGCCTTGAAAAACCATCTGCTTTGAAAATCGGCTTACAAGAACCCGGTCCTATTTCAGATCTACCGACTGTATCAGCTGATCAGTGCGCACGTTTCCGGCGCTCGTACGCTTCGCGCCAGGTGGTCACGATAAAATGCTGCTGCCGCAAGAATGCGTTGAAATCCGGATCGAGCATGGCTAACATGTCAGCCTTCCGAAGTGGTCCGGAGTCGGTAATATGCGAGAACACCTCCGTGGGCGCGGTGCAGTGCATGATCACCATGGTCAGGCCGGGCTTAAGCTCTTTGAGTGTCTCCATGTAGCGCTGCGTGCGCCACTTCTGCAGTTGTTGGTCGGTGACGACATCGGGCGGGATCTTCCAGTCGTAGCTGGTATTGTGCAGGTCATCTAGAACTGGCAGACCAGCACGCCAGAGTTTTTCGCCCAGTGCACGCACCTGAACCAACGCCGGATCTTCCGGGAGAGCCATTCCAGGCCGATATTTGCCTTCTTTTTTAAGCTGCGCAATGAAAGCGTTTCTGCGATCGGCTTGAATATAGGTGTCATGTCCGGCCGGCATCATGACAGGGATCTGGCGTTCGATGCCGAGTTGCACATAGCGTTCGAGAAACGCAGGCCTGGCAAATAGAGTGCCCATATGGGAATCGAGGTGAGTCGGATGGAATCCCATCCGCACGGCGCGATCGAGTTGAGCGCGTATTTCGCGGTCGACCTCATCGGGCCTCGCATGCCTGACGACGTCGGCGACCGAAGCCCAGAGTGTACCCTCGGGGTCGATCAGACCAGGAACGCCGGCTGTTCCCGCCAGAGGTCCCCAGCGGTAGTCGCGCCATTCAGAAGTGAGCGTGAGATGGAGGCCGGCATCGGTCCCGGCGTGTGCCTCGATGTAATGAACGATGTGCGGGACCCAGGGCGTCGGCATCATGACGCTAAGTGAGCGTGCGGCGCCCTTTTCGAGAACCTTTTCGATGCCGATATCGGAGTCATACGACATGCCGGCGTCGTCCATGTGGAGGATGAGAACGCGATCGTCCTTGTTCCAGCCGAGTCTTTCTGCGTATGTTGGTGCGGTTTGAGCAAAACAGACGAACGAGAAGAGGAGTGCGATGGTGTACTTGAACATGAGCCGCTTATCGTACCAGGTTTGATTGCTGTGCGGTTCCTCAGCCGGATACTGGACGCGTCTGTATATCGCGCAGGGCTGTGCGAAGTTATTCTTCCGATCATCCCGGTCCCGGAGTTATCTGAATTGCACGTGTCATGTCGCTGCAGGAATCTGGTAGTACGCAGGAGGAAGTCCATGACCGCAGCAGCGAGATCAGCACTTATCGCGAACAAAGAATCGAACTGAATTTGGATCGAGATTGGTGCGCGCGCCTTTATCGGTCGTTGGGAAGCAGCCCAGGAATACGTGCACTTTTTGGACTTGGAACTGCTGCCGTCGGGGCACGCGCTGCGCCGAGTTATCGAAGAGGACTTGCCGAAAATGATGAGGGAGTTGATTCGTTTGCGGCCCGACTTAGGGTAGAGCTGCAAATGGCATAAAGCTTGTGCCGATGCATCGGCGTAAACGCGAGTGCCGACCGTCTCTCCTCCGATCGAGGGTACGGTAACAGAGTTCCTAGCTCACGCCAAAATTCACTGCCCTATGCGTGGACCAGAGATCCCACATTTACGCATGCCTCAGCGCAACGACGGCACGCCGCGGCGCATTCTCTTGCAATACTACCCCGCGGTGTTCTGTCACATGCGACGGCGCAGTCGTTACACACTTCCACGCACAATGTGCGGAAGCCGTCGGCAAAATGCGACTCGCGATTCACAAAATATGAGAATGTGCGGCACATCTCGGCGCAGTCTTTCGCCGTCTGAATCGCGTTCGAATCGAGGACGCCGCTTTTCTCCAGCGCTCGGCAGAGTTTTTCACATTCATTACAGGCTGCGATCCATCGCTGGATTTCCGTCGAAATCGTCTCCGTGGGCCGAGTCGTCATGATATTCCTCCCGTCCTAGTGCCCTCAGTAAGGGGGCTGTATCAAGATTTCAGCATCCATTGCTTACGTCCTGAAGGCCACTTGGTCCTTTATGAAGGCGGCGCCGCAAGCGAAACCTCTTGCTAGCCTTTCGAGCAAGCACTTTACGGCAAATCTTCCGCACGTGCCACTATTTCGCTTCAAGAGCGAATAGAACGGCGCGCCGCATTCCAAGCACGATTGATCGGCATGGGTTTCTCTTCAAGGTCTACGCACGCCCGACAGAAAATAACGTGCATGAACTTGAGGCAGGATCTACGGTAGCTCCCGTTACATCTTCAGGCACTTGCAGGTCTGGTGTCAGCCGCGAAACTATTCCAAGTTGCTGAATCTTCTATATCAAAGAGTGTCGATCCCGCTTGTGAATACCCGTTTCGAAGGATTCCAAAAGGATCACGGACCCACGGAAACGTACTAGGACCGTCAATTAGGTAGTCTTCGAAGGGAGAGGCGCAGTTGGCGCACTCACGCCTCTCCCACACACAACATGATCGCCCCTGCAGCCGCGTGGTGTATGGCACGAAATGACCGCAGCCGATCACCGAATTGGTAGTGGTGAGCTGCGAAAGTTCTCAATGCTGATCTGCGCTGCCCCAAGTGCTTTCCTGCGCCGGAAGTAGGTAAGCTGTCCTTTCGTCAGCTCGAACGGCGCGAGGATCTCTTGCTGAGCAAAGGATGGTCGTTCGGCCATGGCGAGCTCCTGACGCTCAGGCTAACTCGGCCCTAGTTTATCCATGCGGCCGTCTAACGGGTGCGGCCACATGGCATTGATCAATTGCGAAAGTCCCTTTATACTTGAAAGTGCACTGCAGCACCATCGTCGGCAACCTTGCCGACCCCCATTCTTGGGCCACACACCGGAAGTGTTTCCCTCCGATTGAAAATCAGAATTGAGAATCCGACGCCTGGTGGTGCTCGCTTTACCTCCGCGGCCAAAGCACGCTTTTATGAGCTGCAGGGCTGCGCGAAGCTGAGCGCCGATGGAAAGCGGCTGCGGTTTCTGGAATCGCATTATCGGAAGCAGAGTGCCGAACTCAGTGCTCAGGAATCAGCCGATCAGGAGTACCGTTTGACATCCGGGGGCTATGACGGCCGCACGAGGATCCTGACTTTAGATGAAATTGCAAACATTCCTGTAGTGAGGCCGGCGGTGCTTGTGACGATTCCTAAGAAAACACGCAGGCAGCCCAGGCGAAACGGGAAGGTCAGAATTCTGGTTCAGAACGGAGTTCCTCTGTATCGTGCGCCCGTGGTATCGATCGAAACCGGTCAAAAGTCCAGGAAGGTGCGCGAAAAG
Organism: uncultured Acidobacteriaceae bacterium; assembly: GCA_963771565.1. GTDB lineage: Bacteria > Acidobacteriota > Terriglobia > Bryobacterales > Bryobacteraceae > Bog-105. Next base: position 291,478 of record CAVYUB010000007.1, read on the forward strand.
GTGGAGGTGCCGAAAGCGGCATAGACAAAAGCCCGCCGATCGAAACCGAGGGCGATCGCGCCGCACTTCGATACATCCGCATGGCATGAGCCAAGCAACTTCCGCTCGAGCAATCACTGCTTCGTCAGATAAACAACGTCAGCTCGCAACAGAGGTCAACGTCAACGCCGATTGAAGGGGAGCTACCTCAAATCCCCTGGCATCCTTCGCCGGCGAGCCTGACCGGGTATGGGGTCTTCGTTCCCGCGAATCGCGATTTTCTTAGACCGTTGGGCGGGCAAATTTATTTTTCCGCAAGTTTGGGGGTGGGGGGTTAAAAGGTAAGGCTCGTGAAAAAGGGAACCGATAAAAACATGATGATTGAGACCTGGCCCATTGCCAAACCGATCGCGTACGCCCGGAATGCGCGCAAAATACCGCAAAGCGCCATCGACAAGGTTGCCGCTTCGATTCAAGAGTTCGGGTTTCGGCAACCGCTGGTTGTCGATACCGAACGGGTCATTATTGCGGGGCACGTGCGGCTGTTGGCCGCTCAGCAGCTCGAACTGAAGGAAGTGCCCGTCCACGTGGCGAGGGGCCTCACCCCCGCGCAGGTTCGGGCGTACCGGCTGATGGACAATCGCAGCCACCAGGAGGCCGAATGGGACCTCGAACTGCTGGCTCCGGAACTGAGCGATTTGAACGAGCTGGCTTTCGATCTGTTACTGACTGGATTCGACAAAAACGAACTCGCGGAGCTGTTAACGGAGAAGACCGAGGGCTTAACGGACGAGGATGAAGCTCCCGCCGTTCAGCCGTTCGCGATCACTGAGCCAGGGGATCTGTGGATTCTAGGCAATCATCGGCTGCTCTGCGGGGATTCGACTTCGAGTCGCGACGTCGAGCGCTTGATGAACGGGCAAAAGGCCGACCTGGTGTTTACCGATCCGCCGTATAACGTCGACTATGAGGGCTACACCGAAGAGCGACTCACGATTCAGGGCGATTTCATGGATGCGGCTCGATTCTCGGAGTTCCTTCGGGATACGTTTGTCTCACTCCGATCGGCCACGAAGGCGGTGGCATCGCTGTACGTTTGCCACTCCTCATCGTGGCAGCGCGAGTTCCAGAAAGCGATCGAAGAGGCCGGGTTCGAGGTTCGGTGCCAGATCATCTGGGCGAAGAACACGTTTGCCTGGGGATTCGGCCGCTACAAGTTCCAGCACGAACCGATCTTCTATGCTCACGTGGCTGGCGAGAGTGACCCCTGGTATGGCGACAAGAGCCAGTCGACGCTATGGCAGGAGAAGAAGCCGGCTGCGAACCGCCTGCATCCCACCATGAAGCCGATTGAGCTGATCGAGCGCGGACTTGTCAATAGCAGCCAGGCCGGCGACATGGTCGTGGATCTTCTTCGGTGGTTCAGGCTCGACTTTGATTGCCTGCGAGAAGACTGGCCGCTCGGCACGCCTGATGGAACTCGATCCGAAGTATTGCGATGTGATCGTTCGCCGTTGGCAGGACTTCACCGGCAAGAGAGCGCATCTCGAAAATGGTTGCACGTTCGCGCAACTGGAGAGCGAACGGGACGAAAAGAGGGCGGCGTAATGGGAGGACAACGTGGTCCGGCTCCAAAGCCCACGGCGCTCAAGAAGCTGTTGGGCAATCCCGGCAAGCGCAAGCTCAACGAAGCGGAGCCTGTGCCTCGTGCTGGGCTACCGCACTGCCCCGATCATCTGGACCCAGTCGCACAAAAGGAATGGAACCGCTTGCTAGTCATCCTGACTGCGATGCGGGTCCTGACCGAGGCCGATTACATCGCGCTCGCGAATCTGTGCCAGGCGTACAGCACCTTGATCGCGGCGCAGATTCAATTAAATAAGACCGGGATTCTCTACAAAACCAAAAGCGGCTATGTGCAGCAAAGTCCGCTGCTGGGCATCATTACTGCCCAGACTACGATCGTGAACAACCTGCTGCGGGAATTCGGCCTCACGCCCTCGAGCCGGACCCGCATCTCAGTGGCACCACCCGCCGAAGAGGACGACGAGTTCGCAAAGCTCGCAGCCGAAATCCGGACCTTAAATCGTCCAAATTGAAGTGGATTCTGTCCGGATGGCCGACAGACACGATTCGGTACTGAGCTTCGTCACCTATACGACTAGCGCGTGATAGGGCAGCTTGAGGGTCGACGAGGGATAGATGACGCGGTAGGGACAACCATCACTGATCGCCCCCCGCACAGAACCGTACGAGCACCTTTATGCATACGGCTCCCACCTTGGATGTGTGGCGACAAAACGTTCCAAAGGATAAGGATGTAGGACGCGGGGCGCTGGAATCCATTGCTGAAAGATCGGGGTAATTCGATCCCACCGCAGGCGACACCGCTGGCTACGACGGCATAAGATCAGCCGCCACAGACGACGTAGTCGCTTCGCGAAGACGTGTAACCGAGGGCTGTTCCCGGGCACAGCGAAGTATTGGTAATAGCCGCGCACCACGCTCCTAAGCCACTCACCAACTGACGCCACAGGCTCATGCATCCGACGGCGAAGCTCCATTTTGATTGCACGAAGCTTCGCTACCATCCGCGATTTCGCCGTGACACGCCAGACAATGAAAGCACCATTTTGGCGCTTCCCACAAAAATGGGTAAAGCCCAAGAACGTGAAGGTTTCCGGCTTCCCTTCACCACGCTGCTTACGGTCACGGGCGGCGAACCGCCCGAACTCGATCAATCGCGTCTTCTCTGCATTTAACTCCAGGCCGAACTGAGCCAGCCGTTCCCGGAATGCTGCCAGGAATCGCTGTGCATCAGCTTGGTTTTCGAAGCCCATTACAAGATCGTCAGCGTACCGGACAACAACGACATTGCCGATCGCCACTTTCTTGCGCCAGGCTTCCACCCATAAATCGAAGACGTAATGAAGATACACGTTGGCAAGCAGTGGAGAAACCACGGCTCCCTGCGGCGTGCCGACCTTCGTCTCCGACCATTGGCCATCTTCCGAGACACCCGCCTTCAACCATTTCTGAACGAGGCGAAGTATCCGGCGATCTGCCACACGATGCTCGACGAACTTCAGCGTCCATTCGTGGCTCATGTTGTCAAAGGAAACCACTACACACTACCCACCTCCACGAGTTCCCGAGTCATGTCACCATCGTTCGTCCACGTCATGCGTTTGAAGGTCAGTCGCTGGAGGTTTTGCAGCATGCCAATCGCCAAGGCCAACTGTGGTTCGTGCTGATCTTGCCGGATGGGAGCAAATCGCTGATTCCGGCGGCTTGGACGGACTTCAAAATCGGTATAGAACGTCCACAGAGCCCGCAACTCATTGGTTCGTTCGAAGACTTGCTTAGTCTTCGAACCCTCGTTGATACTCTCCTGCTGCGCTGCCCCGCTGGCGCGACTGTAGCATCTGGTCGAGGTCAGGAGAGCCATGCCGCAACTAAATCTGAACTTCATCGACATTCCGATTCCGGAGACGTGCCTGTGGGAACAGTTCGACGACGAGCAAAAGCGACTCGTCATCGAGACTCTGACGCGCCTCCTGATCAAACTCACGCAAGCCAATAACCACCAGGAGCAAACTCAGCAGAAGAGGACCAATGACTGATTCATCAAAGATCAAGGGCACGCACACCCAGCGCACCGCTCTCGTTTATATTCGTCAGTCCACGCCGTCTCAAGTCGAGTACAACCGCGAATCCACAGCTCGCCAGTATGCTTTGTCCGAGAGAGCCTGCCAATTAGGTTGGCCGAAGGAGCAAGTAGTTGTCATCGATGAGGATCTCGGGCTCTCCGGCTCTGGCATCGACAAGCGCTCCGGCTTTGCTCGCTTGACCACCGAAGTAGCCTTAGCCCATGTGGGCATCGTTCTGGGCCTGGAGGTTTCACGCTTGGCTAGGAATAACGCCGACTGGTACCGTCTGCTGGAACTGTGTGGTCTCACGGACACACTCATCGGCGATAACGACGGCGTCTATCACCCAGCACTTTTCAACGATCGTCTTCTACTTGGCTTAAAGGGGACAATGTCAGAAGCCGAACTGCACATCATCCGCGCGAGGCTCGACGGCGGTATTCGCAACAAAGCGGCGCGCGGCGAACTGCGCCGCAGTTTGCCCGTTGGTTTTGTTTGGGGAGAGCAGGATGGTGAAGTTCTGTTTCATCCAGACGAGGCAGTCATCGGCGCGATCCGCACCGTCTTTGAACGCTTCAGCGAGTTCGGCTCTGCGCGTCGCGTCTGGCTCTGGTTCCGATCGGAGAGATTATCTCTCCCGCTGCAGCAGAATCCCTCTGGCCGACCCTGCCCGATCCGTTGGGTCACTGCGACGTATACATCGATCCATCACATCCTCACGAATCCGGTGTATGCTGGCGCTTACAGCTACGGCAAAACGAAACATGAACGCTACGTCGATGAACACGGTACTGTCAAGAAACGGACGCGCCATCTTCCCATTGCTCAGTGGACGGTTCTTATCGATGGCCATCATCCCGGTTTCATTGATTGGGCTACCTATCAGAACAACCAAGCGCGCCTTGACTCCAACACTCGACCCCAACCACATCAGGCGGGAGGCGCGGTGAGAGAGGGTTCGGCCTTATTGCAAGGCATCGCCACCTGTGGCCATTGCGGCCGGCGGCTGCACATTCATTATCGCGGCAGAAACTCGACGTCTGGTTACCACTGCTCGGGAAAAAATCTGGTCGAGGGCCGCGGCGTGTACTGCCTCAACGTCGGTGGTCCGGCGATTGAGCAAGCTGTGGCCAACGCTTTTCTGGACGCAGTGACACCAGCAGCAGTGGAGGCTATGCGCCTCACTGTCGAACAACTTCAGAACAACCAGGATGCGGCTTTGTCTCAATGGCGTTTAGAAGTGGAGCGCACGCGCTATGAAGCCGAACGGGCCGAACGCCACTACCGCATGGTGGAACCCGAAAATCGATTGGTTGCTCGGGGTCTGGAGGCGGAATGGGAGAGGTGCCTTCGTGACTTGGATGGCGCCGAAGCGGAGTTACGCAGACGTGAACAACTGCGGCCGGGCGCGCTCGATCAGGAGCAGCTAAAACGCATTCAGATGCTCAGCTCCGATATCCGTCCGGTCTGGACTGCCACAACAACCAACGACCGGGACCGCAAAGAACTCCTACGCACGCTATTGGAAGAAGTCGTTTTCAATCTCAAACGAGCCGAGGGTCATGCCCATGTGACTTTGCGATGGCGCGGTGGTGCCATTACGACACTGAATGTTCCGGTCCCGGGGTTCCGGCCGATGGGGCCGCGTACCGACGAAGACACCATCTCGCTGTTGCGCCGTCTAGCCGCGCTTTATCCCGATGAAGTCATCGCCGGCATTCTAAATCGGCAAGGACGCAAGACTGCTACCGGGGAACGTTTTAACGCCAATCAAGTCGGTAGTCTGCGCCGCTATCGAAACATCCCCCGCTTCCAACCGTCAACCGAACCGCCACAGGGAGAAGTGGTTACCATTCGTAAGGCCGCACGCATCCTCGGCCTGAATACTTCCACCATTCACCGCTGGTTGGCCGACGGGTTCATTGCTGGTGAGCAGGTCACTCCTGGTGCGCCGTGGCAGATTCGGATCACCGACGACTTACGTGCACGCGTTGTCGCCGAGGCACCGCCGGAGTATCTTCCGATGCTGGAAACAACATTGAAGCTCGGCGTTTCACGCCAAACTGTATTGCAGCGTGTAAAGCGTGGTGAACTTCAGGCCATGCTGGTGACACAGGGTCGACGTAAAGGGTTGCGCATCAAAGTGATCGACCAGCAGTCAACGCTTTTCGAACATCTTTCATGAATCAGAGGGCAGTATGAAGCAGCATCCAAGAACCCGCGAATGTCCGCATCAAGCACCCAGTTCACCCGCTTCCGGAAGATACCCACATTTAGCGCGTCGAGCGCTTGATGGGGACCGCGACCGGGACGGAACGCATAAGAGAAGCCCTTGAAATCGACCTCGTATATCTGGTTGAGGATCGTCACCACGGCCTGTTGAACGATCTTGTCCTCCAGGGCCGCAATGCCTAATGGGCGTTGTCGCCCATCAGCTTTCGGAATATAGACTCGCCTTGATGGTTGTGCCCGGTACGCTCTCCGATGAACCCGATTGTGCAGATCGAGAAGTCGATCCTCCACTCCGGCCTCATACTCTCGCCACGTCACACCGTCTACTCCCGGCGCAGCTCGCCGCTGTAACGCGTAGAAGCTGTCCCGCAGCAGATCGACAGTGACATGGTGGAGCAAAGCGGTGAACCGTTCCTGCTTCCTTTCTGTTGCTGCTTTTCGCACACCGCTCAATCCCTGGGACATGCGTTTCCCGCTCTGTGTCGGGGACATGTGAGATCGTGCGATGTTCTCCTCAATCTGTGCCCTTCCCTCCCCAACCTCCGCCGAGGCTTGCACCTCATTGTTCGGCTGGTTCACAGGTACTACGGCACAGTCCGACTTCTCCCGCACGTGCATGTCCGCCGTTCGGTTTATGGCCTTCGCGGACTGGTCTTGATCTGTCGACCAAGACGTACAGGAGATCTCCCGGTTCTCGTGCATGTTGTTTCTCAGCGTGCGCGGGTTCTAAAGACTACGTAGGACCTAGCAATCCACTCGCGATAACGCGGTTGCCGTGTTGCCTTCCTCCCATCCGTCACGAAGTCGGCGTCCTATTCCATCGGCTTTTCGAAGCTCAATAGCCCGGCCCACCAATACCTCTGTCTACGCTTCGACCAGCACCTCGCGATGCCGCCCGCAAGACTCGAGGCCAAGATGGAGTCGCTTTCTCCTTTCTTGTAGGACTCTTTCATTCCCAACAACATGCCGGTTTATCCCGGCGCTCGACGAGTTGCCGAGGATCCAGGAACCAGCTTCGATGCAGCGGCTTGGGCGTCAGATGGACAAGTGGATTCGCCGCCCAGGCCGGTTCGCCTTTGCAGTGTTTGGACGGAACGAGACGAAGAACAGCCAAGTGCTTTCGGAATTTCTAGGGCCCCGAGATGTGATGCCTCGAATGCCAGAAACTAGTGGGGCGAGTTGAATCCGAACGCCCACTTCCATGCGCCGCCATGCTTTACATAGACGCTGGCACCGTACACCGGTGGGGGTTTCTGGCCGCCGCAATCGCCGTCTACCGAGCCCGTTACCGTCAGGATTCCGACCGTTGGTGAAACGAGAGTTCCGACAGCATCGGTCAGCGAAAAGCTTTTGACATGGCACGTTGCTCCCGTCCAATCCTTGATCACGTCAGCCTTGTTTGCGAAATAAGTGCCAAAGATATTCACGAAGGTAATATCTGCGGCAGTCAGGTCTTCGAGCTTTTTGGCGTTCTTTTCCTTCCATGCTCCCCAAATGGCTCTTTCCGCCGTCATCAAACCCTCAGTGCCCGAGCCGTCAATCCGTTTGGCAGGACCCGGGACAGCAGCTGTGTCCTTCTTAAGATCGCCTTTCTCCGATTCTTCCTTCTTATAGGTTTCCGACAGAGTTTTAGGATCGACGATCAGGTTCTCGCCATGAAACGCCGCCTGCCATTTTTCGCCGTTTCTCATCCAGACCGTGGCCGCACGGACCGGGCTCGGCGGTTTATCAGTCTTGCCATTGGAGGTGCAGGTGCCATCCATGGTCGCCTTGTAGCTGAGGACATAGGTGTCGTCATTGATCCTTTCCATATGGGGCTCGGTAAGGGACCAGTCTTTGATGTTGCACCTGACTGCACTGATCATCTTGATCACGTCGGCTTTGTCCATCCGGTGGCCGTCGTTGGTCATAACGATCTTTTCGCTTAAGAGGCCTTCAAAGAATTGGCCGTTACCATTTATGTAGGCTTCCGTAGCCTGTTTGTCCAAAGCGAGCAACTCGTCGGCAGTTGGCGCCACAGCCGCCGGCTTCGCCGCACTTGCGTTTGAGTTGCTAGTAAGTGCAGCGCAGAGAAACGCTATCGAGACCGCAGCCAGTAGGACGGATTTCAACATGCTGCTCATAACTACCTCCTATAGGGTCGGGTTCGGCTGAATTAACCGCGAGGGCGATCATACCATTCAACCGGCCTCATGCAAAGGGTGCGAAGAACGGGTTCGAATGGCGTTGAATTGGCAGGTTAGTCGCGGTCTCGGACATTCGAGCTCCTATATTTAGAATCTCTGGCTTTCGGGTTCATTCAGGGGCGCGCACTGTCTTAAAGCGGCGGTAAACCCCCGTAACAGTACGGCTGCCCAGTACGGCTAGGCGGAGAAAACAAGCCTGGAAAAGGTATATACTTATACGCGCCCTGGTGAAAATGCGTGCTCTTGAAGGAGGAAATGAATTATGCGTGTCATGTTCGCTGTCGCCGTGGCCCTCACTACAGTCCCTGCTTTCGCGCAGGACGTGGTTCAGTCGGCGCCCGATCGGGTGAAAGTGATCTTCGAAAATGATCGTGTGCGCGTGCTTCACTTCAACGAGCCGGGACACAGCAAGCTTGCCATGCATTCGCATCCCGCCTACGTGGCGGTGGGGTTTACGACTGACGATTTCAGATACACGTTTCCCGATGGGAAGACCAGTAACGACCGCCCCAAAGCCGGCGAAGTGGCTTACTCCAAGGCCGTCACACACGCGTCTGAGAATCTTTCCGACTCGGAGTCGGAAGCCGTTATGGTGGAGCTGAAGGAGCCAGCTGGCGGGGCCACAGCGGCAAAGACCACGCTAGACCCTGTCAAATTGGATCCCAAACATTACAAAGTAGTCATCGACAATGACCAGGTTCGCGTGCTGCGGGCCACGTACGGGCCGCATGAGAAATCAGTAATGCACGAACATCCAGCCTCGGTGGCAGTGTTCATGAGCGATGGCCACAGCAAATTCACGCTGCCGGACGGCACGTCACAGGATAGAACCCTCAAGGCTCACGACGCCATGTGGGCGGATGCCGGGAAACACCTGCCGGAGAATGTCGGCGACAAATCCTTCGAAGTAATCGTGATCGAACTTAAGAAGTAGCCCGCAAACCGGATAGTCAAGGAGACATTTTTATGAAGAGAATCGTAATGTGGTGTTTGATTGGTTTGGTTTTACTGGTGAGTACGGTACGGTCGGAGGCCCAAACGACCAGCGGAACTGAGAAGGCCGTAGCTGCTCTAGAAGAACAATGGTTACAGTCGCAAAAGACAAACAATCCTGAGTTGACGGCTCCGCTGCTGGCCGATAAATTCGTGGACACGTCGAGCGACGGCAAAGTTATGGGCAAAGCCGAGTTCTTAGCAACACAGAAATCCATCAAATGGAGCAGTGCTGAAAACACCGACGTGAAAGTTATGGTCTTTGGCAACACAGCCATAGCGACCGGCACCGAGAAGTGGAAGGGGACCGATGCCTCGGGTCAGGCTCTTGACGAGAATGAGCGTTGGACCGATACGTGGGTGAAGATGCCGAGTGGGAAATGGCAGTGTGTTGCGAGTCATCAGTCGCGAAACAAAATGTAAGTAAGCATTACTCGAAGCCGAGAACAGGAATGCCAAAACAAAGAAAAAGAGGAAACTGAGATGAATCGGAAAATTACGGTCGCATTGGTGGCGCTGTGCTGGCTGGCGGTGGGGGTCACGCTGGTCGCGCAGGAAGGCGGAGACGCATCCTCTAAGGTGGAGCAACTGGAAAAAGAAATGCACCACGCGCAGATGAATAGCGATGCTGCTTGGTATCAGCAGCACCTGGCCGACGGCTATGTCGAGGGGTACAGCTGGGGCGAATGGGCGACCAGGGCAGAGGCCATCAAGGCTATGCAGGACAAGTCCATCAAATTCAACAAAGCCGAACTCAGCGACTTGAAGGTGGCGACCTTCGGTCCCAACACCGCGGTCGCACACTACAAATTTACCTACGATGGGACCCTCAACGGAACGCATCGTGCGCGTGCGGTGATTTGCAGCGACACTTGGATCAGCGAGTCAGGCGAGTGGAAGATCGCCTCGAACCATTGCTCCCACGTGGAGGGGAAATAGGGCGACCGGCGAGTGTGAACGAACAGGCGCGGTACGTCTTAGGCCGTATAGGTCGAAGGGGTATTCAACATTGCCAGGCAGAGTTACGCGCCCTGAGTTCGGCAACCATCGAAAATCGAGGTGGCCCGATCGGGAGATCTCGCATACCTTTACGGCACGTATGAATACAGCTTCAACGAATCCGTCGACAGACGGACAAGAGATGTCGGCAAAATTCTCGAGATCTGGAAAAAGCAGGCAGACGGTAGCTGGAGATGTATCGTCGATACGGGGAACTCTGACCTTCCCGCTGTTCCGTTAATGGCGCCGAATGACAGCGGTTGGCTTTATCATTCGAGGGCCCGAGGCAGTTCCTTTGCGCCGCCCCTGGGCGGGGCCAAATCCAGAATCGTGAAAACGGATAGCATCACGAAAAGGAGATTTTATGACCGCAGAGACACAACGCATAATTGAGCTTCAAATCGAACTTTGGAACACCGGTAGCCCCGAGATCGCCAAGCAACTCTACAGCGAGCACGCGGAACGAACCGATCCTAACGGACGCGAGCCGATTCGGCACCGTGGTGTGCATCAGATCGCGAACTTCGTCGCTGAGGTGCGCACCGCTTTTCCAGATTTCAAACTTCAGATCAAAGAGAGTGTCGGCCAAGGCGATCATATCGCCTCCCATTGGACAGTCACGGGAACACAGAGAGGCGAGTTTCAAGGCATTCCCGCCAGCGGCCAGCGTATCGAAGTCAGCGGGATGAGCTTGGACCGGCTCAGGGACGGCAAGGTAGTAAGCGAGCACGTCTACTTCGACCGGCTCGCATTGCTGGAACAGCTCGGCGCATCTCCCGCTAGCACGGCAGCAAGCGGCACACGGTAATCATTCTGCCGATCGCGATGCCCAAAAATATTTTGGCGGCGGACGCGATCACGGTGGGGATGGTTCTCGATCAGGGCCTGCAATTTGGCGACGATAATCGGCCTCATCGAATCGGCCCTGCGACGACGCAATAAGCCCATCGGCTCCGATCTCCCAAAGCTCGGAGCCACTGATGCAAACCGGATTACCAGCGCCTGCCGCCCCGATGTTCGTGCCGGTTAACGTCCAATGGTACTCAGCGCGATCGCCTCGGACGATCAAATCATCCATGATCACCCTCATATCGGGGAACGCCGTCATGAATGATCTAGCGACTTCCGTAATCGCGGTACGCCCGACAGCGGGAGCACCACCATTGATCGTTAGCGAGCCATCGGGTGAATAAAACGCTGAAAGACGCGCAGGATCTTTGCTGCACCACGCTGCGGTGTAGCGCGCCGCGAAATCCTGCAATCCTGCATTGTCAAATTGCATGGGCTCCTCTGAATCTGAGTTATTTGTTCACAATCGCGACAAGCTTGCCCGTATCACACTCATTACGCGCCGACCGGCACAGTCGCGGGCACACGCTCCATTGTTAGCTCCTGTGAGGCGTCGATCTTGAGCCATAGCAGCGCGTTCAAGAACAATAACGCGTCCACGTGTGGCGTCTTTCATATTGCGCAGAATTCTACCAGATATTTACGCGATAGTTGGTCGAGAGGTGGGATAGCTCTACGCAGTTTGGCGGACGACGCGCGAGTCGGAAGTTGGCGTGTTTGTCATTTAACCTGCCAGCGAAACCCGTTGTCGCAATCCTTCACGCAGGGGCGGCCACCTGGGCCAGCGTCGTTTCGCTCATTCGCGTTTTTGGATTAGGGAATGCCGGTTCTTCCAACGACATCCGTACCCCAGTGCGCCAGAAAAACAAGGCCTGACTATGCCGAGCAGCATGAGGCTAGCCGCAGCGCTGCAACTTCTCCAACGGGGCCATACGGCATAGTCTGACATTCGACATTGTGGCTGAAGCCGGTGCTTGTTGGGCAATTTGAGTTTGCTGAATGGACCCCTGACAATCACTTGAGGCATTCAAAATTCATTGCGCTTAGAGAGGACAAGGACGCGAAGGAAGTGCGCCGGGAGCGGTGAATTCTCCACTCCTCTCGGCGTTTCCGGTCACGTCTGACCTGATTCGGCGTACGCCTTTGACTCGGCGGATGCCGGCGGCAAGTTCTGGACTGAGCAAGCCCGAATCGGCTGCCTCGTACGCCACACGCCGGACCGCCGCCAAGCGGAGGTTGATCGTCGTTGGAGCGAGGTGCCGCTGTTCTAAGTGGATTCGGTATCGAAGAACAACCGTGCGGTTGAAAGCAAGTCGCGGTTCCGAGCAGTACCAGTCGACAAACTCGTTGATCGCATGATCGTACGTTCGCTGGCCGCTTTTCGAAGTCAGGCTGTTCAGTACCGCAGACTTCGTCTGTTCGAGATCGGGTAGGGCAAGAGATCGCTTCGGTGGTCTCCGCTTTTTCCGGTGTTTTGGCATTCTGGGCGGCCTCCTGCGCCGCCTTCAGTCAGAATGTTCAAACTCCGCCCTTCGCCGTCACAGGCGATCTAATGCGCTCTAGAACAAATCTCGGCTTTTTGACGTTCAACCTACTCGCGTATGCTTCAGACACGGTCCAGTTCACGCGCGCAATGCGGTGATGCCCGCCTCAATATTCGAAGTCCAGGGAGAATTGAATCTGTCTGGAGTTGAATGCATTGATCGGGGTCCCGAAGCCGGGCAAAGGAGTTAAACCGGGCCCAAAGTATGGGTCGAGCTGACTCACATTCGTGTGATTGAAAAGGTTGAAGGATTCGGCCACCACGTCCAAGTGAGCGTGCTCGCGGACCGGGAAGAACTTCAGAACGCGGAAATCGACCGTAGCCGTTGCGGGCGTGAGCAATGTGTTCCTACCGAAACCTATAGGACGCGCTGAGAACGGCCAAGGCTGGCTCCCGTTCGAATCGAGTCCGGTAAGGGGGTTCACCGGTTCGCCGGATTGTACTGTTACAATCGGCGCCAGCTCGATATTCTTGAAGATTCTCGTGAGTAGGTCTTGGCGAGTGCCGGGCGCATCTTCGTCACCGATCGGCAAATCGAACGTGCCATTGATTACGAGGCGGTGCTTCTGATCGTATAGCGACACTCCACGATCGGCTCTCAAATTGTATGGGTTCCGCGGCTGTTCGCTGAAATCCGAAGCGTCATCGATGGCCTTAGAAAACGTATAGTTCACGACAAATTCGAAATCTTGGGCGAGCCGCCGGTTCAGTGAAAGCGTGAACCCGTGATAGATGGAACTCGCGTTATCCTCCAGCTCATAAATTCCGTTGAATGCGGGATTCAGACGTGCAGGCGTAAAGAACTGGCTGCCGAGTTGCAACGGTGAACCGTTCAACGCGTTCACTTGCGAGCTGTTCTCTGGCGTAACGAGAGTTGGCGGCATTAGATTGATATTGCGAGTTCGAGACAACTTGATCCCTCGAACGAACAAATAGCTCAATGCCAACGTCATGTTGGCGTTGAGCTGATGCTCTACTGAGAAGCTGGTCTGTGCGGAATAGGGAGTTGCAAGGCGTGCATCGGGCCGAAAAATAGAGGGCTCAAACCCCGGGACCGGAAGCGTTAGAGGCCCGCCAGCGCTTCCTCGAAACAAAGACGCTGCAAGGGGGGCACCCGCTATGTGCTGAAATGCCTGCGCGCCGTCGATTTCCATCGCGCGATTCAAATTCGCCAGGGTGTAACGGTCATAAAACATGCCGAACCCGCCACGAACAACCCATCTCGCATGCGGACTGTATGCAAAACCGACGCGAGGGCTAACGTTGTTGGTGTCCTGATTGAAAATTGGCGGCAACTGCTCGAAATCATACCGCGCGCCGAGATCAACCGTGAGTCTCGGCGACACTGACCAATGATCCTGGAAAAATGCTCCGTAACTGGTTACTCCAAAGCGAGTGTTTGGATTACCAAACGTTTGTAGAAAAAATGCGGGTTCTTCAGCCATAAACGCGGTGACGGATGGAAACACGAACACGCCGCCGAACCCGTCGGGGGAGTACGCGTCCAAATTCACCCGGTTCAAGACCGCTCCCGCCTTCAGCAGGTGTGCCCCACGGTTCCATGACAAGGTGTCGGTACCCTCGTAATGGTCTTCTGTGCGTGCGTCATTGCCATAGTAGGGACGCCCGAAATCGACAATACCCGAGATCTGAATCTCCGGTCCCGTGGCATCATTCGTGCGCAGTACTGCGTGCCGCCGAGCAACTTGAAAACGGAACTCGTTCACGCTTACAGGCGAAAGCGTGGTTAGCAATGAGGCGGCGAACGCGTTGTCGCGGATGAACGACGAGCCGGCCGAACTTGGATCATTAAGACCGCCAGTGTTGAACGCCTCACTTGCCTCGCGATTGTTGGTGAACGCATATCGCAGCATCAGCCAGTTGTTATTGCCCAGTTTCTGGTCGAGCCGGCCTGACGCTTCCGTTTCCGCCCGGGCCGTTGGAAAGAAATCCGGATTGAGGAAACGCGTGGTAAGCCTAGGAAGGGCTCCTGTAGCTAAATACGCGTTCAGCGACGCTGCGAGTGCCGGATTGACGATGGAATCTTCTTGCCCGCGCTGGTATTCCTGCTCAAAGGCCGCGTAATAAAACGTTTGGTTTTTCTTAATCGCACCGCCATTCGCCAGCCCAACGCGATACCGGCTCAAATCTGGTTTCAGCAACTCGTCTTGTATCGGGGGCCGCGCGTCGAGTGCGCCGTTCTGCGCAAACACGAACGCGTCACCGTGCATCTCGTTTGTCCCGCTACGGGTCACCACGTTGACTGAGCCGCCCGAGGCGCCACCGAATTCGGCGGAGATGCCATTGTTGACAATCTGAAATTCGCTCACGATTTCTGGCGACAATTCAGTGCGGCTTGCACCCGTAAACTCGTCGTTGTTGTCCAGACCATCTATGGATATGTTGTTGCTGCGCGCGCGCAAACCGCCGAAGGAAAAGCCGCTGCTCGCAGGAGCGGTTTGAGAATGCGAACTCGATCCGCCCTGGGTTGGAGAAACCCCAGGCGCGAGTAGCACAAAATCCAGCGCGTTGCGCGTGCGCACGGGCAATTCCTCGATTCGCTCGTGATCGATGATCGAAGTGACACTGGTCTGCCTGACATCGAGGGGCGAGGGAGCCGACGTTACGGTGACCTGCGATTGGAGCTGCGCTGGTGTCAGTGTCACCGGAAGTCGGACGGTCTGCCCCACGGCCAGAGCGATTCCCGTATGGGTATAGCTGGCAAATCCCGGAGCGTTCACCCGGACCTCGTAAGTAGCGATCGGGAGCCCCAGCGCGTAGAAACTGCCGTTGACGTCGGTGACCGCACGGTGTCTATCACCGGTAGCTTGATTCAGCAGTTCTACCGAAGCATTTGGCACCGGAAGGTGAGTGGAATCTGCCACAGTGCCTTCCAAGGCGCCGAACACTGCTGATTGCTGGGCAGCGCACCAAAGTGGAAGGAACAAAGCAGAAAAGAAGATTGCGAGGCGAAGCACTCTAGTTCCAGAGTAGGCGGTTCACTCAAAAAGACAGTAAGATGCAGTCGATATCTCGCGTCACTTCCCTCGCAAGGCACCTCCTAAATTCAACCCGTCCCGGCCTAACGGTCCAAACAGTCCGGACCTCGGGTTGACGGTGGTTTCGGTGTCTTCGCACAATCGATTAGAACGTAAACCGGGTCTGCAACTCCAATCGTCTGTTGTCCGCCGATTCCGAAAAGCCCGTTCCTCCGAGACCGGCTGCTCCATAGGGTTGGTTGGCTAAACCAAACAGCGACGAAGTGATGTCGCCTATGATCGGACCCGGATTGTTGTGATTGAGGATGTTGCGAATGGAAAGGGAAACTGCGAGGTTGTAGCGGTGACCGGTTGTTACCGAATTCCCGCCGGAGCCACCGCCGAAGGGTCCACTCTGCGGCCGGCGTCCGCCGGTGGAAATAGAGCCCTCTGCGGAAGGACCGAACGCAAACACCTTGGAGATGCGAAGGTTCAGCATGACGATACTGGGACCTCGGCCATAGTTCCGAGGCAAAATCGTTTCGCCGGCAATCGGGTTCGGATCAAGCAGTCCGTAGGCAGTCGCGACAAGTCCGCGTCTATTTGGATTCGTCGCGATGCCTGGTCGGCCGTTGAAAAGGGTTGTCCCATAGAGATCCTGCCCGACCGTGATGTTGTACGGTGCTCCGGAATCAACAACGAAAAGTGGACTAAATCGCAAACCCCACTTCGTGGCGATGGCGCCACCGAACGTTCCTTGATTTCGAATGTCGGTCGAGGCCGGCCCATACTCACCAGCTAAGTTGTATGGATTTGCGGGCATGGAACGGCATTATTCCGCGGTGGCTTTCGTCGGCCAGCACGCCCGCGCAAATACCGTAGGCGGCGTTATGGCCCACAGCTACAGCTCACTCGGCATTCAGAACCTGTTGATGAACGGCAAGCCAGTCGGCGAGGTCGAGACCAGGACGGCTCTTGCCGGGTGGTTCAACACGCCGGTCATTTTTCTGAGCGGCGATCAGGCTGCCGCTGTGCAACTGCATGATATTGATCCCGATGCTGAAACGGCGGTGGTGAAAGAAGGAATTGATAATTACACATGCATATCGCTTTCAGCCGAAGCCGCTAGGCGTTTGATCCACGAGCATGCGGCGGCGGCCATGGCCAAGATCGGCAGGATTCGACCTTATAGGGTTGACGGCCCGGTGACAATCGAAATCGAATACACCAGCCGGAATGCGCTCACGCCCGACGCTAAACTGAAGCCCGGCGCCGAAGCGGTCGATGCCCGTACCATCCGGTTTCGCGGCAAAGACTCTGAACATGCCAGATCGTAGGCTGATTGTCTAGCGCCGAAGTCCAGTCGCACGAGTAACAATTGCAGCCGAACTGGGCGCGCTTTTTAGGGCCGAGATTCGACTTGCTTTTCTTCTGCCGCCGAGTGATGGATGTGATCGGTAGAGCAGCGACGCTGTACCGGAAATGAGGATTCGAGCAATGTTTTTTCATCTCACAGCGGAAGATCAGATCCGAACGAGTAACGACCCAGGACCGACAGACGGGGATACGCGGCGGGCGTGCATAAACCAGTGCATCTGACTGGATCTACGTCCTTTTAGCTGATTCGCAGCACTCTCCAGGCGTTGGTGTTCGTAAAAGCAGAGTGGCTCCCCGGTTCGGATGCGAACATACGACCCATTGGTTTACAGCCTAGGAGTAAAGTGCTTTGTTCTCAGCGCCGACGTCTCATTGCAAGCTGCATTCAGAGGGTGCGAAAGCTCTGCTCGGGAGCGCAAAACAGTGTTTCGCAAGCAGCGAATCAGGTGTGTGTTGCTTGCATATTTTTGGATCCTGCGACGGGAAATGCGTGGCTATGTGTTGCAGCTGTCGTCGCAGCTTCGCTTCGGCATGTAAAGGATCTTCCCTCGTGAGCCTGCCTCAATGCGCGGTGTTGCGGCCTCTCCAGTACTTGCGCTTAGTGCCTGTGGTCAGCTGCGAGCATCTGGCGAATCGCTATTTGCAGGACCATTCCGGTTCGGCTCGGAGGAATCGTTTCTTCCTTTGACTGCTGTTTAGAGTCGAGCTTTTCGGCAGTAATTGGAACGACGTTGGGGTGTTTGAACATTCCAGATCGTATTCGATGTGTGGCGCGCCGACGTCCCGTCCCTGTAGTAACGAATCCAGGCAGCGGCACGCACGTTCTTAGCTGACATTTCGACTTGCTTTTCACGCATCCGTTCTCCACATTGCGCACAATAGAGTAGATCAGAGAGCAACGCGTCCACCGTACCACGCCGCGGTCCTCGCCGCGTATCGAGTTTCAGCTGCTGCCGCACTCGCTCCCATAGCGCTCGTCGGGGCGTGCAACGAGGAAGCCAACCGCGAAGAACAAGGCGGAATCCGCTCGCGCCAACAAGAGTCCCCCACGAAAACGCGTACCAGCGAAGCGCAAACCCCAGGCGCGTGGTTAATGCGTATGTGACAGGCGACTGAGCCCTCCCAGACACTTGATGCACACCCGCTTCGCTCAAAAAGTTGCAGTACCTTACCTACTACCCCCTGTCTAGCGTCAAGGCATATGGATCATTAAGCAAGTTTTCCTTTATGCTCGGTCCGAGGTTTGCGCACGGGTCCAACCGATCGCGCTGATTTTTAAAAGGTGGGTTTCACTTGAGTGGCATCCCAGCGAACGCATATACGATTTCACGACATGGAAACGCGCTCTCGAATACGTCCTGTTTCGGGCGCTGTTTCGCGCGCGCCGCGCGGATTAGGCCATATCTTCATAGCGCTATTTGCGACATTTCCAGTCTTGGCCTGCCAAAACGCAGCCATCTTGCAATCGCCCTTCCATCTGGAATTAGGTGTGCGGTTTTCAACGCATGATCCGCGCATCGTGGAGCAGGCGAGCCGCGCGCTGAAGCGCTGGTCGGAGATCGCCGACATGTCCTGGCATCGGGATGATAGCAATCACTGTTCCATCGACATCGAAGACGGTACATCTGCCGCCTGGGACGAAATCGCGGAAGCGAACGCGCAGAAAGGCTCAATCACCTTCGCGAGTGGTGGTGAGCTTACCGCGAACGAACTGTTTTTTACGGCTTTCCATGAGATCGGACATCTCCTCGGTTTACAGCACAACCCCAGTCCGCACTCGGTCATGTACTGGATCGATATCCGCGGCGACGAAGTGCTGGACGGTTCCGACATCCGCGCATTGGCGGCAACACACGCGCTGCGCGCCGGTTCTAACTGCAGTGAACGCACATCCTGCGAGATTTTGTCTCGCGCATTCCAGCGGCGAAAGCTAGCGAATGAACCGCGAGGTTCAGGGATTGCGATGGTTGCATTCCGAAGCGTGTCACTCAGACCGAGAGCAACGCGATCCCGACGCCGTCATCACCGCTGGCCGCGACATGCGCAGGTCGAATCTCGTCGAGGGAGGCGCACACGAAGAGCGTCGGGAATAAAGACTGCATGAGAAGTCATCGAGTCTATTCTTAGTACCGGCCAGCCGTCGTAGCACGAAGCGCGCCGTTTAAGGTTCCCAGCGTTGTACCGCGCGATAGCATGTTCGAGATAGCGCCGCGCCTCCGGAACCGGGGAGCGCGTGCCCAAGGAATCCTTCAAACATCAGCAGATCCAATGCCGCGAGTACGCCTACTTGAACGGTGTCGACAAGCCGGAAATCGTGCAGTGGAAATGGCCGTATTAGCGGCCGCACTCTGGATTCAAATCCTGTGGACGTAGTCGTCTTGAATGGGTAGCTCCAGCCTAAGGTTTGTCTTCATCGCCACGGATCTCGAGCGCACCTTGAGGGAAAAGGCAGAGAGCCGTCTCTTTACCTCATTGCTCTTCTTGGGTTGGAAATTTGAGCTTACGCGTTCCGCCGTCGGAAATCTAGGGGAAAGTCGTTTACCCTTCAGGCCACGCTAAATGGGTCGCAGGACTGTGCCCGGAAAGTATTGTGGACGACGGTTTCCAAACATGAGGGCGCGAAAAATATGGGGCAAATGTGTTGCGTCAGGTAAGAGAAATCCGGTGACGTCTGGCTCCAGATTAAGATGAATCAACGTGAACGTCGAAGCGAGTAGTGGAGGCTTCTCTCAAAATGGGCGATCTTGCGCTCAAATTCTCTGAAGAATACCGGCGTGCGAGTTGGACTGATTTCTTATGCCAGTATTCAAACTCAGCACGGGCCTCGCACTTCTGCCAGAGCATATCGAACGGGCTGAATTTTACCCAAGCGGGACGCTTCGGACTAACGCTTTGGTTAGGGGCCGGTCGGCACGCCACGAACAAGATTTCCTCAAAATTCGAACGGTAAATGGTGCAATCCATGTGCGAGGCAGCGGCGCAGCCCAAGATGCAACCGTGCTAGAACAAGCCGGAGTCCGCGTGTACCGACGATCTAAAACCACTGGTTGGGCAATTTTTAGCCAAATCTTTTCCAGCTTTTGCAACAAACGGCGTGATCCCCCAAACGTGATTTCAAATTGTTAGAGGAGAAAACAATTATGATTGCTCATTACAGTTGCATAGCCAGTTGCTCGTTTCCTCGATAAAACGCCATCTTTTGCCCTACACTTTTGCTCAGAACAGTCATCTCGACCGCCCCTCAGTGGGCGGCTGCAGCGTCTCTGGCCGCTTCTGCTTTCAAATCCCGCAATAGTCGTTGAAGCCCTTTCTGGTATGTATGGTGGTCCTTCCATTGGCGGAAGTCTCCGATATGGCGGGTACGCCGCAGGGATGCGGCCCATGATTCCAAAGATGGCCAGGCTATCGGGTCGTCACGATTCCACGGATACGACAAAGTAACAAGCGAGATCGAAATTGGTTGGACGTTCTTGGCCAGGTCGCATTGGGGGGGCATTTACAACTGGGAAATGAAACAGCTCATGCTGCAGCACGCCTTCAGATTCGTAAACAGCGTTATCTTTCTAGTTGGTCCACAGAATTTGCGCTCGCAGAGGGCCATGGAAAAAATAGGCGGAATCCAGATAGGATTGAGGCTCGACGGGGGTGGTCGAGACAGTTTTGTCTACCAAATCACTGCTTTAAGTTGGTGCAATAAGGACGCATCTGAGAGGGCACTTGGACGCGCTTCACGCGGGAATGCCTCGCATTAGAAACCGATACCAGCCTGCCGAGCCCACGCGTAACGCGCGTGTTGCAGCGAATCGTTGAGGCTGCGCGGCGCACCACAGTTTCTTCGCTCGGATAATGGACCCGAGGTCTGCAGTCGGCATTTCGGATCGTATGTCTCGGAAAGCAATTTCTTCGAGAGGGACTGGCAGCATTCGTATTGGGGCAGCAATTATGCGCGGCTCGGTTCGGTGAAGAAGAAATACGACCCCACGGGATTATTCTTTGTACATGCTCAGCTTTATTCTTGAACAAAGGAACGGGCACATATATGGCGAACTTTTCAGAACGCGGCACACACTTTCGTGGACTCGTAATTGTTTTGCTGATCGGTTTTGTTCCGATGTGGCTGAGGGCGCGTCAGCGGACAACTGAACGCGATCAGGCGCTCCAGAAGTTGCAAACAAGCGAATTAAAAGATCGATTATCGGCAGCCGCCCTGAACTCGCGCCGCGGGGAATATGAGACTGCCCGGCGGGAATTGAGCGGGTTCTTTACTTCGCTTGACACCGTGATGGGTCGCAAGAACGACCCTGATATTACTCCTGAGAAGCTCAAATCGCTTCAACCAATGTTCTCGCAACGTGACGAGTTAATCACCCTTCTGGCACGGAATGATCCGGCATCGGCCGACCGGCTATCAGATCTTGACCTTGCTTTTCGCAAGGCACTTCGATAGCCTTTCCGAGGGCCGCAAGCTTCGTAGGGGCCGTCTACCAGTTTCAAACGAGGTCCGGCAGCTGGTTTGCCGGTTCATCCACGGAGAGGAGATGCCGTGTCAATCGTTGATTTCTTAATCGGACGGCCAATTGCCACATCTGACGAACGCGCTCAACAGATCGGCGTAACGAAAGGTATCCCGATCTTCGGGCTAGATGCGCTCAGTTCCGCGGCGTATGGGCCCGAAGCAGCTCTAACCTTACTGATTCCCCTGGGTGTGGCTGGGCTCGGGTACATCGTGCCTATCAGTTTGAGCATCATTGCTCTACTGATCGTCGTTTTCTTCTCGTACCGTCAGACAATCGCGGCTTATCCCGGAGGAGGCGGATCGTATACCGTTGCGCGTGAAAACTTAGGTACCTTCCCGGGTCTGCTGGCCGCAGCTGCGCTGATGATCGATTACGTCCTAACCGGGGCTGTAGGCATATCCGCCGGCATCGGTGCGCTGACCTCCGCGGTTCCTTCCGTGCATCCACGGACTCTGTCTCTGTGCCTGATCGCACTCGCCATAATTACTCTTGTAAACCTTCGTGGCGTCAGCGAAACCGGGGGTGTCTTTCTGGTTCCCACTTTTCTCTTTCTCGTTTGCATGTTCGCGGCAATCGCGCTGGGCGTCATCAAAACACTCGTAAGCAGCGGGCCTCCTACGCCAATCGTTGCTCCGCCCGTTTCTACTGCCGCTGCAGGTGCGGCGAGTCTGTGGCTGCTGCTGAAAGCATTCTCGAGCGGTTGTACTGCAATGACAGGCGTCGAAGCTGTAAGCAACGGTGTCAGGGCCTTTCGCGAGCCCACTGCGAAGATCGCACAGCGCACGCTGGCGATTATCATCGCGTGTCTTGTGGCGATGCTGGCAGGAATCGCCTACTTGGTTCGTCACTACGAGATCGTTGCTACCGACCCGAACGGAGATCATTACCAGAGCGTCTTGTCAATGTTGTTCCACGCGGTCGCTGGACGCGGATGGTTTTATTACATCGCGATCTGTTCGGTCCTGTTGGTACTGATTTTCTCCGCCAATACAGCATTTGCGGACTTTCCAAGAGTTTGCCGCGTGATTGCTGAAGACCGCTTCCTCCCTGTTTCCTTTGGCACACGCGGGCGGCGGCTGGTCTACACAGAGGGAATCTGGGTCCTCACGTTCCTCACCGGCGCTCTCTTGGTTGCCTTCGGCGGTGTGACAGATCGATTGATTCCGCTGTACGCCGTGGGAGCATTTCTGGCGTTTACTCTCTCACAAGCAGGAATGCTGGCCCATTGGCGGAAGACGGCAGGTCCCGGCGCGCAACGAAAGATGTTCGTCAACGGATTGGGCGCAATTGCAACCGCAGTCACCGTTGTTGTAGTGATCATTTCCAAGTTTGTGGAAGGGGCCTGGATTACTGTCGTAACTATTCCCGCCATCCTGCTGCTCATGTACGGTGTCCGGCGGCACTACGCCAATATCGCGCGTGAGATAGCAAGTCCCACGCCCCTCGATTTAACCGGAAACAGGGAACCGCTGGTGGTCCTTCCCTTGCAGCAATGGGGCAAGATTACCAAACGCGCCCTGTGTGCGCTTTGGCCATTTCGAACAACGTGAGGGCCCTCTATGTAACTGGGGAGGACAAATCGAATGAGTTTTGCGACAACTGGACCCGCAACGTGGTTGAGCCTGCGCGCAAGGCCAATTCAGGCGTTCCCGAACTGGTCGTACTTCAATCGCCCTTTCGGTTCGTCGTGTATCCAATAGTTGATTACGTCATCAAGCTGTCACAGGACAATCCGGACAGGCGCGTCGTCACGATCGTCCCTGAACTGGTAGAGCATCGCTGGTACAACTACTTCCTGCACTCACAGCGCGCGACAGTACTCAAGACGCTCTTACTCGTTAAAGGCAACGACCGCATCTCGGTCCTGAATATACCCTGGTATTTCAAATAACGGCGCGCACAAAGGTCTGTTTCGTATATGCTCAAATGGCCAGGGTCCTTTTCGGAGTCCCAGTTTGCCAGCCGATTCGCCATTTGATGTGAAGAGAGTATGAGTCCTCTCCGGCTGTGTTGCTGTTCGAAAATCAGACTGGCTCCCCGGTTCGGATGCGAACATACGACCCATTGTTGGTTAACAGCCCTGGAGAGAAGTGCTTTTTTTTCAGAGCCTACATACCGGTTGCAGCCGCACTCACAGGATGGGAAAGCTCTGCCCCGGGAGCGCAAAACTGGTGCCCCTACGCAGCACATAAGTTGCGCGTCCCTTTGCATATTTCTGCTGGTGCAACGGAAAATGCGTGGCTAGTTGTTTGCAGCTGTCGTCAGGCCTGCGCCGGGGCATGTAAAGCCCGCCCGCGGCGTTGCTCAACCTCGCTGTCGGCCACTCCCCACATACCACCGGACTTGCCGATAACGTAAACACCGTCGGCATTGGTATCGGCCATGAATCGGCCACATCGCACTGTCTCGATGCATCAGTGCACACCAAAACGCGCCCATACTGGATAACAGGGCGAGTGGGCGACGGATCATACAGAAGAAAGTAGCAGCTGAAGGCGGGAATTCGCTAATCAACCAGGGGACGAAGAAGAGAAAGCGAGCTATTGCGCGCGAAGTTCGTCAGTTCTGAATATTTCTCGGTGCTTCACCTATCGGTTTTGAGGGATGTGTTGCAAATAGCATTTGTAAGTTCTCGGTTCGGAGGTTAAGCGCTACTGAACCCGCGTGAAAATTGGCCTCCGAAACAAACAAGGCGCGGCGAATTGTTTTGGATCCGCTATTTGCAACACATCCGTTGGAAGAGCTGCTCGCGTGCAGCCGCCAATCACAAATTCCTGGCCGCGATTGATGCGCATCTTGCGCCAGGCGCCGCTCCGCTGGCCCGTTTCATAGCGACTGTCGTGCCGTTTGGCGACGAGGCCTTCGAGTCCCTGAGTGCGGATCAAGTGAATCAAATCGGGAAGGCTTGCCTCCAGCACCGGCGAGTAACGTATCGCATCAGCACTGCTCGCTTTAGTTCGTCAGTGTTGCTCAGGCAAGGTATTAAGAACCGATTCGACGTAATCGCAATTGTTTTCCTGTCTCAGTTCGTGATAGTCGTCGTCCTTGCCTTTCAGGGAGCCGTGGAGATACTTCTCGACTACAACACCGCAGTTGAAAGCATCCCGCATTCCTGCCGCCATTTGTTGAAACGATACTTTTGCGGGTTTGTCTTTACTGCTCAAATCGAAGGCGCACACCAGAAAAATCAGTGATGCGACAAAAGTTCCTCGCATGCTCCAATCGTCTCATTTGGGTGGCGTGACGCTCGAATCCGACAGCTGAGTGGACACTACAGCAACTCTGGGAAGCACTTCCTGGCGACCAGGAGTACAAGTTTCTGATTCACGATCGCCATACAAGCTTCTCAGCGGACCTAGACGAAGAGGTCCAAAGCTGGGGCATCCACGTGCTGCGATCACCCGTTCGGATGCCCACCGCAAATGCTCATTGCGAGCGACTGATCGGAACGATACGTCGAGAATGTCTGGATTTACGTCATTCCGATGTCGAGTTTCGGTTAAACTTTCGATGCGCTTAGCCCAGGTTGGTCTTGTCATCCTATATAGTTTGGTAACGCGGCACGGAGTTAATAACTCCAACTGGGGCGAGGACCCCGTCCGCAAACGAGCGCAATGGCCGATACAGAGACGCATCACGAAGTGAAAGCGAGCGAAAGCGGCGCGTCGGTTACCCACGTTCGATACCGGGTAGTCGCATTTACGATGACACTCGCGGCAGTCACTTATCTGGATAGGGTCTGCATCTCTATTGTCGCGCCGAACATCATGCGGGATCTGCGGCTGAGCCATATCGAGATGAGCTATGCCTTCAGCGCTTTCACGCTGACTTACGCACTGTTCGAGATTCCGACCGCGTGGTGGGCCGATCGCGTCGGGAGCCGCCGCGTGCTCACGCGCATGGTTCTGTGGTGGTCGGCGTTCACGATGGCCACGGCAGCAGCCTTCAACTACACCGCTCTTCTGGTAGTCCGCTTTCTCTTCGGCATCGGCGAGGCAGGCGCGTGGCCGAACGTGGCCCGTGTTTTCACACGCTGGATTCCTCTGCGTGAGCGGGGCCGGGTTCAGGGTATTTTTTTCGCAGCTGCTCACTTGTCCGGCGGACTCACGCCAATCCTCGTGGCTTACCTCGCGTCGTTCTTGCACTGGCGAGTCATTTTTCTTATCTTTGGTTGCATCGGCTTCGTATGGGCTCGGATGTGGTCTTGGTGGTTTCGTGATGAGCCTCGCAATCATCACTGTGTAGGCCCAGCTGAGCGAGATCTGATAGAGAGAACTCGTGGGCTCGCGCCCGATCACGCTGCCTCGTGGAGCGATGTCTTCCGGACTCGCAGTCTGTTTCCGCTCTGTCTACAGTACTTCGCGAACACCTACGGCTTCTACTTCTTTATCACCTGGCTGCCAACCTATCTCTCGAAGTCACGCGGGATGGTCAATGTCGAGCTCGCGGTCTTCGCCGGTATGCCTTTACTTCTTAGCGTTCTCGCGGACATCACCGGTGGCGTGACGACAGATGCGCTCTCGCGGCGCTTTGGGATGCGCGTCGGCTATTGCTTTGTTGGCGGAGTCGCATATTCGTTCGCGGCGATTGCCATGCTTTCAGGAACGCTGGTGGGCGATGCGCGTTTTGCTGGCTTCCTGATCGCCTTGGGAGGCGCAGCGTCGATGTTCACGCTGGCTCCGGCCTGGGCCACAGCCATTGAACTCGGTGGAAGAAAGTCAGCCTTACTCAGCGCAACGATGAACACTGCGGGACAGATCGGCGGCATACTTAGCCCAATCGTTCTGGCCTACGTAGTTGACCGTCTCGGGAACTGGAGCATGCCGCTGCATATTTTGTCTGCGCTATATCTCATGGCCGCGATCTGCTGGATTTTCATCAACCCGGAGCGCTCCCCGGCAGCCGATGCGCACATCTGAAGCGCGGCGAGTCTTCCCGGCCAACTCAATTGCTACTGCGCTCACCAGGCTGTGAAACGCTGATATATGGGATCGGGATTGCCGGGCGGATGGTTTGTCGGGTCTAAACAGCGCAAGTTGGAACTTCGTGCCACTTGCATGCGTACGCAGCTTGTATGGAATCGCTGCTGGCCGATGTTCGGCAATCGCTGTGCATGATGCGGAAAAACCGGGCTTTTACTGGCATAGCCATGGCCGCGCTAGCCCTAGGTATTGGCGCGAATACCGGAATCTTCAGCGTCATCGATAAAGTCCTCCTCAAACCGCTGCCGTATCCGGAGCCTGATCGCCTCATGAAAATCGGCCGAAAGTATCCGCAGGGCGTAGGCTATTCCAACTCCATCCCGAAGTACATGGTCTGGCGGAACAACAATGTCTTTCCCACTATGACGATCTATGATTTCTCGGGCCCAGGAATGAACCTTACTAGTGCCGATCGCCCGGAACAGATCAAAGGAATTCACGTCTCGGGGGATTACTTCAAGGTCTTCGGCATCGGTCCTGCCATAGGCAGAACATTCACCGCATCAGAAGATTCGCCCAATGGACCGAAAGTCGCGCTCATCAGCGACAAACTTTGGCGCTCGCACTTCGGCGCTGATCCGAGCATCCTGCAGCGAAGGATCTCTTTGAATGGCGATTCCTATCCGATCGTGGGCGTATTGCCGGCCAGATTCACGCCAGACCCGCCAGCGGATGTCTGGATTCCATTGCAAGCAGACCCGAGCAGCCGCGGGCCTTGCGATTGCCTATGCTCTCACACGCTTACTCGCCGGTTTGCTCTACGGCGTAAAAGCAAGCGATCCTCTCACGTTCGCGGTCGTTGCTTTTGGCCTAACCGCTGTCGCCTTGCTTGCTACTTATGTTCCAGCGCGGCGGGCAGTGAAAGTGGATCCCGTGGTGGCGCTTCGCCAGGAGTGATCACCGATGCGCTCGTCGCATCGCGGAACGGGACGCTTCGGAAGCGGACAACGATTCTGCAGCCATCGCAGGGCGGAATCCAAGTATTACCATCACTCACAGACGAAACAGATGAGTATGCCAGACAACGCATGCCTCGCGGAAGCGGTTCTGGACAAGCACGTCTCCTTCGAAAGGGCACTTGCCGAAAACCCGCCCCAGCTATCATCTTGCGGAGTTCACTGCTTTCACGCAAGCTATTCGGCGTTACATTGAGTCGATTAGCCGAGGCGACGTGATCGACAGGCGCGTTGCGAGCGTCCTATATTCTGATCGAACTAACTCGCATTCAGTGCAGCTACTTCGTAATCCAGAACCTCCGGAACGGTAAATTCTACCGTGCTACCCCTTTGCCGAAACGGAAGCTGCCGTTCCGCCCGCAGCAACTCCACCGAGGCAATGCGTTCCTCATCCGGCACGCGCAGTTGAACCTTCTGCTCCCCAAGGGGGTAAAAATTGCGTATCCAACCCTTGTGCATATTGGGGTTTGTGTAGTTGAGCAGATGCAGCGCATACCCGGCCTGGGTCTGCCACGCGAAGCACTCAATAACGCCGCCGCCGTTCACCTGGACGGGTGTGTCGCTTCGGAGCACGAAGATTGCCGAGCAACTGCGCGGGATTGGGTACAACGTGACGGAACATATCCGTGGGACCGGTATAGTTGCCGTTTTGAGGAATGGACCAGGGCCGGTTGTGATGCTCCGCACTGAGCTCGATGCACTCCGGTCGAAGAGAAGACCGGTCTCCCTTACGCCAGCAAAGTTCCCGGAGTGATGCATGCGTGCGGGCATGAGTCCCATCCGCTTCTCTCTCGCGGTTCTAGCTTGTAGGGAGAAGTGCGCCGGAACGGAGCAGGTGGCGCGCAAGTGGCTCGTTCACCGCGCCTGCTCACATAGCTCAGCTCTCCGGACGATACCACTCAGGAGATGGCCCCGCAACCCGCTCAATGTCTGGGACGAAAGTGTGGTCCAATTCCTTCACCAGTGCGGCTAGATTCTGGACGATCTTCGCCCACTGTTCCGCGTCGCCGATCGGGTATTTTGATCCGGATACGGCCCGCGCCGTCACCGGCAGTATCAGCGAAGCTTTGAATCCGACGCCCAGCACTTTAAACAAGGCGTGATCCCCGAAACGAAACGAGATAAGATCTTCTCGCATCGCAGGGAAGAACTGTTGGCACACGCTGAGTACACAAGAGCGCGAAAGCAACTTTGGAGCTTCTTAAACAATTCGGCGTTGAAGGAACGTGCTATCGAGAGATAGAATTGCTCCTGCAAGTCCAGCCTTTCCCGGCGCTACCCTCGTTCAGATATGGCTCACTACATCGTGCGTGCGAAACCGAAACCTGATCGGCTTGGCGAACTGCATCAACGGTTGCGCGAGGATGCCTTTGTCAACCTGCGTCCATTCGGAAAGGCTCTCACCCACTCGCTTAACGAGGCTCGTCTGGAATCAAAGGGGATTGCCATCTGGGAGGAAGAGGACTACTGCTCGCCGCCACTCGCCCAAGAGCGGGCAGCCGTATTGGACACGTACTTCGACGACATTACGGTCGAGCGAGTGAACGGAGGCGAGGGTTGGAAGCGCATCGAGGGCCTGCCCAAACTGGACAGTAACCTATGACGTTCTGCGCTGACGCCAACCATCGGCTCTCACGTCGCATCTGTGATGAATTTCCGCCACTCGGGCGTGAGGGCAAGCAATTCATCGCCTCGAAGCCACGTCAGGCCATGCGCGATTTCCGTCTGATTGTACCCAATACGGCAATACGGTCCGCACTGGATAAATCACAGAGCAACTGCTCGCCTAAAGCCGACGTGATCTCAGCACCATAGGCTTGATTACGCTCGCTCCATCTCGCAAGGTGATCTATGTAGGGCATCCGGTCGCGCTTCTTGCCGTTGCATGTGCTGTCGGCTAGGACGAAACTATGTCCGAGGTCAATTTGGTATTTTGCCCAAGGGATAAAGTGATCGAGGTGCGCTGCGTCCGACCTCACTCCGTGTGAGCAGTAGAAACATCTCCCGCGTTGCAGGTCCATTAACACAGGCCGCACGGCACGTAACGCGTTCCGTTCCGCGCCAAACAGGAACTCACGCAGGCCCAGGGTCTCGCCGAGCATATTCCCGCTAAGGCTTCGCACGTCACGTAACCATGCCGACCGGACAGCATCCTGAATCAGCGAATAGAACTGCCGGAAGCAATAGGGCAGTGGCTTTTCTACTTTCTACAAAAATGAGCCTTTTTGTCGAGAGTAGAACAAATGGATTTACAATTTCGCTCCCGTAGATCCATGCGCCACCAGCTTAAACAGTACAATAGCGGCCTTGATAGCTGATAAGCACGACATCGACACACATCTTCGACTGCTACAGTTTGCGGCTGACGAACAGAATGCTGAGCGCGAGTATGAGTTAAAGAAACGAGAAATTGCCCTACGAGAACAAGAAAGTGCTTATAAGGCGGCCGAACTGCAACTTCGCGAGCGGGAGTACAGGCGGGCGCATTGGTTCAATCCACTATCTCTAGGCGTCATTGCGGCCTCTCTTACGCTATTCGGGAACATGGTTGTTTCACGTGAACAGGAAAAGACTATGCTGGCTCAGGAGCGTATCAAATCTCAGTCAAATGTGATATTGGAAGCTATCAGGACGGGCGATCCAGAACGTGCGGCGAAAAACTTGGAGTTTTTTATCGCCCTCGGATTCATTGATGACCCAACAGGCCGGATTAAGACATATCTAGCTAACCGACAAAACATTCCAGTGCTTCCGGCTGAACTTCGGCAGGCGCTGGAGCACTACGATGTCCGAAACATTGTGCGAGAAATTCTATCGGCGGCAGGTGTCGAAGGAAAAGACATTGAGGTGAAAATTGTTAACGACTCCAGCGCGAACGCATATACTTTCCTTGATCCTGTTAATCATAATCCCGTTGTGGCGATCAACAAAGCTTTTTTAGAGGACATGAACCGCAATCTCAACATCAACTGGGGATCCGTGTTTGTTCTTGCCCATGAAATCGGCCATGTTGTTTTAGGGCATCTACATAGTGGTCCGGACAAAGATTTGGCGGCTCTCAAGAGCATGGAACTAGCAGCAGATCGTTTTTCTGGAAGCATTATGTGTCGGCTGGGTGCCTCCCTTTCCGATGTGACCGGCGCTTTAACAAATGTGCCTGATGTGCCTGACGGTGTATGGTCTAGACAAAACTCGCGGGCCGATAGACTTGCCGCCGCGCTTGCCGGATGCAGCTCAATCTCACACAGATAGACCTCCAGTAGCCCGCAAACAGAAATGTTCGACACTCGACAAAATGGCCCATTTTGTCGAAAGTATACCCGCGCAACCGTATACCGGGACGACTTGGGGCATCCGAGCCTAGACGCTACGACGGATGCCTCCAGGCAAAGTTCAACCATCGGCGGAACTAGCATCCACCGCAACGTATTTTGGGACAAACGGTTTGCTGTCGAAGGTGGCGGATACATCTACACGGTGGACGATCTAACGTTAAGGGCGGTTGGTATGCCTACGCACGGCATGATAAGTAGAGCAATCGCGAATCGCAAGCACGGTTGCCGCATGGTGGTAGGCGATCCGATCCAGTATGCACAAGAGAAGGACAAGCTGTTCATCCTTGATCCAGACGGCAAGGAATGCAAGCTGGACATCATTCGACAAGAGAGAGTTCAAAACACCGTCTCGAACGAGCCCGCTGTTAAAACTGCAACGCAACAGCACTGACCCGTATCATCCGCCACTGCCCCGGCGTTTAGTCTACTCGGGTCTATAAAGGTTTCATGGACATAACGACGCTGGGCTTCGCTATGGGAACGGCCTGGCTGTCTGGCATCAATCTCTATGCGACAGTGCTCACTTGAACTTTCCTTGTGCTCCGTAGAAATATCGCGCCGGGAGAAACTCGAAACCCGTTTCCTCCTCTGTTATCCGTTCTTATCGTGGGTTCGTTCGTCATGATAGTTTTACAAGGCATTAGGTGTTTGATTCGGTGCGGGGATTAGCATCTGCGATGAACAAACCACATGTCATTCGGCTCTACTATGTTGCCTTCACGCTCGTGCTTATTGCAGGACTGACGGTTGGTGCAGTGCGGCATCGCCTAACTTGGCCGGAAGGAATCGCTATTGGCGTGTCAATTATCGCGCTTATCATTGGGTCTTTTCGGCCCTCTCGATTCAAATACAGCTTGCCTCTGTTCTTGCTTGGCGGGCTGTCAATTGTACGCCTTTTGACAATGCGATGAACCGCACACACTGCATTCCTGGGGCGGTGTATTTTGTTTATATTAAGTCGGCCATTCACTTCCTTCCAATCTTTCTGAGGAAATTCGTTGACTGGCGGGTCGAATGCCGCCCGACTCGTTGCTGCCATTCTGACGCTCAACTGATACCACGCATTTCGGTGAAAACTGCCGATACATCTGCCCGTTGAGATAGTGGCTCATTCCGGCATCTGAGGTCTCGAACACTAAACTTCACATCATTGATGTTTGCAGTCTTGCCGCTCCCTCGTGAATGGATGACCCAATCTGGTGAGCCGCTGAGACATTCCCAAAGGTAGACAAGCACGTGAGGAATTGATAGTATCAGTGCCGCTCGATCCTGAGCACAGATCGTTTGGAAACGGAAAGTTGGAATTCAATGTTCAATCTCAACAATCACGTCGCGCTCTCGGCAGGAATTGCTGTACTGCTTGTCGCAACCCTCAACGCAACGACGCCGGTCTCAATCACATCGACGACAATCAACTCAAGCAAGGTGCTTACGGTGTTTGGTTCCGGGTTTGCCACTGGTGCCACTCCTACATTCATCTTTAACGGTCACACGCTTAAGGTGAAGAGCTTCACGAATACGTCGGTCGCAGCAACGTTGCCATCCACAACACGCCAGGGCAGCTATCAGGTGATAATCCGCAACAGCCAAGGACGAAGCGCGACCGTTTCCACCACATACGACGTCGATCCAGCCGATGTCGATCCAGCACTCGTGACTAATAGCACATTAGCTGGAAAGGGCACGAGCGCGTCGCCCTTGCGGATTAAGGTACCGTTGTCGCTCAGTAGCTCATCCAGCGGCCCACCTCTTACGCTAAACAATTCCGCGTTCGGTACCGCCCTCGACGTATCTAACGGTAACGTATCCATAGATCAAGGCACCCTGAGCGTTTTCACTAGCGGGGGTCCTGGGGTATCCATAACCACCCTCGAAAGCTTTGACGGCTTGGACGCCTATGCAACCACCGCAATTTACGGTTTGGCTGCCAACCTTCCCACGCCGACGCTTACCGCTGGGGTGGTCGGAGATTGCGGTGGGATACCAGGATGTGAGGCTATCGTCGGCATGGGTGACGCCCAGAATTTCGCAGATGCAGGAGACTTTTCTGGCGACGTGAATATCACCGGCAAGCTCACCAAAGGCGGGGGGTCTTTTAGAATCGATCATCCAGTCGACCCGGCGAACAAGTATCTCTCTCACTCATTTGTGGAATCGCCCGACATGAAAAACATCTACGATGGCGTAGTGATAACGGATGCCACCGGCTTCGCACGAGTCACGATGCCAGAATATTTTGAAGCTCTCAACCGTGAT
This sequence comes from uncultured Acidobacteriaceae bacterium, assembly GCA_963771565.1. Lineage (GTDB taxonomy): Bacteria > Acidobacteriota > Terriglobia > Bryobacterales > Bryobacteraceae > Bog-105. The sequence continues at coordinate 324,310 of CAVYUB010000007.1, forward strand.
TTCCGCTACCAATTGACTGTGATCGGCCAGTTCGCGCAAGCAATCATCGGTTCGAAGATTGCTGGCAATGAATTCACCATTCGAACTGATAAACCCGGTGTCGAAGTCTCCTGGCAAGTCACTGGCATTCGGCAGGACGCCTGGGCGAACGCTCACCGCATTCCGGTCGAAGAGGAAAAACCTGAGAAGGAACGCGATCACTATATCCATCCAGAACTGTTCAATCAGCCGCCCGAGAAAAGCATAGAGTGGGCGAAGCATCCTGAGTTCCAAAAGAAACTTGCGGAACATCGTGCCAAGATGATGAGCATTGCCGCACAACACAACGCGCAATAATTTGTCTTCTCTAAGACTTAATCGGAAGCCAAGTAGCTGCATATGCGTACTCGGCTTCCGGTTATTACGGTTCTGTTGATTCGCTTTTCGAAGGAGCAATATAAACCAGAGGTGATCGCCGCTGTGTTGCGAAATCTTGACTCTGGCTTGCTTACGGGACCACTAAGGCGAGTGCCGTAAAAAAGTTTTCCTGATGCCACCCGGAGCGACTGGCTTGGGAATCAGCGTTTTCAGTTGGGCTTCTAATTCTTTTGTCCTTTTGAATGGTCATGTCGAGGATGCATGACGCCTCTTCCAATCGTGTTGCCAACCCGTCATCCTCTGAATCCCGGTGCTTGATCCATGCCCGTTCTGAATTGCGAAGAGCCGTTTTTTGCGAGTCCTGTCTTATGTAGGTCGGTTCCGCCATAATTGCCTTGTACGCGGTGTTGAGGCGTTTGTCCCAATGCTGGCCTTCTTCATAGACGCAGTCTTTCGCCGCGATGATGTAGCCGTTAGAACCGGGTTCAGCATCATCAGCTTTTTGCACACATGTAGCGTACTCACTGCTGTACTCGCCTTCTCCTGAAATCTTCGCTGTTTTAACGAGAGAGTCGTCCCCTGATTGCTTACCTTCTATCGGCTTAACGGCATTAACGGCCAACTCGCCGGTCGAGATGGACACAACCTTATTAGCCAAGGGCTTCGCGGCTCCTGATGTCGACACCAAAGCCGTTCGTGTTGTTGCCGGTTTAGACGCACATCCTGTGAGAAAGGGTAGAAGAAAAGCCAGACTCAAAAAAGAGATCAGATGTGCTCGGGTCATTTTTAAAGCTTGCTTCCTGATAATCGGGTTCCCTGAATTACCTCACAGGTTGGTCCCCAACAGGTGCTAGTTCAGCTTCAGTGCAGCCGGAATTACGCAAGCCCAAAGAGCCAATGATGGAAGAATGCCGATTAGAAGAGGCTTGAAGAATAGTGTCGAACGTTGAAACATGCAAAGTATTCGTGCAACTCAAGTACGAATCCTCTCAGATAAATCCGCCCTGTAAGCACGATGCGGTACACGAGCCGCCGAGCGAAGATGCGGGACAGGCAGACGCTCCAGTAATAGGCTGTTTCGAACTTCTCAGAAGAAATATAATTACGAACACGAAGTGATGATATGGTCGATCATCCGGAAATTTCTATGTATCCAACGGCGAACAGAATGCGGTTCTTCGAATGGCGCACAAAGATGAGGAAGCTGGCGGTCACCACGCTGGCCGGGTTGCTGATGACGCAGTCCGTTCCGGCCCATCAGTCAGCCGTGGATAGCCGTACGAAACAAAACATTGCCGCTCTGCCGCCGAAAGCGCACGTTGAGGTCCAGCTTGGAGACGGAAGCAGCGTACGCGGTCGAATCGTCAGCCGCACGGATAATGATTTCGTGATAAAGCGCGACAGCGGAGCCGGGACGCAAACGATTAGGTACGATCAGGTCCGATCCGTGTCGCAGGTCAAGGGCAATCATTCGAGGACCAAGTGGATCATCATCGGCGCAGTAGCAGGTGCCGCCGTCGTCGTCGCGATTGTCGGAATCCTGGTGGCGCGTTCGGGGTATTAATCCCGTTGGCCGCAAAGATGTTCTCCTCTGCCAGTCTGTATCAGGCAGAAAATACGCGACGCTCTTTTCTGTTCTAGACCAGCAACGAAAGTGCTGAACCTTTGATACAAGACAAGTGGTTAGCTTGTTTTGACCATTGCGGTATTAACGTCGGATATCCGAGGTGCAAGAATATCACAATTACTTGCCCTAAGCGTGCGTTGAGCGTGAGTGACGCTGTGCTTTGTGCCGTTCAAGTTTGGATTTGATCCTTTCACATTCGTCGCGCAAGGTTCGGGTCTCCACTTCAGCCGCATCAAACGAGGCGTGTTGTCGTGATCCTGCAAGCCCAGCTAGTCGCGCAGTGGCAACAACTAACTTATCCGTGGCGGCTCCAAGTAAGCCCGTCAGAACACCGCAGGTCTCACAAAGAGGGTACATTGCTCCACAATGATATCGTTTAACCACGCGTGATGATATTCTCAGGCGTCTGCTTGCTCGGGAAGGGATGGTATAATACCACATGGGCAACAATGCAAGACTGCGATTATTAAATGAAGCGTTTACCTCCGGCCTTCGCAGCTATCATCGCGTTTCGGAGCGGAACCACTTCCAATTAACAGCGCTGACGATGCCCGTTTCGACCCAACAATGTTTGGATATGGCGAAGTGGCAGAAACAGGAGATCATCGCGTATAACTCCTACACGGTAGCCCGCGACAATCTGATAACACACCTGCGGGCGGGATCGTAAAGACCCTCAATGTCATTTTTTCAAATTGAACCACTACCCAGAATCGGCGTACAGTTCTTCGAATTCTTCTAAAGACTGTCCGCTCTGGATCATCTGATTCAGTCTCGCTTCATTACTTTCAACCGTGTTCGACATCGCGCCATAATACCTCAATTGACCTTATACGCAGTTGGGATTTTCCAACTTCCTTATGCTGGATCGTGAGTCATGCAGCCTCCGAAATCGAGAGCCTCATCGGAGAACCCGAAGCAGAGACTATCTCGGACGGCTACCGGCTGTTCGGATAAGATTTCCAGATGGATAACATCTGCACCCTGGAGTGGAAAGATCGCCGTGAAGCCGTACAATCTCTCAAAGACGCGGAACCCGAATGGCGGGATCGGATCACACGAACTCGGCAAAGTGAACTGGACGTCTGCCGGATTGTCGAGGAGAGCGTCGCTAGTAATACCTTCCGGGCATTCCGGCGCGTAGAAAGGCCATCTCGTCTATATCGAGCATGGGCGTACATGTTTTGAAAAACGGTTTCCACAAGCTCATCAGCGACGAGAATAGAGAGAAGTTCGACAACACGCACAAAGAAATAGTTCAGGATCTATTTGCGTACTGGGCTTGCGTTGGCGACACCGAGATGCAGCATTATGGGCAACCCGCGAAGTTGGTAAATCTCACTGTCCGCCACGGTTGCGAATCGTCCCTTGTCAATGATGACGAATTTGAACGGGCTATCAAATTGATACACGTTCCTCTCGATGTATGTGTTTTGAAGGCTATTCGCAAATGCGCGAAAGAGTTTGACGATTACGAAAAGATAGGAACGATACCGAAGCGGCCATCTATAAGTTCTGTCAGCAGTTTCGAACAGTATCAAGCCATTCAGAATGGAATTCGTGCTCTTGCCGACGAAGCAGAGGTGAGTCCGATTTTTGTTGATGAAGTGGCCTGGGTGAAACCGCACGCACGCCTGTCGCAAGCTGTTGCGGCTAACGAGTAATCGCTGTGTACGGTTGAGCTATCCCATAACCGGGCTTATGTTGATTTCTCATGAACACCCTCATTTGACTTCTGATGTGCCAGCATATTTCAGCAGCATTTCAAACTTCTATTTTCCCAGTAATTCACGCAGTTCTATCTCTAAACGTCGAGCCGTAACATGACGAGACAGGGTGGACACCAAACGCACCACAAATGATTGGGAAAGCCGTTCGCCATTGCTTAGGATCATTGTATCCCCGAGATCATACCGTCTAATTCAATCCGTAATCAGTGGTAAGTGCGATAGCATCGTGGCACCTATGCTGTTTCAATTATTGTCTGGATTGTTGACACTCATTTTCCCGCTCGTTATCCTCGCAGCCGTTTCGTACTGGGCTGTGGCAATTTTGCGTGAACTCAGAACCATCAGTAAGAATATAGCGAATATCGCGTCAAACTCGGGATCAGTGAAATGAAAATTAAGGTAGGTCGAGGCTCCTTCGATTGCTTCAAAGCGAACGCCGAAATCTCATTACTGGGTGAGCGGATACCTATCGGTCACGCCACCTAAGTTTAGTGCGAATCTCTATTCGAAGCCCGTTGGCTGGCGGTCGGTGGAAACTATGTTTGCGTACGAAAGCTGTTGGAGCAATCGTGGCGAGATTCTGGATCGTATATTGAATCTCTCTTTTTTCGAAACATCTCTCTGAAACCACCCGAGGTGGAGTGAGCTTTCGTCTGCGGATTCCGAAAATGTTTAGCGGCGCGATATTACGCGCACATCCATATCTTCTGCTCGAAGTACGAAACTGCCGCTGCTGTTCCCGTTACGCGGAACAACCACCATCCTGGCCGGGTTGGACGCGGCAAGCAAGTCATCAATCGCATCGGTTGCGTCCAGCACAACGGTCTTGGGTAAGGTGCCCATTCGCATCGCATCTGCTACCACGGCGATAGTTCCGAGACTCTTCATGCTGTCACCACGCACCGACATCACATCGAAAACTCCCGTTGCGTTTTCAGCTATTGGAACACCTCGCAATACGATGGCGACTGAACTCTGCTCTCGGACGGCTTGAATGAGGCTCATTTTTACGCGGTAAGGGAGATCCAGAACCGGGCCGGGGTGTAGAGCGTTATCAGAATAGTTCAGCCTACCCTCATACGTGTACACGTCTGGTGCGGATGCTTCCACCGAAGCAGACGACCTACTCGGAGGAGTGGGATAACTATACCTGAGATTGGTCGTATAGTTGAGCACGTCAGCCGCACTCATTGACACTGTTCGCCGATTCTCGTCGTAAAAGCTCCAACGCTCGGAGAGAAACGCCGGATCGGTCGGATTCCGATACGCTGGAGGTGAACGGTGGGCGCTGAGGGAATTCCAGTTACTCCAGATCTTGTCTAGATTTGCATGATGCGCGAAGAAAATCGGATCGCGGGCAGCATACCCAAGATGGCCCATGTCGTGCCACGGCGACGTATGTAATCCAATGTCGTCATGGATCGGATCGTGTGGGTTGCCTTCACACGCTCCACCGTGGCTGGCGGTTCCACCGAAAGTCGCGAAATCAGTGATTCCGTCGAGGAAAGCGATGCGAGACGCCGTGCCGTCGTTGGCGGGCAAGTTTTCACCCTGGTTTATCGGAGAATAGCGATTCGCGTCCCAAAGTGAATTTGATGTGTTTCCGGGTACCCCGTAAGGCTCCGGCATGAAGCGGTGGTTTTCCCAATCCCAATACGGTAAACGGAAATTGTTAATGTCTGAGGCCAACGAACCAAGAATGCGTTCAAAGTAGTAGAGGAAAGCGCGATGCCACGGGAAAAAGTTCCAGGAGTTATGGACTGATTGAGTATGTTGAGCGCACGCTTGACAGTAGAGGGCGTGAATATCGCCCTGAATCACCCACGCACGGTTATCACTCGAAGGCAGTGAACGTAATTTGGCAAATGCAAACCTGAGTTCGCCAATCTGCGAGGATGAAAGCGAACTGACCGATTGACGCTGAACTATTGGCCGCGTATCTTGACCGGGGTGGAACGGGATACCGTTTACGGGGTCTGGCGGACACGATGGTGGGTTTTGGCTCAAGAGTCTGGTCGTTAAGACAGCACCTCCCGCCGCAATTCCCGATAGAAATTGTCGTCGTTTCATATAACTCTCCTTTAAAGGTTTAAATTCGGGGACGGTCGAGCGCAGGTATCACGACGGGACCGCTAGTGGGAGTAGCGCCCAAGCCAGCCAGTTGAGTGGGGGTCGGTGCTTGGTACCTTAATGCACTTTCCCCATTACCGGAACATCGAGCACGAACGGTACCAAAGCGATCCTGCGTCGGGTACCAGACCAAAAGTAAACGCGATGCGCCTTCTGTTTGAACACTCAGCTTGGATTTCGAATGAACGAGTGCTAAGGACCTGTCCGGTCTCCCTTCTTTGTCTGCTTGAGAAAGTGCTCGGGGCATGTGTACGGAATTGCGCATGTTTTCACAAATTGTGAACAACCGTATACACGAGATAGGCCATCGAGGTGATTCCGTTCAGCCCGATTCGGAGCACAACGTGCGGCGAGAAGCTCCAGGGATCAGATCCTAAGCGCGAGGTTCTTTGTCGTCGTTGTCGGGAGATATTCAGAACAAATGAGACGGCAGATTTTCCAAAGCTTCCGGTACACAATACACGATACGCGAAGGGACGCCTTTGTTGTATCACTCAAACAGGAACTCTCAAGCGCCCAGGCCGCACGCTGAATCAGCGAAACATCCCGGTATTCCAGAAAGGATTAAAGCCGAATTCGAGCGCCACAAAAAAGAGCAGCACTCAGACTCAACGCACGATTAAGTGATGGTTCGGTTCGGACCGTGCCGGTTATCCAGACTGGCCATTCACATCTTCATCTCTCATGGAGCTTGGAAGCGGTCAAGTAATCCCACAGTCGTCTTCGCGCTTTTGAATACTCACCGTGCGCCGTCAACTCTTGTCTGCGGTGAAGAAAGATTTCATTTCGCTTGTGTTCCGGCATCGGAACTGCTTCGACTTGGGCCAACAGTGTACAGCCCTCTTCTATAAGCTCTACGTAAGACCGGAGGGCTTCCGAGCACTCATGCTGAAGTCGCAGCCGACTCATACGCCGTGAAACCACGATGCAGATTGTAGCGGCTTATGTTTTGCAAATAGAACTAACCGATTACGGGTACCGTACCAGAACTGATCCGACATTGCGCTCCCGCAATCAACTCAGGATTGGGACAGTACCGAAGTCACGCGACTATCGATGCGTCGCAATGACCTTGAACCGGGAACGGCCAACTGAGCCTAGCATGAGAAATCGAGCACGGGACCGGAACCTCATGAATTCAAATCGCAACCTTCGCTTGGCTCTCATACCGCACCTGCCGAGCTTCGCGCAACTTCGCCCGAAGCATTCTGAAAATCTGAGGTTCACTTTCACCGGCAATAAGTTTTTGTCGTCAGAGCGTGCGGTTATGTCTTTGAATCGGGTTCGTCAGCTACGGTTGAGAATGTTCGCATTCACTCCCAAGGACTGCATTGTAAATTGGATTACAGAATAAAGGCGCTGAATGGATAGTGAAAAGCGACCTTGGTTTTTTACGTACATCCAAAAGTACTGAATCGCACGTCAACCCTTCTTGACCCGAAAACGCTTCGGTAGTAAATCAGTTATAACGTCTCGGACGCACAGCTAATAACGAAAAACGGAGGATGCAATGAGTTTTTTGCGTATCACTCACGCTGTATTGTGGGCCTTCAGCCTGACACTGAGTGCCTCCTTTAGCCAGACATCAGGGGAAGAATTCAAGTCAATCGATTTTCCTGGGGCCGCAGGTACGAGTGCCTGGGGGATCAATCGGCACGGCGACATCGCCGGGATCTATTATGACAGTGGTTTTCAAGCACATGGTTTTGTACTGCGGAAGGGCACTTTTACCCCCATCAATGCACCAGGAAGCACACAGACCTTCGTGTATGGGATCAATGACCATGACGATCTAGTGGGGGCATACAACGATGCCAGCGGTAGCATACACGGATTCCTTCTACATAAGGATGGGGACCAGGACAATACCGGAGATCAAGGAACGTTTACCATCATCGACGCTCCCAAGGCCAGTGGTTTTACGACGGCTAACGGCATTAACCGGAAAGGCGACATCGTTGGATTCTACTTCGACAAGCAAGGCATCGGGCATGGCTTCCTTCTGAAACGCTCTGAGTTTTCCGGGGACGAGGCCAACGGCTTGGGTACCTTCATCCCCATCGACGTGCCTGGAGCGATCTCAACATATCCTACGGGCATCAATGGCGAAGGCGATATCGTGGGAAGCTACCGAACAAGTTTTACGAATCCCTTTCTTTCCCCTGGCTTTCTCCTGGAAGATCGCAAGCTGACCTTTATAAATGTGCCGGGAACCACTTATACGGCCCCAAACGGTATCAATGCAGAAGGTGACATCGTCGGTATTTTTCTGGACACCAGCACCAATCAATACGTGAGTTTTTTGCTGGATGACGGCAGGTTTACCTATCCTCTGAGAAAGGGGACGCAAGCTTTGGGAATTAACGGGCGCGGAGATATTGTGGGTGAATATTTTCCGGGTCCGCATGGTTTTCTAGTGAGAAGAGAACGGGATCACCGCGATGCCGAAGAACTCGGCAAGGTGCAATGAGTTTCCTAGCATGATCCAGCCGGAAAGGGAAATTCTCACAGGAGAACTGGATCTCGGCTAGTCGAAACGCCTGATTCGAGCACGAAGGCGTGGGAAGGGACTGCGGGTTCCAGATCGGACATCAAATTTTTAAACAGCCCCATCACCAACGGCGGCTCAGTATCCTTGCCACACGTTTAGCAGTCAGAACTGAACCATTTCAATTCGACCATTCTCCAAGCCGCTAAATCGACAACCCAGAAGCGAAGCGTTTAATCCTAACTCTTCGAGGTCAGTACAGGCTGTTTGCACCGGCTACAGATAGCTCTCGGCACTCCCTTGGCATCGAGCCTCCACGTGACCCGATGCCCGACGATCCGGCAGACGAGCTTTCTTATTGCCCCATGCTGAGTTTTCGTTTACCACCTGATTTTACTTCGTTGAATTGCCGCCGACACTTTCGACTACGTACCACATTTCGTTGCCGACCATGTCACGCGCATTATCGGTTCGCGCCATCGAAGCTTGCATCTTGTCTTTGCCCCAGTGCTTCTCGAATAGAGCCTGATAGTCGATTGCCATGTAGTCGTTCAATTTGTTAACCGCGATCATCGTTATGTAGTCATAGTCGTGGGGACCTGAAAACATCGGCTGCATCACTGTCCAGGATTTGATCTTTCCACTTTGCAGAAGATCTTCATGGATCGGCTTCCAGAGTTCTCGCTCCATCTTGACCGGATTTTGACCGGGCCTACTCTTCATAAACGAGATGTTGTAGTAGGTAGCATTCGCAGGTTCCGGTTGGGCGTGACTTCGCTGTAAAGGCATCAACGTACCGAGCAAAAAGCAAAGCACGCAAGCGCCAATTATGCTGAGGTGTTTCATTACATCCCTCCTATGGGTTCAGAAGTCTATCACAGCCGGGTTAGAGCGGTGAAAGCCGAACACCAATCGAAAGAGAAGTCGGTGCGGGGCAAAGAGGGCTGCGAAGGAGAAGAAAGTGTGAGCATACACGTCGTCGTCAGCACGCATCTTGGATCTGATCCAACGCCGATTCCTTTAACCGCAGACGGCTGAGTGCGTTCTAAACTGATGCCTTATAATATTGACCGCGAACTCTTCATTTGCACGCCTGATGACGGTTCCTTTTGTGACTAATTTGAGTCCGCACTTCTCGTTTAGCTGGACTGGCCAGTGTATGAAGAGTTCCACACGTTTGCCTACCGGAAGATCACAGTCTGACTCAACGAGGACACCTGAACTGCTGATATTGAGAGTTTTTCCGCTCCCCACGAAAATCGCGGAACGCTTATGCGACGTCTTGAATTGCACTTTACAGCGGATGGCGAAGCGTTTAGAAGCCCGCCGTTCTGGAGTGTCTGCGTCCATGTGCTCAAAAAGTCGTCTCTGGGATAGCTGTGCTAAAAAGCTTCGGCGAGAATTTCACAAATTCGGTTTCCGCTTGGCTATCACGTCAACAATCTGTAAATCAAAGGAGGGCTGCGCTGGAGCCGCAGCCCGCGAAAGGAGAAACGGCCAATCTTCGTCGGCTTCTCTTCTATCCTGCGCCGAGTATGGGACCGTCTCAATTGTCCTCACGGGAGTAGCAGTCCTGGGTCTTTGGGAAAAATGTCGGAAAATCTTATCGCGCCGAGCCGCTCACGGGAGGGGATTTGAACAATCAAGTATTTCGTGAACTGTTAGCAAAGCAATGGCGTGTGCTTTTTTGCTCTTCGGCGTCAAAGTGCGGCGGGAGCAAGCTCTAATCCGAATTATTGAAAACATTTGTATTCACTTACGAGAACTGCCGGCACTTATTAAGTCAAGCAGGTGAGGGTTGAGGGGTTTAAGAACGCCACTTCCGCGATACCGTATGAGCAGCGATGTACGCAAGCACCTAAAGCCACAAGCAATATTTGCTCGTTCGGATATGGCACACGAGGGGCAGTATGACGAACCGATTGACAATCAGCGACGATATTCAACTGTTCTTCCGGCCAGAGGGAAATGCATGGTATTCGTCTAGATCGGGGAAGCTTCCAGAACAGATCGAACAAATTGTATACGAGTGGCAAAACGACAATTCAAGCCATCCACACTTGACTTTTCTGAGAAGTGGCTCCAAACCTACGAAGCTCCAGATCGGCGTAAGGAGGAATTACTGCTGGAACTACTTGGCGCGTATGACACGTTTTTCGACCATGTGACTCGTAAATTGCTGGACATGGGAGTGCCGAGACAAAAGGCTGACGAGCACGTTCGAAGAATCGTCGAGATCATGATGAGGAATCACAGCCGGAACTGCTGACCGATTCGGATAATGAACGAATAAAGGAAAGATGGCGAGATTACTCCATGCTCAGTTCTCGTCTTATATAAATGGATGCGTAGCGCGGACTTCTGTTTGTCTCACAACGACAGCCCATGACTCCCAAAATCGCATCTCTTCTTATCTCAAATGGCCTGTAAAATTTATGAATTCCGCTGTAATCGGGAGTTAACAAAACGGTGTTAGGATGACGGCATCGCGACGGATCTGCGCCAAAATAATTTGGAAGATCTTGAGCAAGCGTGGACATTGACGCTCTCAAAGGATCTCCGACCAAATGGCAGCTTTGAAGGCACAAATTTCCTCACCGTATTCGGACAGCGACTCTTACCGCTGCGCGATGTCACTAAGGTCGGAATTGACGTTGGTAAAAACGCTATTACACATAAGCAAACGGTGCTTGTCACCGAAGCTCAAAACTCACGCCCTGGAACTCAATGCGCGGAAGGTGAAGCTGAAACAGGAGTTGAAGGTCCGCTCGGAAGAAGAAAAGGTCCGTGCGTAGTTCGTGCTACGCCAAGTCTCGCCGCAAGCGGATAACCTCCGTAAAAGACTCGGCATATCTTGTGCGACGAGAACGCGAAGCGCGTGCTCATTCGGCTGAATCCATATCCAGTTGTGACGGCGGCGGTGTGGCAGGAATCCAGGCAGTGCTCCAAAAAAGGAAGTCACAGTAACTACGAATGGGCGGCGCGGAACCTATCTAGAGCGGCGCGAAGATTTGTACAGGTTCGCTCGGCTATGTCTTTTTCATCCGTAAGCCGGTGTTGCTCTTCTGCCTCCGCGTGAGTATCAAACCTGTCGAGCCAATTAAGGACAGCATCGTAGTAAATGTTCAATGCATGGTGGTACTCATTCAATACCTGAACTTCCTCCCGTGTTGGCTTCCAGACTGCCACGGTCCCGACCTGAGTACGCCTGAGTATGCGTCACACCGTGGTTTGGCTGATACTTAGGAAGACTACTAGGGCTGAACCCTGGAAAACTTCATTTCCAGGCTAGAAGGAAAAACAAATAAGCTCACATCGCGGAGTGGTGTCGAAAAATGCCGAACTCTACGAGAGCATGGTGGACGGCAGCAGTGCTGATGGAAATCCCATTCCCGAATTTGAGCTATTCGAGAAGCAGTAAACGTGTGTCTGGAGCGCAAGAACGGATAAGGTGACTACGTCGCCACGCCAGCTTTACGAAGTCTCGCCGCTAATTCATTTTTCTCTTGAGAGGTCGCCTGATAATCGGCAATCAGCTTGGACAAAGAATCCCAATCGACATCAGACCGGGAAATGTGTGAAAATGCAACGGGTGCCGCAGCACTGCGTTGGGCAAATACTATTTCCTCTCGGCCTAGCCTGAAAGAAAAGTCTCCGGGGCGTTGAATGGCAGCGGCAAAGTCTGCCCATACCTTCCCGATGTTTGCCATTCTGTTTTCAAGCGCTAGAAAATCTTCCTTTGCCTTTCGGAAGCGTTCTAGTGTCTCCCATTTGAGAGTTGTATCGGCTCCATTGCTCACAAGGCACCTCCAGGGGTTCACTGTCCGTAGTAGCTGAATTTGAGTCATGCCTTACAAGAAAGCGCAAAGCTTGTTCAGCCGGTAGCGAATTCATGTCTAGTTCTTCCAGATACTCCACACCGAGTTTCCAGCGGATCACAATAGCGGGAAGGTCAAGTCGATCAAGGGGTTTACCAACAGCCGCAGCAGCGCTCATGCTGGAAGTGATGTTGCAAGTCGCCAAATCGCTGATCTGGAGAAAACCCTAGCTGTGTATCGGGGTTAGCCATTCATTCGCCGCCTAATCTCCCGAAGCGCCCACTGCTTTGCTTTCTCGAACGCCTCCTCTGTTGAAGGATACGGGGCTTCCTGAACGTATCGCGTAGGCTGACGAGCTTCTGCCGGAAACGTCAGAGTACAGTTACACCGCCTCAGGTTATCCAGCTTTGTTGCGACCGCGATCAGCGTACATCCACAGTGCTCAAACTTGGACGTCTCCCGTTCGTTCATTGGCTTGCCCTTAAATTAATTGGCCGAGCGCGTTGTCATCCTTCTTTCAGGTTGCTGCTTCACCGGCACGTCGCGTGCGGCAATGAGCCGACAACGTGCTGGAAACAACTTGGGAAAACGCGCATAATAACTCCGTAGGAAGCATCCGGCAATGACGGACGCAGTACGGTTTCAGTTGTCAAGCGAACTTCCTGCCACCGGCGAGGTGACGGATGCTTCTAATGTTTCACCTTTGTTCTATCTCATCCGCAACAACATTTCCATTGCGTTCGCGCTATTGCAACTCGTCCAGTCTTCGCTTCGATTAAATCAGCCAATAGATGAACAGGCACTCCTGAAGGCTGAGAGAGCTTACGCGAAAAGCGTACGGTACGTTGAACAATTGCCGGAAGAGGATCGGACGCCAGCGTTGTTCGAGTTAGGACGGCTTCGAACCGCACTTGATGAGTTTCGTTCTGACGACAACCAGACCGACACGCCGGATCAGTGATCGTCCAGGTGGTGTGGGCTTGATAAATTGCCGTCCTTCGATTTGAGAAAGCACTCATCGTCGTCGGACTTCAGGAGCAGAATTGGATGGCACTTTCTCTCTTCGAGAAAGCGCATGAGAAATTCAATTAACCGCATGATGTCAGGTGGAAGCTGCTCATCGGCAGGTGACACCGGATTCCTCGTTTTCTCTCGGAACCGGATTAGCGGTAGTGAGGACTTAAGTTTACAGCATTTCGGGTGACGTATGGTGATCTTGAGGTTCAACTAAGAACCGATTGCAAACAGACCTCAGTGCATCAATAAGGCCGTCCAACGTTCCGGGTTTCGAAATGTAGTCTTGAGCACCCAGTGCCAACGCTCTTTTTCTTTCGGTTGCAAGCGAAGACGAAGTGAAAATGATGACTGGGATAGAACGTAGCGGTTCAACGGCTCGGATTTCGGCCAGAACCTCGAATCCGTCCTTTTTGGGCAAGTTCAAGTTGAGAAGAATGAGATCCGGTCTCGGAGCGATCTCGTATCCGTGGGTTTTCTGCAAAAACCAGAGAGCTTTTTCACCGTCCGCGACTCTCCATAGCTGAACTGGAAAATCAACTTCCTGCACAGCTATCTTAATGATGTAGTATTCGGCGTCGCTGTCCTCAACTGACAATAGGACATGGGAAGCCATATTTATCCTCGACGGATAAATGTAAAGAAGCATCTCCTTGGGAGGATTACGAGTACTGTCTGCCTAGACCCTGAAACAAATATCGGTTGTAAGCTTTGCTGTTGCGCCCATCCGATTTTCGGCCCGGTCCACGCTGTGCCAGCGTTACATTTCCCAATCCATCCAAAAGCCTCATAGGGCGTACTCGCGTCCTGGTAGTACTTGGAACGTCCGGTACCTTTTTTCACTGAATGCAAATTCCCTCTGGCAGCGTGAACGCCTTTTTGATCGCGGATTCCACTTACTTGTTAGCTTGAATGCGTTTCTCTGAAGAGGCCATCCCGTCCGTCTTCCTCCGCAAGTTCTTTCTGTTTCGCCAAGAACCATCTCTTTGCATTCTCGTGGTGCTCATGCGAGGGATTTTCTTTGAGCCAATCGGTCAAAATCCTAAGAGCTTCGGGGTCGCTCTTACCGTGACTAATCGGTCGTCCATCGTTTGTAAAAGAGATTCCAAACCCCTGAGCGATCCCGATGCGTTGCATATAGCCCTTTACGGGTTCTCGGTTTCACGCAGTCCCAAACTGCTTGTCCCTAGTTTCGTTTTCGACGTGTCGGCCACTCGGTTTGTCCTGGCCCATTGACCGTGATTGCAGGGACACACGTCGTTCTTCTCGTCTGAAAGGAATAACCCGTGGGGACCCAGAACGTGTGTTCTTTACGCTGGCGCTTCTTACCGCCGCAGACAAGACTACAAACGCGATGAGAACGATAACCCATCCGACAACACCGAAAACCAAGATCACGGTCTTTGACTCCGCGAAACTGAAATCTGCTGAAAGTATCGGTGGAAAGTGGAGTTTGCGATTCCTTTTTTTCTCAAATTCTCGGGCGTGAACATCGTTTGCCTCAGTCAGTGCAGTCCCCGTATTACCACTGAGTTTCTCGCCTTTTGTTTGGCTATCAATTAACAACTCAGCGAATCAAAAAAGGGGCCGCGAATGAAAGCCGCCGCCCCCCGCCGAAAGGAAAAGGAACTGACTGTTTTATCCTGCACCGAATATGGGAGCGGCTCTATTGGCCCAAAGGGAATAGCCGTACTGGGTCTTTGGAGAAAATGTTAGGCTGCTTCAGGTTATTGAAGCTGTTAGATGGAGAGGCGAGGCCGCAAAGCATAGCCTCTCCTATTTAGTTGTGATGGCCGCTACGCCGCAAACAAATGGGAGGACTCGACGAACGCAACGGTCACTAAACACGTGACTGCTACATCAAGAAGTTCTCAGGAGCCTCTTTATGCCCTGGTCAACTGCCGCGCTTACCATTTTGGTGAGATTAACTGTCCAGTGTTCACAACCGGGTGGGGATGGTCGCGTAATCTCCACCGGCAAGCCAGCAATAGAGAAGTGCTGAGGGACGAAGAGTGGCGGCGGCTCAGTTGGCCAAGGCAGCTTAAAACGATTCGGGCGTGGAAGAAGGTTGGACGGCCCCATGCGAACGGAAAGAATTAATTCTCAAGAATCTGGGCGTTCGAGATGAACTCTTTTTTATGCCGAGAGTCACACTCAGCACTGGCGTTACGTTTCCAACGGAATGTATCCGATACGCTGAATACTACCCCTCCGGGTCACTTCTGAATGAAGCCATAGTTAATAGTATTTCGGCACAACGCGAAAAGGACTTTCTTTTCATTCGGACAGTAAGTGGGTCGGCACATGTGCGAGGAAACGGGGCGGCACAAGATGCAACCTCGCTAGAACAAGCCGGGGTCCGAGTGGACCGACGCCCTATACCTGCTGCTTTACCGCCGAGCCGGAGCAGGTGGTGTTCCTTCCGCCGTCCGCCACAAATTTGAATTCCTCAAACGAGAACACATTTATGAAAACAAAACAAATGACGCCAATAGAGGGTCCTACCAGACGACGCTCTGAACCTAATCGCTCGACTGCTCGTACAGTTGGCTCCAGGTTCCGGGTGTCCCAAATGTCAATGCACGAGCAAATTGCAAGCCTCGCGTATGCCATTTGGGAACAGCGGGATTGTTCACAAGGATCAGCCGAAGAGGATTGGAAACAGGCAGAGCGCGAACTACGTCACTGTGCGAAGACGTCTTGAACTGACCGTTAGTGGATTGTAGGTGACCGGGCCGTGCTGATTTCTATTCAGTAAGGAAGCGGCACAGATCAGGTAGAAAACTTGACGCCCCGACCTTTCCCGCTTCGCACGTTAGTCGTGACACTTCGGTGCTACGGTCGAAACGTCGTTGCCTAAACTTTGATGCTGCTCCAACTGTGCGCGTAAGATCATCAGACTTTCCAAACCCGTCAATGTCTGTGCGACCTTGACGTCTATCTCCCACTGATCCTCGTCCCCACGCGTGCAGTCAATTACTTCGCCGATGAACAAAACATCGTCGCACTCTATTCCAACAACCGTGCGATGAGCCAGCCGTTCACTCGCGATCAGCTTCACGCATTTGCTGGCGAAGGCATGGAAGATGCCGGGAATTTTTCGGCGTTCTCCGCTGCCGTTCTCAGATAGGATTTCGACCGTGGCGAAATTGAGTGAATCGGCTATCACAACCGATTAAGTTGTGGCGTCGACCGTTTTCTCCTCTCCGACTCAATATCAAGCGCGTATCGAGCTTGCTCTTTCGCATCGTCTTTAGAGAGAACGCGACTAGTGCTCTCGATTTGGATCGGCGCTTCCTCTGAAATGTAGACCGTCAGGCGGAACGACCATGTCCCATCGTCATGCTCGACGTATTTCACATTTCCTGACAACTGTCCATTGCTGAAATTCGTGGGCAAATCCTGGATCACATTACCTCGCTTTCTCGTCTCTGTGCTGTTGTCGTCCTTCTCAATTGAAACGCGCATTATCAAGTATTTGAGTCCACGCCGCTCAGTGTTGGATGCTTATTGAATCGGGCGGGCGAGGAGATGTTCAGAACGGAGACGAATCACGAAATGACGTCTCGCTGAACCGCTTTTGCACCGTGCGTTTCGAAGTGCCGCACCTCTGAATCCTTGGCGGGACGAAGCGTCTGCCAGTCCCCAGATTGTGTGTGTTGCTGCACAAGATATATTTGCCCATCCCGGAACTTGTGCAGTCCGTAGGTGACGGTCTTTTCCGTGAGCGTGTACAAATTCGGTTGGAACATTTAGTTTGCGCTCGTCAAAATGATTGTCAGATGGTTTTGTGCGGTTCTTTGAAGACTAGTGCATTTCGCGAAGGAAGTATCTCCTGTATGCTGGCGAACCTTCGGCGTAACAACCCCATCGGGCAATGACAGAGCTATAATCGCTCTATCTGTTCTGCGGGTCCTGATGCCGTCGAACCGGAGTCATCAGGATCTCTTCTTTCCCTGTCGTGGGAATTGGTGGAAGGAGAAATCCAACTATGAGCGCAACAGCGACAGGTGCGACTCTCGATGATGACTCGATGAAAAAAATCATGATCCGATGGACGCTGGCCGAACAATGCTTGTCGAACTTAGACATGGATTCACTGCCGAGTGAACACGCCCTTCGCGTTCTTGTGAGACAGGACGTACCGAGCCTTTTGGACGAGGTTGTCCGTCTACGGCAATACTTGGAGTAATGCTACTTTGTGCGCGAAAGTAGGCGCACACTGACCTTAATTCGCAGCGAGTCACTCCGGGCCACACTGGGCCGGATTCTCTAGAGTCCTTAGAAAAAAACAGCGGCCTAAAAAGCTTACCAGCGGGACGGTTTTCGACCGTAACCGCCGCTACCGTTCCCTCGCCCCGTGCCACCCGAGGTCTTTGGACGGGCTTCATTGACGTTCAGTGTTCTGCCGTCAACATCCGTGCCGTTCAAGGCACTAATTGCTTGGTCGGCTTCGCTCGTGTTGCTCATTTCGACAAATGCAAAACCTTTTGCTCTTCCCGTGTCACGATCTGTCACGACGTTCACTCGATCAACGGTGCCGCGGGTTTCAAAAAGCGAACGAATCTGCTGTTCGCTAGTCGCGAAACTGAGGTTTCCTACATAAATGTTCTTCATCTCTTCTTCTTTCTGATTTGAGAGCAAAGCAAATTCCGGTGGGCGACAACGCGTGTGGAGATTAGCGGGCCTTCAAATGCAACTTAAGCGTAACACGAAAAACGCTTCGGCAAGATCGCTGGTCGGTGGTGGTGCTTTAGCGTGGAGATGGGGGAAAGAAAAAGCACGAGTGGACAGAGACACCCTTGTTTTCTTGCTGAGCGGAGGACACCTTGATATGCCTGAAAGATTCAGGCGCGGACTCTGGCCCTCCGCCTTTGAAGCTGGCCGAGGTTGTTGAACTCGTCGCTGATTGCATCCGTAAGAACGAGTGGTTCCCGCGCCCGTTCCAACCCGCAGAAAAGGGCAGATCTATTTACGAAGGTGGAACAGTTCAACGGATCAGCCCCGATCACTTTGTGTATCGTGCTCAGCGTGCCCACCCGATAGATCCAAGCGTACTTGCAGAGAGTGTGGAAACCGCATTCTCTAATCCAGAAGATGCGGCCCGCCACTTCATAAATTGGGATCTGCATTTACCGGGAGATCTTGACGGTTGGAAAGTTACAGAAGACTAAACTTGGTGGGCAATTGGAACAACGAACACGCCGCTTCTTCACTTTTGAGAATCCTAGCCGAATACGATATCATCGCCGAAAACGTGATTCGCAGCATTCAGTTTTTTGAAATCGAGTCGCGAGACATCATTCTCTCGGAGGAGCCGTCATGATCGGAGGACTATTTCAACCGACTTTCGTTGTGATCTTTTTCATCATTGTTGCTTTGGTAGCTTTTGCGTATTGGAAGATCGTTTCGAAGGCTGGATATTCTGGCTGGCTCGGCTTGTTGATCCTCATTCCCCTCGTCAATGTCGCGTTCATTCTTGTGCTGGCGCTCATGGAATGGCCGATAGAAAGGCAGATCAAAGTGGCCAAAGACACTTCTCGCGTGCCGAGAATTTGTCCAAACTGCGGGGCATCAGTTTGACGTTGCAGAGATGAAGCGGTGAACCTATCACAAGGCAACCGAATCAGCCACAGTTGCAATACAAGGATGTCGTGCCGCCGCCCTGCTCAGTGAAGTGAGTGACGACCTTCCCATGCACTTCATTCGAGAGATGAATTGTGACTACCGTCGATCCGCACGCCACGGCAAAAAGCACGGTAGGGAGGCACGCTGCTCGGAGCACTAGTGGCCGTGGAGGTCTGTTAAAGAAATTGTTGGGTCGCGAAAATTTGTTCAAGATAACCTGTTCGGGCTTCGATCAACACCACTAGTCCGACACTTCCCACAGCTTCTGATAACATGTTGCCCTGCGAACTCATGCCGAAGCCTGACTCGAACGCATTAACACCGAGCAGCGAAGAGGTCGAACAGGCAATCCGAACTGTTCGTGAAATAACGTGGGCGGATTGGAAGGATGCGTTCCAGCACAACGGTTCAATCAGTACCAATCCAATACTTGCAGACCCAGTTAGATTCAATCGGTTCTGTTGGAAATGGCGCGTCGGTCGCACAATACGAAAGGGAACTCGTACGGAGTTCCGGCGTCGGCTCCTTCACTCGGAAAAGTTTGAGGAAGCGATTCGAGATGATTCCGGTCACCTGCTTCTCGAACTTGAAAAGAACCTACGGGCTGAGTTTGGGACACGAAAACGGAATGGTGTTTGCTCCATTGTGTCCATCCTGTCGAAGATCGCCGCATTTGTCAGACCAGAGCGATTCGTGGCCTGGGACCGATTTGCCAAGCGCGGACTGAATGTGGTTCTCGGGCGTCCCGTCAACGCCCGTTTCGATAATTACGTCCAGTATCTCGCGGATTTTGAGCGCGTGTGGGAAGGTCCGCATGGCGAACGAATCCGTGAAATGACGAACGAGGCTCCACAACAACCTCTTGAGACGGAGCCGCACTTTCAGCGGCGCGTGCTGGACTTGTATCTGATGATCCAAGGTGGCCGTAGGCTTGAGCCAGGAAAAACGGACTAGGTCCCGCTGCAACGTGCATCAGCGAAGCGTACAGATATGTCCCAATGAGATCACTCGTTTCCACATGATCCGCCATCTATATGGATGGCACGTCGTGCATCGTTGAGAACCAGGGGCGATACATCCGCGAGATCATGACCGATACCGACATGCTACTGCTGGCAAATCGGATTGGGACAGATCCTTGCACCCGGCGAGGCAAAGAATTTCAATGCCAAATTCCTCAATTTCGCGAGTGCTCTTTGGAACAGGCACCGGCTTGGATATGGGCGTGAGTGAAGCAGCGCCTCAAAATGAACCTTCTCTGAAGGGGCCTTTTAGAAATCGCCCGATGATTACGCGGGCCGGAAAAATGGCGCGAACGTGACTCCGGGCCGAATTCGGGGATTGGAAGTTACGTCCAGGTTGTCCTACTTTCAGGGATGCGAGTTATCTGTATCTTTATGAACAGCGCAAAAAACAAGCTCCCCAAAAAATTTAGACGTTATCTTTGTTCGAAATCCACCCGGTCGAGATCGACGGCGCTGTCCGTAAAGGCGACAAAGTCGCGCCCGTCTTTTATCACTGACTCCTTACCATGCATAAGCAACCATAAGGGCGCTACCGGCCAGTCCACAACTGCGGTGGGCACCATGAGACCGACCATGAGACCTGTATGGCCGTGGCGGTCGGCCTCCTCTGTATGCTTCAATGCGATTTTATCTCCGTTGGCAAGCATGGCGAAGTCAATTTGTACTTCTACTGTGCCAGCACGCCCCATCCTTTTCTTTGGATGAGCATCGGTGACGGTTCCCCAAGCGGAAGCTCCTCGCTCAATCAAGAGAGAATGTTCGAAAACAACGTCTTCCAGAACTTCGAACTGAACGATGTCGTCCATCTTGGTGTGTGCGGACGAAACGTTCTCAGTTAAACGCAATCTCACCGGCTGGCCCCTAGGAACGAGCAGCGCGTCCCTTGGCCCGGAATCGCGATATGAAGCGTTTCTTATTCGAACGGATGCATTGCGGATGCCTTCGGTCGGGCACGCCATTCCAAGTTGCCGTACTGCCATCAGTTTGAAAATCTCTGTAGAGACACCTGCTCGTAAGATCTGGTCCGTGTAAGACGGGATTAACAAAAAGTTAACTGAAGGCGCAGCGCAAATTACCCGCACAATCTCACTGCTACGAACGCCGCTCTGCGTCAGCGTGATGACGCGCTCATTCGTCAAGGGTTCTGTTTGTTGTTGCGAAGAAGCAAGAAACGGCAAGCCTAAACACATCAGGAGTGTCGCTGAAAAGTATTTGGAGGATGACATTGCGCCACCTCGCTTTCTCTCTCGAAACCAGAACGGGTTTAGAGGGCCTCAGCATAACAGAGATCACAACAATTAGCTTGTATACTTTCGTGGTACATCACCCTCGTTTCCTGGCCCAGTATCCCTTTGACGTCTGGCTACTGCTACACGATAAAATCAAGAACTTAAACGAGAATGCCAATTCCCGATTTCCAAGGTTTATTTGTGCCCGTTCTCAGAGTGACTTTGAACGGAGCAGAGCACGCAACGACCGAGTTGCGCGAAAAGATCGCCGAGGCTCTGAAACTCACGCCCCAAGACTTAGAAGTTAAAATCCCAAGCGGGACCCAACGTCTCTTCGTGAATCGAGTTGCGTGGGCAATCGTCTATTTGACAAGAGCGGGGGCACTCAAGAAGACAAAGCGTGGAGTGTATCAGATTACTGATCGGGGCAAGGATCTTCTCCAGAAACATCCTCAGAATATGAACGTTCACACCTTGGACGAGTTCCCAGAATTCGTAGCTTTCCACAAGGGCGATGCTTCACAAGCCAGCAAGCTGGAAGTAAAAATCGAATCGACGCAAACCCCTGAAGAACAGTTGGCCGCTGCTTATCAGGTGCTCCGTGATGCGCTGGCGAATGATGTTCTCGAATCAGTCAAAAAGGCACCGCCAACGTTCTTTGAAACTCTTGTGGTGGATCTGCTCGTCGCGATGGGTTACGGCGGCTCCATATCCGACGCGGGCAAGGCCGTTGGACGTAGCGGTGATGGCGGAATCGACGGCACAATAAAAGAAGACAAACTTGGCCTTGATGTAATCTACATCCAAGCGAAACGTTGGAAGGACGTTGTTGGAAGGCCCGTTGTGCAAACGTTCGCAGGGAGCCTTGATGGAGTCAAGGCGCGGAAAGGCGTCCTAATAACAACATCGACATTCACGCAGGACGCATTGGGATACGTCGAAAAGATTGAAAAGAAGATCGTGCTGATCGATGGCAAACAGCTTGCCGATCTGATGATCGAATACAACATTGGCGTGGTCCCTGTCCAGCCGCCTCAGACGTTCACATTGAAGCGGCTCGATTCAGATTATTTTGAGGCAATCTGAAATCATTCATCCGATTCAAATGTGAGAGGGGCATAACCATGACTGAAAAACGCGTCAAGCTCGACGAACTGAAACCCGGACCCATCCGGCATGAAGAACTCCCGCCAGCGCTCGTCACCAGAATCGAGTCGTTGCGGTTGACGCTTGATGAAGTGTATCCGCAATCAAGAGAAAAGTGGCTAGACGGATTTCAGCGTGACGTAAATCCCGAGCCAGAAGTTGTGTGGTGGGAGCGTCTAGCGCAATGTTATGTGGAGTACAGCCGCCGCAACAAATTGAACGTCTACCAGAAAATAGCCGCATTCAAAAGTCATTTTGAAACTGGCCCTCGGCGCGTCTGAGATGGACGCGGATCTCGCTGACTTACCGAAGGGTGCGCTCGATGAAATTCGAGAGATTATGCGTGCGGCGTCATAATGGCAGTTCTAATGGACTGCCTAGTGTCTTACAAACACAGCGTTCATCTTCAGCACTTGAAGTGGGTAACTGTGAGAAGAGCGCCAGTTGTTGATAACTGTCAGGGCCTTTTCGGGCTGTCTCTGCCAATCCAAAGGGTCCTTACAGTTTGCGTGATAGCTTTACGGAACGGCGGTGCTCAGTAAGCTGTTCCTGACAGCACCAGACAACTTCGCCGGTTTGCGGATCGACTACTCGCTCAGTGTAGAGATTCTTGACTCGGTCGAAAATCCTTTCAAGCCACATCCATTTTTCTTTTTTACGCCAGTAATCATCGCCTCTAACGAACTCGTATAAAGGACGCTTTTTGCCAGCCCCTTTCGTTTTCCCTCCAAGCTTTCCCGCAATTTTAAAATGGCCATCGAAGCTAAGAGTGTCCGCGTTTATTTCCACCGTGAACCTCCGTGCTCTTGATCCGCAATTCTTGCACCGAGTTCGTAGCTCGAATGAAGTTTCAACCGCATTTTGAACGGGCGCACCGCAACTACCACACGCTACCTGAGACATCGTTTCGCTCGATCCGATGATTTCAGGGTACTCGTTCTATGAGCGAATATAGATTGTTACTCAAAAATTCGTCGCGTCGCTCACTGAAGTTCTATGCTCTACGACGACATGGACCAGCTTGAGCCTTGTGCCGTTTGCGGCTGTCCGTTATATTGGCTTGCTGGAGAAAACTGGCGCTGTGTGGAATGCATGCCGCTCCTGATCGAGAACCCGATCATCTTCGAGGTTCGGACGGAATTCGCGGGGTCCGAGGGAGAGTCGGGTCGTCGCGCAGCTTGATCCCTTCGCAGTCCAGCGGTTTGCCTCGCAAGCTAGTAACTCGTGAAGATGAGTTGGCAAGTAATCACCACGGTACGTGCCATCTTACTTAGGGCTTATTTTGACCTTGACCCAAAACAGGCCAACATTATCGTTGAAAAACAAATTTCGATTGGCGGGATCGTTGTATTGGATATCGTTGACAGTAAACCAGAGTGAGCCACCAGTAGTTGCGTCACGCTTTCGTGTTCTACCAACAAAAAATGTCTCTGGCCGGGTCGGGAAATCTTCACTCCCCGTTTTTATCGCTGCTATCAGACCTCCAGGGTTGTTTTCAGGAAGTACTCGGCGATCGCGACGACCCGGCCAATTAACATATGACTCATTCTTGAACCCATATGGATCTATCCAGGCGCGGTCCAATTGTAGACTCTGCCGCTGTTCGGGACTAAAGAAATCCTCCGGTACTCGCTTCTCGGTCGGCGTACGGATAATGTTGTTTTTCTTGGCGATTTCGTCCTCCAATTGGAGGCGATGTTGAACGTTGGCGATGATTCCGGCTAAATCGATATTAACGCTGCCTTCCGCGTTGAAACTTAAATGATCTCCAGACTCCACGCGAATATCTGTTTTCTGCCATCCCTGCGGGTGAACCAAAACGAGGAGTTCTCGGTTTCGCGTTCCTCTTTCGACCGATTCGAAGATCACTGAGGTCGCTTGGCCAAGCTGAACTTCCTTCGCAGATACTCCAAATAATTTTGTGAACGCAAAACCGAGCAGCATTACCATCACAGAGAGACAGGCGAGAAAGCCAATCAACCCGAGCCACCGCTTAGGATCAGTCACGAGACCGTCGAGAAAGTCCGCCATCGTCTTGCCCGAGAAGGAAGACTTCACATCGTCGCCCTTCGATGATTTCTGCTCTTGATCCTTTGATTCTTTTTGCTCTTGGTCCCCCACGTAACAACCTCCTCAAGCTACGATCACGAAGATCAGAGGATTACAACACATTTCAGCCCACTCGGGTAACAGCATGTCTCAAGGGAGGTTCCACCTACCCACTCGTCAAATCTCGGTCAATTCAGTCGATCTCAACAGACTTGAGACAACCCGATATCCTGCAATCAGCGACAACTTCAGATGAACGATGACGAACCTGAAATCCGCCCGTTACCGTCTCCACCACGCTGCCGAGGAATTCCAATTGGCGACGGTAACTATACGGGCTGTGCCTATGGTCACGGCGATCTACCGCCGTTTACAGGGCCGTGCGATTGTCCCGTTTGTCACGGTTCTGGCATCGAAGATGAGGGCATCATAAAGACAATCCTTCCGCATTCATCCTTCGGGAATCCAGACTGCTGTGGTTGCCTGAACGGTATCATTCGGGGATATCAGGCTGAGATTGTGTGCAATGAATGCGAGACCGTTGTTCGGAGCGTCCCAAGCACCGCGTTAAGGCAGACGTTGACCGAAATGGAACTCACGCTCGATATGTCCACTGAGATGTGCCCGAATTGCAGATCAGTTAATGTGATCCCTGGCTTTTCAAAAGTCATGACATTCACGTGCCGCGAATGTGGGAAGGTTGTCAGGCTTTCGGATAATACCAATGCTGAACGATTCTTCGGGAAGTCTGACAATCTGTAGTGATCAATGTGCCTTGGGACCCCGCTTAATTCGCACAGAGATGCTTAACTAGCACCGCCAAATTCCGCCGTCCGTAGCTCACCGCAGACGAAGCGAACGACTCTAGGCCGTTGTAGTGCAAGTAGCGATGGCGGATCATCATAAACAGAAATGGTCACCATCGCGCTTCTCTTCGTCTTCGTGGTGGCTGCTTTGGTGGGGATCGCAGCCAAGCAATGGAACATTCAGAGATCGTTTGCGTGGATTAGCAGTCTTCCAATCGTCCTGTTTCTTGGCTCACTTGAAGGGCTCCTGACCGACAGTAACTCATGGCTGTTTTTCGAAGGCTTTGTCTTGAGTCTGTTGTTCAGCGTTGTGGTGCTGGGCCTTGGAACTGGCCTTATTGTTTATCGAGTGAGAAGCAGAGCGCCCAAAACGCCATGCCCGAATTACCTGTCAAAAGCCCTGAAGTCCCGCTATCGCTAAATTGTTCCGATCTGGCGAAAGTACGTTCAAGCGATGAACGACGAGACGGAAATCCCGACCACACTTCCCCATTCCGATTTCGGCGCTCCCGACTGCTGTGGCTGCCTCAATGGGCTTATTCGCGGAGAGCAGGCTGACATCGTTTGCAACGAATGCGAGACAGTAATCCGAACCGTTCCGGCCTCCGACTTGCAGGGAATTTTGGACGAAATGGAACTCACGCTCGACGTTGCCACGGCGAAATGTGCGCATTGCGGTGCCGTAAACCTGTGCCCTGGTTTTTCGGAAATACGCGCTTTCACTTGTACGGAATGCGGTGAGGTTACCAAGGTTGTCGATGATCCGAATATAGAGCGATTCTTCGGATAATCGGCTGAATATAAGCTCAGACCCTCGGTTCCGCCGAAAATGGAAGTGTGGCGGGGAAGACTTCTACGGGCAGAAAAACTTCTTCATCCAGCTCTGATAACCCGGATGAACTCACGCTCGAAATCGAAGGGCAACGCGTCAAATGCACACGACTGAGTAAGGTCCTTTACCCAGAAACCAAATTCACGAAAGGCGACGTAATCGACTATTACGTTCGCGTCGCCCCGTTTATCCTTCCGCACCTCAGAAATCGTCCAGTGACGCTAAAGCGCTACCCGGATGGCGTCACAGGACAGGCGTACTGGGATAAGGATGCACCGAGCTTCACGCCCGAATGGGTTGAGACATTCCCGGTGCCGCGACACGCTGGAGGGCCAGACATCAATTACATCCTCATCCAGAACACGGCTACGCTGGCTTGGACGGCGAATGCGGCTGCACTGGAGCTGCATCCGTTCTTACACCGAGTGCCTCAAATTCAAAGCCCGACATCGATTGTGTTCGACCTCGATCCGGGAACGGGAGCTGACATTCGCGAATGCATTGAAGTTGCGTTCTTACTGAAGCAAGTAATCGAGCAACTTGGCCTCCAGCTTTTCGCAAAGGTGTCTGGGTCGAAAGGAATTCAAGTGTATGTGCCTCTGAACACCCCTTCGAGCTACGAGATCATGCAGCCGTTTGCACGCTCGATAGCGCAACTAATCGAGAAAGAGCACCCGGATCTTGCCGTCTCAGAGATGCCAAAAGAGAAACGCGTCGGCAAGGTGTTTATCGACTGGAGCCAGAACGCAGATTACAAGACCACCGTAGGGGTGTACTCGCTACGTGCCAAACACGAGCGTCCCTTTGTGTCGATGCCCGTCACATGGGATGAATTGCGCGATGCAGATAAGCGAGGGGACGCCACGCACCTCTATTTTGAACCAAAGGCGGCATTAGCGCGGCTTGAATCCCTTGGCGATCTGTTCAGCCCAGTGGTGGATCTGAAACAGTCAGTACCGGCAGATCTCGCCCGTGTGATCGACGAACAGAACAAGCATTCAGGGCGCACGCGAAAAGCTCTCCGCGAGTACGACCGCAAACGGGATTTCTCAGTAACTCGCGAACCAGCCGCGTCCGTTCCGCGCCGTAGCACTCAGGGCAGTCGCAGGCGGTTTGTCATTCAGAAACACGCTGCAAGTCACTTGCATTACGATTTCCGGCTCGAAATGGGAGGCGTACTGAAGTCATGGGCCGTGCCCAAAGGCGTCCCGTATGAACCCGGCGTTCGGCGGCTTGCGAGCGCCACGGAAGATCATCCGCTGGAGTACTTGGATTTTGAGGGAATCATTCCAAAAGGGCAATATGGCGGCGGAACAGTCATGGTGTGGGACATCGGCACGTATGAAGTGATCGAGGGTAATAACTGGAAGGGAAGTCTCGACGTATTTCTCAAGGGCAAAAAGGTCAAAGGCGAGTGGACCCTCAGACGTGATCGAGAGAAAGGCGAGAGGGCTTGGACGCTCGAAAAAGTTGATTCACGAATGAAGCCGATTTCAGCCAAGAAGGACGACCAATCCGCACTGACCGGACGAACGATGGCGCAAATCGCCAGCGCGAAAAACCGAACGTGGCAGAGCAACCGTACCGCTGTGATCGAGCCGCCAGCTTCCGCTATGCAAGCGACGGCGAGCGCTATCGATCAATCCGAATTGGAAAAGCTCCCGCGCATGGAACCCAAATTCATTGAGCCGATGCAGGCCAAGCTCGTGGATAAGTTGCCAGAAGGAGAGGAATGGGAGTACGAGGCAAAACTTGATGGCTACCGTGTTCTGGTCGTGAAAGACAGAGGGATCACGATCCTTTCACGCCGGAATAACGTGCTCACTCGTGACTTCCCGACCGTCGTAGAAGGATGTGCAAACTTGGACAAGGGCACCGTTGTCGATGGCGAAATTATCGCGGTCGATGAGCATGGCCCAACCGGCGTTCAACCGTTTGCAGAATCGTCGATTGCACAAGGATGCAATCCAGTTCTATGCCTTTGACCTGCTCACATATCGCGGGCGCGATCTGCTGACGTTGCCGCTTCAAAAACGCCGCGAGTCGCTGGAAGCTGTCCTCGTTAATGCTACAGATCCAGTCAAGTTCTCGGCCACGCTGGAAGCCGATGCAGAAGCCCTGATCACGGCAGCTAAACAGACCGGACTCGAAGGAGTTGTCGCCAAACGCCTCGATAGCCGCTATGAACCGGGGAAACGTACCGGGGCTTGGGTGAAATTCAAGCTGAACCTGGACCAAGAATTAGTCATTGGAGGATACCTGCCGGGTAAACGCGGGTTTGATTCTTTGCTGGTCGGATACTACCGGAGCGGCGAGCTGATCTTCTGCGGTAAGGTTCGGAACGGTTTCAAAGAAGCGGGGAGCAAGGAACGGGTGTTCGCCCGATTCAAGGGCCTCGGCACAAAGAAATGCCCTTTCGACAACCTGCCCGAGCCCGCCAATGCACGCCGTGGGATGGCGTTGACTGCGGATGCGATGAAACTATGTTGCTGGTTGAAGCCCGAGTTGGTTGCGCAGATCGGAATACGCGAATGGACTCCCGATGGGGAAACGGCGTCGCACTACACGCGTTCGTCGAATAGAGCCGCAAAAATTTCGGATCACCCATCCCTTCCATCCGCTGTCCGGTCGTGAATTTGAGTCTCTCGGCCGCAAAGAATACGGCGGTGAATACAGAGTCTCGTTTCTCGATAAGAAAGGCCGGCAATGTGAGATTCCTCTGAGCTGGACCGACTTGGCGCCAGAGGACCCTCTCACTATATTGGCCGACGGCAAAAGCTGCTTCCGCGCCGCAGATCTGTTGGAATGCGCATGTCTTATCGAGGGCTTGCGGCGTTTGGCTGTCAAGTAAATTTCGTCCCATATGTTAAGGGAATTATGTCATCGATGCTCGCCAAGCCGCTTAAGCGGATGCGTGCTTTGAACACCATGTGTAGCCGTCGTGAATTGCTATTTGCACACAAAAAGCGCTTGACAAGCGCCTAGATATGTACATAATTATGTTTACACGCGATGTTCAGTGTTTCGGAGATCTAGCCGATGCCAAAGGATCCGGCGAAGCAATCAAAGCGCAACGCCTTGAAACGGCACGGCACGCTCAATCCCTATCCGGATGTCGTGACAGATGCGCTGTTTCAAACCGGCGATTTCTTCGATGCCGACGACCTCGTGCAAGTAAAGTACGAGATGCTTCGGCGCGTGCGAGTGGACAAGCAGTCGGTCAGTCAGTCCACTTCGGCATTCGGCTTTTCGCGCCCAACCTATTATCAGGCGGAGGAAAACTTTCAACGGGATGGTCTATTCGGTCTTCTGCCCGAGAAACGAGGTCCTCGGCAAGGGCACAAACTCACGCCCGATATTCTGAACTTCACGGTCCAACTTCGCGCAACCGATCCTTCGCTCCGCGCTGTAGGTTTGGCTGCCGCCATTCAGGAACGGTTCAGCATCACAGTCCATCCACGAAGCATCGAACGCGCTCTGGCGCGGCAGGAAAAAAAACGTCGCTGAATCAAACTGTCGGCACGCGCAACGCAGCCGAGCCGCAAACGTTGATCTGTGCTTACGAAGACCTGCGGCAGCAGGCCGTAGTGCGTTCCAGTTCTGGGGGTTTGGGCATGGCCCTTTTTCTTGACCAGGGAATGGTGGCTTGGATGCAGGCATGCTCCTGGCTGGCTTCCACCAATTCCCACAACTCACGCCATTATCTAAGCCCTGCCTGTCGTGTCCCAGATGATGTCCGCGGCGAGATCGTTCTGGTGCTAGCGGCCATGGCTCTCAGACGTGCGCCGGAGATTTATGCATGAGCATCGAAACTAGTCAGAAAGTAACTGCAAGCCAACTCAAACGCAGTGCCTTTCTTTACGTCCGTCAATCTACTCCTCGTCAAGTTTTGGAACACACCGAGAGCACGGCACGCCAATACGCGCTACGGAAACGCGCTGTGGCTCTCGGTTGGCACGAGGAACAAGTCGTTGTGATAGATAGTGACCTCGGCCAATCAGGCGCATCTGCCGCAGACCGCGAAGGCTTTCAGAGGCTTGTAGTGGAGGTCAGCATGGGCAGGGCTGGCATCGTCCTCGGACTTGAAGTTTCGCGGCTTGCGCGAAACTCGACCGATTGGCATCGCCTGCTTGAGATCTGCGCTATTACGGATACACTCATCCTTGACGAGGACGGTATTTATCATCCCGGTGACTTCAATGATCGCCTTCTCCTTGGACTGAAGGGCACAATGAGTGAAGCCGAACTCCATCTGATTCGCTCTCGAATGCGCGGAGGAGTGCTGAGTAAAGCCAAGCGCGGCGAATTAGCCACTCCGTTGCCGTTTGGTTTCGCGTATGACGATGAAGGTCGCGTTGTCCTTGATCCCGATCAACAGATGCAGCAGGCGATCCGATCGGTTTTCGAGATGTTCCGGCGCATTGGCTCGGCTTTCGGAGTGGCAAAGGAGTTTCGGCAAAAGGGCTTGCAGTTTCCACGATTGATTCGCCAGCCCGGATGTCCCGTGGAAATCAGCTGGGGCGACCTGGAGCATAACAGAGTCACTCGCATACTTCGCAACCCGCGATACGCAGGCGCTTTCTTCTACGGGCGCACGCGCTTTCAGAGGAAACTTGAAGGCGGAGGCCGTGCTCAGCGACTACCGCGTCAGGAATGGCACACTCTGATTCTCGATGCTCATCCGGGCTATATCACTTGGCAGGATTATGAGGAGAATCTTCGCCGTCTTCAGGAGAACGCGCAGATCCAAGGGGTGGAAAAGCGAAGCGCAGTACGGGAAGGACCTTCGCTCTTACAAGGTATGGCTATCTGCGGAAAATGCGGGGGTCGGATGACGGTTGGCTATCGGCAGAGAAAAGCCGGGCTTGCGCCCGACTATGTCTGCCAGGGTCCACGCGAAGTCGACAGGATTGACAAAGGCTACTGTCAGCGAATCTCCGGATACAGCCTCGACATGGCGATTGGAGCGCTTTTGGTGGAGACGGTTACTCCTGTTGCACTTGAAGTCGCTCTCAGTGTTCACCAGGAACTACAATCGCGATGGGAAGAAGCTGATCGGTTGCGTCGCCTTCAAGTGGATCGGGCTCGCTACGAATCCGAACTAGCCCGCCGCCGTTTCCTTCGCGTAGATCCGGATAATCGACTCGTAGCTGCCTCACTGGAGGCGGAGTGGAACGCGAAGCTGCGAGCGCTCTCGGAAGCCGAACAGAACTATGATCGCCAGTGCCAAGCCGATCAGTTCAAAATAAGTGCAGCACAACGAGAGCAGGTCCTGGCCTTATCAACGGATTTTCCGCGATTGTGGAACGATGCTGAGACACCCGATCGCGAACGTAAGCGAATGATTCGACTTTTGATCGAAGATGTCACGATCCAAAAAGGTGAGAAAGTTAAGCTTGATGTTCGCTTTCGCGGCGGAATGTCAAAGACCTTGATGTTGCCACGGCCGTTGAGTTATTGCGAAAGCCACAAACAGAACCCAGAGATGGTAGCCGAAATGGATCGCCTCTTGGACCATTACAACTACGCTGATGTGGCGCGAATCCTTAACGAAAGAAATTTCAAAACAGGCGATGGATTATCGTTGACATCCGAAGCGGTCGGCTATGTTCGAAAGGCGTACGGACTGAAAAGTCGCTTTGATCGGCTCCGCGAACGCGGGCTGCTGACTATCCGTGAGGTCGCCGAGGCTTGTGGCGTTTCCACAAAAACCATCTCGAAGTGGCGGCAAAAGGGCCTGCTCCGCGGGCATGCCATTAACGATCGAAACCAGTTGCTGTTTGAAAATCCCGGACCGAATCCACCTAAGAAGCACAGACGAACGGTCTCATGCAGGGCGGCTTAATATGCATAGTGTGGTTCGGGGCTTTGCTGATAAACAACAGTGCAAGTAGATATGGCTAGCCTGCCGCGCGCGATTCCGCTGTGGAGCCGCACAGTCTTACTTGTCCGATAACCGCGTCTGTCAGCCAGTGACCCAATCGGTTCCGGATTCTGGAACAGCGGCATCCTCTGGGGGCATGAGGTCCCTTTCGCAAAACACGAATGATGAAGCACTTTGAAGATCGATCAGCAACAGCCACAGGTCTCGCCACGCCAAGCGGCACTGGCTTCTTTGAGGAGCAAAGGCACAGCGAAAAGCGCGGCGAGCGAATCAAACCAGGCGACACCGAAAGCCGCGTTGACCGCCAAGCCTACAAAGGTGACGCCAGCTAAGTACGCACAAGTCGCCGACTGAACCGCATCGGCCCTGAGCGCGGGATTGTTTCTTCGAACGGCTTCGCGGTTTTTCAGCCACGCCAAAGCCGGCATGGCGATGAGCGCCGCAATCGTAATTCCGATGCCAAGCTGGCTTGGTGCGGGGTGCGCGTGCAGCAGCAGCGCAACGGTGGCGATGGCCGCCACAACACCCGCCAGAGCGAAAAGCAGCAGCCCAGCGGCACGGTTCGCTCGCTCTTGCGAAACGGGAAATCGTGGAAGGAACTGGAACAGGACGACTGTCGCTGAAAATAGCTCGATCAGGCTGTCGGAACCGAATGCCAGTATCGCCGGGCTCCGCGCCGTTGCAGCCGCATATAGCGAAACTCCGCACTCAACCAGCATCCACGCTAGCGTGATTCCCTGAAGCCAGAGAATGGCACTGGTCGGTCGTCTTGAACGGATGC
The DNA here is from genome assembly GCA_963771565.1 of uncultured Acidobacteriaceae bacterium. Lineage (GTDB taxonomy): Bacteria > Acidobacteriota > Terriglobia > Bryobacterales > Bryobacteraceae > Bog-105. The sequence goes on from CAVYUB010000007.1 coordinate 356,854, forward strand.
ACGTGACCTGCGCTACCGCTTGCACGCCCGGTGATCCGAGCCGGACAAATTCAGGCACAGAACTATTGTCTCGCTGTAGGACCACTGGGCCGAATCGGCCCAATTGCGGCCGGGCCATTTTGGCGAATGCTGTCTTCTGAGTAACAATCTACCGGCTCAAAACTCCAACCGTGCTTGGAACGCAATCATGCGTGGCGAGCTGTCGCCTCCTAAGCCAACGCCGAGCAGCCCGGTTGGAGGCGAAGTCGTATAGGTGAGAGCACCGAAGCCGGTCTGTGTCGCCGGGTTACCGGGAATTCCCGCGGTCACAACTGACGGCAGGCCAAAGTTCGGGCGATTAAAAACGTTGAAAAATTGCGCCTCAACGCGAAGTTTCATTCGTTCGTTGAGCGCAAACCATTTGGTGAGATAGAAATCGCTCCACGTGAAGTCCGGCCCTCTCAGAGCGTTGCGGCCGAGATTTCCAAACTGGCAGTTCTGTGGACTGTCCTCGCCTATACAACCGCCCGTGCTCGGATCGACCGCCGAAATGAAGGCATTCGGGTTCAGCCACTGAATGGTTCCGGGCTGTGTGACGCCGGAAATCGCTTTGTGTTCGTACAACGGCACTCCCGACACGACGCTCGCAAATTGCGCGCCGCTGCCATTCACAATGCCGCTTCCGTCAGCCGTATAGGGCGCGCTCAGCACCGAGAATGGAACGCCGCTGTGCCAGAACACGGAGCCTGATATCTGCCACCCATTAAATGCGTAGCCAAGTATGCGACGACGCACCTTCACTGGAATTTGATAGACGTAGTTGCCCGTGAGATTGTGGCGAATATCGTAGTCACACGGGCCACGATCTCGCGCAAGGTCATATGGGATGGGTGAAAGAATCGCGCCAGCTGCGAATTGGAGAAATCCTCCGTTCGACACCGTATCGATGCAGTGGCTCCACGTGTAATTGATTTGCGCCTGGAGACCGTGTCCAAGCCGCTTTTCGGCTGTGAGTTGGAGCCCGTTGTAATGGCTGTTTGCGCCAGTGCTCAGTTGGGTAACAGCTCCAAATCGCGGATCAGCCGGTTGGCCGTAGGGAAATGGCGAGAAGCAGCCCGAACATACGCTCTGGTATCCATTGACCTGGGTCGTGTAGGGTTGGTTGACAGCGCGGGTTCCAACGTACTGAGCTCTCAGACTTACGGTATTGCCCACCTGGTGCTCCAGCGCAAGGCTCCACTGCATAAAGTAAGGCGCGTGCAGCTTGCCGTCCGGCACTGCGGTGATCGAAACCGGTGGAAGACACGCATTTGGATGAGCAAGGGGCGAGGCACACGAGAGTTCACCGTGTTGGAAGCCGGTTACAAAGTTTTGGTTGGCTGCGGCAGTTGCGTCGATTGCGCTGTTCGGTACGCCGGGTGCAATCCCGATGCCGCCCACAGTGCCCAGTAAGCCGCCCTGAAACGTATTTACATAGGGCGGGTTCGCGCCGGTAAGATCAGCGATGCTTCCCGGCATCAAATCGCTAAAGAGACCGAAGCCTGTTCGCAGCACCGTCTTTGGCCTGATCTGCCACGCGATGGCTGTTCTGGGTTGCCAGATCGCAAGCGGCGTGGAGTGAAACAGATTTCCAACACCGGTCTGTATGACTGCATCCAAAGACTGGTTCACATCGTGCGGCACAGCGGCGAAAGAGCCAGGCAGCCGCGCCACCACATTGTGCGGATTCAGCGGATTCGAATTGTGCGTTATTCTTACTCCGAATGTCCAGGTCAGATTTCGCGTGGCTTTCCAGGCATCCTGCGCGTAGAAATCCGCATTCAGAAAATGGAACGGCTGCGAGCGCGCCAGTGGATAGGTCGCGGTTGAGGTGGATGCGACGCCGTAGATGAATTGGGGCAGGTCCGTATAAGCGATGGTCGGGACAGTCCCTTCGCCAAAATCATAATCGTTCAATCGAAAGATTCGCGTGTTCGTACCAAACCGGAATTCGTGCGCGCCCACGGTCCAGGCGAGATTGTCGTTGATGAAGAACCGGCTGGCGCGCCGGCCCTGAATCCATGTGTTGTCCAGGCCGCCAATAGTTGTGAACGGCGCGCTGGAAGCGTTGCCTTGAAGAACGATTGGAAAGGTCGAGAGCGTCTGCTGAAAATTGGCGGGACCGAACAGACTCTCGTACCAGGAGAAAGCCGGGTTGAAATAGTTCACCAGATTTTGAGAGAAGACGTGCGTGTAGCCCGAAGCAAACGAGTACAGGGGTTGGGACGAGATGGCGTTGAAGAGCGGATTGATCGGGTCTGTATAGGCGGCCTGCAAGCCCGTATCCGCCTGAAAGCGGTACCAGGTCATGTTTTTTTCATTGATGTTGTAATCCACGCGAGCCGTCTGCACCTGCTCGCGGTCGGCGCTCGAATGTGAAACGCTTTGGCGGTTCGCGCAACCGTCGCCGCTCAGCGGATTTCCAGCTGCGGTGCCCCCATTGCTGTTAAAAGGACAGCCGAGCATGGCCAAAGGCGTACCGCTCGCGTTCTTGTACAGCGAAAACAGCTTCTGATAGAAAGCCAGAAGCTGAGGCTGCGCGGGGTAGGTGCGCCCGGTCAAGACGTCCCGCCCGCCGGTGGGGAGTTGGTTGAGGATATAGCTCTCGAGACCGGGAGTCGGCACGGTTGTCGCCGATACGATTGGTAGCGCGATCCGCACCCATTCGGAATCGAAAAAGAAAAAGAGTTTATTCCGAACAATCGGCCCGCCTAAGCTACCGCCAAAGTGATTGACAGTCGACCGTGGCTTGTGACTCCCAGGAGTGGCGTTCGTGAAAAAGTTGGCAGCATTAAATCTGGACCCATTCCACAATTCGTACAGGCTTCCGTGAAACTGGTTCGTGCCGGATTTGGTGACGTAGTTCACCTGCGAGGCGCCATAGCGGCCCTGATCGGCCGCATAGGAGAGAGTGTTCACGGTGACTTCTCCAATGGAGTTCAATCCCAGAACGAGATTCGTCGAAAGACCGCTGTTCAGGTTCGTCAGAGGATCGTTCGTTTCGAGCCCGTCAACGATGTAGCCGTTTGAAAGCGCGGGTAGTCCGTTGAATTCGACGTTGCCATAGCCATTCGTGCCGCCCACGAAATCGTTTCCATTACCAGCCGTATTGATAAGCGCACCCGCGGCAAACTGCAGCGGGTAGGTCAAGTCGCCGCCTGGATTCGGGAGATTCTCCAGTCTGGGGCTGTTGAATGTGGTCGAGGTGTTCGCGTTCTGTGTGTTGATCAGAGGCGATTGTTCGGTCACGGTGACGTTCTGCTTTATCGCTTGGATTCCTAGGACAAAATCAACCGTTTGGGTCCGGCCGAGGGAAGCTAAAACTCCGTTATTCTCCTGTTGCTGAAATCCTGCCGCGGCAACCTGAACAGCGTATGTGCCGGGCGTCAACTGCGGAAATTGAAAACGTCCCGTACTGTCTGTAAGGACGCTGCGCTTCAACCCGGTTTCGTTGCCGGTAATCGTGACACGGGCCTGGGCGATAGCGCCACCATTGTCATCCCTAACCTGTCCGGCGATTGCGCTCGTTGTTTCGCCTTGCGCCAGGGCGCGCGTGGGATCTATCAGCCACCCTGCGAGGACGAGGAAAACTGCGATATAACCGGCGGAAACAGATTTAGGCATTCCTAACAATAGACTACCACCCGACGCAAAAATCCGCGTACGACATCATAATCACGGTTGCGCGTACAGGTCGACCTCCGCGTTATCAAGATAAGCTATAAATTTAGCGATGCCTAGAATGGATGGTCCTGGCAACACCGAGTCAGTAGACGATTACCTGAAGGCCATACTTGAGTTGAGTGGACCTGAAGAGCAGCGAGTTGCCAGCAATGCCATAGCCGAGCGATTGCATGTTCGTGCCGCATCCGTTACCGGTATGCTCCGGAAACTTGCGGCGCATCGACCGTCGCTTGTCAAATATGAAAAACATCACGGTGTACTGCTGAGCCCTGCCGGCAAGAGGCGCGCGCTGGAGATCCTGCGTCACCACCGCTTGCTGGAGCGGTTCCTCCACGATTACCTGGATTATCGATGGGACGAGGTTCACGAAGAAGCAGAGCGCCTGGAGCATTTCATCTCGGAGAGGCTCGAGGATCGAATCGCCGCGAAATTGGGCGATCCTTTAACCGACCCGCATGGTCACCTGATCCCGGAACGGAGTGGAATACTATCCGAACGCAGCGAGGTCAATTTGCTGATTTGGGCTTGCGGTGTTCCGGCCATCATCAGCAGCGTTTCCGACCGGAACGCCTCCGCACTCCGGGAAATGGAATGCCTGGGTTTACGACCGGGCATTTCGGTCACCGTCGAAGCTGGCGTCCGAAACGCTTCGCTGCTAGTACGGATCGAGGGGCAAAGCGAAACAGTCCGGATCAGCCAACAACTAGCATCACAAATCTCCGTGGCACCTGGGGCGGCGCCGAATCAAGCGGCGTAGCGAAGACCTACCTTTCCTCGGACTTCGGCGGTTAAGTCGGGTTTTCGGAAAGTTGCCGAAGGCAGATGCCATCACCGATCTCACGAATGCCCGACTCTGCCGTGCGGTAAGCGATATCATCTCATCGGGCCACATCGTTGCTGACCCGCACGTTCACCCAACTGAAAAAGAGGTGCAGTATGAAGCGCAAGTCGGGCATCTCAGGCATTCGACTTTCATCGCGCTGCGCGATGACAAAGACCCGCGAGAGGTCCTCAGAGAGGATACTGAAACAAACAGCTCATGAGTAGACGTCTGAGCGCGGCACAGCTCTCATGCCACACTCCGTCGCTTCGCTTCGGTGAGATGTAGAGTCTACACGAACGGAACGACTTTGATCCTCAACTGCCCTGCGTCACGCGCAATTGCGAACCCAACAGCTCCCGATCTTTTGCAATTTCGTAGCCGACTGGCAGGACGTTCGGGCCAGCATATCCGGTCGCACAGCTTCGTTCGGTTGGACGGCAAGCAGTACGGCAGATGCTGGCGTATACGGCGGGGGATATAATGCAACACCGGCAGAAGTAAGTTCAGGTTCTTGTGGGGTGGGCAACATGGATTCAAGCATTACTATGAAAAGCGGATGGAACATTCTATCGTTCGCAAACTCCGCGATCATCTTTCGCTGCGCATCAAAACAGAATGCGCTGTAGTGTACCTACTGGCACAGGTGCGGAAGCTCCTAGATCCAGAGAAGCGCGGCGACAAATGGTTTGCGCTCACGATGTACTGCAACTGGGCGTTGCACGTTAATCTCACCTGGCCAAAAACAACCAAAGAGTTCCTTGAGCGCGTAGACGCCTTCATTCTGAAAACAGTTCATCCTTATGACGAAAACCCCGGCACCGTCTTCTCGTTCATCGATGAACACCACTTGTTCCGAGAATTCGTTTACCTCGACAGCTTCCGGTATCAGCTCCGTGAATTGCTCGAACGGCATAATCTGCCAACTACGCTGTGCGAAGACAACAGTGAGTGGTTCACCTTTCTTAGTGCGTATGCTGGCGTAATTGAGGATGGAGAACTGTCTATTATGGGCAGGAAGAGCCCCAATCTAGGGGCCGTCAAAAAGGTGGTTTTTCGCAAAGGGCAGATCTCGGCCTGGCCTGCCAGTCACGTTCCATTTTCGCTTCAATGGGACATTCATTTGCTGGATGGCCGGATTTGCGAGGCTCAGTTATCCGCCGATGAGAATGCTAAGGGCATTTCCCACAGTTTGTCCATCCGAGGCGACGCGAAACCAGTCCCCGCCTTCAGGACAGTCCACCGATGATCCGCCGATATTCATCTTCGGTGAACGCACGGCAGGTCTCGGAAGTGATGTTCCCCTGCGACGTTGAACTCAGGATCGCTTTCGCCAGGGCCGCATCATCGGGCGCTTCTACAACGGCCACCATATCGTACTGGCCCGTGACCATGTAAAAATCTTTCATCCTTACGCCAGCGGCCTCGAATCCTTTGCGAGCCGCATCGAGACGCGATGGACTCTGTTTTACGTTCTGAAGTCCTTGCGGAGTCCATTTGAATAGTGCGATGTAAGTGGGCATAGGTATCTCCTGTACCGCAGTATTTTACTCCAAATGAACTCGTGTGGAATGGCCACGTATGCCTGCGCGACCGGCAGCCGCGTCGTAACGGACACGACGCGGGTGGTGAGCAGTATGTCACCAGATATTGCCTACCATTTCCGCTAGAGCGCGATGTAGAGTCTACACGAACGAAATGGCCCAGCATGGCGGGAGTAATCCGCCGGTTTGCCGGTTCCACGCCAAACATCGGTATCGTCGACGACTCGCAGGCCGCCATTCGGTTAGTGCAAAGAGGAAAAGGAAATCCAGTGAACCTCACGCCTGATTCGCAGGTCAGTTAGGCGCACGGTTGTGATAGCCTGTCGATTCCCACGAAGGAGGGGTATGCCCGTGACTTCATTCACAATCACCCCAACAGTAAACCAAGCCAAGGAATTCATGGAGATTGCCTCCGATTTCGGGTATCCCCTCGAACTCTTGCGTGAAGCAATCAGCAACGCCTTTGATGCGAAAGCTACTCGTCTCCGATTGTTGTTCTCCACCGAGCTAATCAGACGCGTCGATGTCCTCAAGATCCTTATAGAAGACAATGGCACTGGCATGGACCCAGAAAGCCTGCAAGCGTTTTTCGATTTAGGCAACTCGCCGCGGTACAAAGAAAAGCTGGGGGGCGGGTCAACATCCCGAGCATGGCCGATTGGCGAGAAAGGCCATGGCACCAAGGTTTACTTCAACAGTTCCAAGATTACCGTGGTCACGCACCATTCTGGCCGTCTATACCACGCAGTCCTCAACGACGCATACGGAAGTCTATCTGATGGCAAGATTCCTGGAGTAACCGTGGAAGAGCAAGAAGAGCAAACTCGTCCTGAGTACGCAACACAGATCAGTGTTGAAGGGTATAACCATAATCAGACCGAGTTATTCAACCATGATCGGTTAAAAGATTACATTTACTGGTTTACCAAATTCGGCTCCGCCGAACAGTTGTTCGGAATAAACGAGCTTGCTTTGACCGAGCTTCAATTAAAAGGTCTCGACCGGCAACAACCCGAGGTACTCCGCTTTGGGCATCCTTTTCCGACCGAGAGCGCCAGTCTACAAGCGCTGTTTGACACATACGACGAGCGGGCAGCAGACAAATTCTGTAAGCGGTACGTTTTTCAGGGGACCCTTCCCAGGATGCCGCACATCCCGTACCAGGCGATCTTTTCGGTGGAGGGTAACCGCGTTAAGCTGGACTCGAACAAGATGCTGAGGCGGCAGGGGAAATACGATCCGCCGAAGGGAGGATATACAGTTTCAGAGCGCTATGGTATCTGGCTGTGCAAGGACTTCATTCCGGTCGAACGAAGGAACGAGGTTATCAGTAAAAAGGGTAGCGAGTTCACGAAGCTCCACGCTTTCTTCAACTGCCAGGCTCTCCGGCTTTCCGCAAATAGAGGATCAGTCGAGCCAACTCCAGAGGCAATCAAGAACGCGGTGAACGAAGAAATAGTCCGTATCTATGACCAGATCATGAAGGCTGATGACATGGAGATGCTGGACTACCTGGAAGATCAAGCTGCGGTTCGACGGACCATTGACCAAGAAGCCAAGGATTTCCAGAAGCGCCAACAACGTTCGGATAAGGCGCAAGTGGCGGATTTCAAGGGAACAACTCTAGTGGAGCCGTACAGCGAGGTCGGCGTGCTGGCGATCATGGCCCAACTCGCAACGCTCGACCCTACGCTTTTCCCGTTCACAATATTAGACTACGATACCCACTCTGGCTACGATGTGCTTGTAAAGGGTGATTCAACGGTGCCCATCCAGAACGCACGTAAGTTCTATGTGGAGTACAAGTACGTCTTTACTGCCACGTTCAACCATTCCTTCCAACACCTCCGTAGCATCGTGTGCTGGAACACGAAGCTGCAACAGGATGACGAGGTCCAGGACATCGCGCAGAAGAAGCGCGTCCTGAAAATTCAAGCACCGCAGAACGGACAAGGCTACACTCGCTACGTTCTAAACGACCCGTTTGCTCCGAATAACATCGAACTCATCGTTCTGAAGCTCTACCTGAAGGAAAGGCTTCAGCTAGAGTTTAAGCCGCGTGATCTCAGCCGGCCATCATAAATTCCGCTCTTTTGGGTATCCAGTTCATACCTTGGCGATTGTTCCTCGGTAACGCGACGCAGGAGTTGGCCGGTCGGAAGCCCCGCTTATCGCAACAGACTAGATATGGCTATCGCTGAAATCCCGGACTGATCAATGCCGCAAGCAACGAATGTGGCAAGCGGGCGGTACCCGCTCGATGGTGAGCTCTTCGGCCCACTCGGCGCGGCCGCACGGAAATTGTGCACCGATCTCACCAGCATGGCGCACCTCCGGGAGTACCGGTTTATGCAGAACGAGCTATTCGCGAAAATCACCGACTCAGGCCGGATGCAGCAAGTCTACTGGCAGGAGATGTTCCTGCGAGTCCATTGGGCGGCGATACTCAATCTGCTTCGGCACGGACGCTGGCAGGCCGGATGTGTAGCTGCCTACCAAACTCCGGGAAACTTCTTTAGCTTCGCGGCCAATCTTCGGGGTCTCATAGAAGCCGCGCTCGACGCGCAATATTCGCTCGGCGCGGTCCCCATGAGGCTCGCCGAGCTCCATACGGATATCCAACGCGTTTTCCGAGGAGAGCGTAATCGGAGGTTCGTCATCAGCTCAGAAATCGAGGATCGCCTAATCCACTTCGTGTACGCAAGGAAGCTGGACAAGCAAGAGCAGCGAACCGTGCCTGACATCCACCGTGCTCTCGACCCGAAAGAGTACAGGAACGCGGTAGGATTGCCTGAACAGTACCGGGATGCATTCCGTCTGCTCTATGATGATCTTTGCGGGTATTGCCATCCCACCGCCATAGGTTTGGGACTACTCTGGCAAACGCTCCCAAGTGGCGCGCTCCAGATAGCGGACCTCGATGACCGTGCAACGATTACGCGGTTTGTTGCGAAGCACAACGATGCTATCCAATTCGCTCTTAGCGTGAGCGTGACGACGTCCGCACTGTGCCTGCGTACGATGAATCGGTTCGACTTTCCAGCCGTGCACTGCGAAGCGGTCGAGCAATGGAATTTCAGCGATATCCGTGCATGGGAGAAGATCGAACACAAACTAAAACGTGGCAAACGAAACGTACATTGATTCGCATACTCCAGATCACGTTTGACTATGTCGCGGAAGATCAGGAACGGGAAACGCCGCAGCATTCCCCGATATCGGGCGGAATCACCCGCCCATGTAGCACCACTCACCTACTGGGCGATCCGAAAGGCGCTTCTGATTGCATTCCGTCGCGCCACTTTCACCAATCTTCCGTTTACCTTTGAAGCCCCGCGAGGAGTATGCATCGTTTACCTCCTGAGACAGCGGTGAAAACTTTCGCTCCAACATTGGCATTCCTCCCCGAACCATGTCAGCCTGGGGTAGGGGACTGTGCCAGTTAATGTGCAGCAACCCGTCGTAACCACCTCGCGTAAATTGGGGCGGAAAGTCAATCGCCGCACATCTATCCCGGAGATTCCTTTCATCGGATCTAAACCTCCAATCCCGCGCTTCCCATACGGCTTGAAATACCTCGCCACTTATCTTCCTGGCGGAATGAAGACGATGATTCATCTCGCCTGGCTATCACGTAATAAGCGGGTGCGTGATGTTGCAAGGCGCTGGCGTGCGCTCGACAAAGAACAGAAGCGCAGTATCGAGATCGAAGAACTCTGTCACGAAGCGGGCGTGAAGGACTCGGATTTCATCGCTGATATCGCATCGACTGCTCATGAGCTTGGTATTGATGTGGGTTCTCTAATCGGCGGCATGACGCAGATGCCGAGATCCCTTGCGGCGTCATTCAACGCGGCTTCATTGGGTGAAGGATTGGAACAAGCTTGGGAAGCGATGGAGTTTTTTGATCGGTCGGTTCAGCGTCGATGACCATGACGAGTGGACGAGTTGCCGCGCTTCGCAAAACGTGGGGGTTATCCCAATCGCAGCTTGCGCAGGTGTCGATGACAAGCGTGCGAACGATCAGGCGGTGGGAGGGCGGAGGCGCTCTGCCAACGCCTCACGACGAGTGGTTTCTCCAGCTATTTGTGCAGTACGTGCGGAACAATTCACTTCCGAAATTCCTAGAGCGATTCGTCGGCCAAGCTCCCCGGTATCAGAAAGCGGGTCGGGCACGTCAGTCAAGTGTACAGACCAAGAGGTTTATGAATCCCGCAACGCGTAACGATACAGATAATCTGAGCGAAACGGTAGTGGGTCAGTCTGGATTTTCGCGCCGTCGTTTCCAATGCGAGTACACCAGCCAAGCGCCTCCGAGAAACAAGAGAGCAGGCACGGTGCAGTAGGCGATAAGCTGGCCTGCGCGCTCAAATTGGTTCACGGTTGGTGGCAGGGCGACAAGGAGGGTCTTGGCCGCCCAAAACATGAGCAGTGGACCGAGCACAATTCTCCAGTGCCCCGCGTTTCGCCACGCGGATTTCGTTACATCCTGCTCTTTGGGCGCTCCCGGCTCACAGTCCATGTCATGCTTATCGGCCCTGATCCTCTTCGGTAACAGTGTCGTGCTCAGAAAAACGGCTGCCTGAAATTCTCTTCCAGGCAGCCGAAAGCACCCAGTTTTAGACGGAAGCGGGAGAACCGCGAAGCACGGTCTACTTTCGCGTGAGCGAGAGCGGCTGCACACCCCATCGCGAAGTTACAAACCGAGCTTGCCTGCGCTGTTTTCGCGGAACAAGTTTCCGCTTCGTATATAACGCCTTACCATCTGGACCGAACGATGCCCGGTTTGGTTCATGATCGAGCGCTCAGAAGCGCCAGCAATGGCCGCGCTCGTCGCATGTCCGGCCCGAAGCGAGTGCCCGGCATACTTGGTTGGATCGAGGCCTGCCCTTAGTGCCAGTTTCTTCACGATACGGGCCACGTCGACGCCCGATAACCTGCCCGGTTGCACTTTCCCGTGGCGATTGAGTGAACGGAACAGCGGCCCACTGGTTATCGTTGCCTGTTCGATCCATGTTTGAATAGTGCGAACCGGGCATGTCTCGGGATTTGATCCATAAGGAATTCCGATCTTGCGCCCGGCTCCCTCCTGATCGGTTTTCGACCGGCGCAAGGTGACCGTCAGGCCGTCGTTACTAAAAGTGCAGTCGTCAACATCGAGTCCAATGAGTTCCGAACGGCGGAAAGCACTGGCTGATCGCCGACAATTAGATTTCCTGCCGGCGACAATTGAAATTCCCGGCAACGGCGGTGCGTAGACCATACAAGTCAGAAGACTTGTATGGTGAGCGATCAGCAGGTGAAGCGGCTGTGGCGACTAGCGCAGGGGAGATTTTCGTTAGAAGTCGCCGCGGCAAAAGCGGGCATGGACCCGAAGACGGCACGAAAATACCTGCGAGCGCGACGGCTGCCGAGCGAGATGCAGCAAAAACATACGTGGCGCACTCGACCCGATCCATTTACTGAGGTCTGGGACGAGATCGAAGAGCGGTTACGGATTGAGCCTGGTTTGCAGGCCAAAACGCTATTCGAGTATCTGCAGCAGAGGGAACCCGGCCGGTTTAGCGAAGGCCAGGTTCGCACGCTGCAACGCCGGATCAAGAACTGGCGGGCACTGGAGGGCCCTCCCCGGGAAGTGTTTTTTGCACAGGATCACTACCCGGGCGAGTTGTGCCAATCCGATTTCACGCATTGCCGGGAGCTGGAAATCACGATCAGCGGGCAAGCGTTTCCGCATCTGATTTATCATTTCGTGCTCAGCTATTCGAATTGGGAGACGGGCACCATCTGCTATTCGGAAACATTTGAAAGCCTCAGCGAGGGCTTGCAGAACGCAGTGTGGGAGCTGGGCGGCGTGCCGAACGAGCATCGCTCGGACCGGATGAGCGCGGCGGTAAATAACCTGGTTGACACCAGGGAGTTCACGCGAGCATACGAAGGATTGCTGCGGTATTACGGGCTTACCGGGCAGAAGATTCAGGCCGGTCAGGCTCACGAAAACGGCGATATTGAGCAGCGGCATTACCGCTTCAAGCAGGCCGTGGAGCAGGCTTTAATGATGCGCGGTAGCCGTGATTTTGCCAGCATCACCGCTTATGACCAGTTCCTGCGAAAGCTGTTACGAGGATGAATGCAGGGCGGCGGGAGCGGTTCGCGGAAGAACTGGTGCAGCTTCGGCCATTGCCCGGGCGGCGGCTCGACTCCCTGCGCCGCGAACGTGTCAGAGTGACGCCGGGCAGTCTGATCCACGTTCACCGGAACACATATTCGGTCCACAGCCGCTTGATCGGTGAGATGGTCGAGGCGCGAATCACCGCCGACGTCGTGGAAGTCTGGTATGGCGATCGCAAAATCGAGGAATTGCCCAGGCTGCGTGGCCGGAGCAAACATCGGGTCGATTATCGGCACATTATCGATTGGCTCGTTCGAAAGCCGGGCGCTTTCGAACACTATCGGTATCGGGAGGATCTGTTTCCCACGAGTTGGTTCCGGCTGGCCTACGATGCCCTGCGGGAAGAGCACGGACCGAAGCGAGGCGCAAAAGAATATCTGGAGATCCTGGCGCTTGCCGCTAAGCGCGGCGAATCGGTGGTGGAAGAGACGGTTCGTGTGCTGCTCGGCCGGCGCGGTCCGCTGAATGCCGCGACAATCGCGGGCCTGACGGAACAAGGCGCTCCGCCGCTGCTGACCACGGTCGAAGTGGATCCGGTATCGCTGGCGGTCTTCGATGAACTGCTTGACGGCGAGCAGGCGGCGGCATGATGACTGCGATCACAGATGTCAAGGCAGCACTCACAGAAGGATTGACCGAACTGCGATTGCCTACGGTCCGGCATTGTTACGAAGAAACGGCGCGGTTGGCGGAACGCGAAACGCTGAGTTATGAACGGTACCTCTTACAGTTAGTCGCACGCGAATGCGAAGATCGCCAGCGCAAGCGGATCGAGAGACTGCTGCGCCAATCGCGTATTCCGGCGGAAAAGGCATTATCAAAGTTCAGCTTGAAGCGCCTGCCGCCCAAAGTGGCGTCGATAACCAAAACCTTATTAGAAGGTGAGTTTCTGGACCGGCGAGAGAACGTGCTCGCGTTCGGCAATCCAGGGAGCGGCAAGACTCACTTGCTGTGCGCCATTGGCCAGGAGCTGATCGCGCGAGGACGCCGCATCTACTTCACGACCTCGGCCTTGCTCGTCCAAGACTTGCTGGTAGCGAAACGCGATCTGAAACTGAGCCGGTTCATCAAGCGCCTGGCCGCATTCGAAGGTCTGATCATCGACGATCTCGGATACGTGCAGCAGAGCCGCGAAGAAATGGAAGTGCTATTCACGCTGCTGGCGGAACGTTATGAACGTGGCAGCGTTCTGATCTCGAGCAACCTGCCGTTTTCTAAGTGGGAAGGCATCTTCAAAGACCCGATGACGACGGCAGCGGCGATTGACCGTCTCGTGCACCACTGCGTGATTCTCGAACTCAACATCCCGAGCTATCGAGTTGAGCAGGCAAAGAAAGCAAAAACCGAGCCGGCCGCCGAATAAAAACCTTGCCTGTGGAAATGACGGACTGATGGAAAGCACAACCCGCTTTCCACAATCCTTGGAAATCGCTTCGCGATTCCCACATTCCACACAGGCCGACGGCGAAGGCGGATGGAAAAGTGGAAAACCAAAAGCAAATTTCCCACTTTCCCACCGCCCCGATGCTCTTTCTCTTTTAGCCCAAAACAACTGCCGCGCGTTCGATAACGTTTTCCGGTGACGCAAGGCTGCGGGAAAAATAATTGTCGTCAAATGGAAAAAATGCTTGACGTCAGTCACTGGCGAATCCGAGTAGGATTAATGCCCGATCACGTAGCCCAATTGTGCCTCTATCAGTCGCCTCGACCATAGTGCGGATTTCGTCTGTCAATGCGGGTGCCTTCTGTATGGGCGCGGTTCCCATTGTGCGGCGGATGCCCTTTACCGTGTTCCTGACAATCGGATTGTGCGTCGGCGATTCCAGGCCCACGGCTTTGTGCGCTTCTGCGATTGCGTTCAATCTGCGCTGAATCGTCCCCGCCTTCAGATACCCGGCGCACTCGGCAATATACGACGCCACCGCTTCAGGAGTAGCGGGGAACGGCGATAAGTTGTGCGACTCACTCCATGAACAGAAGTGGTGCCAATCTGCGCGGTATCCCCGGAGTGTGCTTTCGGACTTGGATGCCCGAATGTACTCGCGAACTTGTTCGGATAGAGGGAGCGGAACTAAGTCCGCCCCCTTGTCCTGTACTGGCCCGATAATCTCGGTACTGGGCGTCATGCTGCACGCTCCAGTTCCCTAAGTCGCTGTTTGGCAGTATCCTTCTCGTGAGCCGTGCCGTATGCCGCTTGCACCGTCAAGCCTGCTCGCCGGAATTCGGGATTCGTCTTCAGCGTGTCCGCATCCTGCGTCCAATCGACCGCAAACGATGCGGCAAGTAACAGCGTACTCGTCGCACGCTTGAAGTTGAGCGTCAGACCGAAACCCAAGCCGGACTGAGTGTGTGTCAGAAGCCAATTGTGCCGAATGTCTTCGTTCTCGCCATACTCAGTAACGCCCAGTTCGCCAGATTCGGACCGATGGACTAGCGATAAGCCGCAAGAGTGCTCGATCACGAATCCAGGACATTTCCGGTTCCGGGTTTTATCGTGGTAGGCGTCAAGGTGATATTCCGCGTCCCAGATGGCAGGCTTCCAATCGGAAACCACCTTCACCTTAGGCGGTTTCGGTAGGGGCTTAGGCGTAGGTATCGCCCCCGTCGCCGTGAGTGTCGCACGCATCCTGCGATCCTCGACGCTCCACGCGAGATCGTAGGGGACCTCGCGTTCATGGCAGGCGTAGGCCATGCGAACGATGAACCGGAATTGAGTTGTGATGGGGTCAGGCTTCCAGGTTCGTCCGCGTTCCGTGATTGCATTCACAAAGGCTGTAGAGCGATGGCGATGGATAGAGGCGGTCATGCTGCCACCTCCACAGTGCGTTCAGACTGCCGAATCAGGTAATCGGCGGCCTGTTGTGCCTTTGATGCAGCCGTGAAGATTGCCCGTTTGTCAGCTTTCAGAACCTTCAGCCATGAGTTGATGTACTGCGCATGGTCTTCGCGTGGTTCAGTACTCAAACCGAGATGGGCGCAAACGAATGCCGCCCCGAGTTCCGCTATCAACTCTTCGGCAGCATAGGCGTTATCACCGAACCGCTTACCTAGCTGACGGTCGCAACGTTCGGACTTTGCAGTCCAGTGCGTGTGCTCATGAGCAAGCGTCGAATAATACGACACGTTCTCAGTGAAAGCTTGGAACGGCGGCATCTGGATATGGTCATCAGCGGTCGTGTAATACGCTCTGTTCCCGGCGTGCCGAACATCAGCCCCTATGACGTGGAAGCAAGCATCAGCATGTTGGATGCGCTCCAGTATTGGTACATGAGGTTCCGATTTCGGAGTGTAGCCGTCTACTTGCGCGGCATTAAAGACCGAATAACCACGAGTAAAGAGAAGACGTGAACCCGTACTGTGTTGTTCGTCTTCGCCGTTCTGGTCCTCTTGCGCATTGTTCGCGAACTTCCAGAAGACTACCGTAGTTGATTTCTCAGCCTTACGGACTTGTGCCCCGTGTTCCTGCCATTGCCTGTAGGTGCCCCATTCGCCAGACTCATAAGCCTTTGCTTCGGCGGCAGCCCAAAGGCATACAGTATTGATGCCCCTCTATGGCTTCTTGCTGGTTACGTTGATTGGAGAGAAGGCAAAGCGTCCTGACGTGTGCCACGGCATACGCCAGTTACCTACTCCCTGTTCGATTGCATTGATGATTTGAGACGTGACGCGAGCGTACACGTCCGGTTTTGTATTCTCAGATTCAGACATTGAAGTTGGTCCTTTCAACTTTGGTGTTTAGGGGCCGTGCCAAGTTGACGCTTGACTCGGTCCCGTCTTTGCTCTAATGTTCGATTCCCTTTACTAATCGAACACCAGAACTGAGCCTAGTCTAGTCTCAAGACGCTTTAGGTAGCAAGCGTTGATTTGCGCGAAAAGTACTATCCCTAAACCGTCTTAAGATAGAGTGTGATGGACAAAAAGACGAAAGCGCTGTTTTCCGAGATCATGCGCGAGATCGGCAGTAAGGGCGGAAAGATCGGCGGCAAGCGAAGTCTGGAAACAATGACGCCGGAGGAACGCTCAGCACGCGCTAAGAAAGCATCACTCGCGGCAGCAAGGAAACGAACCGAGAAGCGTCTTGCAGCGACAACGAATCGACCGAAGAAATCAGCCACGAAGAAGTGATCGTGTGAGTGCGGCGAATTGTCCAAGGGGGTAGCGGTGCTAACTGCGGCTTGACTTCAGACAGACAAAAGTTTTTTTGGCGCTGATTCGTTTTTGCTTCGTGGTTGTCGGGATCGCTCTCTTTCACCTTGTTCTCGCTTGTTTCAAATTCTGCGTTTCGTAGGATTATGGCCCGAGCGCCTCCATGCTGGGCTGTTGGGGACGTTAAAATTCTTTCGTCTAGAGTCTACATTGCCCGCCCTTAAAGCGTTCGGGTGGTGTATTTGGTGGATGTGGTGTATTGCCCCCTGGTGGTTGTAAAGCAAACTAGTTGTTCATAATCGAAGTGCGTTAACCGTATTTGCGAAATAAACTTCCGATAGGGGGGAGGGCAGTATCCACCACACGCACCTCATCCACCACTCTTTGAAGTCGCCAGCGCTGGGTACCGCGAGACATCGTCGCTTTCTTCACGAGCCAGTCTCCAAATCTCTGGTCCGTTCGCTTTTGTAGCACCTTGCCAAGCCGCCTTACGCGCTCACCGGACCCCAGGTCGAGACCGCCTGCGAAGCCCAGCAACTCCCTCGCCGTTAGCTCCTTGTCCCCACACTTTGTACTCCAGACCTCGACAAACGCTCGAAACGCGTGAGATTCCAGATCGGTCTTCTGTCGTGTTTGTTTCGTATCGGCGAGAAAGCCTTCGATTTCAGCAGCATCGAGAATGCCGCCGATAACACGCGACCATGACTCGAAACTGCCCATGACCCGTTGACCGGCTGGCCTGCCCGCCGCAATCCAATTTGAGATAACGCTCAGGGCAGCCCACGCGATGTTGCCGTGATTCTCCCGAACCCACGGCAGCAACTCAGGGTGTTTGAAGTCTTCGCGCTGGTCGGGGTGCTCATGAAGCGCGTCCAACTTGATAAACACGGATCGGCGGGCTATCTCGCCGGATAAATCAGGGTTGTTGCCCGTCGCAACCCACAAGCACCGATTGGGAACTTCAATCATGCGTGAGGCCCCAACTTGCCGGTCGCGGAACACGAGAGAGGTAAGGCATGAGGCGAGCACCTGACTCTTCAGGTCAACGACGTTGTCCAACACGATGCAGCCCGGTGAGCTGCCCAATACGGATGATATTGCCCGCCTACACTCACCTTCGTCGTTTGGAAACGGCATAAGATGAGCGCGACCGCATCCTGGAAACGCTAGCACTTCGGCGAGCAATGTGCTGCCGGTTCCTTCTTTCGGCTTGAAAATGAGATAGAGCGGCGTCGGGCCGTCGATCATTTCGCGCACGAACGGCTGAATCAGCGCTGCAAGTGCGTGCGTTCGACTCGACTCGGAGGTGAACGGGAAATCGCAGATGACTTCTCGCAATAGATTTTTGGCCTCCCGTAGTTCTGCGGTCGTCGGATTCCGTGCAACATCCTGCGACAAAATGAAGTCACGTGCTGGCGCATATATGTTTGCTGTTGTGGGACAATATCCAGCTTCGCTGTGAAGTTCACCGTAGTTTGAGAAAGTAGGCACGGGCGTGATCCTGTTCAAGCGCGGAAGAGGAAACGTGACACCTGCGAGCATATTGATGAAAACTTGATCCTTTGGGATCATAGGCACGAGACGGCCTTTCTTGTTGACAGAGAATTGAAGCCGATCCGTAGCAAATCGCCGAAGTGTTGTGTGACCGAGTTCGCGAATCGTCACATCTGCACCTTCCACGTTTGCCCAAATTGGAGAATTGCCACGCACGAAAAGATGTGGAGGATTGTTCTTTCTCTCCAAGGCTCGCCAAATCTGTGCTGAGTCCAAGCTCAAATCGCCTGACAGGGTGAGCTCGGGCCGGAGGTCAACCACAGCTTTGGGCATTGCTGGCCTCTCTATCCACTCACGGGTGCGAAGTCTTGACTGCGTGGGAGTCGTTCGTATTGAAGAAGGGTGTTATCAATCTTTCGCTTCATTGGACATTCTCTGGAAATCGATTCGAGGCACGGTATACCTGATTTGTGTCGTTCATGGCTGAGTGCGAATCAATCTAAGAACCATGTCTTGTCAAACGAAGCGATCCGATGGTACGTTGTGGATGCTAACCATTTGCAGACCGTTCCTGATTTCAGGCGGGGACGCGAATCGTTCCCAACCTGCGCTTTCGCCGCGGGCATGGCTTAAGCCTTGATTCTGATAGCATTGTTGCCTGCATCCTCAAAACTGTCCTCGGCGCCCCTTCCGACCATTCCCATAGGTATGCCGTCGTAAAAGGCAACGATTAATGAGCCGCGAAATTCATTGTGTCTAAGCAGGGCGAAGATCGGTTCAAGAGTGCTGGCGGACAGAATGACTGGCGGAAGATCGTCAATTCCGTAATCACAGAGCCACTCAGTGATAGCCTCGTCGAGAAGTTTGAGGACATGATCCTCATGCGCCGACTTTGATGGGATTCTTCTCCCTTCGGGCGTTGGTTCCGAGTCTACTTCCACACTCGTGATTGCGTAGTTTGTCTTCATGTATTCCTCCTAGGGTTGTAGTAAGATGCCGTCGCGTAAGACGTTTTTGCAATGCTCTTCTGCGCAGCGGCAGGGGAGCCGAGTTCGACCACTCACCGGTGTCGGACTGCTGATCAGAACGACCTCTGAAGAGCGGTTATGTCGAGCTACGAACGCGCGTGTCTCATGTATTTCGATGCGAGTCTAAGGCCGGGTTGCCTCGTCGTCACGAAGGTCGAGTGCGACAAAACGTTGCCTCAGATACCCTCTTCGATGACACGGGCAAGTTCGGTGGCTGGTATTCGGGCTGCACGCCCAATATGAACGACCCGCAATTTTCGAGCATAAGCGAGCTTACGGGCCATACTCTCCGAGATGTTTGCCGCTTTCGCAAACTGTCTGTATGTCAGAGAAAGCGGCTCTTCCTTACCGCTAGGAGGTGATGTATGTTTCATGCTCCTCTAGCATGAGCCGAAGTGACGGTCCGTGTCAGGACCCTAAATTCGCGGAATCCTGTGTATTTTGCTCCCCTGGGCGCGTAGCATAAGTCTGCGCCGCCATTTCTTGAGCGCATCCTGTGACCCGCAGTTCGGCAAAGGAGGCTCGACGTGCTCAAACATTGTGACCAGCAACGCATCGCATGGTGCGCCGGTCCTCTCGATCACGTGCTGCACGATCTCAATTAACCGTAGTGACCGCTCGGGATCATCTAAGCGTCCAAAAGGGTCCAGAAAGCGCGGTAGCTCGTCGAAGATCGAAAGATTTGCCACGATATTATCAAAGAACTCCTGAATGTCAGGTTGCGTTCGGCTAAGCCATTTCACGGCTGGCGTTCTTCGCAGCTTCCTCACGTCTTGAAGAAGCTTCGCTGCCGCGTCTGTCATGCTTCGTATTTTCGATTTCGTGAACACCTCGCGCTCGCTCGGACCCCAGCGCAGTGGTTCTTTGCCGATCTTCAAGGGCCGAACTGCGCGGACTGAGCCCAATTTCGGATTAGGCGGAACCTCGTCGGGTACAACTGCTAGGAACACGTACTTCGCTCTTAGAAATCGCGCATCGCATCCCTTAGCGACCAAAACATCAAATGCCTGTTTGGCCTGTTTTGTTTTGAAGGGTGCTACGGATTGCATTTAACCTATCGCTAGGTTATCATCCGCTGTAATGCCGAGAAAATCCATTTCCGACGCTGCTCGACAGCTTGCGGCACATAGCGTGAAAGCTCGAAAGCACAAATGGGGTGAAACGGAATTCAAACGCCGTATGCGTGCCTGGGGCAAGCTCGGCGGACGTCCTCGAAAAGATGCTATGGCGCATCACGAGACAGGAAAGGAGCACGGTAATGGCAGTCTATAAGCGTGGGGGCAAGTGGTGGTACCACTTTAGATACAAAGGAGAAAGAATCCAGGAAAGCACGAATCAGGGGAATAAGCGAGTGGCTGAACAAATGGAAGCGGCCCACAAGACTCAGCTTGCCAAAGGAAAATTTGACATCCAGGATAAGAAACCAGCCCCGGCACTGAAGGAGTTTCGTGCCCGATTTGAGGAAGCAATTGAACTCCAATGTGCCGGAAAGCCCAAAACTGTTGAATTTTACAAGGCTAAGACCAGAAAAGATAGCGAGCGCCGAGTGGCTCCACGTGCCTGTGTCGATTGAAAGCTCCACCGCCAGGTTCGCCGCGCTGCGGCGCCGCAGAGTGAACGTGCCGGAGCCGCCCTTGCACGAATATCCCATCGGTCCAAACACCCGATCGAGCGTCGGCTTGAGCGGCCCGGCCGTGACCCCGAGGCTCGCCCGTAACACCTCTCCCGGTGGCGGAAGATCGTGCGGCAACGCCGCGCGCTCCACAATCTCCTTCATGCGCGCGCGGTAATCCGCGACGATCGGCTTTACCGCTTGCGCCGCCTCCGGATTCACGCTGGCCACCGACGCTCCCACGGGCAGACGAACAGGAATCGCCTGCGCGGCCGCGGTCTCACCCGGCAGGGGAGCCTGCACTGTGCGGTTTACTTTTCCGCACGCGGCGAGCACGGCCGCTAGCGGCTGGGCCAGCGGAGTCAGCCCCTTGGCGGACGGCTCGACTTCCACGACTGTGCATGCTGAAAGAGAACGGATGCGCCCGTTCACCCACCAGCTATCGGACAGCAGAACTCCGGGCAGCAGGTCCGCCGACCTCGGCAATACGGGACCCAGGTTTCCGAACTCTTCCGCAACAAAATGGATCACAACGCTGTGGAACGGGAAGGACCGCGGCACTCCCGCCGCGATCGCGCGCAACGTCTCATAGGGCACAATTCCCCCCGCGGCTGCCGACACCGGACCGTTCGAGATGCGCCGTGCCCCGCGAATTCCGGGCATCGGCTCGGCGTCGGTCACGAACTGCTTCAGTTCCGGATATCGC
>CAVYUB010000008.1:0-75303 GCA_963771565.1 uncultured Acidobacteriaceae bacterium
CAACGTTACCGGAAGCATTCTGCGAAGGGCACAATCAAGCGTTTGCCTACTTCAGGGGAGTGCCGCAAACGATTCTGTACGACAACACGAAGATCGCCGTTGCCCAGATATTGGGGATGGGACGAGACAGAAGACGCGAGCCTTTAGCGAACTGCAGAGCCACTATCTGTTTGCGGAACGATTTGGGCGGCCGGGCAAAGGCAACGACAAAGGGAAAGTGGAAGGGCTGGTTGGCTATGCACGGCGCAATTTCCTGGTGCCCCTACCGCGTGTGAGCAGCTATGCGGCGCTGAACCAACATCTGCTAACGAATGCCAGAAGCGGCGGGCGAAGGTATTACGTGGGCATCAGGACACAATCGGAAAACGCTTTGAGTGGGATCAGCAAACACTGCTGCCCCTTCCTGGCGTTCCTTACGAAGCATGCGAGAAACAGGCCACGCGAGTCAGTTCGTTGTCGCTGGTGCGCTATCGCGCCAACGACTATTCGGTTCCGGTCGAGTTCGGACACCGTGAAGTAGTGGTGAAAGGCTATGTACACGAAGTCGTCATCCACTGTGGCACGCAAGAGATTGCCCGGCATGCCCGCTGCTATGAGAAGCACGACGCCATTTACGAGCCCCGGCACTACCTGCCTCTGTTAGAGCAGAAGACGAACGCACTCGACCAGGCGGCGCCGTTGGCGGAATGGGAGTTGCCGGAAGAGTTTCCGCGGATGCGGCGGCTGCTGGAATCGCGCCAGGGCAAAAAGGGAAAGCGCGAATACGTGCAGATCCTGCGTCTACTGGAACACTTCTCGCTCCTCGAAGTGCAGGCTTCTGTGCAGCAGGCATTGCAGCTGCAGGCGATCTCGTTCGATGCGGTGAAGCATCTGGTGTTGTGCCGGATGGAGTGCAAGCCGCCGCGGCTCGATCTGGAAAACTATCCGCATCTGCCGGCGCCGCAAGTGGCGTTGACAGCGGCTTCCGATTATCTTCTTCTGCTGGCCGAAGGAGTTTGTTAATGGATACGCCGCAGGTACTGCTCGAGCATCATCTGAAAACATTGCGCTTGCCGACGATGCTGCGCGAGTACGACAAAGTAGCGCAGCAGTGTGCGAGCGAGGCGGTCGACTATCCTCGCTTCTTGTTGCGGCTGGTAGAACTCGAGTTGCTGGATCGGGATCGCCGGGCGGTCGAGCGGCGCATCAAGGCAGCTAGGTTCGAGGTGGTCAAGACCCTCGACAGCTTCGACTTTCTGGCCATCCCCGCGCTGAATAAACAATTGGTCCTGGACTTGGCCCGCTGCGATTATATTGACCGCCGTGAAAATGTACTGGCACTGGGAAATTCTGGAACCGGGAAGACCCACATCGCACTGGCGCTGGGGCTGGCCGCGTGTCAGAAGGGCTATCGCGTCCGGTTTGCCACGGCGGCTGGATTAGTCCACGAGCTGATGGAGGCCCGCGATGAAAAGCGGCTCTTGCGTACCCAGAAACAACTGGCCGCCTACCAGCTGCTGATTATTGACGAACTGGGCTTCGTGCCGTTGTCACGCACCGGCGCCGAACTCCTGTTTGAGATCTTCAGCCAGCGTTACGAGCGGGGCGCCACACTGGTTACCAGCAATCTTCCCTTCAACGAATGGACCGAGATACTGGGCACCGAACGCCTTACCGGAGCCTTGCTCGATCGGCTTACTCACCACATCCATATCTTGGAAATGAACGGCGAGAGTTACCGGCTCAAAGAGAGCAAGCAGACCCGCAAAGCTGCGGCGCGAGCTCCTGCTGCTGTTTCCCAGTAGCCCCACTGTCCCCATCTCGCGATAGTGGTCTGCACTTCGCGCCGATCGCCTCGCCCTGCGGGCTCGGCGGCGCTTCGTTCCGACCACCATCGCCCCCTTTCAATCAACCCTGCTCACCCGAGAAACTGGTCTAAATTTCCGCCGCCTTTTGGCCCAATTTCAAAACGCCCTTGACACTGAACGCGGCATGGACCTGCGGAATTGCCTGCAGACCTGTCTTGAAGCAATTTCGCAGCTCTCGCGACTGGGTACTGAGCTCGCCGTAATTTTCAAAAAACCTCCTGTTTCGAACGCCGCCGAATGCCGCCGACTGGCTTACATTGCGACTTCAGCCGCTACAGACCCGCGGCCTACACCTGCGTGGTTTGACTGGGCCGTTGTTAATTCGCTTCTCGAAGAGGTCCGACTAGGCATGGAAAAGTCTGCCCGTCGACAAGAGCTAAGAAGTCGCCTGTGCGATGACTTCATAGACGAGTTCTTCGAACTGCCTCTTTGCCAGTGGCGCGAGGACTTCCGCACTCGGTACGCAACGTTATGGCGGCTCCTTAAGTCGGATTATCACCGGTGCCGAAGGGACTTGCAGCGGGTGCGGAATTCGCGGGCAAGTTCACGCATTCAGAAGCACGCGATAGAGTGACCCGCGGTGCGGATGTGCTGGAGCTTGATGCCTGGTTTGCGGCACGGCGCGAGGAACACGCGCATCTGCTTGGTTTTCACTACTGCGGGTCTGAGACGAGGTGGAGAGAAGTCGTCATCCATCTCGCAGCCGTTCGAAGCATCTTAGAAGATGAGCGCGGCTTACCCCCACCCCAGGCGCTAGCGGAGGCTCTGCTCGTTGGCGGGGAGGCGCTTCGAAGGATCGGTGACCTAGGTAGAGGCATGGCTGTGAACATTCAAGCCTTAGACCTAAGCCTCCCAATTCTCGAAAAGTACATTGACCTCCAAGCGCTGGCCGGTTTAGGGCCGATCAGCGAGTGCCATCTCAGCAGACTCCATGCCTGCCTAAACGAGACACACGACCAGATCGCTCAGTTTCAAGCCGGGATAAAGATTCTCACCGCAGATCTCCGTAATGGGCACGCCCGAGATGCCGAATGCATGGCTCAAGATGCAGCTGGCGCGCGCGAAGTGCAAGAAATCGAGCAGGAATACGCGGTCCGCAGAGAACTTCTAGAGCAATCCTACGGTCACCTGTTTAGCGGAGCCGATACGGATTGGAATCGAGTTTCCTCTGATCTAGAGTGGACCGAGCAACTTCTGCGGCACTTGGAAATGGAATCCTGGAAAAGCGCTTGTGCAGAGGCGGCGTGCAGTGTTGAGCGTGTCAATTCGGCCCGTGGCATCTTGAAAGAATTAGAGCCGATAGTCAGCCGGATCCCAGGGGAACAGGAATTCCATAGGGACGTTTTCGATGAGAGCGCATTGCGTTTGGGCGGCAAAGCCATATGCCTCGCGAGCTTCTTCGATCTCACGGCATGGCTAGACTCGAAAATTGAGAACATAGGAAAACTAAGTGAGTGGGTGCAATTCCGGGAGACTCGCGAAGAGTGTACGGAAACGGGAATTGACGAGTTTTTGGATTGTGCAATTGAGATGCGTCTGCCGGCTCCGAGTCTGGAGGGCGCGTTTAGGAAGCGCCTTTTGATGATCCAGCTCGATGCAATATACGACCAAGTCCCTCAGCTTCGAACGTTTCAATGGCAGGATCACGAACAGCTTGTCCGAGAGTTTCAAAAGCTAGACCGCGAGCTGATGGGGACATATGCGAACGTCGTGCAAGCCATAGTCATTGATCGCCAACCAAGTTTGGATGGTCCGGCTGCCGGGCAGGTGGGGTTTTTGAGAAAACAATTAGCGAAACAGAGAAAACACGCGCCCCTCCGCAAGTTATTTCAGGAGTCTGGGGAGATAATCCTCGATCTAACCCCCTGTTTGCTGATGAGCCCACTGTCGGTCGCCACGTTTCTTCCGAAAGACGCGGTCCGCTTTGACGTAGTAATCTTCGACGAAGCATCGCAGGTTCCGTCCGAGGAAGCCACGGGTGCCATCATGCGTGCCAAACAGCTCATTGTTGCTGGTGATACAAAGCAGTTGCCGCCTACAAGATTTTTTGAGCGCTCCCACGATGATGAAGACCAAGACGATGACGGCGCACAGGATCCCCTAGATAGCTTGCTCGAAGACTGTGACGCAAGTGGTATGCAGTCCTGCCGGTTGTTGTGGCACTATCGCAGCAAACACGAAGACTTGATTTCCTTCTCCAACGCTGAATTCTACGGAAACGATCTCACAACGTTTCCTGCGCCGAATACGCAGGCTCGCATGGGGATCGGAGTTCACCTTGAGCATGTACCGGATGGCGTGTATGACAGGGGGCACTCTAGGACGAATCGGCGCGAGGCACGGCGAGTTGCGGAGTTGGTTGGCCGACATTGCGACACGTGGGGAGTAAAACGTTCCATTGGAGTAATTGCCCTGAGTACCGCACAAGAAACAGCCATCAACGAGGAAATGGAACGCCTCCTCATCGATCGGCCAGATCTGGAGGTACTCCTTAAGTCTGGAAGCGAAGAGGCCTTTTTCGTCAAACCTCTAGAAAACGTGCAAGGAGACGAGCGGGACACCATCATCATAAGCATTGGTTACGGTAAGGACGCTGCCGGCTTGCTCTCGCTCAACTTTGGTCCCATCAACTTTCAGGGCGGAGAAAAGCGACTCAATGTTGCCGTAACAAGGGCTCGTTGGGAACTAGTGGTTGTCTCCTCCATCCTTGCGCATGACATCGACGAGTCACGCGTCCAAAGCATTGGCCCGAAATTGCTGCGCCGTTATCTCGCGTTCGCTGTGGAGGGTAGGCTACCCGTCGAGACGACCGCGCCCACCGGTGAGTCGGAATCTCCGTTCGAGGTTGCTGTCTGGCAGGCACTGCAAGCGCGCGGCATTAACGTGGAT
Source organism: uncultured Acidobacteriaceae bacterium (assembly GCA_963771565.1). Taxonomy (GTDB): domain Bacteria; phylum Acidobacteriota; class Terriglobia; order Bryobacterales; family Bryobacteraceae; genus Bog-105. Next base: position 4,737 of record CAVYUB010000008.1, read on the forward strand.
CGCCAAGTCGGAAGTTCCCGCTACCGCATCGACATGGCAATCAAGGACTCCGAGAGACCAGGGCGATATCTTCTGGGGGTGGAGTGTGACGGAGCAACCTACCATTCTTCAGCAGTCGCGCGTGATCGAGACCGACTGCGCCAACAGGTCCTCGAAGGCCTCGGGTGGAAAATACATCGAATCTGGTCCACGGATTGGCTACGGGACCAGAAGGGCTGTCTTCTCCGGCTGCTTCAACGGATCGAAGAACTGAAAGGTTTGCCGGAGCAAGTCGCTCCTACGCCTCTCCGGATCGAAGAGGTCCCACGCGAAAGCTTTACAGCGGAATCCAACGGCCAAGGCGAGGCTATTCTGAACGACGGCGCGCAAGCCGATCCCTACGACGGCAACCCCGAAATTGGGAATTTCTGCGAGACTCCACCGAAGTTCCGACGCAAGGAAGAATTCTATGTCAACGATGCCATGGTCGAAGCTGACATTCTCAATATCGTTCAACGCGAGGGGCCAATTCATGAGGAGTTACTTGTCCGGCGTGTCGCGCGCACGTTTCAGTTAATGCGGACCGGTCATCAGGTCGAGAGCAGAATCAGCGCGCAGATCAAAGTTGCGTGCAGAAAGCACAAGACATACCAGAAGGGGAAATTCGTCTGGATTGAGGGGATAGAGAGCGTGGCCCCTAGGCGGCCGACGTCCGGAGGCAAGCTGCGAGACATCGAACACGTGCCTCCGGAGGAGCTGGAATCCGCCTCTCTACTTGTTGTGCGCCTGACTCACGGCATCACAGAATCCGAATTGGCGGGGGAGACGGCGCGGGTCTTAGGGTATTTGAGAATCACCGATAACATCCGTAGCATGGCTCTCAAGACCGTGAAGAAGCTGCACAAATCGGGTGCTCTTGTCCTTCGAGGCGAGCAACTTTTCATACCCTTTGAGTAGTGAATGGTTTTGCACCAAATGCCAGAAGCTCAGGTGGATCGCAAGTATGTAACAACTGGACCTCTCGTGATCATCACAAACGAGCTGCCTGATTCTGTCAGTAACGGAACGACAGCACGAGTACACTCGAAAAGAGCGTTGGGTGCCTATGAGAACGGACAACCGGAAGCTGGGCCTATGCGAAATGCGGGTTTAAATGGTGGCTCACGGACCCGTTCACCACAAAAGGTAATACTCTAAAACGGCACGTCATCATCCGTGACGCCTAGCCCGCCGAACGAATCTTCCTCTCCGGCAGGCGCGCTCGCAGTGGCTCCTTTACCGCGGCTCGGCGCCGCCGTTCGCGCTCCAGCCTGGGTGCCGCTCTCGGCCGCCGGAGCACTGTCGCCCCGTCCTCCCAAAAGAATCACTTCCTCTGCCACTACTTCCGTCGCGTAGACTTTCTTCCCATCTTTATCGTCATAGCTGCGGGTCTGTAATCTCCCCTCGACATACACCTGCTTACCTTTGGTCAGATAATTGGCTAGGTTTTCCTGACGCCAAAGCACCACGTTGCTCCAGTTCGTCTCTTCCTTCCACTCGTTGCTTTGCTGGTCTTTCCAACTTCGCGTCGTGGCAATCGCGAACCGCGTGACAGCGGCTCCAGAGGGCGTGAATTTCGTCTCCGCATCGCGGCCAAGATTTCCGACTAAAATTACCTTGTTAACACTTCGGGAAGCCATAATCACTCGAACTGTATCACAAGAATTGCTAGGGTACCGGTACCGTAGAGAACTTGCGCGAAGCGCAAGCACCACCTGGATAAACTCGCAGTGCATCGCGACTTGTGAAATTTCCCGTTGAATCAGCGTCCGATTAGAGGATAATAATGAAACTACCGGGTCGCCCCCGGATCAGTTTCTATGTAACAGCCACTTGGGGGAATATGGCATCGCGGTTTCTTAGATCGTGTTCGCCTGGCAGCGTGGCATGCCAATCGCTGCTCGCCGTGACCCGCCGCGGGTCTACGCTACTCTTCGGCATATTTCTGTGTTTCGTGTTTGCACCGTCTATTGGAGCGCAGTTTCTTCTCAAGCCGGCGCAGCCCGGCGAGCCGGTAAGTCTCATGCCTTCTGACATCGCCATTCTGGAATCGGGTGATGCTCGAAAGGACCTCTCCTGCACAGTCACGCCGCGAAATGCCGATTTGGGATTCGATCTTCGTTTCCATACCGGCTACGATGCGACCATCCCGCTGAACACGCTCGAAGGTGACGAGCAGCTTCTCACAGTAGTATTCCGTGTTCATGCGGCCGACGACAAGCTCCATCCCGCGTATTTCGTTCAGCACTTTCGCGTACCTGTTATCCCCGAAGACGCAAAGGGGGAGGCCACACTTCAAGGCATCATTGATGTCGGCGAGGGTAAGTATCACGTCGACTGGCTCATGCGGGATCGCGCCGAGCGCATCTGTTCCTCGAGTTGGGACGTAGAAGCTGCTTTATCCCCTAAAGACAAGTCAATCGCTCTATTTATTGGTCCTAATAAAATTGCCGAGACCCCGGCACAGCCATTCGTCAACGAGCATGTCGAGCGTCCGCCCACTGCGAGCGGGGACGATCTAAATGTAAAGTTTTTGGTTAATTTCGCCCCGCAAACTCAAACTGCCGCTTCACTTCAACGAGTTGATACCGATGCGTTAGTCAGTATATTAAAAGCCGTTGAAAGGGACCCACATATAAGTCGTCTGTCTCTCGTCGCTTTCAATATGGAAGAAGGTCGGGTACTGTATCGCCAGGAGACCGCGGAACAGATAGACTTCCCGGCGCTCGGTAAAGCGCTCGAGACTATGAAGCTTGGCACTATTAAGCTTCAGCAGCTCGGCCAGAAGCACGGAGAAACTGATTTTCTTCAATCGCTCATCGAAAAGGAAGTTGCGAAAACCAGCCACTCCGACGCGGTGATTTTTGCAGGTCCGAAGGCCATGCTCGACGCCGATGTACCCCAGGACGATCTGCGGCGCATCGGAGATATTGAGTGTCCGGTGTTCTATTTAAACTACAATCTGAACCCGCAGGCTGTTCCATGGAAGGATTCCATCAGCCACGCCATACGCGTGTTTAAGGGCACGGAATATACCATCTCGCGGCCGCGCGATTTGTGGTTCTCCACGACCGAAATGGTCTCACGCATTCTCCGGTCCAAGCACCAACGCCCGGTCGCAGCGGTGGTGGGTGGCAGCTCGCAAGGAACTACTCAAACAGAGCCCCAAGCAAGATAACGTTGTTCAAAGTATGCGGGGCGCGGTAAGCTAGAAGGAATTAGGGAGAGCTAGCTATGAGATTTCGGGTGCTTCACTTCGGCATTCTCGTCTCTGCTGTGTTGTGTGTCTCAGCCGCGTCAGCTTACGGCCAGCAGCGGAATCTGTCCGACTATAAAGACAACCTTGCGCCCTACGTAGTGTCTCCCGAACATGCCGTTGACAAGATGCTGAGAATGGCGAATCTCAAATCCGGTGAGACACTCTATGATCTCGGGTGTGGGGACGGCCGCATTCTCATCGCCGCCGCCGAGAAGTACAAGGTGAAAGCCGTCGGTATCGAAATCTCAGAACACCTTGCCAAAACTGCCGCTGAAAAAGTTAAGAAAGCTGGGTTGCAAGACCAGGTGAAAGTGATTCATGGTAACTTTATGCACACTGATTTGAGTGGTGCTAACGTAGTTACCTTATATCTCGCCACCACAGCCAATGAAAGTTTGCGACCCAACCTGGAACGGTACTTGCGCCCTAGCACGCGCGTCGTGTCCTACGACTATCCCATTCCAGGTTGGAAACCGATGGACACTGCAGAGTCCGAGGGACGTCACGGGGCCAACCACACCATCTACCTCTACCAGGTACCCAATTCCATCACTAATAAAAAGTAGGCCCGGTTCACGAATGTGAACTGATCGATTCATGTCGACTCTGGACTGCGATGTCCTCGGCATCGGTCTCAATGCCACCGATACCCTGCTACTCCTTCCCGAATTCCCGCCGTACGCCGGCAAGGTCGCCTACGGTCAGGAGCTGCTGAGTCCTGGAGGCCAGGTTGCTACCGCTATAGTTGCGTGTGCCAAGCTAGGTCTCCGCGCCAAGTACATAGGCACCATCGGAGACGATTTTCGTGGCAACGTTCAGCGTCAAAGCCTTCAAGAGACGGGTGTAGATATCAGCGGCCTGATTCTGCGCTCGGAGTGTCCCAATCAGACTGCCTACATCCTGATCGATCAGCGCACAGGTGAGCGGACTGTGCTGTGGCATCGCGCGAATTGTCTTCGCCTCGCCGCATCTGAGATGCGCCCCGAAGACATAGCCGCGACCAAACTCCTCCACATCGATGGCTACGACACTGAAGCCGCTGCGCACGCGGCGTCTTTAGCGCGACAGCATGGGATTCCCGTTTCGCTTGATGTTGACACCGTCTATCCTGGTTTTGATTGCGTGCTGAAACACGTCGACTATCTTGTGGCGAGCTCCTCGTGGCCTGGTAAATGGACCGGCGAAAAGGATCCGTTCGTCGCGCTCGACCGGCTTCAGCGCGAATATGCGCTCCGCGTCGCCGCTATGACCCTCGGTGAACGTGGGTCCCTGGCTCTCAAAGAGGGTCGCTGGACGTATTCGCCGGCGTTCGAGGTGCGTTGCGTCGATACAACCGGCGCCGGCGATGTCTTCCATGGTGCGTTCTGCTACGCGATGCTCGCTAACATGTCCATGCCTGCAGCGCTGGACTTTTCGAACGCGGCAGCCGCTCTAAACTGCACCGCCATTGGCGCGCGCGGCCACATTCCCGCCCGCTCTGAAGTTGAGTCACTAATAGCACTTGCATCGGCAGGCAATCTCCGCCGCCGCGAGGATGTCAATATCGCCGAAAGGCTTGCTGCGCGCGTCTCGCAGCCTGTAATTCCGCGCCAATGATTCCGCTGCGCGTACTTCTATATAGAAAATCAGTGCCCATAATGACTCTGCTCATCATTGCGGCCAACGTTTATTTCTTTCTGTTTGAAATGGCCCAGCCAATATATCAGCGGGACCGCTTTATCGAACATTACGCACTGGTTCCGGACCAACTGCGCCTTACGGCGTTCGTCACCTCCATGTTCTTGCATGGTGGTTGGCTTCATCTGCTTGGCAATATGTGGTTCCTGTGGGTCTTCGGATCGCATATCGAGGATGCGATGGGCTCAGCCAAATTCTTGATCTTTTATCTAATAAGCGGTATCGCCTCCGGTACGGTTCAATTCGTGACAAACCTGGGCAGCCCCATACCGACGATAGGCGCCAGTGGGGCTATCGCCGGGGTCATGGGCGCATTCCTCGTTCTCTATCCTCGTGCACGTGTAGTCACGTTGGTATTTATCGTTTTTTTTATAACAACGATTGAGATTCCTGCTGCCTTCATGCTCATTTATTGGTTTGCCATACAGCTTCTGAGTGGGTTGGGATCGCTGACCAGCGTATCTCAGGCTCAGGGCATCGCTTGGTTCGCTCATGTCGGTGGCTTCCTTGCGGGAATCTTGTTTCTACGAATATTTGTGGGCAACCGACCACGGTACTCGTACTGATTCCCGTCGATGCACGATCCCAATGAGCCGTTCGAAAATTTTCGCGCGCTGGATGTGTTGGCTATTGCCGCTCACCCCGATGACGTCGAACAAACCTGCGGCGGCACGCTCATTTCGATGGCCGAGCTCGGCTACCGTACCGGTGTGCTCGATCTAACTGCGGGCGATATGGGCAGCCGCGGCACTCCGGATCTGCGTATTCACGAGTCTCAAACTGCGGCGCAGCATCTGCTCCTCGCCTGGCGCCAGAACCTGCGCTGGCCCGATGCTCGTCTTGAAAACACCATCACGGCCCGCATGACACTAGCGGGCGCGGTTCGCCGCATTCGCCCCCGTATCGTCATCCTTCCTTATTGGAGCGGCCGTCATCCCGATCATTTCCGTACCGCCGAGATCGGCTATGAGGCTTGCTTTCTCGCAGGTCTCCGGCGTCTCGAGGATGAGACTGCTCCTCACCGCCCATTCAAAATGTTGTATTCATCTCTCTATGCAAATGTCACGCCGTCGTTCGTTGTCGATATTTCGCGCCAGTTCGACCGCCGCATGGCAGCCCTCCTCAGTTACACGTCGCAATACGGCGACACCGAAACTGCGTCAGATCTTTTTCCTTCGCACGGCGAGATACAAGAGCGGCTGGCTGCCGTCGCGCGTTTCTACGGCAACCTGATTGGCGTAAAATACGGGGAACCTTTCGTTGTAAGGGAGTCGATCCAGGTCGAGGACATCGTCAACATGCCCGTTCGCAGCATTTAAGTGCCGATTGCCACGGCGCTCCCATAGGCTGCACAGGAACCGTGCGCGCCCACGAGAATCTGCCGGACTACGCGTCGGTCGGACGCGGTTGCTGAAGTTCCCCACAACTTTTCTTATCAGTCTGCTGATGCAACGAGGAGAAGTAGGAAATCCACCGATCTCGGACCGACTTCTCATCGGAGCCGTCGTCATAGGCGGGAGAAATGAGCGGCAAGATTCGTTCCACCTTCACGACCACAAATGCCCGAAGTGCGGGTCGCCGCTTTGCGTTGCTCTTATCGCCCCGGTAGCTTTGGTAGAAATCGAGGATCTTGGTAAAGAGTTCTCCGTCGCGCACGATTTCTGCCGTCCCCTTGAAACGGAAACCCTTCCTGGAAAACGGGTCAACGACATTCAACTCCACCGCTGGATTCCGGCTGATGTTCGCGACAGTGCCCGGTGATCGGATATCGGCGAAGACAAGGTGATCATCATCCCAAACGGCTATCGTCCCCTTGGGCGAAACGTTCGGCGTTTCATCCGGACAGACCGTGGCGACGAATGCAAGCCGCTGTTCAGCGACAACACGCCTCACTTCCGGGGTTAGCTTTCCAACCATGACGTTAGCCCTCCTTTCCTGTCGGTGGTTCCGGCCTCTGGGCCGCCCGGCCACCTCTTCACGTTAAAGGCCAGTTATGCGGCCTTCGGCAACGATCTCGATTGTCACTTTTTTCTCCACTTTCAAAAGAAAGTTGCTAGGGTCCTTCATGCCCCACGCTACATAGGGAACGACAAATTTTCCCCGAGCTGTTACGTGATCTCCAACCATGCGAACATCCATCGGTATCGTCATTTCGTGAGGCTGTCCATGGATCTCGAACATGCCTGTTACAGTCACGGCAGAGTTATTCGTCGATGAAACCGTACCTGTCATCTCCGTAGGACTGAACCGGATCTCAGGGATAGCGCTCGCTTTCTAACACCTGTTGATGCATTCGCCGGTCGCGCCCGGTACTCCCGCTATTTCCACTTGTCGCATCGATCACGACATCGCCTGAGATCGATTGACCGGCTGGATCGAATTCTAAATGACCCTGCTTCAGCTGGAATGTTCCGCGTACAGTGTGAAGCACATCGCCCAAAACAAAATCGATCTTCGTTTCAGACGAATCCAGATCGATCGTAGCTGCCTGCGCAACCAGCAGCGGTGCAATGAAGAGAATCGCTATTTTCAGACGCAAGTTAAGCCGCAAGGAAGGCATATCCAAAATCCAACAGGCGCACTGAGCAGAGGTCCAGAAAAGAAGACTGTCCGACGTGAATTGCCAAAAGGCGAGCGAACATATCTGGATGTTGTGCCAGGCTTACCAGCGCCCGCCTCCGGAACCTCCGGTGGTTTTCGAGATTCAGCATCACGGATGCCATGAAGCTGGCTCTCCGAGTCAAAGCGCGATGCGCGGCTTGATAAGTTGAAATATGTCCTGTCTTGAAAGCTCGAGCAAGGGCTAGGGCTTGACGGAATGAGAGACACATCCCTTCGCCCGTGATCGCGTCTACCGATCCCGACGCATCGCCCACCAGCGCCAAGCCAGGACGCCATACGCGTTTCAACTTTCGTGACACCGTGACGGCTCCCGTCTCCATCGACGAAGGCTCGGCAGAAGAGAGGTGGCTCGCAACCTCTGGAAACTCCCTTAGCGCTTCATCAATCCGAAGCTTCGGATCGGGCGACATGACCACGACACAGACCTCGTTTTCCGAAACAGGAGTGATATACATCTGACAGCACTTGCCCCAATACAGCTCCGTATACTCCGACCACGGTGCAACGCTGTAGTGGCGTCTGAAGCCGAATCGGCGCACCTCGCGCCTAGCCATATCGAGGCCACCGTCCTTTCTAATCCGCGAATTCTGTCCATCTGCGCCGACCACGAGTCGCGGCGTAAGCGGCTCGTTGCCTATGGCGATCCCTCCTTCACGAAGGCGCGTACCTTTCACCCCCCAAGAAAGGGAAACACCCATTTCCTCAGCCCGTTCGACCAGCAGCTTGTGGAGAATTGTCCGGCGCAAACCGATTCCAGTGCCATTCGGAAAATCGGCAACAACTGAAGACTCCGCATCCGCAAAACGAACGCCTCTGAACGGAAAGCCCGCGCTGGAAGGTATTATTACTCCCAGTTCGCGCAAAGCAGCAAGACTGTCGGGCATCAAACCTTCGCCGCAAGCTTTGTCGATGGGAGGAACAGCACAATCCGTCAGAGTGACTGCGAACCCTTCTTTACGTACCGCGATCGCCGCGGCTAAACCTGCGGGCCCGCCGCCAACAACGTACACGTCCGGATTTCTAAACCGCACTACCGTGCTCGTCCATCTTTCTTCGATATCAAAGCCCGGCCACCCGCCGCGCGAGCCCCAGAGCTTCACTCCAAAACACTGTGGGTGAGTGCGCAAGTTCTACAACCGCTCGAATCGCTTCAACGAACTTGTCCAGTTGATGTTTCCTAATCGTCAGAGGCGGTGCTACTTTCAGGACCATGAAATTGTTCCCGCAAACCTGTGTGAGGATCCGGTGATCGCGAAACACTCTCATTACAAGAACCTGGCCGAACATTGCTGGATGGATGTGAGCGAATGTTTCGAATGCCACCCGGAGACTCATCTTCTTCGGAGCTCGAAAGGCAATTCCCGAAAACAGCCCAAGCCCCCGTATTTCTTCAACCATCTCAAAATCATTCAGCGATCTCGTCAACTGCTCTCGGACATACTCTCCTAACCGTGTAGCTTGTGTTCCCAGTTCCTCTTGTTCCAGCACGTCCAAAGTCGCGAGTCCCGCTCGCATCGCTAGGCCATTTTCAGAGAACGTCGAGGTATGGATCAGCGATCTCTTGAGAGAACTGTAGACGGAATCATAGATCTCCTCCGTCATCAGCACAGCGCCGCTCGGAACGAGTCCGCCGCTCAGTGCCTTTGCTAGGACCACCATGTCAGGTTCAACGCCGTAATGATGCGCGGCAAGAAACTTTCCCGTTCTGTAGAATGCTGTTTGCACTTCATCCAGCACGAACAACGTGCCATATCGCCTGCATAACGACTGCGCTTCCGATAGATAAGTTGGATCGGGCAAGCGTATTCCTGCTTCGCCCTGAATCGGTTCAACAATAAACGCGGCGTATTGGCGGGTCGAGAGTTTGTCCGCTAATGAACCGATGTGATTAAACGGAATCTCTTCAGTGTCCGGCAGTAAAGGCCCGAATCCCTTTTTCCAGAAGGGATCTCCCATCAACGAAAGTGCACCGCAGGTGAGGCCGTGAAACGCACCCTGCGCATAAAGAAGACCATCTCTCCTCGTATGAGCTCGCGAGAACTTTATGGCCGCTTCTACTCCTTCACTGCCGGAGCTGCAGAAAAAGACTTTCTTAACGCTGCCTCCTGCAAGCTCGCAAAGGCGCCTCGCTAAGTGTCCCGCGCGCTCCGGTACATGACTCTGCAACATCGCCGGCCCGCGCCGGTCCAACTCGCCTTTGAGCGCTGCGATTATTGCTGGGTGATTGTGCCCCACATTGTGAACGCAATACCCCGCTAGGAAATCGAGAATTGTTTCGCCGTTCTTAGTAAACAGCTCAGCTCCCGAGCAACGCTCGTACTCGACGTTCATTTGAAGCAGCTTTAGTAATTGCACCCACTGAGGGTTAACGCTTCTCGCATACCGTTCCTGGGCCAGCTCATCGCTGGGCAGCGTCGCTCGGGGTTCTGCTTTCACACCTACAGCAGCCATTTATGTTCCGTTTATTTTCCTCTCGTGGTTGGCGCTCAATCGCACGTAACAACGTATGCGCGTTGGACGAATGCGTTACGCTATGAGTTCCAATTCGAAAATTTAAGACCGAGTTATCTTTTTGAGTTCCTCGCGATACAGCGGATTGCCTGGAAAACGCGTCGTCAAGTCGGTCAGTAGCCGCTTGGCTTCTTGCTCATTCTTATCGCGCAGCGCAGCCACAGCCAGCAGCAGCTCGGCAAAAGGCTTCAGGTAATGGCCCTTCTCAGCCGTTAACCGCAGCTCGGCTAGCCCTGTCTCTTTGTCGGTCTGCGCGCCGTCGATGCGCAAGAACCAGCGAACAGGCGCCGGTTTCAAACTCAACATATAATTCTCAAATCCACTCGCGAGGTATGCGTCATAGCAATCGGGATGTTTAGCAAGAAGATATTCAGCTTTAGTCCGCGCTTCTTTCACCTCATCTAATGAGGCCAAGTATCGCTTCTCAATCAGTGCGGTGTAATCGGCATGTAACCCAAGCCCCAGTACCGTAGCAAATAAAGCTGTTTCGCCATCGGGAGACTGTTTCAGTATCGCTTCGGCCAATTCGCTAGTGTGCCTCAGTGCTGCTTCAAAATCACGTTTCGCGACCGGATCGGGCGTTCCGGTATGCCTGTGAAAAAACGCGTTGTTGTCCACGAACAACTCCGATTGCAGAATCCTCAACCTGTTGAACTCGGAGAACAAGTAAGCAGCCGCATCTGAAACTGGCCCTGTGGGATCGCTCGGATGATTTTTTTCCCATTGCTGAAAACAACGGTGAGCGTCGTCGAACCTGAGGCTGTACATGTCGTTGTACCCCTGATCGAGCAGGTCGTTCGTCGCCGCATTAATGTGCAACGACGCGAGGACTAGAAATACCCAGGCGATCAGAATTACTTGATGCATGCCCGCTCGCTGAATCACCGCGCGGCTCCCTGATCCTGTAGCTCCCGAATACAGACGTTTCTGAAGCGCACCGGGATGGTTATGGTCCTGGAGTTCAAGCGGAAGCCGGTCGGGCGTCTTTTTGAAAGGCGGGCGGCTCATGTGTGCCGTTGGTCCGGTTAGTGAAACATGATCTTGCACCAAAACACCATTGTGAAGCATGGTGACTGGGCTACCGTGATCGCTATTGCGCGCGTTGTCCGGCAAAGCGGCTTTGGAGTACCTCCCAGATCGGAGATCTACTTTCCTGTGAAACTGTATGATACTCCACTCACCGGATGGTCTCTCGTGCTAGGCTCTACGTTACCCCGGCAACCGTAGCGCCTGCCGTGAAGCGCGCAGTTCGCAGCGTCGACCCCGCTGCCGTGTTGTACCGGATGTCTTGCGCCAGGAATAAACCGGCATCATCAACCTTAAACCTTTCCGAGCGTCATCAAAATTACTCGTGATTTTCTTAGAAATTCGAGTTAGAATTATCTCATCTGATAACACCTTCTTCGTAGTGCCGCCCACTGAGCGCTAAACGTGCCATTTAGGAAAAGGAGTAGCCCAATGGCAAATAACGAAGCACTGTTTAGTGCACTTTCTGGATTAACTTACCGTTTGTCAACTTCTATTGCAGCCATTCAGGTTTCTTTCGCGCGAGATGGCCGCCCCGAGCTTGGAGCGATTTCGCACCTCCCCGCGGGCGCAGATCTGACATTTTGCGGGGAGGGTTTCAACGAAACCACCTGCAAAGTCCGTTGGGAAGGGCAATCGTATTTTGTATTTCTGCAAGATATTGCACCCGCGCAACCAGCAGCTTCCAACGATATACGCCGCAAACCCGGTCAAAGCCAGCGCTTTAAACGCCTCACCGCCGCTCACGTCGCCTGAATCAAATTTTAGGCTGCCGCTGAACTATTAACTCGTCCCCCCGATAATGGGATAGTGCGAATTGTCCGCTTCTCCGCGCTGGCTCTAATCACAGTCAGCGTCGCGATGTCTGGCCAAACCTCCACAACGGCTCCTCTTCGCGTCGGCATCGTTGGTCTCGTACATGGTCACGTGGCTGGGTTCTTTAGCGCCGCGCTTGATCGACCGGATATTCAGATCGTCGGCGTTGCGGAGCCCGACCGTCAGCTTTTCAACCGCTACGCCCAGCAATACCGCCTCGATCCCAATGTCCACTTCTCAACGCTCGATGAAATGATTTCTCGTGCTCACCCACAAGCTGTCCTCGCGTATACAAATACCTTCGATCACCGCAAAGTAGTTGAGGAGTGTGCCCGTCACGGCATCCACGTGATGATGGAAAAGCCGCTGACAGTTAGCTACGAAGATGCCCAAGCTATGGCGGACGCGGTTCGCAAGGCCGACATCCATGTCCTGGTGAATTATGAGACTACCTGGTACGCGAGCAACGAGGCGGCGTACGAGCTACTTCAGCAAGGCGAACTCGGCGACGTTCGGAAGATTGTCGTTCACGATGGACACGCGGGACCGAAAGAGATCCACGTACAGCCGGAGTTTTTCGCCTGGCTGACCGATCCCAAACTAAATGGCGCTGGTGCTCTCTACGATTTCGGCTGCTACGGCGCGGACTTGGCGACTTGGCTCATGCGGGGACAGCCGCCTCGCACCGTAACCGCCGTTACCCAGCAGATCAAGCCGGACATCTATCCGAAGGTGGACGACGAAGCAAATGTGATTCTGACCTATCCGTCCGCCGTGGCAATCTTGCAAGCCTCCTGGAACTGGCCGTTCGATCGAAAAGATATGGAGATTTACGGCCGGACGGGCTATGTGAAGACTATTGTTCGGGACAAAATTGAGTTTCGCCGGCAAGGTGAAAGGGATGCTCGTATTGTGCCCGCTAGGCCCTTGCTCGCTCCCTATGACGACCCGCTGCACTACTTCGCCGCAGTGATTAATGGGAAGGCGCACGAAGACAGTCTGTCATCATTAAATACAAACGTGATCGTCAGTGAGATCCTTGATGCGGCGCGCCGCTCCGCCCAATCAGGCAAGGCGGTGACGTTGCCGTTGAGCCAATAGGATCAAGTTTATTGGTATAATCATTTTCCAACCTTATGCTCCAGAGCGTCGCTGGCAAGTCCGTCATCTACATCGCTGCAGTCCCCACTATGCTGGCCGCGGTAGTTGTCGGCGCGCCTAACGACGCAAGAACTCAGACAGTCACCGGATGGGTTTTAGACTCCGCCTGCGCATTCACGAAGGAACTGGACAAGCCAATTAGTCGGGAATGCGCTCTTGCATGCGCCAGGAAAGGTTCACCGTTAGTGATCCTCCAAGATAATGGAACCATCTATTGGCCCATTGTGGAATCCACCCCTGCGGCAGGCCAGAACGAGCGCCTTCTCCCATATGCTGGCAAGCGCGTAACCGCGACAGGTAAAGTGTATGCGAGAGGCGGATCACAGGCCTTGATCATCGAAAAATTAGCTGCGGCCACCAAGTAAGATCGTCATGGCTGAATCATCATCGCTTCCGGAATTGGCTAAGGTGAACGGATACGCGAAGCTGAAGCGGCGTCTTTTGCAGATCACTGCTGGTGCCGTCGCATTGTATCTCTTTTTCATGGCTGGCTTTGCTTATGCCATGCACCTGCCGCCGCAAACTTTTTCGCGGGTGATGATGCACGTTGGGCCCATTCCTTTCCTCCTGTTCCCATTCGAGCCCATGTGGAAGAATGCGCGGCAGGGTTCTCTACATATCGGAGACGCTGCGCCCGACTTTACGCTTCCGCTTCTCGACCGTTCCAGTCGCGTTACACTTTCTTCTTTTCGCGGCATGAAGCCGGTTGTTTTGGTTTTCGGAAGCTACACTTGACCGCCATTTCGCCGGGAGGTTCCCGCGCTCAACAAACTGTACGCGAAATACAAGAACGAGGTCGCGTTCTACGTCGTATACATAGCAGAAGCTCATCCAACCGACATATGGCAGATGCAAAGCAACGTCAAAGAGGGCGTTCTTTTCCGCAATCCAACCACCTACGCGGAGCGTGAGCACGTCGCGAATTCATGTGTACGGAAGCTCCACGTTGCATTCCCCGCGCTGATCGATTCCATCGACAACCACGTTGAAAAGGCATACACCGGCTGGCCAGATCGTCTTTACTTGATCGGCGCTGACGGCAGCATACGTTTCAAGAGCGCTGCTGGGCCTTTCGGGTTCTTACCAAGAACTCTCGAAACAGCTCTGGCGGCCCAGAGGCCATACACGGCGCGGGCGACGCGCGACACGGAATCGGCGAATCCAGCGCGCCAATTGCCGTTTGCGGAATTGCCGAAATGAGTCTGGGCCATGCCATGACAGGATGCGTTCTCCGTGAATTCAACCCGCAATGTCCCGGATTGGTTGGGTGCGACTCGCGTTTGTTCTCATGCCGCGTGGAAGGCGGTCAAACAATTTTGAAATCGATCTCCTCTTCCCGATCCTGAATCTGGCGGGAGAGCGATTGAGCCACACGCAACCGCTGGGCGGCACGCCCGTACCGATGCTGGAACCATTGGAAGGGGAAGAGCGACACTCAATCCCCTACGCCGTTGGTGGAGGTGGAACCCAGAAGCTGAGGGACGGTTCCGTTCTGGGCGGGATCTGACCGGAGGGCAACTTCAGCACTTCGTAGTTAAGCGTGTATACATTACGCCAGAAATCCACCGCCAGCTTTGCCGCATTCAAGCCTTTTGTAGTGCAAATGGGTTGCGTATCGGATTGGGCTGGATGATAAATGTCCAGCCGGAAGACCGGCGGGCTGGAGCTTCGCGAAAGAACGTAGAGGTACCCGGTGAACTCGACGGCCAAATCCAGATAGGTTGCGCCTCCGGTGACAGGCAAATGCATGAAGTAGGGGCTCTTCTGCTGCTTGAAATACGGAACCGGATTTCCACCGAGGTCGAAAGCCTGGATGCGATTGTTCGCAGTGCTATCTTCGAGAACCAGAATCGCCCCTTCTGCAGTGATGCAGGCTGCCATTGGCGACTTCATCAAGCCGGGACGCGAGCCTTGCCCAGAGTAGGTGCGCGCGAGAAAACGGTTTGCTGCCACGGGGTCGTCCATCGCTTCGGCGGGTAGATGCAGGGCTTCAAACTTACTGTTCGCGTTGTTGATGCTGACTACATGACCGGCCGGATGCAGCAGGAGCACAGTTGACCCGAGATTGAGTTTGCCGAAGGATCTTCCTTGGATGGGGTCGGCGAACTCGGGCACAGGATCGAGCTGTACCTCGCGCAACAGCAACGACGAAGGATCGAGATAGAAATTGGCTTTGCTCTCGGTCAACAGATTATAGGAGAGTCTGATGCCGTTCGATGCTCCGCCCTGTAATCCGCAGGGAGTGGCGGCATAACCGTTCTGGGCATTGGCACCATTGTTCCCCATATCGGTATTCAGATTGGCTGCCTGATCGAGCTGCCCGCGAGCACCCGTTTGGCAATCCAGTACGCCACTGCTGTAGCTTTGCCAGGAATAGCCGACATATCCTGGCTTCCTGCTGGTCTGCTGCCTTACCGTAATGCTTCGGAAATTGCCGATGTCACCGGGCCGCTGACCGCTGGAAGGAGGAACGTAGGGCGGCGGGTTGGGAGTTTTCGTCCACCGATGGCGTCCGTCTGGGTCGAGAGTGATCTTACTCGTGTGAATGTAGACCGTTTCTTTTTGAATGGGAACTTTGATGTCTTGGAGAACGATATTCGGCGTTTGGTCTTCTGTGTTGGGGACAAGGCCGGTTGTACCCTTGCCCGCACACCAATCGTTTTCAGACGGATCGGTGGATTCTTTTCGCGAGTAGAAGCCGGCCGATATATTCACTTGACCTCCCCACGGAATGCCTCTCAGGGTTACGGGTATGCTCTTTATATTTGGATCGGGCACGTCCACGTGATCCAGATAGTGAGGAGAACCGTTATCGAACAGATAGGTGACTTTGTAGTACAAGACGTAACCGATGGGAAGCTGCGGGAAGCTGCCGCGATTCGGATCGGGCAGAATATCGAGGCTCAGGTCGTGCGTGAAAGTGAGATCGAACTGGTAAACCGGGGGAGAGATAGCGACCTCGATCGAGGTCACGGCGAGCTGGACAACGCCTATCGTGGCGGCCGCCGCCCGAGCAATCTGACCCGCAACCGGAACCCCGCTAATGAATTGTGCGGCGGCGATGTGAGTCAGGATGAAGGCATAGAATTTCGCGAGCCCTTTCCCAACCGTGGCCTGGAGTAAGCCTCTCATAATGCCAATTGCTTGGTTTACGCTCGGCACACGGGAATTTAGGGTGTCACCGATCAAAAAGATGATTTCGGCTGCAAGAGCCTGACCCAAGGTACCGATGAGTTCTTTGGTAACCGCGGAAAATGTGGAGACTCCCGCAGCCATGAAGATGGCCACCAGACCGTAATTAATTGCGCTTGTTAGTCCAACGCCGACATCGGTGATTCTCTCGGGGCCCGTCAAGGAGCCGGACCCACCGATTCCGCCATAGAAGACGTTGATCGCCCCGGCAGCGGGTGGCACGTTCACAACGCCGGAGAACCTGCCCGGCGGATAAATGGGTACGCCGGCGACGCTAAATACCGGAGGAACGATTCCGAGGAAGACAGCGTTCTCGCGATCGAGCACATCGAAATGCGCGGGAAGGGTGCCGGGCGGAAGCTCCGATTTCGGGATCACGCGTCCGTTTCTATCAATGAACTGAAGATAGATTCCCAAAAACCGAAGGAACCAGTTGGCGACATTGTTCAGAGTGATCTGCACCTGATTATCGGGCAGAACAGTTACTTGGGGCTGTGTAACTTGTAAACCCGTCTCGCCATTTTTCTGATGAAAATCCCATTTGGGAGCAGCGGAGTTCAGATATGCAGTGGATCCGTGATCGACAGCAGTTACTCCGTCGTGACGGTACCAGACCTTTCCTGTGAGCTCCTGCTGAACTCTTTCGTCGAGAGGAGCAAACGTTCCGCTGTTTGAAATCAGACCGGTAATATCGGACCCGAGATCGGGATCGTTCTTCACCTGATGGGCAAGGGACCGCACGGAGCTCCCCACCTGACGGTCGACTTCGTCGTTCCAGTCAGGGAAATACTGATTCAGGCCGTCGGGCATTTTGAAGGGAGCGCCATCGTCCTGGTTTAAGGGAATCAAGGTTGCCCAGCCTTCGGAGTTGGGCTGGTCCGGCGTCTGTTGAGGTTTTGCGGGACCCTGGCGTTCCAGAACTTTGGCGAGAAATCTAGTGCCGGAATTCGCAGAGATATAACTGACCGAGATCTCTTCAGCACCGGCAGGATTCGCGCAGAGCATGTCCGGTTGAAGGGCGATCAGTGTGCGTGCAGCATCTGTGTAATCGATGAGAGCCAGTTCGTCGGCGAGATCCTGCGCGGTAAAGGCGGCCTCGATTCCGTAGAAATCGCGCTTAGCCGAGAGAGGAAGCGGTCCCTCCGGTTCGATGTGGCGAGCGTGCGCGTAAGCGTTCGATATAGCAGATGGCGAGAGATCTTGCACAATTAAGGACATCGACCACGTGCCAGCAGCTTCGTCAATGGTTGACCCGAGATAACCCAGAAGCGTGATGTCGGATCCGGAACGAAAACTGTCCACAAAATGAGTAATCTGCTCATCTGGTACAGCGCGCAAAAACGCATTCGCTTGCCGCGCTTTAGCCAATACGTCTGGGTGCTCTTTGACTCGCTTGAGCCGATAACTTTGTCCGCCAATGTTGAAAAACTGCGTTTGGCGGGCGTACTCTTCTTCGCCGGAGAGACTCTGTTCACGAAATAGATTGAAAAAAAGCGTGCGCGGTGTGGCGTCCTCGGATTGCGCCTTGCCGAGCTTTGGCGAGAGACCCAGCAGCAAGCTGGTTGCCGCAGTTCGGCCAAGGAATTTCCGCCGCGAGATGCGCGAATGTGCTCGTACCGCTCTCAGGGTCCTGACCGCCGCGCTTCGACGCGACTTCATAACACGCGCGGAGACAAGTTGTCTTCTTTGGCTGAATCTTCTCATGCTGTTTCCTTCGCTTTAAAGCTCTGCACCGGCTTACTAAATGGAATTACCAAAAGAGGATTGCGGAGTCCGGTCCTTGGCCGTTACAAATAACGTTCGGGTTCTCAGGAGCGCTCGAGTATGTGGCGTTGTGCTCATACCAAGCGGGAGGTACTCCAGTGGGCGGCGCTCCAATATCCGCGATGCGGCTCTTCCAGTTGGGATTACCGCCGCTAGGATCAGGTGGGCCGCAATCACCGATGAAGCCGCTCGGGCAAGTGAGTCCTGGACCCCCCTCTGGCACGCTGGTGGGCTCCGGATAGTTTACGAGTACACAGACATTCGTGCCGGTAGGTGGCTCGCAGTCCGAACACGTGAACTGATTGTGGTTGGATCCATCCAAAAATATATAAAGATTATTGCCGCCGGGAGTGAAGTCCACGAAGGCATCGGATAGATTGGGCCGGTCCTTGAGCTGAGCGCCATCGAGATTCGAACCCTGCAGAAACGCCCGGAAAAATGTTGAGGCAGCGCCGGATTTCGGATCGGACGAGATGCTTGCGCCGGCGAAGTTCGACCCGGTCAGGACCGCTTCGGTGAAATCGACGCCCTGGCCTACCGCAGCGGTGAAATCTACTCCGTACAGGTATGCGCGAGAGAATTTCGTCTGGGTCAGGATTGCGCTGTGTGCGGCAGCGCAATCGCAGGTGAATCCTTCGTAATTCTTGGAAGAAGATTCCCTGCATTTGTCGCGCGAGGGAGCAGTTTTGCAAACACTGGTCCCGGCCGGGATCATGCCCATAGAAATTTGCATACGTGAAATCAACGCCGCTCAGCTGCGCGAAGGAGAGGTTCGCATTTTTCAAATGGGCTTGGCGAACCGAGGCAGCATTGGTGATTCCCGATGGCGTGTCATTGGAAAGAAAAGTGTGATATAGGTTGGCGCCCGTTAAGTTCGCGAGGTTCAGGTGAGCGCCGAGCAAAGTGGCGTAGGAGAGATCGGAACCGCGGAGGCTGGCTTTGTCCAGGATGGCCCGGCTGAGGTCCGCTTTCACGAATTTCGCACGATCAAGGTTCGCTCCCTCAAGATTGACGGAATCGAATTTTGAGCCTGAGAAATCGCGGCCCGCAAGCTGAGTGGAGCAGGCTTTGACATCAGCGCCGCTAAGGTCGAGAAAGCGCCAATCGGCGAGGAATTCGCAATTCATGACGCTTGCCCGGAACGCCAATCGGCAATTTGTCTTTGCGCGCTCAAAAGTAAGAGGGCTCTCGCCGAATATGGCGTTGCCCGCACTAAGATCCGTCTTAGAAAAGTCGGCGCATGTCAGCGTGGCACTCGTGAAGTAAGTGGGGCCGTTGAATTGCACGCCCAGAAAACAGGCGCCTTCGAGATTCGCGAAACTGAAATCAGCGACCAGGGCCGGATTGGAGCTGTCATTCGTGATGATTGCGCCTTGGAAATTCGCGTTTTTGAGGTTAGCGAAGGCGAAGAATGGCGCGATCAGAGTAGCGCTGGAGAAGTTGGCATTGCTGAGGTCCCTATGAGAGAAGTTTCCGTGCTTGATTGTTTGTCCTTGGAAATTCCGCTCTGGAGGCACTTCATTTGCTGGGCAGGTCAAATTCTGAGCGCTGGCTGCGAATGCGAGCAGGCCCACAAATAAACTCACCCGTCCGACTCGCGCCAGGAATAGACGCAGGAGCCCAGATTGGCTCATTGATCACCTCGAATCGGTGCGCCGAGTGAAGTGAAGGAAACGACCGAGTTGTTGTTGTCCGAAAATCCGGTGAAACCAAGCTCGCCATCGGCACCCTTGCATTGAGATGGCTCGTTCTGTCCTCCGGTGCCACGGCTGCCTCCAGTGCCGGGCTGGGCGGGATAGATTGCCAAGTCACTCGCAGAAAGCGGTGACGAATTGACCAAGGCAATGCCGAAGGATGGTCCGCCATTGCCGCTGGCACCGCCACTGCCGGCTCCGCCTTGACCGCCGGTACCGCCCTTGCCCCCAGTACCCGGTACGGTGCCATTACATGTCCCACTGATTTGCCTTTCACGCCCTACGGCCCCGGTGCTTCCCTCCCCGCCGCTTCCACCTTTCCCGCCAGGTCCGCCGGTGCCGCCTCGGCCGCCGGGTCCGGGTACGAAAGCGTTTGCGTTCGCGAGCCCGATGATCGATGAATTGAACAGCACGAGAGGAATGGAGGCGCCGCCCTGCAGTCCGCCAAGGCCGCCACCACCTCCGCAGCCTCCGCCACCACCGCCTCCGCCAGGCTTGCCGGGATAGTCTATTGTTTTCGAGAAAAGAGCCGCGAACACTCCCATGCCACCCGACCCGCCGCCACCGCCTCCGCTGCCGACCTCACCAGCCGACCCTGTACTGTTACGAGTTGGCACCCAAACGGTCCCGTTGAAGGCCCCCTTGTTATTGGAATCCGGTTTGCCCCCTGTACTGGCGCACGCACCCGGGTTTCCGCCTTTCCCAGGGGGCCCGTCGCCGCTACCGCCGCTGGCATGTACGCACCTGCATCCGGACGTGCCTCTCCCACCTCCGTCTCCACCACGAACACCGCCGCTATCCTGGCCCATTTTGCCAAGGCTGGCAGGATAGTTATTGTTGTCGCAATCGCAACTGCTGCCAAAACAATGGCTGTAAAGTTGTTGAAAATCGGCGCCGCGTCCCCCTTCGCCAGCGGACTGGGGAGGCGAGTTTGCCGGACAAGCCTGTCCGCCGACACCCCCGGAATTGCCAATCGGGAAGTGTCCGGTGCCGCCGGAGAATCCGTTCGCTCCTGGCGCAGCATTGCTGCCATCACCGCCCCTGCCACTCGCCACAACGTCGTGATTGAGCGCCAATCCCTTGCTGTTGCTGATCACTATCGCAATACTTGCTTCAGCGGGATTGGCGGCGCTGGTTCCCATAATCACGAAGCCATGTACCGTAGTCGGCTTGTTGATATTATTTGCCCGGATAGCAGGTCGGCCGAGGATCGTCGATCGGTACTTGTGGTCCTCCCCATCGAACACGCAGCTTCCATACACGCTTACGCCGTCCGTTAAATCCAGAGCTGCCGGGAGGTTGTATATCCCATAGCGAATCAACACGCCGCAGTCCTCACCTTTGCAGTTCCTGATCCCTTGCTGAATGGTCTTGCAGGCCGAGCCCGGCTGTTGACCGCAGCCGGTACTGTCGTTCCCTTGCGGCGAGACGTAGACGGTGCTGGTCAGCTTCGAAAGATCGGCGCCAGCGCAGCTCACCGTCGCTGCCGGAGCGACTTGGACAGCGAGCTGAGTCAACAAAAAGAGAAGTAAGCTTGAGCGTTTCACAACCGGCTTCCCTTCACTTACTCCCTACTGCCGCGACCAGCCTGCACAGCCGCCTCGGGTTGCGCGCGCATTTCCGCCATCAACGAAATGTTTTTGGCCATAGTCTTGAGGCGCTCCCGTCCTTCCGGCGAGCCTTCCACAACTCTCTCAATGTTTCTCAGAAATTCGGGCAAATTCATTCTCTCGCGGAACCCTGCTAAGTACGGATGGATCTTCGCATACTGGAAATACATCTCCTGGCAGGTGTCGTAGACCAGCGCCTCCTTCAGTGCGCCGTGCACCACGAATCCGGCAACCATGTCCCAATACCCGTAGACCTGAAGAATATAGCCGGCGTTTTTACCACCAGCGCTTACGAGACCTATAAATTCATCCACTGACTTTGGCATGAACTCGCCACCCACGTAACCGCGCGCTTGGCGCATGACCGACTCCCGACGCAACTCATATAGCTTGACAACGAGCTCGGCCTGCCGAATTGCATCTGCTGAGATACTCAATATTTCCTCCTTATCCGCCCACGCCGCCTAATTCACTCCAGGTGTATGATTGTCAATCCTAAACCGCTACATAGAGTGAGAACCAAAAAAACCGCGAACGAAGCATATCACTTTTTGTTCCGGCCGTGCCCGCGTACGGTTTTCAATCGTCGCCCGAGCACTCCTATCTTCAATACGTCCATCCCTCGCGTGCTGATGATGCTGTTTTGAAGCGCGCCTTCATAGAGATGGCACGAAGAATCGGTCCGCAGGCGGGTCTTCGGCAGATAAAGGCTCTGCTGTCCATTCCGGGGCCATTCGTAGGTCTTGAACAAATCGAATGTCCAACCGTGATAATCTGCGGTCGGCAAGACCGTCGCACAACGCCTGCGGCGCACGAGAAATTGGCACGAGAAATTCCGGTTCAGCACTCTTCATCATCGGAAACTCCCGACATTTTGCGCCAATGGAAGCAATCAGTGATGCAATCCGGGTGCTGGCTGGCGGCATAGTCAATGAGAGGCCTTCCGCAATTTATAGACCGCGATCGCGTTGTCATGGAAGAGCTTTTGCTTGTCTGAAGCGCTGAATTCTGAAACAACCTCGCGATAGGCATTGTAGAGATCCTGAAAGCTACAGGCCAGTTTGGTGACCGGCATGTGACTGGCGAACATACAACGTTCTGGTCCGAAGAACTCAATGGCGTCGAGGATCCAGGGGCGGATCTGGTCGATCCTCCAATTAACGTCGAAAATGCATTCCATCCCGAAGATCTTGACCGCGACATTCTGAGCGGTACTGAGCGCCTTCATATTGCGCTTCCAGTCCCGATAGCCGGCTTCGGTCAAGTCTATCGGCCAACCCATCACGGGAAGAATGAACTGGAGGTCAGAATATGTGTTCGCGACGGCCCGAAAATCAGGCAACTGCGGAGCAAAGATCTCGATCTCGCAACACAAGTCATATTTGCGTAACAAAGCAACGCCTTCTTGCCAAAGCTTGTTAGCCAAGATGTCGGGCCGAGTCGCAAAGCGAACCAAGGAGTTTGTCGGATTCCAGGCGAGATGTTGGCGGACGGCCCGCACGTTTCTGAGAGAGCTGTAATAATCGAGAAGGTTCGCAACATCTGGGCTCAGAAAGTCGACGAGTGCGATGATCCCATGCGGATAGCCTTCCTCAGCCGACAGGTTTTCCGCCCACTTCACTTCGGAAAGTTGTAAAGAGCGTAGTTGTTGCTCAGATTGATTACTTCCAGGCGGGCGCTCCACTTATATCTATCGCCGTGAAAAATGTTGTCATGTCCGACGGCTAAATCGAAGAGATTGCGTTGCGCGATCCGGGGTGGGTTGTGGTCGTCGTTCTCCGTTCCGGGTGCTGGGATTCTCACTAGATTGGAGCCGTATTGCGAGGCGGGGCACACGCCCGTCGGGCTGATCGGAGAAGTGGGTGTCGCACGCACGCTCCCACAGAAGAGCCCAGCTTCGAACTGTTGATTCGGAGTCAGTCCGGACACGTCCACGATACGATCGGTACCATTTGGCCCATTGTTGCAATTACCTCCCGCGCAGGGCACCGGACCGGCGACTAGGCCGCTATCGAAGCGCCAGTTAAAGCTGAACCACGGCCCACTCTTCCAAGGCTGGTATTGCAAGTGAGTCGTCTCGTTGAAACTCTCATCGTGGTCAATGCGAAAGACTCCGTTCCCACCCTGCCCAGCCGGCGTGGCGCCAATTCCGCTGACTTGCGGTTGGAAAAAGCGTGCCGCCACCGACGACATCACTACAAACGCCGTCAAGCCGTGGAAATTCGGCACACTTTGGCGGATAGCGAATCCGGGGATCTTGGAGTTGTGCCACACGATCGGATAAGTGATGGGTGTGTTGGCAAACACGCTGAAGTCATAGGCACCATGGGTGTACTTCCAGATGTATTCGCCATCTAGGACGAAATACTTCCCAAAGGCTTGGGAGAGACCGGCGTGGAATTCATTGCGCCAACCGGGATGCAGAGGAGTGGTGAGGCAAGAATAACCCTGAATGGCCGACTGGATGGCATTGACCACCGCGTCGCTACATCCCGTGCTCGCAAGAACCAGGTTCTCGTTAAACGGCGTTTCGAGAGTGCGGGCGTAAGAAACTCGCAGCACGGTATTGGTCGGTTTGATGTTCTAAGCGATACTGAGACGAGGCTCCGCCTGAGTCGCACTGGTAATGCCCTTGTAGACGTCGCCGCGAATGCCGAAGTTCAAAGTCCAATTCTTCAGCGTGATAGTGTCCTGAACGTACAGGGCTAATTCGCTGATGTCGGCGTGTCCACGATAGGTGTAAGGGCCGACACCGGCGCCCGGCCTGGTCAAGTCGTAAGGAGCAAGAAGAGATACATACCCAGGATTCGACGTTAGCGGCCCAGTGCATTGCGCCGCATTTGTCACCGTCGGGTCGGTATCAGAGCTTCCATCCGGGTTCAAACAAACAGCGTTGAAAGTCGGATCTACGATTCCGAAAGCGTCCTTTTCGGTCAGAATTGTGTCCTGATAAGTGACTCCGGCCTTTAAGTTGTGAATGCCTTTCACATAGGACAGATCTGTCCGAAGGCCAAGGTTCGTGAGCCGTCGGTTCTGACCAATCGTCGTACTCTGCAGACCCGGCTGCAGGTCGGCGTAAGGATTGTTGCTCGGATAATAGTTGAACTGATCCTGCCGGGCGAAGCCGCCGAACGTCCACACGGTGTACGGATTGATCAACCGCGTCCAGGTTGGCGCAATGTTGAAGGTCCTAATCTTCGAACGCTGGTCTGTTGAGCCCACTGGAAGGCCGCCGTTGGGGCCGAGCCCGGCGTTGTCGACTACAAGTCCGGACCATGCCGTTGCATTTTGACCGTCGTATGAATTCGGTGTCTGGAACCACGAACGCGTAAACTGCAGATTCACGTTGATCGTATCCTTGTCAGAGGACTTGAAATCCACGCGGTCGAAAATATTTCCTTCATTGCCGTGATCGTGGAAAACCTGGAACTCCGGCGGATCAAGAAAACGCCCGGTGTTCAACCCATTGGCGGAAATGAAGTTGCCCCATTTGTTCCCGCCGTAAGATAGATCAAAGCCGGCGCTTGAACTCCCGAAGGTGCCGTATGATGCCGTTACATCACCGTGGGGCTGAGTAACGCCGAGACCGGAACGCGTGTTCACTACAATGACCAGGCTGGTCTTGTCACCGTATTCGGCCGGAGGCGCACCCTCGATCACTTCCATCGACTGAACGGCATCAACCGGAAGCTGGTTTGAGAAAACTTTGCTTTGCTGGTCGTTAATCGGCTGGCCGTCGACAGAGAATGAATTCTGTGCGTGATCGCCAAGGCCATGAAAAAGACCGTTCGAGTCGGCGGCAACCCCCGGCGAAGCCAGCGTGACGAGAGAGCTGAGCGAAGACGATTGGCTCTCGAGAGAAAGCTTATCGAAGAGCGCCCGATCGATATCCGTGTGGGTCGTGGGTTCAGTTTCGACCAAGTCCCCACCCGCCTCCACGTTCACCGTTGTCGTCGCTGAGCCGATTTTCAGGTTGATCTTCAACTGGAGCGGAACTGAGGATCGCACATCCACGTCCTCCACACCCGGCTGAAACCCGGATGCCGTCGCAGTCAGCTGATAGTTGTTGTAGGGAATGTTGGTGAACTGAAAATTCCCGTTCGCGTCCGTCTGCGTGCTGGGATTGTACCCAGACACGGGGTTATGAATTTGTACAGTAGCGCCGTTGATGGCTGCCCCCGAAGGGTCCAGAACCGAGCCCCGAATCGTACCGGAACTGCTAAGTGACTGCGCGCTCAACTCGCTTCGCAGGCATAGGAGCGCAAGCAAAAAAATGACGAGAGCGGAACAACGCAAACATTTATTCACAGTGATTTCCAGAACCTCAATAAGTGGAATACAAATCCCTGATCTTCCATCAAACCCGATTACGGGCCAAACCTTTAGGGAATTCGCACGGAAAACCTTGGACTGCCGGTGAGTGAACTACTAGCGGCGGTGAGCGGGAGTGTAAGACGAGGCCGCACCGTAAGGAACCTGCTAAACGAACTGATCGAAAAACACTGGCTAGATTTTGAACTTTGAGCGTTGAGACTGTCTACGATAAGAATCGTTAGAGCGATGGATGGGCCGCAAAGCCCCGTAGTCGGGATTCATTAGCCAGGAATAAAGGCATTTTCCGGACAAATGCATCCCGCTAACCAGCATTGGCGACAAAGATCGGCAATCGCACCCCTTGCGCGCGCGGTAGCTTTATTATATAAAGTACTTATGAGATTGCCCAAATACGCTATTGCGGCTACGGAACTGCTCCTCATCTTCCCAGCCGCCCTCTTCATGACCGCGCTCTTCGTCCGCAACCTGCAGCCGCCGCAATACGAGCCGGCGCACACCGCCCAGCAGATCGTCACATGGTACGCTGTGCGGCCGCGCATAGGTCTCTGGGGACTCCTCATCGCTCTGCCATTGGCGGTGCTGGTTACCGGCTGCGGTACGCTCTTGCGCAGATGGAGCAATGAGGTTGAGCTACGTCAGGCCGCGCGGCGTATTCTCGCAGCGGTTGGTGCGCACCTGGCGACGCTATTGGTCGCTGGAGCGACATTGGCAGCCGGTGGCGTCCTAGCGATTGTCGCCCTCCATTTATTGACCGATTGACGGCCTCACACGACTCCAGCCGTAAGGCTAGAGTTATCGCCACCGAGCAGCACGGCCATTGCTTACCGATCTTGTATATTGTGCTCGGAAGACAAAATATGCTCAAAGTTTCAGGATGACGCATAGCGCCGCAAGAACGGCGGATGCCGCAGCGATCTACCCGCTGCAAGGACTGTAGTCTCACATCTTGTAATGCGTGGCGATAGACTGACCCAATGCGTCCAGTTCTACTCTTGGCGTTCGCAAGTTGTGTGTTCATGTCTGCGGCGCCAGTGCCGGATGAGAACGGCGCTATCACAACAGTACAACGGCTTTTCGATGCGATGGCCACCCACAATGCGAGCGATGCAAAGGCGCTGTTCACTCCAGACGCGGTACTAACTGCAGTCCGGGCAAATGGAGCGGTTTCAAACAGCACAAGCGAGGAGTTCGTGGCCCACGTGGGTGCGGCAAAGAATGCGTGGCTTGAGCGAATGTGGAACCCGAAGGTGCTGATGCATGGAGGCCTGGCTGTCGTGTGGGCTGCCTACGATTTTCATCTGAACGGGAAATTCAGCCATTGTGGAGTCGACTCAGTGACGCTCGCAAAGATTTCAGGCGCCTGGAGAATCTCCGGGATTGCGTACACGATTGAGACGTCGGGTTGCACTCCGAGTCCGCTCGGGCCGCCGTCGCCATAATAAACTGCCAACATGCGACATTTTGCAGCTGTTTTGATCCTAGTTTCCGCGTTAGCAACTCCGGCGTTTCCGCAGAAGAACAGCAGCCCTTTCCTGGGGCGGTGGGATTTCGACCTGAACACCCCGAACGGCACCCACGCGGATTGGTTGGGGATAACAGAAAAGGACGGCAACCTCGAAGTGTGGTTTCAGCCTACGGGGGGCCACGTGTACCAGGTGAAAGATCTTCACGTGGATGGTTCACATTTGACGCTCGTGATCTCGCCGGCCTCTGAAAACCGGCCCGCCATGACTTGGGATCTCGACGCCAACGGCGAAAAATTGATCGGCGTCCAGAAGCGCGGCGATCAATCGACACCGCTGACAGGCGTGCGGGCGCCGGAATTGAAACGTACGGCGCCAACGGAATGGACTAACCCGGAGCCGCTTTTCAACGGGAAAAATCTTGAGGGTTGGGAGCCCATTGGTGACACGGCGAAGAACCACTGGGTGGTGAAAGACGGGCTGCTCGTCAACGAGGCGCGCGGCGCGAACCTCAAGTCAACGCGCGAATTCGACGATTTCAAGCTGCACTTTGAGGTGAACTGCCCCGAGGGTGCTAACAGCGGTTTCTATCTGCGCGGGCGTTACGAGGTCCAGCTTGAATATGAGCCTGCCAACTCAGAGCCGATGGAACGCCAAATGGGATCGATCTACGGCCGCATCGCTCCTAGCTCGGAGCTACCGCGCACGCCGGGCAAGTGGGAAGCGTTTGACGTCACGCTAGTGGGGCGCACAGTGACCGTGGTCCGAAATGGCGTGACAATAATCGATGCGAGAGAAATTGAAGGGATCACCGGCGGCGCATTGGACGCCGATGAAGGTAAGCCGGGATCATTTTATATTCAGGGCGATCATACTGGTGGTCTGCGGTTCCGCAACATCACGGCTTCGGTTCCAAAGACATAAGGCAGTTGCGCGTAATTCTTCTCTCGCATCATCGGCACCGCGCTTCGCATCTCCTTTGTATGGATTTGCAACTCGAAGGCAAGCGCGCGCTTGTCACCGGTTCCACTGCGGGCATCGGCTACGCCATCTCTGAAGCCCTGCTTCAAGAAGGAGCCGCGGTCATTATCAACGGCCGGACAAAGGAGCGCGTCGACACAGCCGTTCAGAAGCTGCGCGCACGCTCGAGCGGCGCTCAAATCAATAGCATCGCCGCCGACCTCAGCACTGCCGCTGCCGTTCAACGAGCTATCCGGCAATTTCCCGAAGTAGATATTTTGGTTAACAATCTCGGTATCTTTGAACCTAAGCCGTTCGAAGACATCTCTGACGAAGATTGGTTTCGTTTTTTCGAAGTGAACGTCTTGAGCGGAGTTCGCCTGAGCCGGTATCACCTCCCGCGCATGAAAAGCCGCAATTGGGGCCGCATCATTTTTGTGTCGAGTGAATCGGCCTTGCAGATTCCAGCGGAGATGATCCACTACGGCATGACCAAGACCGCCCAGTTAGCGATTGCGCGCGGCCTGGCCGAGACGACGACTGGCACCAACGTGACTGTAAACGCGGTTCTCCCGGGCCCAACCGCATCCGAAGGCGTTACCCAGTTCGTAGAAAACCTGGCCGCGAAACAGCAGTCCACCCGCGAGCAGTTTGAGCACGACTTCTTTGAACACATGCGACCGAGTTCGATTATTAAGCGGTTTGAGAAGCCGGAAGAGATTGCAGCTCTCGTGGCGTTCGTCGCCAGCCCCCGCGCATCAGCTATCAACGGAGCCGCCCTACGCGTCGACGGGGGCGTCGTCCGCTCTATCGGTTGAGCCTGACCTTACGGGGCAAAAGTCAGAAGCTGTTTCGCGCATCGATCGTTAGCGTACTCGCCCAGTTCAGGCGCCGGATGCTGCTGCCTAGCTAACGGATTGCCGAGTAGTCGGAAATATGAACCGGTTACTTACTGACATTCTCAGTCTAGCCGAAGATCCTGTTTGCGCCAACTGAGCCGCCGGGCACTATGGTTAAAGCTGATACAAATTATTCGAGACATAGGAATTGGCGACCGTAGTGTTGATACAGCGAATTGAGCTTCCCGTGCCTGGGATAGAGCAAATGCAGGCAGAAGCGCGCAAAGAGGGATACAACTTCCTCGAAAATCTTCTGAAGGAATGGCTGAGTGGAGAAAATCGCTTCGATGCTGCCGGCGAGATCCTGTGTGGTCATCTGGACCAAGGTCTTTTAATCGCTGTTGGCGGACTTAATTGTGATCCATTTCTTGGCGATCCAACGGTAGGTCGCGTCAGGCGGCTTTACGTCAGACAGGCGTGGCGAAACAAGGGTATCGGAGGAGCACTTCTCGACAGCCTTCTGGGTGTCGCCCGGCAGAACTTTTGCAAAGTAAGGCTGCGCACTGAAAACGCGAGAGCAGCCCGTCTTTACGAACGCAAGGGATTCGCACCAGCCCCTAGTAGCACTGCAACTCACATCCTGCATTTCGACGGTGATAGAAAAACATGCCTCGGTTGAAGCGATCCAGCAGAGGAAGTTTACCCGCCACAGTTTTCGAGGATCGAGTAATGGAACAATGGCCGACAACCAACAACTGCAACGAAGGGGCCTCTTATCTGGGTTAATTTTGTGGTCAGCCGGAGACTGCGTTTCGTTTCGATGCCGCAGTCGCCAGAAGAATGCTCGCGACCTCGGACTGTTCCACGTGGCAGTCGTGACCGGTCTGCAGTTCGGTGACATCCCAGCCGGCGAGACGGCCTTTTTCGGCAAACGGCTGGAAAATTGGCCTCGCGGGGTATGTCTCCGCCATGCAAGAAACAAACGTACCTGGCATGCTGGCCTTCCGGTTGGCGGGGAGATGAATTGCCTGTTCAAAGCAATGTAGGCTAACAATCTGGCCCGCACGAAATCACGAGCCGAGCCCGGCTTCAGTGCCCAAAGATCAAGCTGGCCCTCGCCGCCTGGTAATCGCCAACCCTCTCCGTTTGCTTGCGCGACTTCGCGAAAATAGGCGCAAATCGCAGGTGGAAGCAGGTCTAAGGCACTCTGTCCATCTTCTGGGGTCAAGCCATCTAGAAAAACGAATCGCTGTATTGAGTTGGATTTGCCTCCGCCACCGCTAATGATCATACCGGTTTAGCTGTGACCTACAAGAATCGCTCGTTTTCGAGACTTCGCCAACTCGAGCAAAACGTCCTGTATATGTTGATGCAGCGTAATCTCGGGAAGAGGTGAGTTTCGTCTATGCCAAGACCACTAAACACAGGTGCGATGGCGGTATGACCGCGCTTCTGCAGCAAAGGGGCCAGCAAATCCCACGTGCCGGTTGACTGCCAGGCGCCGTGTACCAGAATGAACGTTGACATCACGGAGAGCTTATCAGGTTCGTCGGTTACTCGCGATTTTGATTCAATGAGAAGGTTCAACGAGGAACGGATGAGGACGGTTCCTGGGCGTACATCGCGAATGGCGGTTTTACTCAGTCTCACGATTGAAAATTGAAACGCGGAACGGTGGTTTAGCCTTCTCTTGAGGCTCCATTTCGTAGGTCTGCTCCGTGCTTGAAGAATCGTAATCGCGCCAGAGCCAAATCATTTCAGCGGTAAACTCGGCTGCACCGTGACCGGAATTGTGCGTGCCCTTACCGAAACTGAAATGAAAATCGTAGTCTTTGAGCTTTAGCGCATTCGCCAACCGTATATTGGCTAGGGGCCAGCTTCCATAACGGCTGTTCTCCTGATCCTCGGCGCCATCCTGGAGCCACACGCGAATGTTACGCTTCGGTTCCCGCAGCACCTTTTCGGCGTAATCCTGACCACCATCGGCATTGGCTGGATTTTCCTTCCATTGGATGCTCGTGAAGCTGCCTATCCAGCTTATGACCCGGCTGAACTGTTCCGGCATCTGCCATGCAGCGTTAAACGCACAAATACCGCCGGAAGAAAGCCCGGTAATGCCGCGGCTGTACGAGTCTTTGCGGAGACTATACCTCGCGCCGACTTCGGCCAGGATCTCGTCGCGAAGAAATTGTGGATAGCGATTGCTGACCGTATCGTAAAGAGTGCTGCGCATAGAATCCTTCAGCGTTCGTTGCCATTTGTCGGAATACGCCTTAACGAAATCGTAAGTCGGATTGCCGGGTGAGTCACTGATATCGCCCGGATTGATGAACACGCAGATCATCACAGGAATCTTCTTTTGTGCAATCAGGTTGTCAATGACATTGAGGGCCGGATTATTGCCGTCCCGCTTGATATATCTCTCACCGTCCTGAAAGATCATCAGCGCGGCGGGAATTTTGGACTCATACTGCGCCGGCACATAGATCCAGTATTCGCTTTTCATGCCGTCGTAAATCTTACTGGTGTGAACGATAGAGCCTGACAGCCTGCCGGATGGTACGCCCGGCTGGAGATACGACAGCGGCCCGAACGCAGGGACATCTTGGCTGCCGCCAAAACTCACTCCATTCACAATGTAATGAAACGCGTGCAGCTTGCCGACTTCCGGAATCCGGGCCCCGGCGTACCATACCTCAGTGCCCCTTAAATGCTGCATTGCCGGACCGGGCGCTCCATCGATGAAGAGCACCGGCTTCGTCGCCGCTTCAGTTGCGAAGAAGAAGTCTGAGCCATGGCCAGTCCAGGCCGATCCCTCCTTCAATTCTTTGGCATCGAAAGTTGCCGCGATCGCTTTTGGCAGCGCGGCGCCGTTGGACTGTGCAAGTTCGATCAATTGAGGTGCGGTCATTCTATCCGCCGCGAATGTCGACGAGATCACAAAGAAGTAGAGTAGCGCTTGCGTTCGCATGTCAGGATGCAATATACCGCGAGGGTATAAGTCAACGCTGCTGATAAGTTCAAAAATATTACGAAAAACGTGCTGAACCCTGTCGATCTCGCCGCCCGCCGTTCGACGTGTAAGTAGAGGCCAGATTCTGCCGGTCGAGACAAACCAAGGAGATATGACGATGCGATTCATGATGCTGATGATCCCCAAAGGGTACGAGAAGGCAGCGCCAGGCGCGATGCCGGACGCTAAGGCGGTTGCCGCGATGATGAAGTACAACGAATCTCTACAGAAGGCCGGCGTGCTGCTCGGGCTCGATGGCCTCCACCCGCCCTCAATGGGTGCCCGCGTCTCGTTTTCCGGAGGTAAGCCCACTGTCACCGACGGGCCCTTCACCGAGGCGAAGGAGGTACTCGGGGGCTACTGGATGATTCAGGTGAAGTCAAAGGAAGAAGCGGTCGAGTGGGCGAAGCGCTGCCCCGCTTCGGACAACGAAATCATTGAGATTCGCCAGGTGCAGGAGTTTTCTGACTTTCCTGCGGATGTCCAGGAGGCTGCGGTCAAGTTTCCCGAGCTGCAGAATAAGGAGATATAACAATGCGATTCATGATGCTAGTCAAGCACGCCGAGAACTCGGGCCCTCCGCCCAAGCCGCTCATGGACGCCATTGCGAAGCTCAGCGAAGACGCGAGCAAAGCGGGCACAATGGTCCAGTCCGGGGGGCTTGGCCCAACTGCGCAGAGCACACGCGTGCGGCTTTCCCGGGGGCAGCTCACCGTGATCGACGGGCCTTTCACCGAGGCCAAGGAGATTGTCGGCGGGTTCGCAATGTTTGACTTGAAATCGAAAGAAGAGGCGATCCAGGCGTCGGTGCGCTTCATGGAACTTCACAAGGAACACTGGCCGGGCTGGGAGGGTGAGACCGAGATCCGCGAGGTGTTCGGGTCGTGCCCTGAAGCGTCCCGGCTTGTGCCGGAAAACTAAAAATGGTGTGATGGGTAGCCGTGAAGGCTACCGATAGCGCCATCGAAGCAGTTTGGAGGATCGAGTCTGCAAGGCTCATCGCCGGTCTCGCGCGGGTCGTGCGCGATGTCGGTCTTGCCGAGGAGTTCGCACAGGATGCTCTCGTTGCCGCGCTTGAGCAGTGGCCGCAGTCGGGTGTCCCTCGCAACCCGGGTGCCTGGCTCATGGCCACCGCTAAGCATCGTGCGATCGATCTCTTCCGCCGAAACAAGCGGCTGGAGCGTAAGCATGAGGAGCTCGGTCGCGATCTCGAGACCCAGCAGCATGTGCTCGTGGAAAACTTGGACGCTGCAATCGACGCCACAAACGAAGATGACATCGGCGACGATCTCCTGCGCCTCGTCTTTACGGCCTGTCACCCGGTTCTCTCTTCCGAAGCGCGCGTCGCGCTCACGCTCCGCTTGCTCGGAGGTCTGACGACTGAGGAGATCGCGCGTGCATTCCTTGTCCCTGAGCCGACCGTCGCCCAGCGAATCGTCCGGGCCAAACGGACCCTTGCCGAGGCGCGTGTCCCCTTCGAGGTCCCCCATAGAGACGACCTCGCCGCCCGCTTATCATCGGTGCTCGAGGTCATCTACCTGATCTTCAACGAGGGCTACACGGCGACCGCCGGTGATGATTGGATGCGACCTGCGCTTTGCGAGGAGGCGCTCCGTCTGGGCCGCATCCTAGCCGAGCTCACTCCGCGGGAGCCGGAGGTTCACGGCCTTGTCGCGCTGATGGAGATTCAAGCATCGCGCTTGGGTGCGCGAATCGGTCCGTCGGGAGAGCCCGTCCTATTACTCGATCAAAACCGCGCGCGCTGGGATCAGCTCCTTATCCGTCGCGGTCTCGCCGCGCTCGAGCGTGCCCAGCAACTCAGCAATTCGCTCGGCCCGTACGTACTTCAGGCCGCCATAGCCGCCTGTCACGCCCGAGCGCGTACTGCAGAGGAAACGGACTGGGCGCGCATTGCGGCGCTCTATGAGGCGCTCGCCCGGCAAACGCCGTCACCGGTAGTAGAGCTGAATCGTGCGGTCGCGCTCGCAATGGCATTCGGTCCAGCAGCCGGCCTTGAGCTTGTGGATGCGCTCACGTCGGAGCCATCCTTGAAGAATTACCACCTGTTGCCAAGTGTGCGCGGCGACCTCCTGGTAAAGCTCGGCCGCTCTTCGGAAGCACGTGCGGAGTTCGAGCGGGCCGCATCGCTCACTCGAAACACACGTGAGCGTGAGCTGCTGCTCGAACGCGCACTAGCGTGCGCAGGTGGCTGGAACACCACCCGAATCCGCTCTTAAGAGAACCCGACGATCGAATGGGGAACATAGGGCTCCTCCAACGCAGCAATTTCGTCCGGGGTCAACTTCAACGACACGGACGCGACCGCATCTTTAAGGTGATCTGGCTTGGAGGCGCCAACAATCGGTGCCGTGACAACGGGCTTCTCAACACCCACGCGAGTGCGACTTGAGCCTGCGGCACTCCACGTTTCCGCGCGATTTCCGCAACCCGCTCTACCACTTTGCGATCTGCATCGGCGTGAGTCACGTAGAGCGTCTTGCCAAACTCGTCCGTCTCTGCCCGGTTGGTGCTCTCATTCCAGCCGCGCGCCAACCGACCCCGTGCCAGCGGGCTCCAGGGCAGCACACCAATTCCTTCCGCCGCGCAGAGCGGCAGCATCTCCCGCTCCTCTTCGCGGTTTAGGAGGTTGTAGTGATCCTGCATGCTGACAAAGCGGGTCCAGCCGTGCCGGTCGGCGACACACAACGCCTTGCAGAATTGCCAGGCATACATCGAGGATGCGCCAATATATCGGGCCTTCCCGGATTTGACGACATCATGGAGCGCCTCGAGCGTTTCTTCGATCGGTGTCGCGTAGTCCCATCGGTGCGTCTGATACAGATCGATGTAATCCATACCCAGCCGCTTCAGGCTCGCATCGATCGCGGTCATGATTGCTTTGCGAGACAGGCCGCCGCCATTCGGTCCCTTTCGCCACGGGTAGAAAACCTTGGTCGCGATGACCACTTGGTCCCTTCTCGCGAAATCACGCATCGCGCGGCCTAAGATCTCCTCGCTGGTCCCGTCGGAATAGCTATTCGCTGTATCGAAAAAGTTGATCCCGAGTTCAAGAGCGCGCTGAATGAAGGGGCGGCTCGCCTGCTCGTCCAATGTCCAAGAGTGAGCGCCCCTGTCGGGCGCGCCATATGTCATGCACCCGAGGCATATACGGGAAACGTCCAAACCGGTCTTGCCCAGCTTCGTGTATTGCATAGAGCGCTCCCTTTAGGATTGCTCAGCTCGTTTTGCGGCTCAGCTCGCGGCGTTTTATTGTTGCGGTGTTTTTTGGGTTGCGCGAGGCCATCCACCACCGTTGGGCCCTGGGGTGGGGGGCGGAGAAGTCGGCGGGAAAGGCTTGGAACTTTGTGTCGACGATTGCCGAGCCTGGGCCGACTGCGCAGACTGACGGGCTGCTTCCTGACTGGAAGTCTCGGAGTCAACGTCAATCGTGTTCACGCGCGGCTCCGAGTCTTCGTTAACCGCCACGCTACGGCGTTTGGACATGTTCTGATCCTGAGACGGGCTAGACTCGTCGGTCGTGTCTATTGGTTTTTGAGCGCGCGTGACCACCGTCGGCCCAGGATGTTCATCTGAACCGCTGCCCGACATATAAACACGGCGATAATGAATCTCGGCATCCTGATATCTCAGTCTCGCTTCTTGCGACAGATCGACCTTCACGGTCCCTTGACCAGCCTGCCTTGATCCTTCTGGCACGTAGTAGTAGAGAGCATAGCGTTGACGCAGTCTCGCCAGAGTATCTTCAAGCGCGGACGCTTCGTCGACGTGCATTGTGTCACCTCCTGAATCGCGCGCGATATCAGCGGTTCCCGCTGAATGCGAAGGATCTCCTCCGCCGTACCCGCCCGGGCCGCGTCGGCCCAAGGTAACCGGACCGCCTCCTGGGAACCCAACACCTCCTCCAGCCGGCCAACCACCGCCTCCACTTCCCCACGTGCCTCGACGATGTCCGCCACCATTCATTTGCGGCGGGGCATAAGGAGCTTGCAGAAAACTGAGGACGATATTCCCACGAGTGAGAGCCGCTTCCACGTGTGCTTCGTCTTCCTCATCTTGCGTCTCATCATCCGTCAAGATCACAATGGCTCGGCGAGCCTCCGGCCGGGCTTCCCGCTGTACGTAGCTGGCCGCATCCAGCAAAGCGTGCGTTATACGTGTCCCACCATTGAACCTTTCAGAGCGAAGCAACTGGTTTAGCTTGTCAGTCACTTCACTATGGCTGCTCCGGAACGGGAGTCGGACACGGGTGGACGTATCAAATGTCATGATCGCGACCCGGTCGTTATCGGTGAGCACGTTGAGAGCCTGTTGCGCTGCGGAAGCGATCCGTTCCACATGGGGCTGCATACTCCCGCTCACATCCAGCAGAAGCAGGATGTCGATCGGCATGTTTTCGCTCGCAAAGTTCCGAATTGGCACCACGCGCCCATCCAATCGCAGAACGAAATCACTTACTTGTAAGCCGGTTATCGCGCGTCCGTCCTGGTCAACGACCTTCGCATCGACGCGCGTTAGCGCTACGTCGCTTTTAAAAACTACTGGGTCGTCTTTGGCGGACACATGAATTGCAAACACGAAAACTAATGGCCAAATGAAACGCAACATCTGCAGACACTCCTGCCGGCATCTCCTTATTGATACGTCGTCCGACGCGACTTCGTTTCCAGAACGTAATTCTGCGTCAAGGGTGCATTTGAGTTCTCATTCATAAGGCCTTCTGATACATAAGTAGACGCATGCAAGCGCGATCGAAGTCCATACCGCGTCTCCCACTCTGGTTGCTGCTTGTACCCCTGGCACACGCCCAATTTCCACTGAACGAACGCGTTCTGGTGGCCTACAACGGAAACTTGCCGGAATCGAAACAGGTGGCCTCGTATTACATGGCAAAACGCTCCATACCCGAAACTAACAGATGCAAAATCGAGGTCTCGTCCACCGACCAGATCAAGCAGGATGAGTTCGATTCAAGCGTGAAGCGGCCAATCCAAAAGTGTCTTCAACACATCGGCAAGGACAAGATTCTTTACATCGTGTTCTCGTTCAAAACACCGTGGCTGCTTGAAATGGGGCCGCAGACCTACGCTCTCGATCAGTTCATTGCCGACATTTGGGATCAGTATCTGCCGGAGCGCCCGGCCAACATGTCGGAAGTTCAGCCTTACTTTGGCCTTGCCCAGAGCGAAGGAGACCTCTATCAGCCTTACCTTCCTTTGGCTGATTACCGACGGCAATTGAACGCGCCCAATCTATATTCCGTTTGGCGCCTGGATGCGGCCACTCCTGCCCTTGCAAAAGGACTCGTTGATAAAGCGCTGTACGCGGAGGCGAATGGACTTTCAGGAAACGCTTGCTTTGATCGCCGCACCGATCCGCCAACCTCCGTTGCCGACTTTGTCTACGGAGCTGGCGATTGGGATATATATCAAGCTGCAGAAATGGCCCGTAGAGCTGGGTTCCAGGTCATCGAAGATGCTCATGCAGAGGAGTTCGGAACCGCGCCCGCGCCTCTGCGTTGCGATCACGCTGCGCTGTATGCCGGCTGGTACAGCCTCAATCACTACAATGACGCGTTCACCTGGAACCCGGGCGCAATCGGCATCCATCTTGACAGTGCGTCAGCGACTAATCCCCGAGGGGGAGCGAATTGGGCGGCAAACGCCATAGCGCGCGGCATCACAGTTACTGCCGGAGCCATAACTGAACCTTATCTCGATAATCTGCCGCATCCGGATCAGGCGCTCTGGTATTTATTTCAGGGCGCGAATGTCGGTGACGCACTCTTGCGCAGCGAACGACTATTGAAATGGCGAATTATCAATATCGGAGACCCTCTGTATCGCCCATTCCCCAGGCCTGCCGAACTGGCTGATCGTCTGAAGCCGCCCATCATCTTCGCACTGCTTCCAAAGAGCACGGTCGGCGGCGCCACCTCTGCTGCGGCCATCGTTTTGAGCAAGCCAGCATCCGGAGGCCCGTTGACCTTCTCGGTCAGGAGTGAGCGGCCTGACTTGGTGAGCGTGCCACAGAGCGTGACAGTCCCAGAGGGAACAGCAAGCGTCAAGTTCCCCATCAAGACCCTTAACGTTTTCGCCGCAGGCACCACGGTTCGCCTGTATGTGGAAGCCAAAGACTTGCAGAAATCCAACACGCTCGTCTTATATCCCATAAGCAGACCAGCCCTCCAGCAGCACTGACAAACTTGGCAGCTTAAAATCGTCACGGTCTCTCAGCGAGAATGACTATATGAATAACAGTCAGCCATTCCTTACGGACGTAAAACAGCTGCGTGAACAAGCGCGCCAGCGTCTTGAAACTGGCCCCGTCACCTCTACCTATCAAGGCGACGTCAAGCAAACTATCGATATCTTGCAAACCGTACTCGCGACAGAAATCGTCTGTGTCTTGCGTTATACCCAAAACGCGATCGCTGCCACCGGGATCGCGAGCGAAGGCGTAAAAGAGGAGTTTGAAGAGCACGCAAAAGAAGAGCAGGAGCACATGAGAGCTGTAGCCGAGCGCATCAACCAACTCGGGGGCACTCCCAACTTCAGTCCGGAAGGGTTGGCGATGCGCTCAGCTTCACAGTATTCCGAAGGTGACACCCTCGTCGAAATGATTAAGGAAAACCTCATCGCCGAGAGGATCGCTTGCGACCACTATC
Source organism: uncultured Acidobacteriaceae bacterium (assembly GCA_963771565.1). Classification (GTDB taxonomy): domain Bacteria; phylum Acidobacteriota; class Terriglobia; order Bryobacterales; family Bryobacteraceae; genus Bog-105. The sequence continues at coordinate 43,382 of CAVYUB010000008.1, forward strand.
GTGAGCTGATCCGCTATTTCGGCGACAAAGATCCAACTACTCGCGTGATGATGGAAGGCATTTTGACGAATGAAGAGGAGCACGCCAACGACATGCACGACTTGTTAGTCGCTCATGAGGGGAAACCGATGCTCGCTCACAATTGACGCGGGCGGAGATTTTATATCGACGGCGCCATACAACCTAATGCGTGCGCAGTATTGCTTGTCACCATCAGCCTAGCGGCATTTGGCCTTGTGGTGGTCGGTTGTCTACGGTCGGCCAGCTCGTCGGTCTTTTCCGGTGACCGTCCGCGCATCGGGTGCAGCGGTTTCTCGTGTACGTTCTGTCACAGTCGGCCCTTAACCGAAGAGTGCTTGAACTGTGGGTTCGGGGAGTACATCTACGGATCCAGAGGTATTCACGAGAACACAGGCGAAGAAGGCTCAACCGACCCCGTCTGCACAAGTAGCCTAAAGAGTTGCTACCGCTGCACTGTTTATACATGTGATTGCGATTGAAAGATGCCAGATCTAAAGAGTGGTAAAGGTCTGAGAAGAGCGTGTCATATGTTGACTAGATATCTGCAAGTGAGGCATCGAGCCTTGATTTTTTCGGGTCTCTTGCTGCCGGGACTGGGATTAGGCATCGGTGAGATCTCTGCTTTTCCATCAAACCTCGTTCCGGACTCGGAAATTCACGTGCGAGCCCAGGTGTTGCCGCCGCCCGGACTGGTGGGCCATGGAAAGTGGAGCCACGGAGGTTACATCCGGGCTTTCGCGCATGCCCCTTCTCCCCCGACCTTTTACATGTTTGACCGCACCGGTAATTTGGTGTCTTCGGTTACGTTCACGGTCCCCGACGCCACTGCTATTTTCCTCTGGGACTTTGATCGTGGCACTGACGGCGAAATTGCTTTGTGTGGCGAGTCAGATTCCACCAACGGACAGACAGTGCCATTCATAGCGACAATTTCACCAGATGGGCAAGCCTCGCAAATTGTCCGCACGACGCCCTACGTTCCCAATCTGTTAGCGAAAGCGCCAGACGGAACAATCTGGACAGTAGGATATGAAGAGCTAAAATGGCCGTAAGCACGCTCGAAGCGACTATGACGTTCTGAGGCACTTCAGCAGCGGCGGCCACTTCATCGCGTCCATCCTCCCGCGAGGAAATATGCTTATCACACGCCTGACGGGGGATATCTTGCCGTCGCAAAAGACAAGATAGGGCTCTATTCGCCTGGCCACGGCGAAAGCGTTTACCTCGAGATGGATCCCGACGGCAGTTCCCTTCATGCATATCGGGGGATCCCGCCACAGTCAAAGGATCCCGGCGCGGCTCGTATTTCGGGCTTCGCCTTGACGGACGAAGGTCAGGTGTTTGTCACTATGGATCCTTTCATGCCCGAGACGCGTAGGCTATTCACGCTCGATAGAAAATCTGAGAGTTGGCTTCCGGTTAGCATACCGAGTCTTGCAGGATCAACCATACCCACGCTTAAGGGAAGCGAGGGGGCTTCGCTGGCCTTCCCGGATGCTGAGCGCTCAAGTATCCGTTTTTTTGCGGTCTCGCCATAACCCTTGATCAGCGACGCCTCTGCTACCCATCGTCGGGCTGCGGCGTGGGCGCGGTAGCGCTGCGCAGATCGCGTCTGGCACTCGGCGCCCTCTCAAAATCCGCGTGAAGCTCGGCTTCGCGACCGCATCGTCCAATAGCCTGGACACCCGGCCTGCCTTTTCCCTGTCAGCATTGACACCTGGATTCATTCTCTGATATAGACTTCTTCAGTCTCGTTGGGGAGGTGTAAATGCAACGGCTTGAGAGAGCACTTTGGTTGCAGACGGTGTTTTCCGTCCTGCTCATATCCTGCTGGTCTCTGCCATCAATAATGGCTCAGGGCGTGGACACGGCCCTGCTTCGCGGTACGGTCCTGGATTCGAGCGGCGGGGTTATCCCTGGCGCCTCCGTGACCATCACCAACCAGGGAACAGGCGTTTCCGAAAACAAGACCACCGATACTGTAGGCCGTTACATCTTCAATGCTTTGAAACCGGCGGTTTACTCCGTTAGGGTCGAGGCTCCGGGCTTCAAGACTCTGATCCAGAACAATATCGATCTACGCGTTGGCCAGCAAAGCGATCTGGATCTCACGTTACAAGTGGGAAATGCCAAGGAGACCGTGGAAGTGAGCGCCGCGACGCCCCTCCTGAACACGGTCAGGCGCTCTGGGAACTGAGATCTCTAACCAGTACATCACCGAACTGCCGCTGGAGGGGCGCGATCTCACCGGCCTCTCGTATCTGTGCCCAGTGTCACCGAGGTTACGGGCAGCAGTATCGGTACCTTGGGTGGAACCAATTTCGTGTCTAATGGCCAGCGCAATGGCACGGCGGAATTCCGTATGGATGGCGCTCTCATCAGCCATCCCGAAGGCGGCGAGGGCGCGACCACAATAGTGAATTACCTGCCTTCGGTGGAGGACATTCAGGAGTTCAAGCTACAGAACAACAGTTTTTCCGCCGAATACGGCAACAATGGCGGGACAGTGGTGGAGCTTATCACTAAGTCGGGAACCAACGCTTTCCACGGCAGCGGCTGGTACTTTTTCCGCCGGCCCGCGCTCGATGCCAATGATTTTTTTTCCAACCTGAGCGGCTCGGGCATCGGCGCTTATCAGCATGATCAATACGGCGGATCGCTCGGCGGTCCCATCAAGCGGCAGAAAACGTTCTTCTTCTATGATTTCGAGAAAACGCGCGATAACGCTCCGAACGTCATTACCACGAGCGTGCCGACGCTGCTCCAAAGGCAAGGCAATTTCTCCAAGACCTTTAACCCGGATGGCTCGCTGCAGCAGATCTTCAATCCATTCTCACCGAGCTGCGTCACTAACCCGGACGGATCCCAGAATTGCAACGGCACGCCGTTCCCCAACAACGTCATTCCCGCCAGCATGTTCGATCCCATTGGGGCGAAATCGATGAATCTGTACGCCGTTCCGAACCAGCCGGGCGATCCGCTCACCGGAATCAACAACTACAGCACGAAACTGATCAATTCCAATCCTGCATACCAAATGGATGCGCGGATCGATCATAACTTTAGCGATTCCAGCCGCATCGTTGGGCGGTACAGCTTGCAACGTAGCACCAGCAATACGCCGGATCCGTTCCTTGCGCCGCAGCTAGCCCAGTACAACACCAATCAAGCCACTATCGAGCACACCTGGACGCCCACACCCACCAGTATCTGGACGAACCGGGTCAGTTTCACGCGCTGGTACAATCCGATGAAAGTTTTGCCCACCGTCGATCCGCTCAGTGTGGGCTTCCCGCAAAGTTTGATCCTAAATCCGGGGTACGAAGAAAAAAACTTCCCGGATATCAGCCCCAGCGGTTACCAGGGTCTGGTCACAGACGCATGCTGCACCGATACCATCGAGGCCGATACGCAGTGGCTGTTCTCGTCATCATTCACCAAAGTCATCGCCAGCCACAATCTAAAATTTGGCGGTGAAAAGCGAATCTTCTTGAACAATTTCTGGCAACCCGGCGATACCAGCGGCGGATTCACTTTCGGCCAGGACCTCACACAGCAGAACGTCTTCACTAACAATTCGCTGCAAGGGAACAGCCTGGCCTCCATGCTGCTGGGTTGGGCGGATTACGGCAGCGTCGGTGTGCTGCCGCGCGTCGCCAACAAGTCGGCCGAAACGGCCTTCTACATTCAAGATGACTGGCGCGTCTCCTCGCGCCTGACCCTCAATCTGGGTCTGCGCTATGAGTGGAGCACGCCCTATACCGAACGATACAATCGCAACCAGTTCAGCAACTTCACGGCCAACAGCGGAATTACGGTGCCGGCATTGTGCGATCCGAGTTTTTCAACCTGCACCTGGCCGGGCAAAGAGATCATCGGTACCACGGATTTCGCCACCCCCGGCCACCGCCATCCCAATTCCGATCTGGATAACTTCGCTCCGCGCCTCGGTTTCGCCTACCGTTTGGGCCAAAAGACGGTCGTGCGCGGTGGCGCTGGTATCTACTATGGCCTGAACTACGCGACCAACTGGCAATACGGCGGTGCGGCCTGGAGTAAGAGTGTTCCGATCAATTTTTCAACCGACGGTAACCTCACCCGCTTCGCGACCATGGAGAATCCGTTTCCAGTGGGCTTTATCGGCACTGAAGAGACCAAATATGGCCCCTTGGCACTCTGGGGACTTGACGACTCGAACCACGCCAGCGACACCTTCCGGAATGGCGAGATCTATCAATGGAACATCGGCGTAGAGCGCGAACTGCCCGGGCAAATGGTCCTGGACGTGAATTATTCTGCTAGCCGCGGCGTTCATTTACCCTGGAACTATTCTCCCGCCAACCGGAATTTCATCAGCGCTCCGCTCCGCGAGCAATATGGCAGCAACGGGCTCGGAACTTCGGTTGCGAACCCCTTCCAATACTTGTTTACGCAGGTCCCCGGAAGGCCTGCTCCCATTTTCAATGAGCCCGATTCCATCTACAATGACTCCACCGTTCCGTTGATCAACCTGCTGCGCCCCTATCCGCAGTTCCCGGGCAGCTTTTCCGGTTTCCCGCCTTTCGTCGCAAATTCTTTCTACAACGCGTTGCAAATGCGCTTTGAAAAGCGCATGTCCCACGGGCTAAGCTTTACGGGCAATTACACCTTCTCGCACTTCATATCGGAATCCGACGAAGGCGGGAACGCCTGGATCGGAAGGCTCACTCAGGGTGAGCCGCAAGATCTGAATAATCTCAGAGCCGAAAAGTCCGTCAGCGCCAACGATACTCCGCACCGCCTCGTGTTCGCGGTGCTCTATGAGCTGCCCGTCGGGCGCGGAAAGGCTCTGGGCAGTAACATGAATCGCATCGTCGATGGATTCGTGGGTGGATGGCAGTTGAACACTCTTGTGACCTTTCAGAGCGGACAGCCTATCGACGTTGTGGATAGCAATGGTGCACTTGCCGATGGCAATCAGCGCCCCAACGTAAGTGGTAATGCCTGCAGCAATGTGAGCGTCGACGACGTGGTCAACGGTACGGGGAACTACTTTAACGTGAATGCGTTCTCGCACCCCGCCGACCAGATGCCGGGCAACGCGCCGCGTTATTTCTCTAGCTGCCGCGTACCCGGCATTCACAGCATGGATGCGGGTATTTCGAAGCGCTTCAGCATTAAAGAGACCATGTATTTTGAGTTTCGCGCGGACTTCTTCAATGCTCTGAATACACCGCGATTCAATGCTCCGGGATCCTCGTTCGGCAGTGCGTCTTTCGGGGTTATTAACAGCCAGGCTAATAACCCCAGGCACGGCCAGATTGGAATGCGCTTCGTCTTTTGATCCGCATTGCTCCGCTCAGGTTCACAGTTCTGCTGCTGGCTCTCTCCAGCGGCTCCCAACTGAGCCGCGCGCATGGTGAGCAAGCGGCTAATTCCGAAGCTCGCGAGCACGCCGATCGTGGCATGCAACTCCTCCAGCGCGGCGACCTCGCCGCCGCCGAAGCGGAACTCCGGCGCGCTGTCGAGCTTGCTCCGCGCGAATCGACATACCTCTCCTCTTTAGGCGTGGTCCTCGGAATGGAGCACAAACTCGACGAATCCAGCGCCTTTTTTCAGAAGGCGCTCGCCATCGATTCCGGGGATTTAGCCACACGCCGCAACTTGGCCTCCAACCAATTCCAGCTTGGGCAGCTTCAGCCGGCTCGCGAGCATCTGCAGCGCGTCATTAAGGCGAAGCCGGATGATACCGTAGCCGTGCTGCTGCTTGGTATGGTTGACGAGGAGCTCCAGGATTATGGGCCTGCGGCCAAATTGCTGGCGTCAGTTCCGGAACGCGTTCGCGAACGGCCGGAGTCGATGATCGCGCTCGCCCGCGCCTACTACAACACTCATCGCTATGCGGCCAGCGAGACGACGCTTCGCAATCTGATCGCAACCGGACACGAAACCAGCGATGTCGATAATCTGCTGGGATGGTGCCTGTACCGGCAGCATCACCTGAAGGAAGCAATGGCCGCTCTGGATCAAGCCATTCAGCGTGACCCGTCAAAAGAATCCAATTATTTGGATGTCGCTGCAATTCTACTGGAAAATGACCGGCCTACAGGCGCGCTTGCAGCCGCCGAAAGAGCTGTCGCGGTAGCTCCGGCTTCTTACCGGGCCTACCGGATAAAAGGATTGATAGAAACCCGGCTCGGCAGGCCCGTTACTGCTGTTCAGTCCTGTGCCCGGGCCGCCGAACTCAATCCGGATGATCCACAAACTGTTCTGGCGCTGGCGCAGGCTGAGTTAGCCGACGGACAAACTGGCGAGGCCGAAGCAACGTTCAAGCAGGGTATTATGCGATTCCCGCGCGATGCAGCGCTCCGCGTCGAATACGCTAGCATGCTGTTAAATATGGCGGGTCGAACGAATCCTGCTAGTGAATCTCAAGCCGTTTCTTTGCTCCAAGTCGCTCTGGACCTGGATCATTCCCGCGCCGATGCGCATTACGAACTCGGGAACCTGGCATTTCGCAAGGGCAACTTGCCGGAAGCTTTGGACCACCTAGAAAAAGCGGCCCAGCTTAAACCGGCGAGCCCCACAGTCCACTATGCGCTCGCTCGCGTTTACCGTGGCCTTGGAAGAACCGATGAGGCTGCGAAAGAGCGTCATCTTTTTCTAGATCTAAAGGACCAGGCAGGGAAGTCGGCTTCCGCTGATGCTCAATCCGTGACTCGCTAGATGTCTTTCGCTCCTGTGGCCGCTTTGATCCTGCTCTCCGCTTCACTGCTTGCAGCGGATCAGCCGCTGGCAACTATCTCGATAACCGCAGGCCACCCCGGAAAACTCATCCCGCCCGATTTCGACGGCTTCAGCATTGAGGTGGATGACGCCGCCAATATGTATCTGGGAACCGCCACATCTCCGAATCTGCTTTTCTATCAACTGCTGAAGAACCTCGGAACCGGAACCATCCGCATTGGCGGCGACAGTACCGATTACTCCTGCTGGCAGCCACAGAAAGCCCCTCAGCCCACGGGCTGCCGGTTCACCATTACGCCTGAAGCCGTGCGCGGCTTTTTCAACTCCTCATCCGCCACACACTGGCCGCTAATCGTCGGCATCAATCTCGCCCAAAACAGCGCAGCATGGGCGCTCGAGTACGGCATCGAGCTGGCGAAAACAGCCGCCGCGTCTGCAGACAGCAAACTGCTCGGTTTTGAATTTGGCAACGAGCCGGATCTGTTCCACCGGGAAAAATTGTCCGGACGTCGCCTCATCCGGCCGCCCGAGTACTCGTGGTCTGGAGTCGTCAAAGATTGGAAATCCTACATTGCGGCGTTCAAAGCCAACCAGACCACCGCTGGCATACTTCTGGTGGGGCCGGCCTATGACGACTCGTCTGCCGTCTGGAGGGACCGCTATCTGGCGCCTTTCATCGACGGCGTCGGCAAAACTAACTTAGGGATTGTCACCGTGCACGAATATCCGACCTCGACGTGCGAAGGCAGCACGGTAACCATTGCGGAGTTGCTTTCAGAGCACCTCATGGAATCCTACCGGGCGCACGCCGCCAAATGGGTGGCAACCGCGCGCCAACGAGGTCTCGATCTCGAGATAGGCGAAACCAACTCCACTTCCTGCGGTGGCCAGAGAGGTGTTGATGATACTCTCGCTTCGGCGCTCTGGGGGCTGGACGAGCTCTTCACCAATGCGAGTTTGGGATTCCGCCGCGTCAATCTTCACATGGACCACGCCGCCTATAGCGCGGTGTTCGTGACGCCCAAGAAGGCTGCCGCCGGCATACGCTATCAAAACACGATCAGCCCGCTCTATTACGCCATGTACATGTTCGCCGATGCCGTCAATAGTTCCATCCTTCCAGTCGAGATTGTGTCCAAAGCCAACATCAAGGCTTACGCGGTGAGCGCTTGCGATACCTGCGCAGTGAAGCTGTTCGTGATCAATAAAGATTTAAATGCCGATGGCATGGTGAGCGTGACAATCTCGAAAAAAATGGGCCACGGCTCGATGCTGCTTTTGCGTGCGCCGTCACTCGCTTCAACTTCAGTAACCATTGGAAACCAGAGGTTTGATGACGAGACCGGTCGTATCGCGAACGTCGACGTGACAACCCTTGTTGCTGGCGGAAACCAGCGGTACAGCTTCGAACTGCCGAACGCAAGCGCCGTTAGGCTAACGATAGAACCGTGAACTCACGATTCTGCGAGGCGCTGGACTACGTCGCTAACCTCAGGTTCGACGATCAGTCCCTTGTAGCGCGGTTTGCAGGCCGCTTATTTGCTCTTCGCGCTGCTCTGAAGCAGTCTCTGGATATCTTTCTCGAAGCTGGCTTTGTCCACTACGCCCACGTGCGAGGCGGCAATCTTACCGTCGCGATCAATCAGCAGTGTCATCGGCATAGCATCTACTCCATATAGTTTTGCCAGGCTTTCATTGCCAATCACGACGGAGTAGTTTATCTTGTTCTTTTCGAGGAACGGCTTCACCGCTTTCCAACCGTCCTCGTCCATCGAAACGCCAATCGTCGCGAGCCCGCGGTCCTTATACTTATCCTGAAATTCCATGTACCACGGAATTTCAACCTTGCACCCCCCGCACCAAGTAGCCCAGAAATCGAGCAGAACCACCTTGCCTTTGAAATTTGACAGCTTGATAGCGCCACCTTTGGAGTCCGTAAGAGTGAAGTCAGGGGCGGCTTTCCGGACAGTGGTCGCTGTGACAGTACCAGGCGATGCAGCAGACGACTGCAAAGACACCAGGATCAGAGCGATTCCTGCAAACGTTGCATACATGTCATAATCCTGCCATAAAAGCCGCTCGCATGGCTGGTGTATACGAGATTGCGTGATACCGAAGACTCTGACGGATCACTCCGGCGCCTGTACCGTCTTAATGTTCCCCGAGCCGACGGGAATCGCCGCGCAGGAAATCATTTGGCCATGTCTTTCGGCACGCTTTGCTTTAACCGCTTTGCCGTCGACGACTAACTGTGGAAAAGAGCCTGGGAGACACGCCTTCCAAATGAGCGAAGGTCCGCTGACATTCTCCAGAGCAGATTTTCTGAGGCCGTCGTGCCGTACGCGAATCTCATTCGTCCGAACGGGCACATCGTCCACCTCCGCCCATTGCGTTTCAGACGTCAATTGCGGTGTGGTGACCACCGATTCCTCCACATATAGTGAGTCCTGCTGTGCTTTGCCGGGCTCTGCCGCTTCCACTTCGATCCCCATGAGCCCGTTCACGATGGCTCCCACGACCGAATAAGAGACCTCCGGATATTCGCGCCGCTCCTTATCTTCCCGCGTCAGATCGAGTATCTCTTGAAATGCAAGATCGGGCTTGCCATACCGGTAAAGGGTTTCTGGCAGATGCGACTGGCCCTCAACGCCCATCCGGTTCTCTCTGCCCAATTGCGTCAATAATCTCTTTAAGAACCGCTGATGATTTCTCGCCCGTCTTCGGCAGCTCCGTAATACAGCAGAGACGAGTTCAATCCGTGGCCTTCTAGCTGATGATCCAGGTTGAGACGCGAGTAGTAATTCCCGGACTTCTTGTCCCACCACGTCTCGTTCACAAACGACCTCATCGCTGCCGCACGCAACAGAAACTCCTTAGCTTCGCTCGTGTCTCCTCTGAGTTGCGCAAGCCGTGCATACGCGCGATAACCCGCGTACTGCGCCGCAAGCTGATCCACCGCAACGACGAAGTTCGGATTCCCTTCGTCGTAGCTTGGAATGCCCCTGTTCCGTTGAAACCGGTTTTCAGGATCTACATGACTGCGAATGTTCATAATTCGCGGCCGCGTCATGATGCGGTCGAGCGACAGATCCCATCTATCTACGTAGTCGTGAACAGTCCGCCGGTAGAAGTTCTGAAATACCGGATCCGTGATATAGGCCGAGTCGCCACTCCAAACGTACATGCGATAGCAGGCATCCAGGAGATCGAAGTTCGCAGGCAAGTTGTACCAGAACTGCGTGTCGTCTCTATAATCGACCGGCGGCGGTAGAGCGTCCTGGTTGATCTCCCAGTAACTGCACCAATCCTTCGAGTCGGAAATGTTTTCGGCGAATTTCCTCAGCATGTTGCGGGTGTGCCGGTCCAGGCCGAGAAAATGAGCGCCCATGCTCTGGTGTGCCGTGTCGCGCATACAGAATGCCTGTCGACCCGGTAATGCGGCTTCATACCAATCACCGACAGGATCGCCCGTGAAGGCGTATGCGAGTGCTTGCCGGCGCGCCCAATCGAACGCGCTGGCAAGGCGAGGGTCGGAAGTTTTTAGCGTGACTGCCGCCAAGCCCGCGCTGTTTGCAGCGAGTAGACAAGCGCAGGCTGCCACAACCTGAAGCAGCGATTTAGAACGAAAACTTTGCACCAAGTTGAATGAGCCGCGGCGGAAGCCTATCGGAGCTGATGGTGCCGAAATTTGAGTTGCCAACCGAGTTGTTTGGATTGTTGAAATGCGGGTTATTGAAGAGATTGAAGAAATCCGCCTCGAATCGCAAGCGCCGGTTCTCGCTGCCGAGTGCGGTGTCCTTGGCAACCGAGAAATCCCAGTTGTCGATTCCCGGACCGTACAGCCCACCAGCACCAGCGACGGCATTGCCGAAGGTATACGGCGGAGGTGCCGTGTAGCAGCCTGTATTGAACCACTCCTGAACTGTTTTGGGAGTTGAAACACTGGAACAAGTGATGTTCGCCAGATTCATGCCCGAGTTATTGTTGAGTTGGTTGTTGGCGACATTTATCAGGAGAGGCTGGCCAGACTGGAACACTGTAATTCCATTGATGGACCATCCGCTAACCAGATGAGCCAGCTACCCCGGACGCGCCATTCGGAAGGCTTGCCTTTACCGAACGGAAGCTCATAGCCGTAACTAAAGACAAAGTTCTGAGGAACATCCACCAGCTTGAACCCATGGCTGAGCATGTAATTCAAGGAATCGGAGTAGGGATAAATTATGTTGTTCGTATTGTCCATCGTCTTCGACCAGGTATAAGAAGCTAAGAAAGTTCAAGCCGGAACTGAATCGCTTTTCAAATTTGAGCTGAAGGGCATTGTAGTGGGAGGTTCCGTCGCCATTACGCTGATCGACAGTCGGGATATTCGGAGCGACCGAATAGAATGGAAGCCGCGGCGTAAAGTCACCAGGGCCGGGCAAGCTCTGGTTCAGTTGCAGATCACGATACAAATGGACGCCATGAGTGCCCACATAAGCGGCCGTGAATGCCATGTTACCGGGCAATTGGCGCTCGATGCTGAAATTCCAGACTTGGGCTTCATCCTGCTTGAAGTTTCGTCGCGACAAAAAAGACGCCAAAACCGGTGGAGGAGCTAGCGTGCCTCCCGGAGTGTATGGGACGTTAATGGGTGCGATCAAGCCGTTGCCGCTCAAACTCTAAAAAGGAGTGTATAGAGGTGGGAGTGGTGAGCTGGGAGATGGTGAAGAACGGATAATTGCGCTCCAGCGTTCCCCCCGTCGCTCCGAAATTATCCGGGAAGTAACTGATTCCGAAAGCAGCTCGAATAGCAGTCTTCCCATTGTCCGGCGAATAAGCCAGCCCGACTCTCGGTCCCCAGTTACCGTAATTATTATTAACGTTCGGCCCGCGATTGTTTGATGAGGCTATGTCAATCAGGCCGGTGGCCGGATCGAAATTCGACTGCCGGTTGAATTTCTCAACGGGCCTTGTAAATAGATCCCATCGCAATCCCACGATTCAATGTCAATGAAGGCGTCACGCGATAGTCATCCTGCACAAAGAAGCCGGCAAATGTCATGCGCACCGCGGGTATAGTATTCACAAAATCGCGGTACCACCTGATATGGATCGCCAAGCAGAAAGCTGGCGTAGCGATTGCCGGTGCCCGGTGCGCCCAGATTGCTCGTGTAGTTGCCGTTGAAGTAGAAGATGCCGCGCGGGTCGTCCTGCGAGTTGGTCAGCGTGGACTGGATGCGTTGGATATCGCCTCCAAACTTCAACGTGTGTTTGCCTTTTACCCAGGTCAAGCTGTCGTTGTAATCGAAGATATTCGCGATGCGCTTCGCATCAGTCCACCCCGGATCTCCTGTCAAGCTATTGTTGCTGCCACTCAGATTGTTCGACATGGTGAAACCGGAAATTTGAAATTGCGCAATGCCGGACGTGTACGCTAGGCCGGGGATATTGCCGTTCGGAATGCCAAGTGCGTTGTTCTCGTTCACACCGTAAGAGTTCGCGGTATCCACGACGTTGAACCGATTGAATCCCACGCGCAACTCGTTCACGATCGCAGGCGGAAAAGTACGATCCCATCCGAGAACCGCATTCTGGTTGAGCGCCACCGAATTCGGCCCGCCAAACATGAAAATATTGCGCGGCGAGGGATTAGTGAAGTTTTTGTGAGCCGCGGATTCACGTCCGAAAATATGATCCCGCTCTGCTCGCCTGCCAGTCGATTTTGATGTCTCCTTGCGGAGCGTTCTCGGTGTTCACAGTGTTATCGATATAGTTATTCGCAAGTCCCGGGAGATTCGGCGCAGGAAATAAATGTCTGCACTTTCTGAGCGACCGGATCCATGCGAGCTGATGGGGATTGTATCGTTGACGAACGGCTGGCCGGTGCTGGATCGTAAACTGTTCCCTGGCCCGGTGAACACACCCTTCGCTGCAGAGCGGTGGGCACAGTAAGGGTGTTCGTTTGGCCCTGGTGCGCGATCAATTGCTGGTAATCCACGAAGAAGAAGAGCTTGCTCTTAATGATGGGACCGCCCAGAGAGACCTCCGAACTGGTTGGACTTGTAGGCGGCCCGGGTCTGCGCAAAGAAGTCACGCGCATTGAGGTCTTCATTCCGCAGGAAGTCAAAGACCTCTCCGTGGAAGCTGTTCGTGCCTGATTTAATCGCCAGATTGATGATGGCTCCGCCGAACGAACCGTATTCCGCGTTTGGGTTGCTGGTTTCCACCTTGAATGAATCCACCGAATCGAGCGGAGGCGAGATGCTGATGAAAGCATTCAGCGGCTCGGTATTATGAACTCCGTCAACCATGTAGTAGTTCCCCGACCACGGCAGCCCATTGACAACCGCTTGTGTGGGAGTGAGCGCGCCGGCAGCAGACGGGTTTTCAGCAAAATCGCTCCAGCCGGCCTGCACCGCTCCCGGAACAATCGTCACAAGTTGCTCGAACAAGCCGACCGTTGAGCGGCAAGGCCTCAATTTGCTGGGATTCGATTACATGGCCCAAATCTGAGGTGGTGCTCTGAACTAGCGGAGCCTCCCCGGTGACTTCGATTTGCTGCGTCGTCTGGCCGGGTGAAAGGCTGAAGTCAACACGTGTGGTTTGTTCCACCTGAACAACGCTGTTTTGGGCTACAGCGGTCGTAAATCCTTTCGATTGCGCCGTGATCTTGTAGGTCCCCGGTGCAAGGTTCGGGATGGTGTAGTCGCCCGCCGACCCGCTAACAGTCGATTGCGAAATGCCAGTGCCGGTATTTGTAGCGGTAATGTCCGCGCCTGGAACACCGCCCCGTGGCGTCGCGGACAGTGCCTACAAGAGTTCCGCTGATGGCCTGGGCAAGAGCCGCCGCCCGAGAAAGCAAGAATGAAAAGCAAATCGAAACAGCCAGTACTGTTCGGTACGCACGACTGCGGTATTGACATAAAGGCCCCTTTGCCGCAATTAGACCACCGATGGCTCATTCGGACAACGTGAATTAACGGTCAGTTGACCGTCAATTTAGCTTTCACGGTTCTTGTTTGTCCCGGACCGACAGGAACCAAAACAGAGACTATGCTTTGCCGATTAACGCCCTGCTCGACATTCGCTGGGACCGGCTTCCCATCGAGCAACAGTTGAGGCTGGGCGTCCGCGGGTTGCAGCGGAAAACTGGCCTTCCATTGAATTGGCGGGCCGGCTTGGTTCGTGAACGTGGTTTCTGTAACACCTCGATGCTGGACTGTCACCTCGTTTTCGAGCACTGGCACCCGCACCAGCTTCACCCACTCAACCGTTTTCGGAAGTCGCGATAAAGTTTCCACCGTGTGCTGTCGCGCGTCTGGCGAAATTCCCGCCAATCCGGTCGCGGCGGCGCCTACTACTGCGAAAACGATTTCGGGCATGCCTCGACCTCGAAAGTTCGGATCGGTCAGTTCCAGGAGATATCGATAAGCTGAGTCGTTCCTGCCGTATCGAAATAGAATTTCCGGATAATACGAGAGTTTCTGGTCGAACGTGGGCCGGTTTTTCTCCAGCGAGTCGAGCGCGGCGTCCGTCTTGAGACCGTCCTCGGTAAGCCCAAACAGGAGTGAAAACAGATTAGACTCAGCAACATAACCCTGATAAAAGCGATGGTTACCGAGCATCGTTGAATAGTGGCGATTTTGAATCGGATTCCACCATTCGGTGTTGTAGCGCAACCTCAGCGCCTGTGCCTTCGCCAAGTATTCTGAAGCAAGCCTGTCCGAAAGACTGCCTCTGGCACCCTTTTGCTGCTGAATCGCGGCATAGGTTTGATAACCGGTGTACTGAGCCGCAATCAAATCGGCTCCCACCAGCAAATTCGGTTGCTCCTGGTGGTAAGAGGCGATTCCTCTAGGTCGGACTTGCGGGCTGCTTTCCATGATGCCATCGCGATTTCCGTCCCAGGCAGTCACATAGTCGGTCACCGTGCGGTCGTAAAAGTTCGAAAAGACGGAATCGAAATAGGTTCGATCGCCCGTCCACAAGAATTGTCTATAGCACGCCCGCATGACATCGAAATTTGCCGGAAGGCAATACCAGAAGTGATGATCGTCTTGATAGTCGACGGGGGCGGGGAAGCCATCCTTATTTATCTCCCAATATCCGCACCAATCCCTGCTTGCAGAAATGCTGCCGGCAAAACGGCGGAGCATGTTACGCGTGTGGCCGGTCAGACCAAGAACGGCCGCGCCTGTACTCTGATGAGAAACGTCGCGCATGCAAAAGGCGTAGCGCGTTCCCGCAGTGCTGTCATACCAGTCCCCGATTGCATCTCCGGTGTAGGTATATCCCAAGGCCCGCTGCTTTGCCCGTTCAAAACTTCGAATAAGCTGCGTATCTGAGGATTCGATTTCCACCCTGCCCGCAACGGGAAGAAGCTTGGGCAAGTCTGTTGCAGGCCGCGGATGAACCCCCGCGAGACGCCACAAGCCCAACCCCGCCACCAACGTGCACACCGACACCAAAAGCCAAACTGCGACCCTGCTCCGTGATGGTACTTGCGGGGAAGAGGGAGGTGGTATGCCTAAGGCGTGATCGCGTCTGTAAAATACCGGAACGTAAGATCCCTTCGGAATCTCCACGACGATCGGCTCGCTCGCGCCCTCTTTCGAGAAGTAGCGCTCCAGGCGCTGCCGCAATAATCTCGCTTCCGTTCGGACAATACTGTCTTCGCCAGTGTTATAGCTGGACGGTCTGCGGAAGACCCGGTGACCAATGAGACTTTCGGTTACCTCCTGGGGTGCACGCGCAAGTTTTCTGTCTACGACATACAACAGGAAATCACGAAGCCGGGTGGCTCGATGAAATTCGTTACTGGAAACTATTTTCTGAACGAGTGCAAGGCACTCTTGGTCCGTAGGACTACACTCCACCACCAAATCAGCCATAATGCCGCTGCCTCAGCGCGGAGGCACCGCCGCCAACCTGAAACTGAATCTCTGGGGACCAGTATAGGACAAATGTTTTTAGGAGGACTTGAGCCGCAATGCGCTGATATCCACGAAAGACCAGTTCTATTTTCTGAATCTCCGACTCAAATGCCCGGGCGTAGCGACGGGACTGAACCCCCGGCCGTCTCCACCTGCCAACTCACCGCTAACCGCGTTAACGGCCAGCACTCTGCAGGCCCTCGCCCGCCCACCCGACGGAAGAACTGCTCGTCCAGCAAATTGCCCAGGTCCTGGTCGCCGACACAGCGGGGTGGCTGACAGAGCGGGTACTCTGTCTTCAGAACGAATGTTTTGCTGCTCAAGGTGCGGATCGGAAGCGCTTATCGCTTTTTCTGCGCTACCAGACCACGCACGAGCGCGCCTTCCATAAAGCCCTGAGCACTCTGATTCAACCGAAGAAAGATCGTGCCTGTGAGTTCGTTTTGCAAATTCCCAGCATCGCGCCTGTCGACGACCAGTTCGTCTCGCAAAATAGTCCTTCGAAATGCGATTGGAGGGGACTGCCGCCTAAAACGACGCCTACACGCCCTCACGAAATCGTCCCTTGACGAAGCCCGAGCGCAGCAACGGGTCAACTGCGCCCCGTCAGTTCTCTCAGAAGCGACACTGCCTTCCGTATATCAGCGGCACGTTTCTGATCGTTCGGTTCCTCCCGCTCGATGTTCAAAATGCCCGTATATCCGATCTCCTTGAGCTTCGAGATGAAGGCTGGAATATCAACGCTGCCTTCGCCGAGTGGGCGCTCCACTCCCAGTGCCGTCGGCTTATCCACCGGCGGCCAATCGCCATCTTTGCAGTGCACCGAGATCACAAGTTTTCCGAGAACCCCAAGTGCCTCCACGGGATCACCGGTTCCGTAAAGAATCATGTTGGCGGGATCGAAGTTGATCTTCAGATTTGTGCGTCCCACGTCTTCAATGAATTTCAGAAGAATTTTCGCCGGCTCCTGACCCGTTTCAAGCGTGAAGGCTTGACCGTTCTCTCCGCAGTGGTCACAAATCTCTCGCGCAACGTCGCGGATCTCCGCATACAGAGATTCGCTTCCGTTATGCGGAACAAAACCTATATGGCACGCGATACTGTCAATACCGAGCTGTGCGGCAACATCCGAAACCGCTTTCGTTCTTGTGATGCGCTCCTTACGCGTTGATTTCGGAACCAGGCCGACCGTGCGTTGTACAGTTGGCACGTCCGCGTAATCCTCGCCGACATAACTGCACACCGCCGTTACGGCCGAAAACTTTTCCTTTTCCAGTGCATCACCCCACCGTTCCGCCGCTCCCTCGAGTGGCAGTTCTCCTGGGAAGCCTAATTGGCCCGAGCGCAACCCGAATTTCTTCACCCGTTTGAGTGTCTCGCGTGCATCCTCACCAGCCCAAAACATTAGTCCGATTTCCAAATCTTCTAGAGCGTGCATTTCAGTTGCTCTCCTCCCTGCGCCCGCGACTGCTTCAGCAGAAATGCCAATTTGACCGCGCGGCCTGAATCCTCCGGCATACAGCGTTCCGACTGACGGCTCATGCGGCAACACTCCACAAAATACGCCAGCTCTGTCTCGTATGCATCACCCCCACTTACTTCAATTTGCTTTCTTTCACCCGCCTGATTACTGAGGTACAGGCCTTGCGGCGTGAGCTCCAGTTCTGCCCGTTCAGCACGCACTTGGAAAGTCATTGAGAGGACACTTCCAGCAGCGAACCACCCGCCTTGAATTCGTACCTGCGGCCCGCCGGCATAAATCAAGCTGGCCATCACCGTATCAACTGGACCAATGCTTTTGGCTGCGACCCGATCCGGCGTCCCAAATATCCAAAGCGCCTGATCGATGTCGTGGATCAATAAATCGAGCACGGCTCCGCCGCTCCTGTTCTCATCGGGCAACCAGCGACTCCAGTCCGGCAAACCACAGCGGCGCACAAATGTTGCCGAAATGATTGCGCCGTACTCGCGCGACTTCACAAAGCTTTCAAGATACAAATATTCCGGCCAAAACCGCAGCACTTGGCCCGCCATCAACACGCGATCGTGCTTCTTCGCTTCAGCAATCATCAGATCGCAATCGGCAGGCGTGAGCGCAAGAGGTTTCTCACAGAAAACATGCTTTCCAGCTCCGAGTGCAGCTATACCAACCGAAGCGTGCAGATCGGTGGGCAGACAGATATCTATTGCGTCCAATTCAGAATCGTTTACTAGCTCACGCGGATCTGAGTATTTACGTACAGCTGACAAATCGTGTACTCGAGTCTCGCGGTTCAGGTTGCCGCCAGTGTGTTGGAAACCGGTCGATAGTGCTTGAAGATTGTGTGTCCAGATTGCCGCTATCTCGACGCCCTCCATCTTCGAGAAAGCATCCAGATGGGTGCTGCCCATGAACCCGAGTCCTGCGAGACCTATTCTCACGACCGTATTGTAATCGGTGGCCCTCTCTTCGCGTGCGCGCTACTTGATCCGTCCGCTCCAGCGGAGTCCGACTCGCCACAAACGCGGTTCACCCGTATTGGGGAACGGCGTCAGCGCAACAAGATATGTGCGATCGAGAAGGTTTTCAATTGCGGCAACAGCAGAAAGACTCTTCGTCAAATGTTGTTCTGCAGCGAGTTGAAGCGCAGCGTAACCGGGCAATCTGAATTGGTTCAAATCGTCGTCAAATTCGAGACCAAACGCTCGGATTCCGGCAGAGACCAAAGTTGACTTGACGTTATAAGCCAACTGCGCCGTGCCTTGTTGCTTCGGCACCTCAGGGATGCGCTGGCCTGTTGCGAGGCGTGCGTCGGCAAACATGTAACCGACTTGAGCGCTCCAGCGATTCCAGCGGTGGAGGACGTTCGTTTCGATGCCGCGCGAAAGCCCACCGGAGAAATTACTGCGTTGACGCAAAATCAGAAGCGGAGAAATCCGCAGCGTAGCATTATCGATCAGGTGCTCCAGATTGTCTCGGAAAATAGTTAGCGAAACCTGCGTGCCTTCGCCGGTCCAATCCACGCCTGCTTCGACCCCGACTAGTCCTTCTGGTATCAGACCTGCATTGGCGAGCGTCAGAACATTGCCAACCCGGAAATTGCGGTAGAGTTCGTTCAGCGTCGGAGCGCGAAAACTGCGATAACCGGAAGCCCGGAAACGAAACTGGCCGGCGCCGATCGCTATGCCGCCGTTTGGGCTAACAAAAGTCTCGCCGTGTTGTCCTGTAAATTGGTGGCGGATTCCCGCGAAGAACCGTATTCGCCCCACGGTAAGATCCGCTTGCCCGAATACTCCATGTTCCAGCAGCGTGCCGCCGCCAGGCGTGAGTATGTGTGTGCTGTACGAGTAATCGTAGCTAGTTCCGTGGGTATCGTCGACATCGGCGCCCGCGATTGTGTTCCATCTCATCCCTTGCTGTTGCCCGTGGTGCTGCCAATACAGTGCGCCACCGATATTTTCCGCGGGAACTGTCTGGCGCGACGTCAGCGTTTCTGAGTCTCTGTTCAGGGAAACGCTTGAGAAGGTGCTGTGAAACTGCTCCTGTGTGTGGAATGCGAGGAATGAGAGTTGATCATTGGTCCAGGAATGCGAATAGTTCGCGCCCAGCGTGGCGAGCCCAGTGGAGTTGTGCGTAAGCATGGTCCCGTTGTGGCGCTCTTCAGCGAGCGCGTCGAAGAGCAGCGAAAACCGGTCCGCAGATCCCAAGTAATCGAGATGCAGATCTCCCGTGGCGAAGCGGACGTTGGCGCGATCGTCAACCTTGCCGCGGATTGATTCCGGAGTAATGTAGTATCCGTTGGTCGTGAAGTCTCGCGAATGCAGCGAAATGCCCCAGCGGCCCCAAAGATTCGAGTAGGCGCCTGAAACGTCCTGCGTATTGTCGTTGCCTCCAAAATAGTTAGCGAAAATATGTTGGTGCTGGGCAGCGGTGGAATCCTCCTGAGGAGAAAAAAGGGAGATCGTCCCGCCCATAGCTAGATCGCCGAACACGCTGGTGGAAGCGCCGCGATCGATTTCTACGCGGTCGATGTAAGAGGGATCGATGCGCGTCCAATATACCCAGCCGCCGAACGGATCGTTGATGGGGATACCGTCCCACAGCACGAGCGTTCTGCTCGCTCCGGACGATCCGATACCACGCAACGAAACGCCTTGAGTCGTGGGATTCGCGACGATGCTCGATGAGCGGCGAAAAAGGCTGAAGCCAGGCACTTGACGCAACCGATCGTCCAGATTGATGCCGGGTGTCTGTTGAAGTGTTTCCTGATCGAGCACAGTAATTGACGCAGGAGTTTCGGTCGAAATTGTGGCGTTTACGGTTACCGTAGTCCGAAGAGGCGCGGGTTGGGACCCGGAGTTTTGCGTGGAAGCTTGAGGCGGATTACTTTGCGCTATAGCGATGGATCTGAAGAGGATTAATGCGAAACAGGCACTCCCAAGAGAGCGCACGCAAACAACATGCTTCCTAGCTTGCGTGCTCATGTTTTTGACGGGTTGCGGAACGAACATTCGTTTCGACTCGTATCCTTAAAGGTAAATGATGACTGAGTATGCGATCGAAGCGGCGGGCTTGGAGAAGATTTACCGCTCCCGGTTTCGAGGTCGCGAAATCAAAGCAGTATCCAACCTGACCCTGCGTGTACCTGCTGGAGTCAAATTTGGATTGCTTGGCGCAAACGGGGCAGGGAAGACCACCTTCGTTAAAATGCTGCTCTCTGCAGTGAATCCAACCTCGGGCTCAGCAACATTGTTTGGAAAAAACGCGCGTGAGCCTGAGGCGCGGCGTCCCGTCGGATATCTTCCAGAGAACCACAGATTCCCTACGTACCTCAGCGGCTTCGGCATGTTGGATTTTTACGCCGCTCTCTCAGGGTTGCAGGAGCCCGAGCGCAAAAGGCGTATCCCCGAGCTGCTGGATCTTGTCGGCCTAAAAGATTGGGGCGACGTCCGCATAAAGAAATACTCAAAGGGGATGTTGCAGCGATTAGGACTGGCGCAGGCGTTGATCCATAAACCAAAGCTGCTTGTCTTGGATGAGCCCACCGACGGAGTAGATCCCGTTGGTCGACGGCACATACGAGACATCCTGAACGGTCTTACGGGAACCGGGGTGACCGTCTTCATCAATTCGCATCTCCTGAGCGAAGTCGAGGCATTTTGTGAGTATGTCGCGATCTTACATAAGGGAGCGCTGGCGCTCGAAGGGAAAATTAGTGTTTTGCTGGCGACGCGAGGTTATCGCGTTGTGGTTTCAAACGTCACAGACCAATTATTAAACGAGATTCGAAGAAACGGCGCATCCATCAGTCCCGCGGAAGACGGAGTCGAGATCCGAGTTGCTAACCGCGATGACGCGAATCTCCTGATTGACAAAGTTCGGAACAACGGAGGATTTATCGAGAGCGTTTCTGCTTCGACAAGCAGCCTGGAGGACCTATTTATCCGGACCACGCAACCTGAGAGAGCAGCGTGACGGCGGAATTAGACACATCGCCCATTAAGGTCGCCGTCGCGCTGATCTTAGATACTTTTCAAGAGGCGCGGGCACGCTGGCTATTCTGGGGATTATTCGGTCTCTCCAGCCTGCTTGTTGCTATCTTTCTTTTCGTTCTCAAAATCGATCTTGTGCAGGGCGCCATATCGTTCATGGGTATCGAATCAACCACTCATCCCATTTACAACATTCAAAAGTTTGTCAATGTTTCCTACGCCTGGGTTTCTATCGTTCTCTACGTTTGGGGGACTTTTCTCGCCATCTTTGCTTCTGCCGGGCTCATTCCAAGCGTGCTCGAGGCGGGCCGCATTTCCCTTTTACTTTCGAAACCGCTGACTCGAACGATGCTGTTGATGGGAAGGTATTTGGGAAACATTTTTGTTGTTGCGATAAACCACATCTACTTGATCTGCAGCATTTGGCTTGTGATCGGCATCAAAACTCATATCTGGGAGACGCGCTTTTTACTTGCGATTCCGATCAGCATGTTTATTTTTGCCGTGCTGCTTTGCGTCGTCGTCTTAATTGGTGTGGTTTTCGAGAGCGCAGCGTTATCGGTCATGGCGCCAGCCGCACTAATGTTAATCAGCGTGATCCTCGCTCAACGCCAGATCGTTATACGATTATTAGATTCTGAGTGGTCCCGCAATCTGTGGTTGGCCTTTTATTGGATTATCCCGAAAGTTTTCGATTTGGGCTCTGCCATGAAGCAGATTATTCAGTATGACCATGACGCGAACTGGGTGACACCGGTCTGGACATCCGCGATCTTCGGCTTGGTCGTGCTCTCCGGCGCGATCTACGTGTTTCAGAAACGAGATTTTTGAGTGCGATACCTCTCTGCTGTTTGCCTGTTCGCCGCATTGATCGCCGGAGTCAGTTGCGGCCGCTTGACGAAAAAGGGCGTACTTGTCGACTCCTCTTTTGAACCTTTCATACCCCCCGATACAAAGGTCCTGGCCGGCGTGCGAGTTGCAAAACTCGAGACTGCTCCGCTTTATGTCGATCATAAGAACCAGCTCGACTTCTCGCAATTGCAGGCGTTCTCTGAACGGACCGGAATCGATCCAACCCGCGATGTATCAGAAATCCTGATTACCTGGAATGGCAAACAATCTCTGGCGATGGTGCGCGGCCATTTCAGCCAAAGCAAGATCGGACCAAAGCTCGATTCGCTCGGGGCTCACCGGAAATCGTACAAGAAGTACACGCTGTTTGGCGATGATAAGAATTCGCTGGTGTTCATCAAGGATGGACTGGTCTTAGCAGGCTCCCCCCAAGCTTTGCGTGATGTGATCGATTCGCGAGGAAGCGGTGACGCAGGTATCCCAGAGGAATTGAAGCAGCGATTGGAGACCATTCCCAAGGACGACCAGATATGGGCGGTCAGTAGAGGAGGTCTTCCTCTGATCGGAATCCCGCTGCGATCGGATATCGACTCCGCGCTGTCAAACATCATTGGCTACATCAGCGGCGCGGCTACAGGCCTCGGGATCGATACCGGAATCCATGTGCAGGCCGATTTAGCTTGTATTTCCGATCAGGGCGCACAGCGCGTTCGCGACGCATTACGCGGTGGCCTCGGTTTGGCGCGCCTCACCACAAGAGACAATCAACTGGAATTGTTACGCCTGTATGATTCCATTCACATCGACCAGGAGAATTCGGCGATTCATGTCCGGGCCGATCTTGCTCCTGACCTTGCCAATAAACTGCTCGCGTATATCCCGGCGATGAGAGACGGCGCTGGTCAGATGTTGCGGAGACTTCCTTGAGAGATTTATCCGAGCCGCGCCCGAAGGAAACGGTTTTCTGGTACTTTGCGAGTGCCTACAGCGTAGAACTCCCGCCCTCGCTGATGTAGTTGCGGTTCCAGGCGGGGATTTCAACCTTTACATCACCTTTAACCACTGCTTGACATCCGAGACGGGAACGAAGCGTTAGTCCCGCAGCCATGTCGAGCCGGTCCAGTTCATCGTCGTCGGCTTCGGACAGATTTTTTTCACCTTCCACAACAATCACGTGGCAGGTAGTACAGGCACAACTCCCTCCACAGGCATGTTCAAGATGGACATCGGAATTCAGCGCGACGTCCAAAACTGAAGCGGGTTTGCCATGGTCGGCATACGGAAGCTTGCCTTCCTCGAACTCAACCGTTTTGTCCTCTGGCAAGAACGTAACCTTCGGCACACTCCTATTGTACGATTCAGTGCGGCGCTGCTACGTTCGACACGGCATACTAGAAGACTAATGTTTCAGGAGATCGAAGCTAAATTATCGGCGGCAGTCGAGCGGCAGCTAGCCGCAAGGTTCAACCTCAACATGAAAGTAACGCTTGAACAACCGAAGCAAGGCTCGTTTGGCGAGTTGGCCATTCCAGTCGCCTTCCAGCTCGCTCGCCAGTTGAAGCGCTCGCCTCAGCAAATCGCCAGTGAGCTAGTGGCTGGTCTTGGGAAGCTGCCAGGGATCGCAGCACTCGAGATTGCCGGCAACGGCTACATCAACGTCCGTTTCGACCGGGCAGCTTACGTCTCCGCACTGGCTGGACCTGCGAAGCCGAAGCAGGAAAAGACGCCAGAGAAAATCATTGTCGAACATACCAATATCAACCCGAATAAGGCAGCGCACATTGGGCATCTTCGTAACGCGATTTTAGGCGATACGTTCGTTCGGATGTTGCGAAAGCGCGGCCACTTCGTCGAGGTGCAGAACTATATCGACAACACTGGCGTCCAGGTCGCCGACGTAGTGGCCGCATTCCACTACCTGGAGGACAAAACAATAGCCGATGTGCAAGTGCTCATTGACGATCGCAGCGCACGATTTGACTACATTTGCTGGGACCTTTATGCACGGGTCTCGGCGCATTACAAGCAAAGTCCGGAGTCGCTGAAATGGCGCGAGGAAACGTTGCATGCCATCGAATCTGGACAGGGCGAAATCGCAGACCTGGGTCATATCGTCGCCGACGCCATCGTACGCGCCCACACCGATACTATGTATCGATTAACCGTGGAATATGATTTGCTTCCGCGGGAAAGCGAGATCCTCCACTTGAACTTCTGGGCCGCCGCCTTTGAATTGTTAAAGCAGCGGAACGCAATCCAGTTCGAAACTCAAGGCAAGAACAAGGGTTGTTGGGTCATGCCGCCTGCGTCGTTCAGGCCGACAATACCAGCCCTGGATCTAGATGATGCCGAAATCCAGGATGAGAGTAAGGTCATCGTACGTTCGAATGGAACCGTAACGTACGTCGGGAAGGACATCGCTTATCAGCTTTGGAAATTCGGCCTGCTGGGCAGGGATTTCTACTATCGGCCATGGTGGTCGTATCCGGATGGTCACCAGGTCTGGATAACCACTGATTCGCCCGTCAGCACCGAAGCTCCCTCATTCGGCCATGCCTCGAAGGTCTTCAACGTAATTGACTCGCGCCAATCCTATCTGCAGGACGTCGTCATCGCCGGATTACGCGCATTGGGATTCAACCAGCAGGCAGACGCGTCAGTTCATTTCTCCTATGAAATGGTAGCTCTATCCCCGCGAACGTGCCTTGAGTTAGGAATCGATTTGTCGGAAGAGGATAAGCGAAGGGCCTATATCGAGGTGTCGGGACGGAAAGGGCTAGGCGTCAAGGCAGACGATTTGATAGATAAGCTGATCGAGACGGCGTTGCGAGAAGTGGAAAATCGCCATCCCGATGCTGATCCGCGGCAGCGGCACGAAATAGCGCAGCAAATCGCGGTCGGTGCGCTGCGCTATTTCATGTTGAAATTCACGCGAAATTCGGTCATCGCGTTTGACTTCCATGAGGCGCTAAGTTTCGAGGGCGAGACTGGGCCTTACGCGCAGTATGCTGCCGTACGTGCTGACAAGATCCTCAAGAAATTTGTGGAGCGAGCCGGTCCGCTTCCGGAATTTAGCCGTGTGCTCACATCCGACGTGCTGAAGCGTTGGTTCGAATCTGACGAGCTCTGGCAGTTGGTTCTTCTTGCGTCAAGGTCCGACAGTGTTGTGGAGCGCGCGATTGCGTCAGGCGAGCCGGCTCACGTCGCTAAATATGTCTTTCAGCTTGCGCAAGCTTTTAATAACTTTTATCATGAGCATCCGGTGATTGGCGAAGACAACGAAGAACGCCGGAACGCTCTCTTATGGTTGACGCAGTATGTTCAAACGCAGTTGCTGGCAACTCTAACTGTGCTCGGTATCGCGCAGCCGGAGTACATGTGATGCAGATCCTCGCGGCTGTTCTCGCTGGGCGCTGCACTAAACTGGAATTAAATGGCCAGTAAGAACAGTTACGGGGCCGCTACTACCCTAAGAGTTAATAACAGCGATTATCAAAGTTTTCGTCTCCAAGCGCTGGAGGAGGCCGGAGTAGCGAAAATTGGGCGGATCCCTTACTCGATCAAAGTTTTGCTCGAAAACCTTTTGCGTTTCGAGGATGATCGTACAGTTAAATCCAGCGATATTGAGTATGTTGCGAAGTGGGACGTAAAGTGTGCGGCGCAGGAGATAAATTTCCGTCCCGCGCGCACTCTGCTGCAGGATTTTACGGGCGTGCCTTGCGTCGTGGATCTGGCCGCCATGCGCGACGCGTTGAAGAAGCTTGATGCCGATCCCGAGTTAGCAAATCCGCTCACCCCGGCCGACCTTGTGATTGACCATTCAGTCCAGGTGGATGCCTTTGGTTCACCGGGAGCGTTCCAGCAGAACGCATTGCTCGAATTCTCGCGCAACCAGGAGCGTTATGCGTTTCTGCGCTGGGGCCAGAAGGCCTTCAGAAACTTTCGAGTCGTTCCCCCTGATACAGGCATCGTTCATCAGGTGAATCTCGAATATTTGGCCAGCGTCGTTTTCACCGGTAGTGTCAAAGGCGTTCTACAGGCTTATCCGGACACGTTGATGGGGACCGATTCGCACACCACCATGATTAATGGCTTGGGCGTCGTCGGTTGGGGCGTTGGAGGAATTGAGGCAGAGGCCTGCATGCTCGGGCAGCCGATTTCCATGTTGCTGCCCCAGGTGGTCGGTTTCAAGCTGATTGGCAAGTTGAGCGAAGGCGCGACTGCCACGGATCTCGTGCTTACCGTTACACAAATGCTTCGGAAGAAGGGTGTTGTCGGTAAATTTGTAGAGTTTCACGGACCGGGAGTAAGTGCGCTGTCTTTGGCCGATCGCGCAACTATCAGTAACATGGCTCCAGAGTACGGAGCGACTATTGGGTTTTTCCCGATCGACCAAGTATCTCTCGATTATTTAAAACTCACAAACCGTTCTGCGGAGCACATTAATTTAGTGGAAGCCTACGCGAAGGAACAGGGGTTGTTCCTTACTCCGGATTCGGCCGATCCCGTCTACTCGGACACGCTTTCACTTGATCTTTCCAAGGTGTGTCCCTCCCTCGCAGGCCCGAAGCGGCCGCAGGATCGCATAGACCTCCCGGACGTGAAGGAAAACTTCCTTTCTTCTCTTGGCAGGTCGCCCGTTGCCGCCGACTTGCGTGTCGATGGTCACAAGGAAAAACTTCGCGATGGCGCCGTCGTGATCGCCGCCATCACAAGCTGCACGAATACTTCAAACCCGTCGGTCATGATCGCGGCCGGTCTACTTGCTAAGAAGGCGGTCGAGAAAGGGTTGACAGCAAAGCCCTGGGTGAAAACGTCATTGGCGCCCGGATCCAAGGTGGTCTTTGACTACCTCAACGATGCGGGGCTAATGCCCTATCTCGAAAAGCTAAATTTTTATCTTGTCGGGTATGGCTGCACGACTTGCATAGGCAACAGCGGCCCTCTACCGGAGAACGTTGCCGACGCCGTGACAGAAAAGAAGTTGAACGTCGCGGCTGTCTTGAGTGGTAATCGTAACTTCGAAGGTCGCGTGAACCCCCTGGTTCGATCCAATTATTTGGCTTCACCCCCACTGGTTGTCGCCTATGCTATTGCTGGCAGGGTTGATGTTGATATCACGAAAGAAGCTCTCGGTAAAGATGCTCACGGAAAGAATGTCCATCTACGTGACATTTGGCCGACCTCTCAGGAAGTGGAGAATGTGGTTGCACACTCGGCGCGCCCGGAGTTCTTTCAGAAAGAGTACTCGGAAGTTTTTACGGGAGATAGCACCTGGAACTCTATCAAAGTTCCGAGCGGAAGTATTTATGAATGGAGTAATGAGTCCACTTACATTAAGGAACCACCTTATTTTGAGAACTTAGTTGATCCCTTGAGCTCGGTTCATGATCTTACCGGGCTGCGAGCGCTAGCGGTTTTGGGTGATTCGATTACTACGGATCACATTTCGCCCGCAGGTTCTATTCCTGTAGATAGCCCGGCGGGAAAGTATCTCGTCAGTCTCGGGGTCCATCCGCGTGATTTCAATAGCTATGGATCGCGGCGCGGAAATCACGAGGTCATGGTGCGTGGAACGTTCGCGAACATTCGCATCAAGAATCAAATGGTGCCGGGTGTGGAAGGCGGTTGGACGCGGCACATGCCGGATGGCGAAAAGATGTCCATTTACGATGCCGCGATGAAGTATAAAGCCGAAGGAATATCGTTGCTGGTGATCGCCGGGAAGGAGTACGGCTCCGGTTCATCGCGCGACTGGGCGGCGAAAGGAACTTTGCTGCTCGGCGTCCGAGCGGTCATTGCGGAGAGCTTCGAGCGTATTCATCGATCGAATCTAGTCCAAATGGGCGTTCTTCCGCTGCAGTTTCTGGAGGGCGAGGGGCACGAATCGCTCGGCCTTACTGGCGAGGAAACTTACGAGCTCTGCGGGGTGCAGGAAGCAATCGCTTCTTCGAAGTTTGTGCACGCAGCGGCTTTCAAACCGAACGGCAAAACGGTCAAATTCGAACTGCGGGCCCGCATTGATACCCTTCAAGAGCTCGAGTATTACCGGAACGGCGGTATTTTGCTGTACGTGCTCCGGCAACTGATCGCCTCAAGTAGCATCGCTGCCTAGTGTCGGACAATCGCGCCCCGCTACTTGTTTCCGCCGGTATCATCTATCGCGATGGGCGAGTTTTGGTAGGCCAACGGCGGGAGATCGATAGACATCCTTTGAAATGGGAGTTCCCGGGCGGCAAAGTCGAGCTCTGCGAATCGCCTCAGAAGGCTCTCGTTCGAGAACTTCGCGAAGAACTGCAGATCGATGCCAGAATTGGCGCTGAGCTCGCCCGTTATCAATATGAGTATCCAAGCGGCAATCAGGTCCGCCTGCTCTTTTTCGCCGTTCAGAATTATGTGGGCGAGCCCAGAGGTTGCGTTTTCAAACAAATCTGCTGGGCCGCTCCGTGCAAATTGGAGTTGCTCGATTTTTTGGCAGCTGATATAGCCTTTGTGCGCCGCTTGGCGCGTGGAGACTTCGACGAAGAACTGGCGTCTGGCGAGCGCTAGTCGAGATCAAATGGGCGTTTGGGCGGCGCGCCTGTCTTATCTTCTTTGGCCTGTTTTAGTAATTCTTCAAACTTCTTCTCGCGAACCTTTTCGCCGCTTCGGTGCGAGGCGAAGCTCTTCTCGAAAATGTCATTTCGCCGGTCCGCTTCTCCCTTTAGCTGTTGAGCGGCAATGTGCAGGTCCTCGATCCTAGGCTTCTTTTCCGGCTCGCGGTGCTGAATGACAACCTTCGTTTCAGGATCAATTTTGAGCGTTGACCCACAACAAGGACACATAACATTTATCAATTCGCTCGCGCGCTCAGCCATATCGGAATCGTAGCGCACGGGAACACACGGCCCGCAATGCCAGCCTGCTTGTTATCCTCTGATTGCCCGGTGCATGGACTCGCTACTCACATGGTTGTCGCACTACGGTTACCTGGGCCTGTTTCTGTTACTAGTGCTCGGAATTGTTGGTTTGCCGGTGCCGGACGAAACGCTTTTGGTATTTTCGGGCTACCTGATCTCGAAGGGGCGGTTACACCCGGCACTGACATTTGTATCTGGATTCTGCGGAAGCGCATGCGGCATCTCGATCAGCTATTTAATTGGCAGGGCATTCGGATATGGCTTCGTGCTGCGCTACGGCAGGTACGTACATCTCTCGCCGCAACGCATCGATGATGTAAATCGATGGTTTCATCGCATGGGTCATTGGCTGCTGACAATTGGCTACTACATTCCTGGCGGTCGCCATTTCACAGCCTTTGTGGCCGGAATGTCGAATCTAGATTACCGGACCTTTGCGGTGTTCGCTTATCCGGGCGCGGCCATGTGGGTAAGCAGCTTTCTAGTGCTTGGCTATTTTGTCGGTGACAAGTGGCAGGCGACATTCACACTTGTGCATCGATACATGCTGTTCGTAAGCGTGGCTGCAGTTCTGGTTGCCGCAATGGTTTGGTGGATCCGGAAGACACGGGCGAAGCGAGTCACATGAGCAGTCGGAAACATATGCAAGGAGGTTTTCGCGCCTGCCTGATTACACTGAAGGTTTGCATGAGAACGAAATTTCTTCGCCTGGATATGGTGTGTTATGGGCTGCTGCTCGCGGGCGCGGCTCTAGCGCAATCCGTTACAACCGCCCAATCCCACAGTGGCCTGGATTTGAACGCCATTGACAAGTCCGCTGACCCGTGCAACGACTTCTTTCGATACGCATGTGGGAATTGGATTAAGAACCATCCAATACCACCGGATCAAAGCACGTGGGGCCGATTCAATGAATTGATCGAGAGAAACCAAGCAACTCTTCGGGACATTCTGCAGGACTCAGAACAACATCAAAGCCGCTCATCGATTGACCAGAAGATCGGGGGCTTTTACAAGTCGTGCATGGATGAAAATATCATTGAGCAGCGGGGTACGACACCGCTCCAACCCGAGCTTCAGCGAATCTCTCAAATCCACGCTAACCGCGAACTGTTGAATGAAGTCGCTCGACTGCACAATCGTCAGGTCAGCGTGTTTTTTGAGTTCAATTCGAGTCCCGACCCCAAAAATGCGCAAATGACAATCGCTGATCTCGACCAAGGAGGGTTGGGCTTGCCCGAACGAGATTACTATCTTCGGACCGACCCGAAATCGCAGGAGATCCGGCAGAAATATGTGGCGCACATCGCCAAAACATTCGAGCTGATGGGCATTCCAAGCAGCGGCGGCATCGAAAAAAGCTTCGATTGTTATGTCTGTTGAAACGGATCTAGCCAAGGCCTCGCTCGATGTTACGTCCCGACGCAATCCTCAACTGCTGGTTCATGAGATGCCGACGGAACAACTCGTACAGCTGAGCCCGAACTTCGATTTCAAGCAATTTTTCGCGGATGTTCATGCGCCGACCTTCTCGAAGCTTAATGTGGCGGTTCCTGCTTTCTTCGAGGCATTCAATAGTCTCTTGAAGAAAGACAGTCTGGATGATCTAAAGGATTACGTGACCTGGCACTATCTGAACGCCAGCGCACAACTACTCACGAAAGCCTTTGTGGATGAAAACTTTGATTTTTATGGGCGCACTCTGACGGGCACCAAGCAGTTGAAACCTCGTTGGAAACGGTGTGTGGCAGCGACTGACGACGAATTAGGCGAGGCGCTGGGACGTAAGTTCGTCGAGAAGACATTCGGTGAAGAAGGAAAGCAACGTACTCTCGCAATGGTTCACGAGATTGAAGACCAGATGGGTAGAGACATAGAGTCCATTACCTGGATGGGGCCTGAAACCAAGAAGCAAGCGTTGATCAAGCTGCACGCCGTTGCAAATAAGATCGGCTATCCGGAGAAATGGAGAGATTACTCGACCGTCAACATTGTCGATGACGATTATTTCGGCAATTGGTATCGTGCGAACGAGTTCGAAAGTAAGCGGGAGCTAGATAAGATCGGCAAACCCGTGGATCGCACCGAATGGGGGATGACACCACCCACCGTCAATGCGTACTATAACCCTACAGAGAACAATATTAACTTTCCTGCGGGTATTCTCCAACCACCCTTCTATTCGAATCGAGCTGACGACGCTGTGAATTATGGCGCCGTAGGTGTTGTAATCGGGCACGAGCTGACACACGGATTCGACGACTCGGGGCGTCAATTCGATGCCGACGGAAATCTTAAAGATTGGTGGCAGAAAGAGGATGAGGAACGATTTGAAAAGCTTTCCGACTGTTTCGTTAAAGAGTACGGAGGCTTCAGTCCCTTGCCTGGCGTGAAGCTGAACGGCAAGCTAACGCTAGGAGAAAATACGGCTGATAATGGCGGTATTCACCTCGCCTACCTCGCTCTCCTGGATGATCTGGCGAAGAAGGCGATAGGCGTTGCAGATAAACAAGATAGTTATCCGCAACCGCAGCAGTTCTTTCTTGGCTACGCACAACTCTGGTGCGAGAGCGAAACTCCCGAGGTGGCGCGCCTTCGCGCTCAAACGGACCCGCATTCTCCCCCCGAATTCCGCGTCAACGGAGTTGTCTCGAACACGCCTCAGTTCAGTGAGGCTTTTGGATGCAAAACCGGAGATGAGATGTACGCGGCCAAAGGATGCCGGGTCTGGTAAGTACGGTTCTGCATGCCAGATCATAGTTTCGACAATCCACTTCTCGTGCGTCGTTTTCCCATTCAATTCGATGCGGTGAAAGCGGAATGCATCGAGCCTGCCATTCAGCTATTGCTAGAAGAAATGAGACAAAGGCTGGCGGAGCTAGGCAGCCCAAATCGCCCGCGAACCTACGACGACATTTTGATGTATCTGGACAAAATGACTGAGCCACTCGATTTTGCTATGGCACTGGTCCATCACCTCGAATCGGTGGTCACCACTCCTGAACTGCGTGCCGCGCACAACGCCGTGCAGAGCCCG
>CAVYUB010000009.1:0-86753 GCA_963771565.1 uncultured Acidobacteriaceae bacterium
TCGGTTAAAAATTCGTGCGGCAGTGAGAAATGCGCAGGCTCTGCTCGCCGTGCAAGAGGAATTCGGCAAGTTCGACACCTACATATGGCAGTTCGTCGGCGGGCAGCCGATGCAAAACCGCTGGCGTCAAGTGGAAGACGTACCGGCGCGCACGCCGCAATCCGATGCCATGAGCAAGGATCTTGCGAAACGCGGTTTCACCTTTGTTGGCTCGACCATCTGTTACGCCTTCATGCAAGCCACGGGTATGGTAAACGATCACGTGGTGAGCTGCTTCCGCCATAAAGAACTGACGTGACGCAAACATCTTATGGCGGCGAGCGTGGCGCCTTCTACTTCTGAGCGAACGCGGCTACATCGATCGTCTCGCCGAAACCGTTGCGCCGACCCGCTTCACTGAGCACCTGCTTCGAGCGGGCTTCAAGTACTTTGGCTTCCGATTTGTGACCGCCCTTTCGTAAAAATGTCGCGTACTTGTGCAGGAAGTAACCGTAATTCGGATTCTGACTTCCGAGCCGGCTCTGGGAAATCGCGAGCGCTCGCCGGAAGGTTACGTCGGCCTCATCGCGCCGTCCGGATTCGGCATAGACCGTTGCCAAGTTCGAGAGCGGGTGCACCAGCAAAGGATGCTCGGAACCCATCTCGCGCTCAATTAGTGCGACTGATCTCTGAAAGAGCGGAATCGCCTCATCAGTTCGGCGTTGGAACCGCCGCAAGAGACCGAGATTGTTCACTACAAGCGCTAGGTGTCCGGTCCGCGGCTGAGGGTGTTTTTCGAAAACCACCATCGCTTGATTCAACAATTGCTCCGCCTGATCGAAACGTTTGTGCATCATTAGCAGCTCCGCTAGGCTGTTGCGGGCGGCAGCAAGGCGCACGTCATCTGCCGGTAGCACCTGGCTATATATGGCCATCGCTTGTCGGAGTATGCTCTCTGCAGTCCTAAGCTGCCCATCCTCCCCCAAAGCCGCCGCCAAATTGGCGAGCAATGTGGCACGATCACGATCTTCTTGGCTGCCGCTCCCTTTGACCAGCGACAGAGCACGGCGATATTCATGCTCGGCTTCCGAGAATTTCCCCAGTTGCCAATGTACCTCGGCTAGCAAGTTCAGGGTTACGATTAACCGCCGGTCTTGCGAATCTGGCTTTTCCGCGATCCGGACCGCATCGAGGTACGACACGGCCGCCTGCGCATAGTTGCCTGCGGCCTCTAGCCTTTGCGCCCGATTTATAACACGCGCCCAGTCGTCTCGCTCGGCTGCGGGCGCAATCGCTGTTATCCATGCCGCGATTGCATAGAGTCCTATTACTCTTCTCATGTCATCACCAAAAGAAAAAAGCCGCTGCCGGGGCATTCCCGTGACAGCGGCCTCCAAGTGCTTCGGTCAGCCGTTCAGATTTGAGAGATCTAATCCAACGTCATTGGTCCCGCGTGCACTTGATCTTTTTCTTTGTCACCTCGGCCAGAACGGGTAGACCGTCCTGTATACTCAGCCGTTCAATTTCGCCGTGCCGGAGCTCCCGGCAATACACAATAAATTCCCGCCACGCCGAGGGCAGCGCGTGCTCCCACTTGCTCGCGTTCGGCGGCAAAGGTATCGGTTTTCCACCACTTTCACGCATGCACTCGCGTCACTAACAGTACGCTTCGGACATCGTCTTCGTTCGATCGTTATTCAAAAAATACTTACTCTGTCCACCAAGTCGCTATGCTTCGTAGCACATCTAATGCCATTTCGTTTTCACGCTCAATTCACAGTCGGATTAAGGGAATTCAGTCAGTTGGGCCCAGGGTCGCTGTTCGGCACTGGGACTCAACGTCGCGATAAGAGACACGCTACACTTTTTCTGGAATGCAAAGAATCCGGAGAGTGGCGGTTTTAGGCGCAGGAACTATGGGTTCCCGGATCGCCGCGCATTTTGCGAATGCGGGTATTCCGAGTTTGCTGCTCGACATCTCGTCGCCAGACGGAGACCGCAATGTGGTGGCAAAGCGTGGTCTCGAAAACGCGCTAAAGCAAAGGCCGAGCGCGTTCTTTACAGACGCCGCTGCAGCCTTGGTCCAAGTGGGTAACTTCGATGACGATCTTCGGCGCATAAACGAATGCCAATGGGTCATCGAAGCGGTAACGGAGAACCTCGAAATTAAACGCGCGCTTTGGTCTCGCGTAGAGGCGCAGCGCCAGCCTGAGGCCATTCTTTCCACCAATACGAGCGGTATCCGGCTGGCTGAGATTTCGCGCGATTTCCAATCGTCGTTCAAGCGCCACTTCCTGGGTACCCACTTCTTCAATCCTCCCCGCTACTTGCATTTGCTGGAAGTGATTCCCGGAGCAGAAACGGACGGCGATGTCGTCCAGTTCGTGAGTAGCTTCGGCGAAAGAACGCTAGGCAAGGGCATTGTAATTTGCAAGGACACGCCTAACTTCATTGGTAACCGAATTGGCAGTTTTTATAGTGCCGCAGTTCAACGCGCCATGATGGAGGGCGATTACACGATTGAAGAAGTGGACGCTTTGACTGGGCCGTTGATCGGAATGCCGAAGAGCGCTGCCTTTCGACTGATAGACGTCATTGGGCTCGATGTATGGGCACAGGTGATGCGCAACGTCTACGAGTCGACGAATGACGAATGGAGCGACTGGTTTCGCCTGCCGCCCTATTGGCAAAAGATGCTTGAGAATGGCTGGCTGGGTGAGAAGACCGGTCAAGGCTTTTACAAACGGGTTGGACCGGAGAAGCAGATTCAGGTTTTGGACTGGAAGACTTTCGAGTATCGTCCAGCGCGAAAGGTAACCTTCGAAAGCGTCGAGGCCGCACGGAAAATTCCGGATCTAGGACCCAGAGTACGGGCGTTAATTGAAGCATCAGACCGGGCAGGCACATTCTTATGGCGGGTACTCGGAAGCGTGTTTGCTTATTCGATGGCAATGATTCCAGAGATCTCAGATCGCATCGTCGAGATTGATCATGCAATGCGGTGGGGATTCGGACACAAGCTCGGCCCGTTTGAGCTTTGGGATGCCATCGGTTTCGAATACGTTGCAAACCGCCTGCAAAGTGAGCGCCCTGCGCTGCCAGACAATCTCAAGCGCATGCTTGCTTCCGGAGCGAGTTCGTTTTATAGGGCCGAAGAATATTTCGATTTAGTTAATGGCATGTATGCACGTCTCGAGAGTCGTCCCGGTGTCCTGATACTCGCTGAAGTGAAACGCAAGCGTGGCATAGTAGATAAAAATTCAGACGCATCGCTGGTCGATTTGGATGATGGGGTTCTCTGCTTGCAATTCCATAGCAAGATGAACGCGATCAGCGAAGACACGTTGCGAATGGTGATCCTCGGTATCGATCTACTGGAGCGCGACTTCGATGCCATGGTGATCGGGAACGAGGGTGAAAACTTTAGCGCCGGTGCAAATCTGCAGATGCTCCTGGACGCCGCGGAGGCCCTGGATTTCGAGAGCATTGAGACCTACATCCGCCATTTCCAGCAAGCGATGTTGAAGATTAAGTATGCTCCTAAAATCATTGTATCTGCTGCCTTTTCGCGCGCGCTAGGTGGCGGGTGCGAAGTGGTGCTACAGAGCCAACGTGTCCAAGCATTCGCGGAATTGAATATCGGATTGGTGGAACTCAACGTGGGCCTAATCCCGGCGGCGGGCGGCACGAAAGAAATGGCCCTGCGATCCGCGGATCCGATGAAGGGCTGGGAGTTGATTGCGCAAGCGAAGGTTTCAAACAGCGCCGCGGAAGCGAAACAATTGGGGTTCCTACAACCCGCAGATCGCATATCGATGAATCCGGAACTGCTGATCGGTGACGCGAAGCAGTTCGCGCTGGAACTTCAAAAGAGCTATCAACCCGGCGAACCGCAGGCGGAAGTCGTCGTCGCTGGCGGCGCAGGCTATGAGCGCATGCGGCAAGCCGCAGAGGTAAAGAGGGAAAGCGGCCAGATCACTGAACACGATTTCGTGATTCTTGAAAAAGCGGCCTATGTCCTGAGCGGCGGTCGCGTAGCGGGTGGCAAAACGGTCAGCGAACAGGATCTCCTCGATTTGGAGCGTGAGGCCTTTCTCAGCCTATGCGCCATGCCCAAATCGCAAGAACGCATTCGGTACATGTTGAAAAACGGAAAGCCGTTGACCAATTAAACGTACAGGCCCATAGCACGCTTGGCAGTGCGCACAGTATCTTCGGTGATCGGCAGAACGCGTTCCCTTCCCTGCCTCAGAACTGAATCGATATAAGAAGGATTGGCCGTAAGTTCGCGGTATCGCCGCTGGATGGGTTCGAGCCGCGCGATCACCGCTTCAGCAACACGTTTCTTAAACTCGCCATAGCGCATACCGACCACGCTTTCCTTCGTCAGAGATGAGTCACACGCCTGGCCGATTGTCAGTAAATTCGCGATGCCGGGACCGATCGTTTCCGGATCGATTGCGGGCTGAGAATCCGTAGTTGCACGCGCAATCTTCTTCTGAATGACTTTGGGATCGTCCAGCAGAGCGATCGCATGTCCCGCGTTACTGGCGGACTTACTCATTTTCTGAGTGGGATCGTCGAGGCCCATGATGCGCGCGCCGACTGCAGGGAGGTGAGTCGCAGGCATGACGAAGATTTCTCCGTAGACCGAGTTGAAACGCTGCGCAATGTCGCGCGTAAGCTCCAGATGCTGCGCCTGGTCTTCTCCCACAGGGACGATGCTCGCCCGATAGAGAAGAATGTCCGCCGCCATGAGGACCGGATATTGAAGCAAGCCATCCCCTACCGTCTCCTGCTTCTCCGCTTTGGCTTTGAACTGTGTCATGCGGCTCAACCACCCGAGTGGAGTTACACAGGTGAGGAGCCAAGCGAGCTCGGCATGCCCGGAAATACTTGATTGAACGATGATCGAAGATTGCTGGGGATCAATGCCAGCAGCGATGAACAAGGCTGCGGTTTCACGGATTTTTGCCGAAAGCTCTTCCGGCTTCTGATAAGCAGTGACTGCGTGCAGATCGACTATGCAAAAAATGCTTTCGTACTGGCTCTGAATCTCAGCCCAACTCTTCAGAGCTCCGAGATAATTACCAATGTGGAGCTGACCACTCGGCTGAACTCCTGATAGAACTCGTGCTTTCATGCCGTGTAATGAATCTTTATCGTAAGGGATGCCTGAACCCGTCACTGTCGAAATCGAGAAGCTCGTATACGGAGGCGAAGGCTTGGCCCGGGTTGATGGCCAGGTCATGTTGGTGCCGTTTGTCCTACCAGGCGAGCGGGTTTCAGTGACTCCTCAGCGCGTGAAGACGGGATTACTTCGGGGGTCCTCGCCGGCTGTTCTTGAAGGCGCTTCCGAAAGAACAATACCGCGTTGCGAATACTTCGCCAACTGTGGCGGATGCCATTACCAGCACGCGCAGTATGCGTTCCAGCTGGAACAAAAGCGCGCGATTTTGCGCGAGACTTTGCAGCGTTTGGGCGGTATCAACTATGAGAATGACATTCATGTAATCAGCGGTGACCCGTGGTATTACCGCAACCGGATCCAACTTCATTTCAATCGTGGAGAAGCCGGTTTTCGCAAAGCTGAGTCGCATGAATTGTGCGCCATCACTCATTGCGAGATCTCTTCACCGGTTCTGAATCAGGTGATTTCAAAACTGCAATGGGCCGCCAAGCAAACCGAATGGCCCGAGTTCTTACGGTCTCTCGAGATCTTCACAAATGAAGTGCAAGTGCAGTTCAATGTAGTTGACTCCGCGCGACCCGTCGCTGCGCGCTTTTTTCGCTGGTGCGAAACTATCTTTCCGTCTCTTGCTCCCGGCGCTATCGAATACAGCGCGGGTGGGCATACCTTTCGGATCAGCCGCGGGTCGTTCTTCCAAGTCAATCGCTTTCTGATTAATGCGCTGGTCGAGGAAGTCGTAGGCGAGGCGGACGGGACACACGCTGTCGACCTGTATGCAGGTGTTGGACTGTTTTCATTGGCGCTCGCTAGTCGCTTTCAACAACTCGACTCTGTAGAACGAGGTGGCCCTGCATATCGCGATCTGCAATGGAACACGGCTCAAAGCGGAACAAACATCCGCGCTGTCAAGGCATCAGCCGAAGACTTTTTGCGAAGTTTAACCGATAAGCTGGATCTGATTGTGGCCGATCCGCCGCGTGCGGGGCTTGGCCGGGAAGCGACAAGCGAGTTATTGCGTATTGCGCCGCCGCGTCTAACACTGGTTAGTTGCGATCCGGCAACGCTCGCCCGCGATGTGCGCAAGCTACTCGCGAGTTACCGGATCGAGCGCCTCACGCTAATCGATTTATTCCCGCAAACGTATCACTTTGAGGTCGTCGTGCATTTAGAAAGAACTGCATCAGGCCACTCCATTTCCGTGTAACGAGTTCCGCTATCGTGAGCCCGATGGCGAGACCCAGCAGCCCAGGCCAAAGCTGCCACGCAGTGTAGATCGATCGCCCGTCTGAGTCGAACACAGACTCTGGCGCTGGATTGAAACGGCCTCTCGTAAGACGAGAAATTTGAGCCAAGAGGGCCGGATTCGAGCCATAATCTTGCAGCTCTTCCTCCTGGCGATAGAGGCCGGTCTCCGGGAATGCCGGCGAATCATTGACGGGGCGTATGCGGAACAGGCCGCTCAAGCGCCCAACGTGCAGACGCCCATGATACACGCGAGGTGCGACTTTTTGCACGTGCAGAGGCTTTTCAAAGCCCTTCGGACCGATCACAAAAATCTGCCGGCGCCTGAAGCGGCTCACCAACGCCGCTGCCAAGGCGATAGTTGACCAAAATGTCGTCATTCGCGCTGTCAAACTGAGCAGTCGCCTCGCTCCGCCCGGTATGTGTGAGCAGATCGCGAGTGACGTTGATCCAAAGCTTATCGAAACCCGGCCAAGTCATCCACGCTTCTGCCCAGCGGCTCTTTGCATCAGAGGTGAAAACGCCGGTACGGCCGAGACCGTACTGCCAGCGAACATACAGAGGATCTTTTTTCTCCTCATCGATACCCAAGATGGTCTCTGCCGCAGGCTTGGCTATGAAGCGCGCGTAGCCTTTCAGCGGGGGCGCGGTTTCGATGCCGAGGCCATCCAGGATTTCTGCGTTTTGCTCAACGATCGCCTTCAAAGGCTTTTCAACCGCAGTCGATCCGGTGTAGTCGAGGACATCTTTTAA
The DNA here is from genome assembly GCA_963771565.1 of uncultured Acidobacteriaceae bacterium. Lineage (GTDB taxonomy): Bacteria > Acidobacteriota > Terriglobia > Bryobacterales > Bryobacteraceae > Bog-105. The sequence goes on from CAVYUB010000009.1 coordinate 7,166, forward strand.
TAAGATTTGTTCGAGCCCTTGCGGCTCATTCAGAAAATAGCTTCGACCTCCGGATGTAGCTGCTACCTTTTCGAGATATGAGCGGTTGACGTCCTGCCCAAGTCCCACAGTTGAAATCGTGACTTGGTGTTCAAGCGCCTCCTTCGCCAACTCGATGCTGTCACCTTCTTCTGAAATTCCATCAGTCAGCAAGACGATGTGCTTGTAAGCCGCCTTCGAAGACAGCACTTTGCGGTACGCCTCTCCTAGCGCGGGAGCAATCTGCGTTCCACCATCCGGCGTAATGCCGGAGATCAGCCGCTTGATCAGAGATTTATCTTCAGCACGGCGGATGGGAACTGCCCATTGATACGAGTTGTCGAAGATCAAGACGCCGATTGTGTCGGTTGGCCGCAGATGCTCCAGTACACCAATGGCGGAAAGCCGCGCCAGCTCGATCTTCCTTCCTTCCATCGATGACGATTTGTCGATGATCAGACCAACGCATGTGCCTTCAGAACTTTTCGGCGGCGCAAGCTTGGCCGGCAGAACGCGGTCGAGCGCATCAGTCTGCTTATCGTCCTTGTAAACCTGGCGCTCACCACCAATCAGCAGCAGCCCACCTCCGTTCTTAACGTATTCTTCAAGCCGGCTCTTTCTGGCCGCGGAAAACGAATTAAGGTCCAGGTTGTTCAGTACTACGAGTTGAATAGTGCTCAAATCTTTATCGATTAGTGATGCATCACGAGTAACATCGAACTCCGCCTGGTTGAGTGCCTGAAGCAAATTTGTCTCAGTTCCAAGCGGGTCTCCCGAAACATAGAGCACCTTGGCGCGCTTTAGCTGAACAGCCTTTTCAAAACTGAGCTCACCGAGGGGGCCAGCTGAAATTCGGCCTGAGATCGATGTCGCTCCGCTTGATTTCATGCGAGCGTGGACGCGGACTTCATTCGCCCCGGTTTCAAGCTCGATTGGATTACTACCGAGATCCTTCCCTTCCGCGAAGATTTCAATCGTGGCATGCACAGGCTGAGGCGATTCAACGGTGAGATCGATTGGGATCTGTTCGCCCGCATACGCCTCACGCGCCATCGAGAGCGATGCAAGCCGGAGGCCGGTCTTGGGGCGTCCCGACAAGGGAATCGTGTCGACAGGCAGGTGCAAACGCTGCAACTCCGCGATCGCGCGCGACGTGCTGCCTTCATTTTCATTGCCATCACTGATTAAAACGATGCGGGGGATGTGCCCCGGCGGCATCATAGCGATGCTGTCCGTCAGCGCGGCTTCGAAATCGGTGCCATTTCCGGCGCTGTTCGATGTATTGATGAAATGCAGGCCGCCGGAGAGCTCGTCCGGACGAATCCTGCGCGTATCGCGCGCAAATGGGATCACGCGCATCCAGTTGCCATGCTTGTGCCGCGCCATTTCGGCAACCATTGAGGAAGCACGAGCGAGATCGTCTCGCGTGATGCTCGTCGAAGTATCGACCAGAATAACCGCGCCTGTTTTGGTCTGGGGGAGAGTGATGGTTGGCTCCGCGAAAGCCAACAAAATTGCCGCGAGACTCAGTGCCTTCAGAATGAACGTGAGATGCCGCGTTACGCTCCGCCAGGAATAAGCGAGCCAAAACATGGGAAGCGGAACTAACAAGAGCACCCAAGGATGAACAAACGTCATTTTGAGATGAGCTCCCTTTCACGCGCGGGCGCTTTTGCGGGACGACGCGCTGAGGTTAGCTTCCGAGGCTTCGGTCGATAGGCTGCTCCGAATAGAATCCACTCAGCCAATAAACCGAGGCCGCCGAGCGAAGCAAGGCACTTCCACAAATCAACCGCTTGCGGTGTGAACGGTACAACCGGAGCCAGACCCGAGGCAGCGTTCGCAGGCGGCTTCCATTCGAAGCCAGCAACGTCCGGGAGTGTGAGAGAGAGGACGCGCTCTCGATCGCCGGAAAGAATGTGCACCAGGCTGGGACGGCCGGCGAATAATTGCAAAGTTTGATCTCGGACGGTGAACGGCACTAGAGCGCCGTTGCTATCGACAACACGCACGCGCTGTGGTTGACTTTGAAGCGCTCCGCTGGCGCGTTCTCCTGCGTCGAGAGTTATGCTAGCCGCGCCAACCGGAGCCGCGCTAATATCCAACATTCGAAGCGCTTCAGGCGAAAGCCAACGCAACAGATTTGCGAAGAGGAGCGGCGTCGTGACTTCGAACTTCAGTTGTCCGTCGAAGGGATCGAACCCAATTGCGGACATCTTAGGACGACTTTCGTTCGCTGGACGAGCAACGACTATCGGTCCCTCCGTAACACTTGCAACTGGAATGTCGTTATCGAATGTCTGGAATACGTTGGCGCTTGGGATATGGGCTCCTCTTGCGTGCAATCCCGAACCCAACGAGGTTTCAGAATGCCAGGTCTTCACGACAGCATCATTCACTACCGCGTTGACCGGCAAAGGTGAGTGGTCTGTAAAAGGCCCGATCCAAAGACTAGCAATTTGTGGCTGCTCTTCGGGGGTGATCTGGTCCAGCAACATGACGTCGGCCGACGGCTTCACTGTGTAGTCGGCGGGAGCAAAGAACTTCACCTGCAAGCGGTGATTTGATTCGAGCAGGGGCTTCAGCACATCTGGACGAGCTGTGAAGACTGCCAGCTTCAGCGCCCCCGTCCGAGGCAGGGCGAGTACTGCTCGGTGATCGCTTTCTAGGGTATCGGGAGGTTTGATTTCGGCAATGAGCTGGCCGGCCGTATTGGTGGTGAAATTGTATTCAACGCCAGTCTCCTCGCCGGGCTCGAGCCTCACAATGCGTGGCGAAAACACCGTTCCCGCAAACTGCGTGTTCAGGTGGATAGTCCTGCGTTGCGATCCAAAATTCTTCAGGGTTACGACGGCTTGCCAGGAGTTTGCGTCTTCTTCGTTCCGCTTCACACCGATGCGCCGAATGCCGCAATGCTGGCGGCTGGCTTCGACATTTATGACGCGCAGGTTCGGCAACTGTGGCGCAACGCTCTCTTCATCGGCGGTCAGCCGCGGACCAATGTATACGATCTCACCGGGCCGGCCCTCCGACCAACTTTGCGTGTGGCGGGCGAAGGAGAGTGCCTGTTCAATATTCAGGGCCGAGAATCCTGGGGTTGATCGAAGCAAGGCATTAACTACGGCACGGTGGTCTGGTGTGAAGGAAGTGACAGGCGTGGCGAGTCCGTCGGCCCGTACCAACATGACGCGATCGCGCGCCGGGAGACCGGAGATGTAGCCTTGCGCAATCCTCTTTTCTGTGTCGAGCAGCGTTCCTTCTCCCGCTCGCTGTGAGGTCCATGAGGATGTGTCGAGCAAGAGTACGTGATCCCGCCCACTACGCTCGCGCGTTCCCCAATGCAACTCGGCTATTGAGAGCAGCAGCAACAGCAGACTGAGCAATTGCAGGGCGAGTGACCAGGGCTCGCGCATCCGCTTGCGGGTTTGCCGTTCTTCCACTCGAACGGCGGGCTTCCAGAATCGCAGGGTTGAAACAATCTTCTTTCGTTTTACCCGGTCCAGCAGATAGAGCGTGGTTATAAGGCCGCCGAGCGCGCCGAAGAGCGTCAAGAATTCGCCGGGGGTGAGGTTGAGAAAGAACATCAAGACTTCTTCAATGCGCGTGCGCCGGTCATTAGACGCCTTCCATGATTGTCAAAGGCCCAAAAATCGCTTCTTCGATAGGCATGGTTGTGGAGAGGGCGGAATAACGGCCGCCGTTTCGCAAAGCCACTTTCTTCACTTCATCTGCGTGCTCGTCGAAAGCCTCGGTATAGGACCGGCAGGCGCGCTCATCGACGGCGATTTTCATTCGAGTATCGGATTCCGCATCGATCAATTCCAACTCACCGCTGCCAGTCGGTTCGCGGTCTTCCGAACCCCAGAGCTGAATAAGCAGCAGTTCGTGGCCGAAATCAGCGATGTATTGCAAGGGACGAAGACAATCGGAATCATCGAGAAAATCGGAGATGACGATTGTCAATCCGCGCTGCGGGTACGTGCTCAAATACTGGCGCGCAATCTCGAAGTAATTCGTCTGATCTGCAGGTGTCAACTCACGCAAGTAGTTCTCGGCGGGCTGGAAGCGGTGGCGGCCGCCGCTCGAGACACACCGGTCGAGCAAGCGGCTCGAGAAGGGCTGAAGCACAATGCTATCGAGCCGCACTAGCCCCACATAGACAAGGGCAGCGGCGAGCTTGCGCGCGTAATCGAATTTAGTCAATTCTCCGGGAGCGCTGCCCGCAGCCATTGACGCACTCGTATCCAGCAGCAAGCGCACGGGAACGCGAGGTTCAACCTGAAACATTTTGAGGAAGAGCTTTTCGAAGCGCAAATAGGCGCGCCAATTTACGGCTCGCAGATCGTCGCCATGATGGAAGTTGCGGTGATCGAGAAACTCCTGTCCAGGACCGGCAAACCGCGACAGATTGTGACCGCCGACAAGGCCATTGAATGATTTCTGCCAATGCAACGTGAGGCGCTCGAGCCTTTCGAGGAAATGACGATCAACGAGCGGTTCAGGCATTTTAGGCTCTGGCCGTTTCAGACTTTATCGCCGGCAGAAATACCCGACAAAATCTTGTCGAGGATAGTCTCCGTATTTTCTCCATCTGCGTGCGCATCAAAGTTCAAAATGATTCGATGGCGCAGAACAGCCCACGCAACCGCGCGCACGTCGTCAATACTGAGATGCAGACGGCCACGCATGAGGGCAAGCACGCGGCCACACTCGATGAGACCTTGCGCACCACGCGGCGAACTGCCGTATCGAATGTACCGGTTTGTAATTGCCGGGGCGGAATTGCTGGGCTGGGTCGCCATTACTATTTCAATCGCGTAATCCTGGACGTGAGGGGCGACGATCACATGTTTGCAAACAGTCTTGAGATCGGCGATCTGTTCGCGATCCATGACCTGCATCAAATCCACCTCGTCCTGTTTCGTGGTCACCTCCACAATGCGGTTGAGGTCCTCACGTGAAGGATAGCTAACTAAAATCTTCATCAGAAAGCGATCGAGCTGGGCTTCGGGAAGCGGGTACGTGCCTTCCATCTCGATGGGATTCTGGGTCGCCATAACCAGGAAAGGAGTGTCCAGCGAATAAGTAGAGGTTCCGCTGGTTACGGTGCGCTCCTGCATGGCTTCGAGCAGCGCCGATTGCGTTTTAGGTGTTGCGCGATTGATTTCGTCGGCGAGAACGAGATTCGCGAAGACAGGACCGGGTTGAAAACGAAGCGTCTTGTGACCATGCTCCTCGGTCTCCATAATCATGCTGCCGACGATATCGCCGGGCATCAAGTCGGGCGTAAACTGAATGCGGGAATAATGCAGATCCAACACACGAGCGAGAGTCCGCAACAGCGTGGTTTTGCCGAGTCCAGGTACGCCCTCGAGGAGCACATGGCCGCCCGCGATCAGACAGATCAAGACTCCGTCGATTACGTCTTTCTGCCCCACTATGACTTTCGCGATTTCATCGCGAACACGCGCCAGATCGCCAATGGCGCGATCCAATATCGGTGTCCCAACGCTTAGGGTTTCTGGCATTTTTGAAATCATTCTAGAGAGTCGCTAAGAAGGGATTGCGGCCGCGTACTAAGAGTGGGACGCGAACACCATATCGTCCGGTTCCACTCCGCGGCGCTCGCAATCGGCTACATAAAGTCTGGCATAACTGTCCAGAACATAATCCTGCTGCGAAAATCCAAGCTCTTTCGCGGTGTTGTCGATCCACTCGCCCGGGCCTTCGAGTTCCATAAAATCACCAATGGGCGTTTCGTCGAGAGTGACGACGCCTTCCTCATTTTTCGAAACGAACTCCGTTCTATATTTTTCGTAGCGGAAACAGGGGTCGTAGCCAAGATGCCTCAGTATTTGGCTCAGCGTTTCGACGGAACCAACGCTGGTCTCGAGCTCAAGCCGGCTCTTGTAACGGCCAGGATCACCCGAGCCCTTCCATGTGATGAGTCCTTTCTCTCCTATCTGCCGGAGGCGCAATAGCATTCCCTGTTTACCCAAACTGTGATCCCGAGTTTCGTAGAGCGTATTAGACTCAAACTGCCGCGGGACAGATACTGTGAATCCGGATCTCTGGAGGCGATCGAGAATGGCAGTTCGATCTGGTAATTGAATTTTAACTTCAATTTCCGTGGCAGATTTCATATCGAGGGCGCTAAGCAATCCTGTGCGCCGCCTTTAATCGAATTTTCTCACCCGTATAATGAAGGCACAGAAATCGAGCGCGCGCCCGTAGCTCAGTTGGATAGAGCGAATGACTTCGAATCATTAGGTCGGGAGTTCGAGCCTCTCCGGGCGCGCCAGCGAAAAAACAACTTACTTCCCTTACTGCACAGCCATCGGCTCGCACTGAGCTCAGAAGGATCAGCATAGGATACGAGCTATGGCTAAGATCAGCGAAGGATTCGACGGATCGCACTCGAGTGGTCGTTTGTGTGTGCTCATTCATGGCTGGGAACACACTCCGAAAAACCTCTCTGATCTCAAGACTGCAGCACGGGAAACTTTTCCTGATGCCGATCTGATGGTCCCTTCTTATCCTGCGAGCACCTGGAGTAATGGCGATCTTCGCGAGATTGCCGAGAAATTCGTCGAGTATATTGATTCGGCCTGGAAAGCGCACAAAGACGGTTTGTATTCCGAAATCATTCTCATCGGGCACAGCCTCGGCGCTCTGGTTGCAAGAAAGATCTTCTTGATCAGCCACGGTAAATTCTCCGACTTTTGGATCGGAGGCATAAAGCCGGAACCTCGTGCTTGGGCGCACCACATCACACGGATCATATTGCTGGCCGGCATGAATCGAGGGTGGCACTTGGTTCCAAAGAACAAGTACACACCGCTGCACAAGTGGCTAGGGCGACTGTTTCTGTTGGGGCTTGCCACACTGACCTTTCGCGGGCGCTTGGTGCGATCTGCTCACACGGGGGCCGAGTTCGTAGTGAATCTCCGGCTCGATTGGCTGGATCTTATGCGTGAGCTTGAAATCAAAGAACTGCCGCAGCCCTTGTTCGTTCAGTTGGCTGGAACTCGTGACACGGTTGTGCATGCTAGCGATCATATTGATCTTCAGCTGGGTCATTCGTTCCGATACCTGCGCATAGAGGGCACGTCCCACCACGCAGTGATTGTGTTCGACAACACAGAGGAAGGCCGGGCGCGCAAAAGCAAATTTGTCCGCGCTCTGCATAATTCGGCGGAGGAATTGCAAACAGAACTTACGCCTGACGCGGAGCGGCCCGATCCTTACGTGCGTAGCGTAATTTTGCTTCTCCACGGAATTCGCGATTTCGGCGGCTGGACCGAGCAATTTCGGAAAGAAATCGCTGAACGACAACAAGGCGTGCGTGTGCGAATCTACAACTACGGTTATTTACCGTTACTGCCTTTCCTATTCGGATTCGGGCGCAGGCGCACGTTGCGCAGATTCATGGACCGCTATGCGGAAGCTCGTGCCGCCTATCCCAATGCGACTTGCTCATTTCTCGGGCATAGCAATGGTACATACTTGCTGGTCTCGGCACTCCGCCGCTACGTCGCATGCGAGTTCGAAAGAGTAGCCTTTGTTGGAAGTATCGTAAATCGTCGCTTTCCGTGGCTCCAGCAAATGGCGCTTCGTGTAACCGCTCTGCGCAATTATGTTGCGAGCTGTGACCTTATCGTGGCGATATTCCCCAGCGTTTTTGAAAAGCTCCGTTTTCTTCCTTGGAATCGCGACTTTGGTAGCGCTGGGCATACAGGATTCATGCAGGTCAGTGACAGTTTCCAGAATGTGATGTATATTCCGGGGGGACATGGCAGTGGTTTGGACGCAGCGAACCGGCCAGCACTTCTGAGTTTCCTGCTTGGAGATGAAGTTGAAATCACTCCGCGAACTGTACCAATTCAGCCCAAACGGTGCCGAGCAGCCTACTCGGCGTGTGTCTATTTATGGATATTGATGTTAGCGGCGGTCGTCCTGCCTTTCCTGCCCTCTCTCCCATTCTTCGGTTTCCTGTCGTTACCCTGGTGGCGATACCATCCACTCATGCTTGCGTTATACGTCGTCTGCTTAATTTTTCTTCTGTTTCAGTTTTAATTCATCACTCAAGCGGGAGGCTTGGCAGCAGTATCGGACGTGTTTTCAGTTCCGCAGTGAGGTAAAACTGCCAAGTGTGTGGCGAGCTCGCAAAAATCAAATCCATCACCGCACTATTGCGTAGGCGTTCCACTTATCGCCGGCATGGTCGAACAGCACGCCGTACCGAGTCGGATCGATCCCGTCTTCGTCGGCACTGCCAGCTTTTAGGGTCCACTCTTCGCACTTGCCGCTAGCCGGCGGTGGGTAGAGCGACTTCAGAATGATACCTGTCGCCACGTCATACACGTGGATCGCTCCATAATTTCCCGGGGCAGGTTGAGCATAGAGTTCGGCCACGAGGGTGTTGTTTACGCCCGTAGTGACTGCTGTGAACGCGTGCTTTTCTGCTGCTGCTCCCGCCGTTACTTGAGCGTACGGCACTACAACTGTTGCCATATAAATTCACCTCCTAAGATCGATGAGTCATGTTGCCGGTTCGCCATCGTCGTGGCGGATTTCCCATTACCGCTTTACGGGCGAAAGACTCGGGATCCGGCTTCGGAGGTATTGAACTACGCCGATGGCACTATTACGAACTTGGGGTCTGATAACGACTTGAAAACATGCTGAAAGATAACAAGGAGGCTACTGTGATCGAGACAATGGGTCTTGCATTATCGGCACAATCTTGCGCGAGATGTTCGCGTCAAAGAGCAACGTATGAGGACACTTCCGCTGTGTGAAATCAAGTCACTCAGCTCCTTCGCGGCTCCGTAAGGACGATTTGGAAACGAATCGCCCGTTCAGGCGGCTTTTCGGACCTCCAGGGCGCGTGATTCAGTGGTGGACACCGGAGCCATGGAGTGCCGCAGGTTCATGTTCTGTAAATCCTGGTGCTCGGCCTTAGCTTCGGCAAGCAAAACGTTGTATCGATGCAGCTCCTGCTTGCGATTTTCGCCTGCTTCGCGGCGAGTTTGATCGGCTTGTTTCTGCTTCTGCGATTCGAACCCAATTTCTTGTTTCCGCTTTTCGGCTCTGAGTTTTAGGAGCTCGTTGAGGCACTTGTGGAAGATGCGGTCGTGCGTAGTTTCGTAGCGCAGATAGAGAGCAAGCCGTTTGGGGTCGTTGCATCCCGGCAGTTCATGATTGAAAGTGACGTGTTGCAGAACGGCGGCACGTTTGGTGAGCCAGAGCGCTTGCGCCATTTTGTCTACAAGGATGGTTTCGGTGATACTTGATGGCTTGTGCTCCTCGCGTAAAGCGCCGAGCAGCATGTCGAATTCGTTTTGATCTTCCCAGGGAAGAACGGTGAAGGCTCCGGTGAAACCGTGACGAAAGTTGTTCAGCGCGGAAGTAGCTTTTCCTTCCCATGTTCTGGGCCCGGTGCTGTGCTGCGCATTGGACTGATTGGCTGCAATTTGTGCGGAAGTTGTAAATCTCATGAGGGACTCCGAAAATGAAAAACGCCGGAGAGGCACATCGGCCATCCGGCGTTTTTCGAGAAATTAGAAGCACAGCGGCTTCCCAAAATCAGTATACAGCATGGTTCCAAGCGATTCCTGGTAAATTGATGAAGCTGAGAGAGATAGAGTGGCGATAACATACTTGACTAACCGAGGGTTTTCATGTACGATTGATACATGGACGCCGCTGGATTCCCCGAAACGCTTCAGGAAGCAATCGTTTACTTTTCCGATCAGGATATCGCTATCGACTTTCTCAAACAGGTCCGCTGGCCAGAAGCCGTGGAATGTCCGACGTGCGGATCTACAGAAGTAATCTACCTCAAAAATCAGCGGCGCTGGAAATGCAGGAACGATCATCCCAAACGTCAGTTCTCAGTGAAAGTTGGAACCATCTTTGAGGATTCTCCGGTAGGACTAGAGAAGTGGCTCCCAGCAGCGTGGCTCGTGAGTAGCTGCAAAAACGGGATAAGCAGCTATGAACTAGCAAAGGATTTAGGTGTCACTCAGAAATCCGCCTGGTTTATGTTGCACCGCGTCCGGCTTGCTATGCGTGCGCGATCCTTTGACACAAAATTGTGCGGCGAGGTGGAAGCCGATGAGACATGGATTGGTGGCAAGACGCGCAATATGCACAGACACTCTAAGCGCAAACTCAAAGCTGTAAACGATGGCCACTGGGGTAAGACCATTGTGCTCGGACTGTTGGAACGCAAAGGGCACGTACGCGCGATGGTGGCTCCGAACCGGAAGGCTCCCCATGTAAACGCGAACGTTAAGAACAATGTTGAAGTAGGATCATCCCTGTACACCGACGACGCAAATGTCTACAAGGATCTGAGCGGGGAGTTCGTTCACCAGTACATTGACCATGTGGCTTCCTACGTTAATGGCCGAGTGCATACAAACGGTTTGGAAAATTTCTGGTCGCTCCTAAAGAGATCGCTCGGCGGAACGTACGTGAGTGTCGATCCAATGCACCTATTTCGTTATCTTGACGAACAATGCTTCCGCTACAATTTCCGAAAACTCACTGATCAAGGGCGATTCTTACTCGTTATCGCTCAGGTTATCGGGAGACGGCTCACGTACGCGGAACTGACGGGTAAGAGTGGCGAGGTAGATCCGATATGAAGGGATCTGCCATACGCGAACCAAGGAAGAGGGAAAAGACCTAAGCACTCCGACGCCGCTTAGCGGCCAATCGTCTGCGCTTCTTTGCCAGTTCCTTCTTGCGGATCTGATCGAGCTCAGTTTTAGATACCGAAATGATCTTTCGGATCGACTCTTTGAAATGAGCGAATGCCGAACCAGGCGAAGGTTCCGATGGGGGCTGCATCTCAATACCAGTGTACCCGTCATTTAGCAGTGGGTAGTGCTGGAAGTAGCTGCTGATTTAACGTAGCTTGTGTCATTCCGAGCCCACGCATGAGATCGCTCCAGTTCTCAATGGCTGGATTGGTCGTTTGCAAACGGGGAGGGATCGTCCTGTCTATGAACACATTCATCAGAGCCGCTCGGGCAGTTCCATCGTATACGAACGTGACGTTCTTGAACCTGCAGCTTATAAATTCTCGACCGTCCAAACGAACCTCTTGGTCAGTAAACGTTTGGTTAAGAACCGGCTCATAGCGCGTTGTGTCCCATTGCTCCGTGGTTTTGACTTTGGGCAAAGGTATGGGATGCTCTCCGGCGGGAATTGCCATCCTTGCATGTCGGTCATAGTAGTCGTAACCGATAGCGCACCAGTGAGGAGTAGCGCACCTATCCAGATGGAAGAGTGAATTTCCATCGGCTTCTTCCAAACGGAGTGGATAAATCCGAGGGCACCCAGAAATATGAGAATTGAGCCGTAAACGTGATGCTCTGGAACAACCACAACGCCGCCGCCAAGCACCGCGACGAATATATTCTGACCCTTCCAAAATCTGTTGTCCTTATTGTCTTCTTCCACGTGCAGACTCCGACCTTTAGCCTAGAGACCGACCCATAGAATGTCGAGCACTCTTCAAATAGCCAAAGAATCGGCCGACTGCGCCACTTCCAGTATAGGTTAGTTAAGTATATTAAAGCCGATAGAGTTTGTGACTCAGTCAACGTGTGAGCGATAGAGTATTGAGGAAGGAGATCGTGCAGTGGAGACTAAAGAGGATGCTTTGCTGACCCGCCGTGCGTTTGCCGGAACGGCGGCTTTTATGATCGTTCCGCGCTACGTTCTGGGCGGCAAAGGTTATGTCCCGCCGAGTGACCGCATCACGGTTGCCAGTATCGGTCTCGGACGGCAGGGCCAGGTGGTCACGATGAATCTGCTGGCTCGCCCCGAAGTTCAGGTAATCGCTGTATGCGATTGCAATCGAGGCTCGAAGGATTATGTCGAATACGACACCAATGCGCTCTTGAAGGCGGCGCGGAGGCTGTTGGGGCCGGGCCATGAGAACTGGGGAGAGGATCTGGCGTCGCCCGGCGAGGTGGACCTGAAGCATGGTTTCCACACGAGTCTTGGGATGGGCGGCCGCGAACCGGCAAAGCGCCTGGTCGAAGCCTATTATGGTTCTCGCAACGACTCACGGTCAGGTGGTTATAAGGGCTGTAACACTTATATCGATTTCCGTGAGGTACTCGATAAGGAAAAAGATCTGGATGCGGTTTACGTTGCCACGCCGGACCATTGGCACGCTCCGATCGCGTTGGCGGCAATGCAAAAGCACAAGCACGTGTTGGGTCAGAAGCCGATGGCGCACTCGATTGCCGATGCGCGGCGGATGGCGCAAGCGGCGCGCGACAAGAAAGTGGCGACCTCTCTGCCCGTGAATAACCCATCTAGCGAGGAAACGCGAATCATCTCGGAGTGGATGGCGGACGGCGCCATTGGACACGTACTCGAAGTGCATAACTGGTCTAGCCGCCCTTTTTGGCCACAAGGCGTCGACCGGCCGAAAGAAGCGCAGCCGGTTCCCGAAGGTCTGGACTGGGATCTTTGGCTGGGGCCTGCTCCGGAGCGTCCGTTTAATAAAGCGTATCTTCCGTTTGTGTGGCGCGGCTGGTACGATTTTGGCTGCGGCTCGTACGGCGATATGGGTTGCTACAGCTTCGCCGGCATATTCAAGATTCTGGGCCTCACTCCACCGGTATCTGTGGAGGCGAGTTCGAGTGATTCCTACGATGAGACTTTTCCGGCAGCGTCGATTGTGCATCTGAATTTTCCGGCAAACGGAAGCCGGGGTCCCGTGCGGATGTCATGGTACGACGGAGGCTTGCGACCGGCCCGTCCTGCCGGGTTGAAGCAGGAGGATCAACGTTTGTTTCAGGGCGGAGAGGACGGGGAAGGCATCATGTATGTCGGCGATAAAGGAATCTTGCTCGCCGAGTTCAACGGCGGGAGCCCGCGTGTTTACCCGGAATCGCCAAAATATAAGACGCCTCCCAAGCGGCGAGAGAGCGAATTTGGGCACAACCCAGCGATTGATCAATGGCTCGCGGCCTGCAAAGGAGGGCCCGAACCGCTCGCCAGCTTTGAAATCCAAAGTCCGGTAACGGAAGCTTTCTTGCTCGGCTGCCTGGGGCAACGTTTTCCCGGTCAGATGCTCGAATGGGACGCAGCAAAAATGCGCATTACGAGTTTTGAAAAAGCGAACAGTTATGTCGATCCGCCGTGCCGTAGCACGTTCAAGATTTAGTCGTGGTGTTTTCCATTAACGGGTAGTCGCAGTCGCGCTCTGGCGTTGCGGTGTCGCCTGCGGCTTTCTCACGTGGGGCGGTCCGATAAACGCGGGTAAATTCCGCGCCGAAAAAGAAGATCTGCGCTGAGTAGCAGACCCACACATCAACGCGATCAAAGAGCCTGCAGCGCCGTAAGCGGACCCGACAATGGACAGGACTATGCCAAATGAAAATAGCCGCTCCTTTATCATTCCTTTCCAGCCTGCGTTGGCTTGTGACTTCACATCCCAGATGGTGTTCAGGGCGTCCCGCAATTCGATAAACACGCCGGATGCACTAAAGAGCAAAGTCAGAAAAGCGATCACAATGGCGAGGAACCCGGACGAAGGCTTTTGTGCATTTGACAGCAGCGAATTCACGATATCGGCTCTCCGGTCGCCCATCATTTGGCGGGCCTGATCGACCAGATCCCTGTGCACCGTTTCTTTGCTGAAGACCGGGGCGATCACAGCGGCAACCAGAATGAGAAGGGGTGTGCCAGCGAAAGCAGGGTATAGAAGGCGGAAGGCGCCCAGCCGAGGCGCGTTGTGCGCGCTCCATCTCTTATAAGTGTCTTTTAAAAGCGAGATTCCTGATTTAAATGCTCATGTAGTTCATAACGTAGGTGGATTCTCAAAACGTAAGTGCATCCGTAATGTTTCTTGGCCCGAGTCTTCGTATTTTCTTCGCCTATAATGGCAAGGGATGTCCGTCTACGTTGAGCTTCACGCGCGCTCGGCATTCTCCTTTCTGGAAGGCGCATCGCTGCCCGAAGATCTGGCATCGCGAGCAAATGAATTTGGCCAGCCTGCCTTGGCTATAACCGACACGCATGGCGTGTATGGCTCGCCGCGATTTCATTTAGCCGCAAAGAAACTTGGCATCCGGGCGCTGATTGGCGCAGAAATAAATTCTTCGGAAAATTGCCGGTATACGCTTTTGTGTGAGAACAGGCAAGGCTACCAGAATTTATGCCGTCTGATCACTCGCACGAAGTTTCGTGACGGTAACACGGGTAAGCCGGAAAATCCATTTGCGACGCTCAAAGATTTTGCCGAATATGCGCAGGGGCTGGTTTGCCTGACGGGAGGCGACGAAGGACCTCTCTCTGAAATATTCAAACGGCTGGAAGGCCGGGCAGCGTCGGATGCAATACGCAATCGACTAGAACAGCTGGTTCAGCTATTCGGGGCAAAAAACGTTTTTGTGGAAGTGCAGCGGCATTTCCGGCGCAAACAAGAGGCTCGCAATCAAACGCTGGTGGAGCTGGCGACAAGTATGGAGTTGCCACTGCTCGCGACGAATGGAGTCACGCATGAAACAGAAGAGCGGCGCGCGTTGCAAGACGTTCTCACTTGCGTTCGGCACAAAACCACAATTGCGGAAGCCGGGAGGCTGCTCAATTTTAATTCTGAGCGGCACATGAAAACTTCCAGTGAAATGGAGGAATTATTTGCCGATCTGCCGGATGCGTTTGAGCAAACTGTGGAGCTGGCGAATCGTCTCAATTTCACGCTCACGGATCTGGGCTATGAGTTCCCGCGTTATCCCGTTCCGGACGGCGAGAGTGAGATGTCTTACTTGCGGCAGCTTACGGATCGCGGAGCACGAGAGCGGTATCAGCCTTACTATGATGCGGCGCGACGGCAGGTAGAGCGTGAATTAGAGCTGATTCAAAAACTGAACCTGGCGGGCTATTTCCTGATTGTGTGGGACATAGTGGATTTCTGTCGCAAGAAAAACATTCTTGTGCAAGGCCGCGGTTCCGCCGCCAACAGCGCCGTTTGCTACTCGCTGGGGATTACTGCGGTCGACCCAGTGGGAATGGACCTGCTATTTGAGCGTTTCCTTTCGGAAGAACGTGGCGAAATGCCGGATATCGATCTCGACCTGCCGAGCGGAGATCAGCGCGAGTGCGCCATTCAATACGTTTACGACCGCTACGGGCAACTTGGCGCGGCGATGACGGCGAACGTAATTACGTATCGCGGCCGCTCGGCGGTTCGGGATGTAGGCAAGGTGCTGGGCTTCGAAGAGCAGGAGCTTACGCGGCTGGCTAGCCAGATAAACCCGTTCGAGTGGAAAGGCTCGCAGGACACGCTGGAACGCCGATTCATCGATCAGGGATTTGATCTGCGCGATCCGCGCATTTCAAAGTTTTTCTCGCTGACAAATGAGATTTTAGACCTGCCGAGGCATCTTGGCCAGCACTCGGGGGGCATGGTGATTTGTCAAGGCCAACTCGATTCAATCGTTCCGCTAGAACCGGCGTCCATGCCTGGGCGTGTGGTTGTGCAATGGGACAAAGACGATTGCGCAGATCTCGGCATCATCAAGGTGGACTTGCTGGGTCTGGGCATGATGGCGGTGCTCGAAGACACGATCGAAATCATCAGCGACAAATATGGCGAGCAGGTAGACTTGGCGCATTTGCCGCAGGATGATCCGGCCGTTTACGCGTGTTTGCAGAAAGCCGACACAATCGGATTATTTCAGGTGGAAAGCCGCGCGCAAATGTCATGCCTGCCGCGCATGAAACCGGAAAACTTTTACGACATTGTGGTGCAGGTGGCGATTATTCGTCCAGGTCCGATTGTTGGAGAGATGCTGCATCCGTATTTGCGGCGGCGGCAAGGCTTGGAAAAGCCGGTTTCACTGTACCCGTCGCTGGAACCTGTGTTACAGCGGACGCTGGGTGTTCCTTTATTCCAGGAGCAACTGATCCGGATTGCGATGATTGCGGCAGGATTCAGCGGGGGACAAGCGGAAGAATTACGCCGGGCGTTTGGATTCAAGCGCTCCGAAAAGCGCATGAAGGAAGTGGAGGTGAAGCTACGCGAGGGCATGGATCGGACTGGCATCGTTGGCGAGGCGCAGGACCGTATTGTTCAGGCTGTTACGTCCTTCGCACTGTACGGATTCCCTGAATCGCACGCGGCAAGTTTTGCGCTGCTTGCTTATGCCAGCGCTTACTTGAAGTGCCATTATTTGGCGGCGTTTACTGCAGCCATTCTGAATAATCAGCCAATGGGGTTTTATTCGCCGTCGACGCTGGTCAAAGATGCACAACGGCATAGGCAGCGATTTCGCGCAGTAGATGTTCTTCGGTCGGATTACCTGTGCACGGTTGAAGTTGAAGGCAAGGAGCGCTTTGTGCGGCTGGGATTAAATTATGTGCGCGGATTAGGCACTGCGACAGCGCGCAAAATCGAGCAAGAACGAAAGGACAGCCCATTCACCTCATTGCGCGACTTGGTTCGCCGCGTGCCGGAGCTGCAGAAAGACGAAATCGCGGCGCTTGCAGAGCTTGGCGCTTTAAATTCTCTGCCAAAGGACAAGTCTGACCGGCACCGCCGCGGTGCATTATGGCAAGCGGAATTGGCGCTACAGCCAGTCGGCGAACTGCTCGAATCTGGTGCAGATGAGGGTGAGATCTCGCCGCTTCAGCCGATGACACCGGGACAGCGGACGCATGCCGATTTCAGTAATAGTGGGCTGACGATTGGTAAGCATCCCATGGCGTATTACCGCGAACGGATGCGCGAAATGGGCGTGATGGATGCGGCTACGGCCAAGGCACAACGCGATGGAATGCTTTTGCATGTTGGTGGATGTGTGATTACACGCCAGCGGCCCGGCACCGCGAAGGGGTTCGTGTTTTTGAGTTTGGAAGACGAGACCGGGATTGTAAACATTATTGTGCAGCCGGATCTTTTCGAAAGGCGACGGGCGATTTGCACCTCGTCACCGTATGTGTTGGTGAAAGGCGTGCTGCAAAGTATTACCGGTGTTATTTCAGTGAAGGCGGGGGAGATTGAAGAACTACATTTCCGTGATGCGGCGATTATGATCTCGCATGATTTTCACTGAAGAAGAAATCCGCTATCTTAATCGAGAATCCTGGGAGTAAGTCTCCGGCGTCGAGTGTTTGCGTTTCGTCGAGAACCCGAATTTGGCGGTCTGGTTTAAAAACGTGAACGCGCTTCGTGTTTGGGTATAACACCCAGACCTGTTTCGAGCCGGAATGCAGATATTGTTCGACTTTTACTTCCAGATCCTGGGCTGAGTGTGAAGGTGAAACGACTTCTACAGCTAGGTCCGGTGCACCTTCGAAGTAGTCATCCGGTGCAGTACCTTGAATTCGCTCCTGACTGAGTAGGGAGAGATCAGGTTGGCGAATTGTTAACGGCTCACGGGACAGAACATAGCCAGCTTCTGCTAATGCTTCACCAGAGCCGGACTTGTCCAAGGCTGCTTCAATGGCTTTGAAGACCCTTCGGGCGATGCGGCTATGCAGGAACTTCGGTGGCGCCATGGTGATGAGTTCTCCCTCACTGATCTCGTGGCGCACCCCATCGTCCGGCAATTGAGCAAACTCTTCGAGCGTGAGCGGCGCAGTTATTGTAGTCGCCATATGGTTTAGTTTACGATGATTGCACCTTATTTCGTACTCTAGTATTCACATCGAATGAATCGCCGAAAATTTCTTACTGCGACCGCGATTGCCGGTGTTTTCGCAAGGACAAGTACTGCTCACACGTTTGAGCTCGAGGAGGTCACCGTTGCGGACCTTCAAGACCGGATGAAACAGGGTTCGCTGATGGCCGAGCGCATGGTTGAGCTGTACCTTGAACGAATTGACTCCATAGACCGAAATGGGCCATCACTTCGATCAGTTATTGAAATCAATCCAGACGCGCTAGCGATTGCGAGGGCGCTCGATGAAGAACGGAAAGCTAAAGGAACGCGCGGGCCGCTGCATGGAATTCCTGTTCTTATCAAGGACAATATCGATACCGCCGACAAGATGCAGACAACCGCAGGCTCATTAGCGCTGGTAGGACAACCGGCAGCTCGGGATGCGTGGGTAGCGGAACGTTTGCGCACCGCTGGGGCCGTAATCCTAGGCAAGACGAATTTAAGCGAGTGGGCGAACTTCAGATCGACGCATTCGACCAGCGGGTGGAGCGGCCGTGGCGGCCAGACTAGGAATCCGTACGCGCTTGATCGAAATCCTTGCGGTTCGAGCTCCGGATCGGGCGCCGCTATAACTGCAAATCTCTGCACGCTTGCTGTTGGCACGGAAACTGACGGATCGGTTGTCTGCCCGTCGTCGATGTGCGGAATAGTTGGGATCAAACCGACATTGGGTCTTATAAGCCGGGCCGGAATTATTCCAATAGCACACAGCCAAGATACGGCAGGTCCGATGGCAAGAACAGTCCGCGATGCTGCCGTGCTGCTCGGTGCACTTGCAGGCGTCGATGCTCGTGATAACGCTACTCGAGCGAGCGGCGGCAAATCATATGCGGATTACACACAGTTCCTAGATGCAAATGGATTGCGAGGGGCGCGATTCGGAGTGGCCCGGCAGTATTTCAACATTGGCCCTGCGGTGACCGCCGTAATGGAGGAATGCCTGGATCTGATGCGTCAGGCAGGAGCAGAAATTGTGGACCCTGCGAACGGGCCTTCATTCGACAAATGGGGAGACACCGAAATGGCGGTTATGCTTTACGAGTTTAAGGCGGATCTGAATCACTATCTGGCGGCCCGCGGGGCGGGAGTCAAATCGCTCGAGGATTGCATTGCATTCAACAAAGCGCATAGCGCGGCGGAGATGCCGTACTTTGCGCAAGAGATTTTCGAGCAGGCTCAGCAGAAAGGTCCGCTGACCGAAAAGCCATACGGAGATGCGCTGGCAAAGAATCATCAATTGGCGCGCAAAGAAGGGATTGACGCCGTAATCTCGAAATTCAAGGTGGATGCGATCATTGGTCCGACCTCCGGGCCCGCCTGGGCCACGGATTGGGTGTCGGGTGACCACGCCGACAGCGGGTGCGCATCGCCGCCAGCAGTAGCCGGATATCCGCACGTGACGGTACCGGCGGGTTTTGTGTTCGGATTACCGGTAGGCATCTCGTTTTTCGGCACGGCATGGAGTGAACCGAAATTAATCAGGTACGCCTATGCGTTCGAACAAGCGCGCAAAGCGCGGCGCAAGCCGGAATTTTTGCCGACAGTGAACTTTTACACTTAATCCCAGACCTGCGAGAAAGCGTGGCCATAGTCTGGAATTAGGGATTATGCCGGAAAAACAAAAAGTGGTGATTCTGGGCGGCGGCTTTGGAGGTCTGTATGCAGCCCAGCGGTTGAAACATGCACCTCTGAACATAACTCTTCTTGATCGGCGGAATTTTCATCTGTTTCAACCGCTTTTGTATCAGGTGGCGACAGGCTCACTGTCCCCAGGAGAAATTGCCGCACCGCTGCGCAGCGTTCTCAGCAAACAAAAGAACACACGCGTGCTGCTCGGTGAAGCAACAGACGTGGATCCTTCTACCAAGCAGGTTCTGCTCAAAGACGGAGGCAGCGTCAGCTACGACTGGCTGATTGTCGCAACAGGATCACAGAGTGCCTACTTTGGACACGATGCTTGGCGCCAGTGGGCACCGAATTTGAAGAGCGTGGAAGAAGCCACTATGATTCGTCATAAGATTCTACTCGCCTTTGAAGCAGCCGAGCGAACACAGGACCCGGAGGAACGGAAGGCATGGCTGACGTTTGTCATTGTGGGTGCAGGTCCCACTGGCGTGGAGCTTGGAGGAGCGCTGGGTGAAATTGCAAACGAGACGCTGAAGAATGACTTTCGGTCAATCCGCCCACAAGACGCCAGAATTTTGGTGGTCGACACGGCGACACGCGTGTTATCGAGCTATCCCGAAGACCTCTCCCGTAAAGCTGAAAAGTCACTCTTGAAACTCGGCGTGCGGGTGCGCGGTGGGGTCATGGTGACGGACGTTGATCCCGAAGGTGTCACGCTGACGACAAAATCAGGAGTAGAGCGGGTTCGAACCCACACTGTGATTTGGGCCGCAGGCGTGACGGTTTCAGGCTTCGGGCACCAACTTGCGAAGCGGACCGGTGCCGAGACCGACAAAAACGGCCGAATTAAGGTCAGCCCCGACCTTACGATTCCCAATTATCCGGATATCTTCGTAGTCGGCGATCTGGCCTTTGCAACCAAGGCGGATGGAAAGCCACTGCCAGGGCTTGCCCAGGTGGCCATGCAAGGGGGAGCGTACGCAGCCGAAACGATTATGAAACGCGCGCAAGGCGAACAGCAAAACAAACCTTTCCATTACTTCGATAAGGGAGAGCTTGCCGTGATTGGCCGAGCAGCGGCTGTGGCGAACATCTTTGGAGTACACCTTTCAGGTTTTATCGCCTGGATAGTGTGGCTGTTTGTCCACTTGATGTATATCGTGGAGTTTCAGAGTCGAATCGTAGTTCTCGTCCAATGGGGGTTTGAATATATAACCTTCAGCCGCGGAGCACGTCTGATCACAGGCAGCGCAGCTTCGGACGTAGTTGCGGGCACGCAGCCGTTAAAGAATACGGCCGAGGTTTGATTTAATAGGACATCGACAATGGAGCTGTTGATATCTGGGCCTGAAGGCTCCCCCACTACGGTTCCGCTAGAGAAAGACTCGCTCTCGCTGGGCCGTTCTCCGGATAACGATTTGCCTTATCCTGACGATCCTTGGCTATCGCGCTATCACCTATCTTTCGAACGTAACCAGAATGACTGGCTGGTGAAGGACTGTGCGAGCCGCAATGGCACGATCGTCAATGCAACCAGCTTAAAGGAGCCGCATCGGCTGGCCCCAGGTGATCGGATCTACGCGGGACATTTAACGATTGAAGTGCGTCAACCTGGCGAGAAGACGTCGAAACGGGTGGTTTCTTTCGTTGCTCCCGACGAGGAGAAATCGACGCGCGAAGCGACCATCGTAACCAGTCTCGATCAGGTTCTTGGCAAAGCCGGGGCGCCGGGCCAGCAAGAGAGAGACTCCACGTTCAACACGGGGCGAGTGGTCCGTGCTCTAATTCGCGCGGGGCGGGAGTTGGCCGTTCACCGGCCTCTGGCAGAAGTTTTTAAAACCATCCTGGAACTCGCGCTTTCGGCCGTAGAGGCAAGGCGGGGCGTTATTCTCACCGTGGAAGATGGAGATCTTGTGCTCGCCGCAAGCAAGGGTGAAAGCTTCACAATCAGCACGCGCGTGCGAGATCGGGTGATAAGCGAGAAATGCTCGCTAATGATTCGAGATGCGCAACTGGACGAGGCTTTACGCGAACAGAAAAGTATCGTTGCGCAACGGGTACGCAGCTTTATGGCCGTTCCGCTGCAAACTGGCGATCGTGTGATCGGACTGATTTACGTGGACAACGGCACAGTTCTTCGCGCCTTCTCACAGGAAGACCTGGATTTACTCACCGTAATGGCAAACGTTGCAGCCATTCGTATCGAGCACGTGCGCTTGGCGCTCATTGAACAATCAGAAAAACTGATGGAGTCCGAGCTGGCGCAGGCAAGTGAGATTCAGCGCAGTCTACTACCGACCGAAGCACCAGTCGTCGAGGGTTACGAGCTGGCGGGTTTGAATCTTCCCTGCCGCACGGTGGGAGGAGATTACTACGATTTTCTTCCATACAAAGATGGCCGTCTAGGGTTGGTGGTTGGAGATGTTTCCGGAAAAGGATTATCCGCAGCACTTCTCATGTCAAGCCTGCAGGCTCGGGTACAGATGCTGGTTGAGACCAGTCCGGATCCGGCCTCAGCTTTGACAAATCTTAATCGCAGCTTGGCGGTACGTTGCCCCATAGGGAGATTTATTACCTTCTTCTACGGGCTTCTGGACGCGGCAACCGGGATGCTGACCTATAGCAACGCCGGACACAACTATCCATTGCTGCTTCGGGCGAACGGCAAAGTCGAGCAACTTGCGAAAAGCGGAACGGTGCTGGGAATTTTCCCTTCCATCCAATACGAGCTGATGGAAACCGCGCTGGAGCGCGGCGATATCCTGGCATTGTTCAGTGATGGAGTTACGGAGGCATGTACAGCTGAAGGAAAAGAGTTTGGGGAAGCGGGTTTGGCCGAGTTTCTAACCAGCCGCCGATCTGATCCATGCTCGGAGACAGTGCACAGTTTAGTGAGTCACGTTCGGGGATGGGGCGGCGGGGCGTCATTCGCCGACGATTTCACCGTCGTACTGCTGCGGAGGCTGTGAGCGAGAGCGACACGCGTGTGTGCGTACCGCTCAGCAAACTCGTCCTTTGCTATTTCACCCCAATGAACGGAGTTATTGGGGGCAGGTTGTAAATTGCAGCATTGTCTGCCTGGCCCAGAGACAGTTGAATTCCCCCATTGGCCAACTGCGTGGTTAGGGTTAAGAAGTACGCTCCGTTGTAGGGTCGCCACACCGCGTAATCGGCTTTTCCGTCGTTATCGAAATCGCCCACTACGGGAAGATCACCCGGCAAACCCCATTGCGCCTGAACGGTTGTTTGCGCATTTCCGTTCAGCATGACGAACCACATCCCACTGGCGGGACGCCAGACAGCCAAGTCAGTCGCGCCGTTGCCATCAAAATCGGCAGCTACTGGAATGTCACCTGTCAGGCCCCAAGCTCCGATAACGGGCTGCGAAGGCCCCTTGCTACTCAGGATGCAATACCAAGTTCCATCGCTCGGTCGCCACACAACCAAATCGGTAATGCCGTCGCCGTCAAAATCGCCCACAACGGGAATATCAGTGGTGAACCCCCATTGGACTCTATACGGTGAATTCCCATTGCTGGGTTTGATATACCAGGCTCCCTCTGACGGCCGGAATATGGCTAGATCGGTCGTTGTACCGCCCCCGTAAAAACCCGGCACTGGAATATCGCCCGGCAGGCCCCATTGAGTAGTGTACGGCGCAGTCGGAGTGCCACTCGGGACGATGAACCATACCCCAGTGCTTTGATTGAACACCGCGAAATCGAGCTTCCCATCGCCGTCGAAATCACCCTTCACGCGAATCAGAACGCCCGTTCCAAGCGACGGCATCGGAGCTGCCGGATTATTGATTGGAAACGTACTCGGAAGGACATCGTTCGGCGGCGGAGATTGCTGCGCGTAGGCCGGTGTGCCGTCGCTCGGCGTGATGTAGAGGTTTTGTTCAGATGGGCGCCAGACTACAAAATCGGGCTTGCCATCGCCGTCGAAATCCGCGACCACCGGAATATCGCCAGGCAAACCCCATTGCGTTGTGGTCGTGGGTAATCCAGGGCCCGGGTTGATGTACCAATTGCCGGTGGTTGGCCGCCACACCGCAATTTCGCTAACTTTATTTCCGGTATAAGCGCCAGCTACAGGAACATCTCCGGGCAGGCCCCACTGCGTAATGACCGTCCCCCTAGTGGTTAAAAGGCAATACCAGACGCCGTTGGAGGGTCGAAAGACAACGAAATCGGTCTTTGCATCGCCATCGAAATCGCCAACTATGGGAATGTCACCCGGGAGGCCCCATTGCTTCGAGCTCGCTGCGCCCGTGCCGTTAATAAGGACCCACCAAGTTCCAGTCGAGGGCCGCCAAACTGCGAAATCCGTCTTACCGTCGCCATTATAGTCTCCCGGCACGGGGATATCACCGGCCTGCCCCCACGCCTGTTCGATGAATGCGCCGCTACTCTCTTGGATGTACCAGATCGAATTGAAGCCGTCAGTGCCACCGGGCCGAAAAACAGCGTAATCAAGTTTTCCGTCCCCATCAAAATCTCCGGTAACGCGAATATCTCCTGTACTGCCCCAAACACCCTGAGCCACAACTGAGGACCCAGACAGCAGCACAGCAGAAACTATAAGCGGTGCTGGTATTGCAAAACTTCCCAGCCGCTTGGCTGCTGTTCGAAAAAAAGAAACAACAAAGCGAAAGAAACCATGCATCATAGACTCCATAACCCACACGTAGATCTCACGGGCATTCTTGCCCTTCTTAGTGACGCAGCAAACGGAAAAACGGAAACACTCCACATCGAGAGTGGATGACCCCGTATAATTGCGAGGGCAGGCTGATTTGATTGGGGCAACCCCCTCGTCTGGATGAGCGGGACGTTCTCCCGAATGTTTGTCGCAGAAGAGGTCTCGGTGTTGAAATCACTTTGCCATACTGGGATGCGCCATATCCATGAGAGTGCGCTCTGAGTTCGCAACAGTATCTCGAGTTGATTGGTTTCTGGTTGGCGTGTTTGTTTTCTACGCCTCGGCTCTATGGGCGCAGACCTCCGATCCGCAAGGTGCCGATCTCGATCAAATAATCGCCGCAGCCCTCGCGGTAACCGGCGCTCCGAGCGCATCTGTAGGGGTGGTTCGAGGCGGGCAGATCGCTTACACAAAAGCCTTGGGCAAGGCGGATATTGAAAAGGACCGGCCGGCGGACATCAGGACTCGATATGCCGTCGGTTCGATCAGCAAACAGTTCACCGTTGCGGCTTTGCTATTGGCCCAGGAGGAAGGCAAAGTTTCGCTCGACGACAAGGTCTCAAAGTATTATCAGGACCTGACGCGCGCTAACGAGATCACCATTCGCGAATTACTCTCGCACACCTCCGGCTATGAGGACTATGCGCCGCAGGATTACATGATTCCCGAGTGGACGAAGCCAATTGACGCGGATACGATTCTTGACCGTTGGGGCAAGAAACCATTGAACTTTGATCCTGGCACAAAGTGGCAATATAGCAACACCAATTACGTTCTCGCGGGCAAAATCTTTGAGAAGGCAACCGGGCAATCGCTTGTCCCGTTTCTTCGGGAACGGATTTTTCAGCCTCTTGGAATGACATCTGCGGGCGATTGCGAAGAACACACTCCGGAAGATGCGACAGCTTACACGCGGTATGCACTTGGACCGCCGCGTCCTGTAGCGCGCGAGGCGAACGGTTGGTATTTCGCTGCAGGCGAGTTATGCATGAACGCGTCAGATCTGGCGCGCTGGGATATCGCTTTCCTCCAAAAACGCATCCTGTCGGCGAAATCTTACGAAGAATTCACTCGAGAGACCAAGCTGAAAGACGGGAAGCCGACGCATTATGCGCTTGGACTCGGAGTCGGGGATCTCCATGGCACACCGATGATTTCACACAGCGGCGAGGTGTCCGGGTTCCTCGCAATCAATCGAGTTTTCCCGACGAAAGATGTCGGCGTGATCGTACTGTCGAATGAGGACGGAGTCAACTTGATCGGCCCTCTGTCTCAAGACATTGCGCTGTTGATGATTGAACCTCACCCGGCCTCCGCGGCAAAGGAGGATCTGGAGGTGCGAACCATTCTCGAAGGATTACAGCAAGGCCGCATCGACCGCGCCAAATTTACAGATAACGCCAACTCCTATTTCAATGATTTGGCCTTGACTGATTATCGCTCCTCGCTCGTGTCGCTTGGTAAGTTACAGGTGTTAACGCGTCAAACCGAACAAGGCCGCGGTGGCATGACGCAGCTGATTTATCGCGCGCAGTTTGAAAAAAAAGCTGTGATGCTCAATATCTATCGAACACCGGAAGGCAAATTCGAACAGTTTCTGGTGGAAGAACACCTGTAGTTCACGATGAATTTGTCTGCTGCTCCGTAGTAGTCGACGAATTCGAGATTGTGATTCGTTCGGCGCTTGATTTCGGAACAGCTCCCTCTAAAAAAGTGACGTTCGGGACATTGCCATTTTTCTCCCATTCAAGTGTTGGAACGAGAAACGGCCTATACGCTCTGGCGATCTAGCGGCTCGGGTCGTGCCGGTCAAAAAGAACCCAGCCCAGCCCATATACAAGATGATCCTCTGCGCCGTTGTATAGCAGAAGAATGCCGGTTTCCGCATTTTGCAGCCGTAGTGACGGAAAGGGCTGCCGCGCCTTTTTCGTTCAAGGCAGACTGGTTCCAGCCGCCTTCGAACGTTGAAATCTGGTCTCGATCGAATTCCAGATGTGAGCAGCGGCCGCAGCCCGGATGCCGAGTTATATAGAATCAAAGCGGGAGACACCACAAACTTCATGGCGGGTGCAGGCGCGGGTCTTGAAGGCGTAGTTGCCACATCATCCAAAATCTGTTTCATCGATGGCGGGAAAGGCACACTCAGTTACTTTGGCTACAACATCCACACTCTGGCTGACAATGCGACTTTCGAGGAGGTCATTTACCTCCTTTGGAATGAGAAGTTGCCGAATAAGAACGAACTCGCAGAGTTGAAATCTGCACTGGTCTCGGAGCGTGAATTACCGAATGAGGTCACCGCGTTCTTAAAAACAGTTCCAAAGGGCAGCGCGCCAATGGACGTTCTACGCACCGCGGTATCGATGCTCAGCCTTTATGACCCGCTCGCAGCCGATAACTCTGAGCAGGCGAATGTTAAGAAAGCCGTCAAGCTGATGGCGCGAGTCGCGACGATCGTAACGAGCTATGACCGGCTGAGGAATGGAAAAGAAGTCATACACGGCGACCCAAGTCTTGGATACGCGGCGAATTTTCTTACGACTCTCACGGGTAAGAAGCCCGACGATTTGATGGAACGCGCATTCGATGTAGCGCTGATTCTTCATGCAGATCACGAGCTAAACGCGTCCACTTTTGCCGCTCGGGTCACGGCGGCGACGTTATCGGACATATATTCAGCTGTTACGTCGGCGATTGGCGCATTGAAGGGCCCGCTACACGGTGGCGCAAATGAAAACGTGATTCGGATGCTGCTGTCCACGAATTCGCCCGAGGATGCCGCCGAGAAGGTCAAAAACGATTTAAATAAGAAAATCAAAATTGCCGGCTTTGGACATCGCGTGTATCGGACCGTGGATCCGAGGGCGATTCACTTGAAGAAGATGAGTGAAGAGCTGGGTAGGCGCACCGGCCACACCGAGTTATATGAAAAATCGACTCGCGTGGAGCAGACGGTACACGAACTTAAAGGCTTGAACGCCAACGTAGATTTCTACTCGGCATCCACTTACTATTCGCTTGGCATCCCGGTAGATCTATTTACGCCCATATTCGCGGTTAGCCGCATGTCGGGATGGACTGCTCACATATTGGAGCAGTACAGGAATAATCGATTGATTCGGCCCAGAGCCGAATATAAGGGCGCGGCGGATGGCCAAAAATGGGTCCCGCTTGACGAGCGTTCCTAGCTGCGCGGCTTCTGGTGCGCGAAATTTCTAGGAATGTACGATCTCAATTTTTTCCGTAATAATCTTGAACAGATTCGAGAGCGGCTGCTTACTCGCGGCTACGTGTTGGACGTGGACACATTTCGCGAGCTGGACAGCCGGCGCCGGCAGTGTGTAACCGAGAGCGAGCAACTGAAGGCTGAGCGTAATCAGGCCACTGCAGAAATCGGCAAACTTCGCAAAGCGGGCGCAGACACGACGGAGCGGCAGCAGCAAGTCCGCGCGATGGGGGAGCGGGTTGCTGAACTGGATGAGCAGGCAGCGCGGCTGGACGCTGAGTTCCGGGATTTTCTCTCGCGCATCCCGAATCTGCCGCACGAAAGCGTGCCCGTTGGACAAAGTGAGGACGCGAACGTCGAAGTACGTCGCTGGGGAACGCCGCCTGAGTTTTCTTTCACGCCGAAGGCGCATTGGGATCTGGGCGCTGATCTGGCGATTCTGGATCTGGAGCGCGCAGCAAAGGTGACTGGAGCTCGTTTTGCCGTGTATTGGGGGATTGGTGCGCGGCTAGAGCGAGCGCTGGTTAATCTCATGCTGGATTTGCACACTCGCGAGCATGGGTATCAGGAAGTCCTGCCGCCCTTTTTGATCAATTCCGCCAGCCTCTACGGCACGGGACAATTGCCCAAGTTCGCGGAAGACCAATTCCGCTGTGAAGGGCATGACCTGTGGCTCGCTCCAACGGCGGAGGTACCGGTCACGAATTTATTTAGAGACGAAACTCTGAACACCGACGCCCTGCCAATTTCCCTTTGCGCTTATACGCCTTGCTTTCGCAGCGAGGCTGGCTCGTATGGACGCGATGTACGCGGAATCATCCGACAGCATCAGTTTCAAAAGGTGGAGTTGGTGAAGTTCACGCGGCCAGAGCAAAGCTACCAAGAGCACGAGAAGCTCACGCATGATGCTGAGCAGGTTCTCGAAAAGCTTGGACTTCCGTACCGGACGGTCGTCCTTTGTACTGGCGACATGGGCTTCAGCGCCGCGAAAACCTACGATATTGAAGTCTGGTTACCAGGTCAAGGCGCCTATAAAGAGATTTCGTCGTGCTCAAATTTCGAATCGTTCCAAGCTCGCCGGGCTCAGATTCGATTGAAAAGTGGGAAAGCGAGGGCGGATTTCGTGCACACGCTTAACGGGAGCGGACTAGCGGTTGGGCGCACTTGGGTTGCGATCATCGAGAATTATCAGCAGGCCGATGGCACGGTGCTTGTGCCCAGAGCCCTGCAACCGTATCTGAACGCAGAGCGCATTGATCGTACAGGCGGCCGGCTCATTTGACGATTGCTCTCAAATTGCAGACATTCCGTTCACAGCATTCGACAGAATCTTCCAAGTTTTAGCAACACACGGCATCGCAAAGACTTAGGAGTAATACTGGGCATCTTGGCGGTGCCTAGTTCTCCATGGCAATCCACATTCAGGTGCTTTGCTGAAGTCGCCCTCGCAAATAGGGCGAATCTTCACGTGAGGCTACATGGTAAAACTGCGCCAGTTGCTGTCGGCACTTATATTTTGCTCGACGCTTTTCGTAAATTGCGCGTTGGCGCAAACGACTCTCACCCAAATTCAAGACACGGTCTATAACCCTGACGGCACATTGTTCAGCGGCACCGTGGTCATCACTTTCAACGGTTTCGCAACTCCTGGCAATATTGCGCCCCAAAGCACCTCGGCACAGATCTATACTGGTGCCCTGTCGGTCTTGTTGGTTCCTTCGACCACTGCCTCACCAGGTGCCTACTATCAGGCAATCTACAACAGCAGCAATGGCCTAATAACTTGGACGGAGACTTGGTCAGTGCCACCCAGTTCCACGCCTATGACGTTGAGTCAAGTTCGCACCTCCACGACAGAAGGCTCCGGTGGAAGTGGCGGCAGCGGAGGGCAGGGTGGTGGATCCGGTGGAGGGGGCGTCACATTACCAATTCAAATTTCGGACGTGTCAGGTCTGACGTCCGACTTAGCTGCGATAAATAGCTCGCTCTCAGGTCTTACGACAGCAGAAAATGCGCTGACACTTACCGTAAGCAGCGACACGAGTTCCATTTCAACTCTAAACTCGATCCTGAACGGTCTTAATACGACTGTGGGCACGGTGACCAATACGGTTACTGGGCTGACGACCACGGTAACGGGCGTCAGCAACACGGTAACAACTCTGGGCAACACCGTCACGAGCCTTAGCGCACAAGTAAACTCGATTACCGCAGGTTCCAGCACGGCGATGTTTGCCGATGGTGAAACTCCATCGGGAACAATGAACGGAACCAACGCTATTTTCTCGTTGGCTACAGCCCCCACACCCGTCGCCAGCTTACAGCTATTTCGAAATGGCCTTGAACAGATGAGCGGAATCGACTTTACGCTTTCGGGAAATACGATCACGTTTCTCAATGGCAATATTCCCAAACCCTCGGATATAGTTCAGGCGTTTTATCGCTTTCCTGGGACCGGTCAGACGGCCACATTTTCCGACGCTGAAGTGCCCAGCGGAATAATCAATGGCGCAAACACGATCTTCACATTAGCTGCAGCGCCGAACCCGGTACTCAGTTTGAAGCTTTACAAGAACGGCATGCTGCAGCAGCAGAATGGAGATTACACGCTGAGTGGCACCACGGTTACTTTCACAACCGCACAAGTCACGCCCCAACCTGGCGATTCGATTGTCGCCTATTACCGGCATTAAAAAAAATTCAGATACTTCGGTCAGGACATACCAAGCGAAGCCCAGTGTAGACACTTCCGGTAAGCTAACAGGGAGGAAACGAACATGCAACTTGGGCTTGTAGGTCTGGGCCGAATGGGCTCAAACATGACACGGCGCTTGATCAGGGGCGGTCACGAAATAACCGTTTTTGATCTGAATGCCGCGAATGTTCAGAAGCTCACAGCCGAAGGCGGCCGGCGGAGCCACCTCCCTGGAGGATTTGGTGAAGAAACTCCCGAAGCCGCGGGGCGTTTGGGTGATGGTGCCGGCAGGAAAGCCTACAGAAGATACGGTCCAGAGTCTGGCGGCCTCAATGGAAGCCGGAGACATGATTATCGATGGCGGGAATAGTTTCTACAAAGACGACATTCGGCGCGCTGCTGAGTTTTATAAACGTGGCATTCATTACGTAGACGCGGGCACGAGCGGCGGCGTTTGGGGCGTGGAGCGCGGCTATTGCCTCATGATCGGAGCGCACGCAGATGCTTTCATGCAACTAGAACCGATCTTCAAAACCTTGGCGCCGGGGCTGGGCAACATTCCTCGGACGCCGGGCCGGGAAAAGCGAGGTGGAACGGCCGAATATGGATATCTGCATACCGGACCGCCAGGATCGGGACACTTTGTCAAGATGGTGCACAACGGAATTGAGTACGGGCTCATGCAAGCTTATGCAGAGGGATTCGATCTGTTGGCTCACAAGGATTCGAAGGAGCTTCCGGAGAACGAACGCTAT
The DNA here is from genome assembly GCA_963771565.1 of uncultured Acidobacteriaceae bacterium. Taxonomy (GTDB): domain Bacteria; phylum Acidobacteriota; class Terriglobia; order Bryobacterales; family Bryobacteraceae; genus Bog-105. Next base: position 37,889 of record CAVYUB010000009.1, read on the forward strand.
AAGTTGGACGTCGCGGACATCGCGGAAGTATGGCGGCGAGGCAGTGTAATTGGATCGTGGCTGCTGGATTTAACAACTATGGCGTTGGTCGAAAATCCTGACCTCTCGAATTTCAGCGGCTATGTGGAAGATTCGGGCGAAGGGCGTTGGACGATCAACGCCGCTATTGAGCAGGCTATTCCCGTCGAAGTATTGGCATCAGCACTCTTCACGCGCTTCCGTTCCAGAAAAGACCATACGTTTGCCGAAAAAGTGCTCTCGGCGATGCGTTACAAATTCGGTGGCCACGTGGAGCGCCCGGCCGGGGGTTAATTCGCAGTAGCAGCAACATCGAGCTCCGGCCCGGTGGCTGTTATCCTCACTGGGATGACGTGCGTCGATAAGATGTTCGTCCCTAGAAATGAGATCTCAGCCAGTTCGCCACGCTGCGTTTCCTGGCGCTGATACTGATCGAAAACAAGGTTACCCAGCGAGTAGAAAATTACGCCGTCCCGGTATGTTTCGGTCGCCTGGATAACGTGCGGATGATGGCCGATAACCAGCGTTGCTCCGGCATTAATAGCCGCATGAGCGAACGCAATCTGGGCCGGTGTGGGTTTTCGCATGTACTCAATGCCGTTGTGCATGGAAACGATCACCACATCCGCGCGCTTGTGGAGCGCAGTAACATCGCGGCACATGGTGGGGACATCCGTCATGGCGATCCGGGTATCAATGTCGCGCCAATTGCCGTTCTGCTGATCGAAAGTGTAGCCGAGAAAACCGAAACGTATGCCATGGCGCGCGAGAATCACACCTTCGTGGGTCGTGGCTTCTGATTCACTGGTGCCTAGTGGCGAGATTCCGTGCGACCGAAGCCACCGCACTGTAAATTCGACACCGTGAGGACCGCAATCGCGGGAGTGATTGTTTGCTGTGGATACGATCGCTATCCCGGCGAGCTTTAGTCCGGCTATCGCATCCGGGGGAGCATGAAATATTAATCCGTGTTCGTAATAGCGCCCTCGATCTGAAAATGGGGACTCTAAGTTTACGAACGCGATATCGGCGGCACACATGAGCGGCGCCAGTTTGCGGAAGGGCAAGGCCGGATCGTGAGCCGCAACGATCTGGCGGCGCACAGCGCGGCAGAACATTACATCACCTGCAAACAATAATCGATTGAGTGGAGGCTCCGGTTTGTGCGACTCGGTTTTGCTTGCCTGCGGAGGGCGCGAACACGAACAAATGAGTAATGTGCAAAGCGCAAGGTGCCTGCGCACGCACTTATAACTTGGAAGCAGCCGCTTTATCGAGAAACCAGACGGCCCTGTTATTGGAACCTCGCGTCGCGATCTGACACGGATACTTGTGTGGATCTTCGGGACCTTTGAGGACGTTGCGAACAGCGTCCGATTTTTCTTCGCCTGCAACTTGTAAAACTGTACGCCGCGCCTGTAATAACACTCCAGGCAGAAGAGTAACGCGGTGACTCTTTAGCTTTTCAACCCACACAGCGGCAGCTATGCCTGTGCGGTTATCAATCAAGGGCTCGCCTGGAAACAGGCTGGCCGTATGCGCGTCGGGCCCAATGCCGCGATGAACGATGTCAAAGATGGGGAGTTGATGAGCGTCAAGCGAGAAGAAGTGTTCGATCTCCTCGATATAACGCGCCGCGGCTTCGTCGGGCAGCAACTCACCGTGAATGCGGTGCACATTGTTCTTAGGAATATGCGCGGGAGTTAGCAGGGTTTCGTTCGCCAGTTTGAAGTTGCTCTGATCGTCGGTGGGCGGGACGCAGCGTTCGTCCACCCAGAAGAAATGAATCCGAGACCAATCAAAGCCGGATTTCGCTAGCGTCGAGAACAGCAATCTCGGCGTTTCGCCGCCTGAAATTGCCAGCGTGGCACGCGGCTGTAATCTGAGGCTTATTGAAAGCGCATCCAATATATACGTCGCGCACGCGTCGGCCGCGGTTTGTGCATCTTGGAAGATTCGTTGTTGCAGTTCAGTATCGGTGGTCACTGGCAAGCTCCTGGGCACGCGTAAAAGCAGAATCAAAGGCCGGGTCCGGACCGAGCACCGCAAGTTCTTCATTCATGAGCGTGTACGGGGTCGGCTCAGTAAAACCATATTGACGCTGCCGCCCGTTGGTGCTGCGCAGCAGCATACAATCGCAGCTCGTACGTTCGAAGTCAATCGCTTCCGAGCCGGAGCGCAGAGTAACGCGATGCAATCCGTTAGCATGGCCGTCTGTCTTAAGGATTGAGACCTTCGCTTTGAACGGAGCAGAAAGCCATCCGGCCATGTAGAGCACCGAAGCACATGGCTTGTTACCGGTATGAGCAATTTCAATCGTGTGGAAGTCTGAAAATCTGTTCTCGCGAGTAAGATTGTCGAATATTTGAGCGATGGGCTCACGCCATTGCGTCAAGCGAGTCCACTCGAGATCCGAAACGATGCGCCCCCGTGCGCGCCACTGAGCAAGAACATCGAAAGCGCTTGCCGGATCTTCGGCGTCGGTGTCGATAATCACCTTACTTGCCAAATTCATGACCGCCTCCAGCCCGGCTTTCTGGTCGGACGTCGCAGACAGTTTGAGAGCGGCACTGTGACGGCACCACAGGATGACGGGCAGGTCGGCAGGAATGATGCCAATAACGGTGGGACCGATGTTCGGCCAGCTTTCCGGAGCGGCAGTAATCTTAATTTGCTCGCAGCAGATTTGTTGTGCTTTGCCAAAAGGCTTCCAGCACTGAGCGAGAACACGAGCTTCGAGACCTTTTTCGGCTTTATCGGATACCACGAGTACGATGCCTCTACTGGGGTGCTCGTGCATGAGCTCAGAGATGGTCTGCGAAGCGGAGAAGCCGCCGTCCTGCTCGTCGGTAGCAACGATCAGCGTCATGGAAGACGCACGGAGAACAGTAGGCTTCCCTTGCTGCGTCTCTTCCTGTCCAAGCGAGGTCCAGACCTTGGTGAGAGCCTTTAGGATCTGTTCAGGTTGTGCGGGATGAATGATTGCGGTACTCATGGCACTCTCCACGCGTGACCTTGACGCGCCAGCATCTCATCCGAAGCTTTCGGACCCCAGGAGCCCGCTGGGTAATTCGGAAAATCAAATTTCGTATGGGCCCAGACATCGAGGATCGGCTGAACGATTTGCCAGCTTGCTTCCACCATGTCCTGGCGAGTATAGAGTGTTGCATCGCCCACCATGGCGTCTACTAAAAGCGTCTCATAAGCTGTCGGCGAGCGCTCGCCGAAGCTCGACCCGTAATTAAAGTCCATTGAGACGGGGCGGACGCGCATGCCACTGCCGGGGCTTTTCGATAAGAAACGCAGCGAGATTCCCTCTTCCGGTTGAATCCGAAGAATAAGCAGATTCGGCCGGGGCGGTAGCAGACCAGTCTTGGTTTGCTGTTTGAAGAGCGGCAAAGGAGCCGCTTGGAATTGAATCGCAATGTCTGTGACGCGCTTCGGCAAGCGCTTGCCAGTACGGATATAAAACGGTACCCCAGCCCAACGCCAGTTATCTATGAAATAGGTAACCGCAGCATAGGTGTCAGTCTGCGAATTTGGGTCGACCCCTGGTTCCTGCCGGAACCCCGGGACCTCCTGACCACCGACGATTGCGGGACCATACTGGCCAGCTACCGCGTATTTCGGGACGTCTTCAGGCTTCATAATACGCACGGCACGCAGCACCTTGGCTCGTTCATCGCGGACGTTGTCGGCGTCAAACACAATGGGAGGCTCCATCGTCACGGTAGCCATCACCTGGCTCAAGTGATTTTGGATCATGTCGCGCAGGGCACCGGCTTCCTGGTAGTAGGCGCCGCGGCCCTCGACGCCGATCGACTCGGCAGCCGTGATCTGAACGTGATCGATGTAGCGGCGATTCCATAAGGGCTCAAATATGCCATTACCGAAGCGGAACGCGAGAATGTTTTGAACAGTTTCTTTTCCGAGATAGTGATCGATGCGATACACCGAAGACTCATCGAGGACGTGATGGATTTCTTCGTTTAACTTGCGGGCGCTATCTAGATCATGGCCAAATGGTTTCTCAATGATGACTCGCCGCCAGCCGTTTCCGTGATGAAGATTGTGCGCGCCTAATTGGTCCACAACTTCGGCGTAGTGACTAGGCTGGGTCGATAAATAGAAGATGACATTGCCGGCGGTCTGGAAGGATTGCTCGACCTCCTCCAGCTTTTTTCTAATTGCTTCGTAGGCAGCCGGTTCATTCAGATCTCCGGGTACATAGAAGAGGCACTGGGCAAACGAGTTCCAGACCGCTTCATCAAAGGGAGCGTCTTCGAGAAATTTGGAGACAGACTCTTTCATTCTGTCCCTGAACTGGTCATCGGAAAGCCGCGTTCGAGAATTGCCGATGACCGCAAAATTCTGAGAAATACGACGCTCGTAAAACAGGCGGTACAGTGACGGGAGGAGTTTTCTTTTCGACAAATCACCGGTTGCGCCGAAAATCACGATTGCGCAAGGGGGGACGCGGCGGTCAAACCGCAATTGGTCTTGAAGCGGATTGACCTCTGGCAGGGGCTGAACCAGAACACTCATACTTTCTCTCCGTGCGCTTATCCTATCAACATGCCCGTTGAAAAGAGAATCGTCGCAGTAGTCAGTGACCTGATGTTCACGGTTAAGATTCAGGAAGCCGCAAAGCGCGCCGGCGTGGAGGCGGTATTTGTCAAATCTGAGAGCGAGGCTCTTAGCCAGGCAAAGCAGAATCCTGCACTTATCGTCCTGGATCTGCACAATTCGGTGCTAGACCCCCTCGAGCTAATTGCGAAGCTGAAGGCTGACGAAACGACCAGCAAGGTCACGGTGCTGGGATATGTGTCGCATGTGCAGACTGATTTGAAGCAAGCTGCCGAGGAAAAGGGCTGTGACGTCGTAATGCCGCGATCGGCTTTCTCCCACAATTTGCCTGGTATTTTGAGGCGCTACGCGGAAGCGCAAATCGCATAGCGAAATCCGTCGCTACGCTCTGGGCTCCGAATGTGAAATTACGAAACAAACTCCCCTATCCTTGTGGCAGTTTCGATACATCCCAGCCGCCGCCAAGCGCCTTTATTAGCAATACGCTAGCATCCATACGCCGCCGCAGAAGATCGACCTCAGTTCGTTCATTCGTTAGCGCGATGCTCTGCGCCGTGATGACTTCGAGATAGGTAACCAGCCCGCCTTTGTAGCGATTTAAAGAAAGCTCAAGCGAGTTCTCGGCTGAGGCGGTCGCTTCGCGCTGTTTGGCGAGTTCCTGCTCGAGTATGCGAAGGCTAGAGAGGTTATCTTCGACCTCTTGGAAAGCCGTCAGAGCAGTCTGCCTGTAAGTAGCGACGTCTGCATCATAGGCGGCCTCCGCGGTTTCCACTTGGGCTCGCCTGCGTCCGGCATCGAACACTGTCTCGAGCATCTGGGGGCCGACTGCCCAAAAGCGGCTCGGCCAGTTGAACCAGTTAATCAGGCTGGTGCCCTCAAGGCCGCCGCTCGCGCTGATCAGCAAGTCCGGAAAAAAGGCAGTTCGGGCAATACCGATCTGCTCATTCGCCGCAGCCATGCGTCGCTCTGCAGCGGCTATATCCGGTCTGCGCTCAAGGAGCTGGGAAGGAACGCCGATCGGGATTGGCGGAGGAGTTTGTCTGAGGGGCATCACTGACAAGCTTGAACTCTTCCGGCGGCTTGCCCACCAGCACTGCGATCGCGTGCTCAAATTGCGCGCGAGCGGCTGTAACGTCGATGTCCTGCGCCTCGGTGGTATTGAGTTGAGTTTGCGCCTGGGCAACTTCAGCTTTGGAAGCCACGCCACCTTCGAAACGGTTCTTCGTGAGTTGCAGAGCCCGTCGATAGGCGACAACCGTGTCGTCAAGCAGTCGCTTTTGCGCGTCCAGACTGTGCGCCTCGAAGTAATCCGTGCCGACTTCTGCGTGCAGAGATAATCTCACGTTTTCGAGATCCGCGGCCGACGCCTGAAACTGCTCACGTGCAGACGCAACGGTGCGTCGAATGCGGCCCCATAGATCCACTTCATAGGAAAGGTCCAAAGGAAGCACGAAGTCTCCTGCCGTAACAGCCCTAACAGATCCAAAGCTCGAAACCCGGTTCCCAGATAGATGCTCAGCGTTAATTTGCGGAGCGGTGCTGATGGTTGGATACAAAAATGAGCGGTTCAGCTTTATGGCTGCGCGGGCTTGCCGGAAATTCGCTTCGGCAATCTTCAACGTCTGGTTCGCAGGGTCAACTTGCTCTTCGAGGGCATTGAGTTGAGGATCGCCGAACACCTCCCACCATTTGCCACGAATAACAGCATCGCTCGGGTGCGCAGTTTTCCAGCCATTCGCCCCTTGGAAGTTCGGCGGCGGCTGCTCACTATAAGCCGGAGCGGCTGGCACTGAAGGCCTTGTATATTTCGGTCCGACCGTGCAACTGGCGAGCAAAATCGCAGTGAAGATTGGGGCAAACCGCCAAGTGAAGGCCGCCCAACGATTCATTTCCAATTCGATTCCCTATGGATGAGGATATCGGACCGCAAAGTCGGTGCGGCCAAACATAGTACGATCTGTGTCAGTGGCACGCTTATGTTCGTACTCGATCAAAGTTGAGTACGCGAACCGGCGCAAGATACGCGAACGGAACAAAACCATGTACCGCTTCGCGCACTGGCCGATTTGGGTTTGGGTCTTCTTTCTTGCTCCGGGCCCTCTCACGTTCAGCTTTGTTGCACACGGGCCAAGATGGCGGCACCTAATCTGGCTCTCAATCGTATTGGCCGCGACCAGTATTGCTGGACTCTTCGGGCAACTTCCAGGTGTGGAATCGCGGCCGTACATTCTTCGGTTTTGCGAGGACAAGCCCAACCCGCTTTATCGCCGGGTGTGTTACACGTTTGCCTGGAATGCGATTCTCAATTTCACAATTTTGAATCTGGTGGGATTAATTGTTGCCTCGATCACTGGAACCTGGTATTTGAAGCAGATTTATTCACGCGGTTATTTCCCTCTACTTATTGCGATCATTTGTCTTGGCGCACTGGGAGCATTGCCCAGAGCCGGACGCTCGACAAAAGGCGAGGGCACGGAACGGCGATATTTTTATGGCGCTGTTTGGGCCGTTACGATTGCTCAACTGCTACTTCTGCTGCTATGGAAGGGACTGCCGAACACGCACGCCGCGAGCAACTTTAAATTGACGTTATACGTCCTCGCACTTGGGTTTACGGGAGGCGCCGCAATGCTGGGCTTGCTTCCACGCACCCGGCGCATAATCCCAGGCGAGCTTGTCGTAGCGGACTGATCAGCGACTGCGCGTGATCTTTCTGGTAGTAGCGGTACTGAGCTTGATCGCGGCAACCGTTGTCTATCAGGCTCTCGGCAGCTTCTATGATGCGCGACGATTTCCGGCCCCGGGTCAGCTCATCGACATCGGATCATGCCGGCTGCATTTAAACCAGCAAGGCGGTGGAAGCCCGGTCGTCGTGCTGGAATCAGGAATTGCCGCAAGCTCGTTGAGTTGGGCTCAGGTGCAGCCCAAAGTCGCGGAGCTTACGCGTGTTTGTAGCTATGACCGCGCTGGCCTTTCGTGGAGCGAGAATTGTGCGGCTCCGAGGACGCTTCACCAAATCGTGTCGGAGCTCGACGATCTTCTGTCGCGCGCAGGTCTCTGCGGCCCATACATTCTGGTTGGACACTCGTTCGGAGGAGCCGTTATACGCGCACTCGCAAATCTGCACCCGGCCAAAGTAGCCGGTCTGATCTTCCTTGACCCTGTGTCGCTCGAGTACTGGGCGAATTGCACACCCAGCGAAGAACGGCGGCTTCAATTGGCGGCAAAGTTGTCCCGCCGCGGCGCGCTATTGGCGCAAATGGGAGTAGTCAGGGGTGCATTGACTGCACTCGCTTTGGGAGGCAAGAGGTTTCCAAAGTTAATTGCTCGCATAACAGCAGGGCAAGGAACAGACGTGATCCTGCGACTGATTGGTGAAATTCAAAAACTTCCGCAGGAGTTATGGCCGGTGATCCGAGCCCACTGGAGCCGTCCGAAGTGTTTCCGGGCAATGGCGGCGTATCTCGAGTCGCTTCCGGAAAGCGCTCGGGCGGCGCTTCAGATGCCGATTCCCGCGGAGATTCCGTTTATTATTCTCTCGGCTGGGACGGCAAGCGAAGCCGAGCTCGAAGAGCGCGACTCGTGGGTTCGGCAGAGCAAATTTGGTCGCCATGTCCGGATCGAGGAAGGTGGACATTGGCTTCAGCTAGAGCGGCCCACAATCGTCGTAGAGGCAATTCAGGAACTCGTCTGGAGAGCAAGAGATGAAAAAAGAGCACCGGAAGTCTAGGAACTCCCGGTGCTTTTGCCACCCCAACAATTGGACGAGCGGAAGGAACGACTGATTCTCGTCTTAGCGGGACAGGAGCGGGACCGATACCATAGCGACAACACCAAGCTGATTCTTGGCTTCGCGTGGGAGCGGTTTTGCGCTTAACTTGTAAACGTCACCCTGCATCCAGATCTGAGAAAGCGAGCACTGGCCTTCATAACAGCTGAACGTTAGCTTCGAATCCTTCTTTCCGGTATCCGCCGGTATAGAAGAAACGAAGATGGAGTGACCCGACGTGTTGTCACGGAGCTGAAATATGCCACGCGAGCCGGTTTCCTTCACCGTGTATGTACCAGCGGGCAGAGTCTGTTGCCCGACGCCATATGCGAAGGGGATCTTCGCAACTTCTCTTTGATCCTGAGCGCCGAGGGTAATGGTTCCGAGCAGTGCGGAGAGACCCGCGGACAGGACGATGTTTCTCAAGTGTAGTTTCATATAAACCTCCTGGGTTTGAAATTCTTGGTCTCTCTCGCGTTTTAGGTTTGAGAGATGCCGTTTAGAGGGCAGGTCAGATGCCAATCGAGCACTGCACGTGTTTACAAGCAGCTAAGCGAGATCAGGAGGGTAAGGATGGAATGGAATGGTGAATGGTTAACGGATTGGATAACTCAGGATGTTGGGGAGGACCCGTCGGCGCACGTGCTGCACACTCATCTTACGGCCAGAATACTGCATGCGGCTACTGCTCGACTGCCGAGAGCAGCGGATTCACGGCGTCCTCGAGGCAGGTCAATTCGTATAATCGGCGGCCTGAAAGTCGTTAGGTGTGCATCGACATGGACAAACGCGAAGCACGACGAGCAATTGGCGGAGTTCGCAAGTCTGTTTAGGTGTATCGGCTTTAGGCGGACACATCCGCCCTGAAAGCACGCCATCGCTTCGGAAGCGCGTTTGTGCCGTTCACTTCAGCCCGTCAGATTATTGCTGTGGCGAGACAGGAAGCTTACTGTTTGGAACAATTGCGAGGGTGCGCTGCGCAGCCGTCCGCCTGGAAACTGCGGTTCGGCTGGCATTTTGATTTACCGGCCCCTTGCGCACGGCTGGCCCGATGAATGGAGTGAGAGGCGGCTCGTTATAGGTCGAAAGACTGCCGACAGCGCCAAATTGGTGCACGTACGGACTAGGCGCACTATTATTCGGCAGAACGTACAAGTTAGCCTCCGATCCAGCGAATACGGCGAAATCTGTCACGCCGTCGTTATCGTAATCTCCGGCGATGGGAACATCACCCGGCAGTCCCCACGGTTTTACAAACGGGTTCACGGAAGTGTTGCTCGGCAGAACGAACCAATTACCCTCTGAGGGCCGCCAGACGGCAAGATCGGTAATGTGGTCGCCATCGTAATCACCGGGAACCGGAATATCGCCATTGACTCCCCACGGGCGAGAGTAGGCAGGTGTGGAAGCATTGTTCGGTCGGATATACCAATTTCCGTCAGTCGGCCGCCAGACCGCATAGTCGGTTAAGCCGTCGCCGTCAAAATCGCCAAGCACTGGGATATCACCGAGCGAGCCCCACTGCACCGCAAACGGTGTTGCGCCGACGCCGGGGAGGATATACCAATTGCCTTCGGATGGGCGCCACACAGCGAAATCGGTTACTCCATGGGTGACGAAGGCGCTGGCCACAGGAACATCACCTGGAAGACCGAACTGCTGGATGATCGGCGATGCTGGGGCACTGCTCGGGACGATAAACCACATTTGGTCCAATAGCCGCCAGAGTACGAAGTCGGGCAGGCCATCTCCGTCAAAATCCCCCTTTACGTGAATATAAACGCCCCCTCCGAGACTGCCGGCTCCTAGGCCGCCCACATTGAAGTTCGTTGCAAGAACATTTGTGGACGAGTTAACTTGCTGCGTATATGGGGCTCCGGGGTTACTGCTCGGCTGGATATACAGATTTCCATCGGATGGCCGCCAGACCGAGAAGTCGATGATTCCATCGCCGTCATAATCTCCCGGGACCGGCACATCTCCGGGAAGGCCCCATGAAATGGTAGTTGGTGGTGCGCCGTTACTCGGCAGGATGTGCCAATTCCCGTCGGATGGCCGCCACACGGCATAGTCGGCTGTTCCGCTGGCAACCGTATATTGGCCGGGCACGGGAATATCGCCCGCCAGGCCCAATGGCACTGTGAGCGGTGCCGCGCCACTACTTGGCAGAACATACCAGTTTCCATCGGATGGCCGCCAGACCGCGTAATCCGTCTGACCAGCAGTAACAAAATCGCTTGGAACAGGAATGTCTCCCGGGAGACCCCAGGGTGTCACCAGCGGTGCAGCGGGATTGCTGCTCGGGATCACGTACCATGTGCCAGTTGAGGGCCGCCAGACGGCGTAGTCAGTGATGCCATCGCCATCATAATCGCCCGGAACCGGGACATCACCCGACAGTCCCAACTGTTGCGTGACCAGTTGTCCGGTAGTAGTCAGATAAACGAACCAAACACCTGTTGACGGCCGCCAGAACGCAAAATCCAGGTACGAGTCTCCGTCAAAATCGCCTTGCACGAGAATGTCGTCGGCGGTGGGGAAGTTACTTTGAGCGCGTACTGAATAAGCGCAAAGCAGGGCGGTGACAAAGGCCAATATCGAAGGTGATACGAAAAAACGAAAGCGAAGTGGATTACGCATAACCAACTTGATAATAGATTTTTATGTATAGATGAGGTTTCCGTTATTTTAAACTGGCGCCGGGCGGGTTCTCGGACTTGGCTCAAACGGACTCGCAAGGACGGTTACGGTTAGACTCGAACCACCCGCTCGCCAGATCCTAGCGACCAGTGGGTTATAGTATTGATTCTAATTAGTGATGTGTGGAGCCGGCAGAGGGATTTGAACCCCCGACCCTCTGATTACAAATCAGATGCTCTACCAGCTGAGCTATGCCGGCTTGGAAAGCGCCGTCTGGTTAGTCGTACCCACTGAAATTATACGCCGAACATCAACGGAACGCTTCCCTGCCGAGGGCGTCGAGCCGATGTAATGTCTGCGCGACGTCCTGCTTCGTGGTACGCGGATTAATCGTGCAAAGTCTCAAGGCGGTCTTTCCCCTCACCATTGTCGTGACCACGAAAGCAAAGCCCTCGGATAAGCATTGTGCCGCTATCCCCGAGTTGATTCTGTCCAACTCTTGTTCGCTCACACCCACTGGCGTGTATCGGAACGTCACGATCCCCATGCTCGCCCTCGTCAAAAGCTCCCAACCTGGAAGCGAATGTATTACGCTCTCCGCATACTGCGCCAGAGTGAAGCCGTAAGCTACAGCGGAGCGAAAAGCAGATGCACCGAACACCTGGAGCGAAAGCCACAGCTTGAGTGCACGGAAAGGGCGTGTCAGCTCGGGTCCGTAGTCCCAAAGATTCCAATCTCCTTTGGCATCCTGCAGGTATTCGGCGCCGATGTGGAAAGCTTGTCGCAGATGCGACATATCCCGAACCAACAGGCAGCCGCAATCAAAAGGCTGAAAGAGCCACTTATGGGGATCGATCGTGACAGAGTCGGCAAGATGCAAGCCATACAGCTGCTCCTTGCCTTCTTGGCAGAGTGCTGCAGCTCCACCGTAAGCGGCGTCAACGTGCAGCCACATCTGGTTCGACCGGCAGATGCTCGCGAGTTCAGATAATGGATCGACAGCGCCGGTGTTTGTTGTTCCGGCATTGGCTACTACGCATAGCGGGCTCCAGCCCGAAACCTTGTCTGCATGGACTGCCGATCTCAGGGCGGAAGCCGAGAGACGGAAGTTATCATCGGCAGCCAAAATCCGGATTTGCTCTCTCGAGAATCCGAGAATGCGCAGGGCGCGGTCGACTGACGAATGCGTCTGATCGGAGAAGTAGATCGTGCCTCGACGCCAGTCGCCGCTACCAAAGCGCCATTGCCGGGCAGCGGCCAGGGCGGTCAGATTGCTAATCGATCCGCCGCTGACAAAAATGCCTGCGGAACCGGTGGGTAGCCCCAGTTCGTTGGCTAGCCATTCCGTCAATGCTCGCTCCACTGTTTGGGCTCCGCTGCCTTCGAGCCAAGTAGCAGCGAACGGGTTGTGCACGGAGACGAGGAAATCGGAAAGGCAACTGATAAAGTTGCTCGGACTCGGGACAAACGCAAAAAAGCGGGGGTGCACCAGATGAGCTTGAGAATTCAATACCGCATCGCGCAGAATGTCAAATGTAGTTCTCCAGGAAGCAGCGCGTTCCGGGATGTCGATTTTCAAGATGCGATCGAGCGCGGCGCGGTCTTGCTTTGTCCAGACCGGCTTCGACGCTACAGTCTGCCAGTAGTTTTGACAAAGCGCAAGCACATCAGACGCGATACGGTGAAGCTCGCGCTCGTCGAGGTCCAGAGCATGACTAGGTGTTTCCGAGGCCATGAACAATAGTGATTTCGAAACAGCCCGCCACCTTCAGTGACTTTTTGCGATCAAAGCACGAGTAGACAATGCGAAAACAATATAACTTCTGTCGCCCTGTTTTTGCGTGGAAGGCCGCGGTGCCGGCTGGTCGGGAGTGTCGTCGCTTTCAACCAGGGCGGGCCCTTTCGACGAACTGGCGCAAACCGCGAGATATTCTCGCCCGTTGACTTCATAAACAGCGGGTACGCCCTCGGAGCCCGCGGGTAAGTCACTCACCCAGAGTTGTTTCCCGGTCTCTTCGTCGTAGGCACGCAGCTTACCCTCTTCGTTGGTAGCCATGAAGATTAAACCACCGGCCGTAACGACCACGCCGTCTCTGATCATCAGCACACCAGTATCTCTGACGCCGAACGAAGCAACTTCGGGAGCATCTCCCGCCGGAATTTGCCACTTGATAACACCTTCATTCAGATCGTAAGCCGTCAGCGTGGACCAGGGCGGCTTAATAGCTGCCGGATCCAAACCGTAACCTGTCCAGTACCGAACCGGAGGCGCTTCCACGCCTGCGGGATAAGGAGCGGCGGGGGCTCGGTCAATCTCTAACGCAGGATTCACAGGACCGCTTTTCCGATTGGCAACATACGCGATCAGGACGTTCAGACTCGAGGCAGTCAACCTCGGGAAAGATGGCATTTCGCCCACTCCTTGCGTGACGATTTTTCTCACGCCGTCTTCTCCGATCTTCGCCGTAATATCGACGAGCGATGGAACGGCCGGAGGGTTGCCTTTGCGCTCTGGGCCATGGCAGAGCTGGCAGTTCCGTTCGTAAATTGTGCGACCTTGTTGCGCGGCAGTGCCGGGGGGAATTTTCCCTCCCGACGGCTTAGGCTGGAGTTTGAGGATCGCGGGCACGTCCACGGAGAGCACGTACACAGTGCCGTTCGTAGGATCAGTGGCCGCAGCTCCCCAGTTGGCGCCTCCGTGGTTGCCCGGCATCTCGATCGTATTAGTCAAGCCAGGAGGCGTAAAAATGCCCTCGTTTCGGGCGCTCTGCATCGTGTCCTTCCACTTCGACCGTTTCTCCGGGCTCAATATATACGGGTCTATGTCGTCGAGAGTAAACCTTTGCCTGGCGAACGGCGGAGGTTTGCTGGGGAAAGGCTGCGTGGGCGAAGCCGCCTCTCCGGGCATGTCGGACTTTGGCACGGGACGCTCCTCGATAGGCCAGAGGGGCTGGCCTGTCACGCGGTCAAAAACGTAGAGAAACCCCTGTTTACTGGCTTGCGCGACGACATCGATCATCTTGCCGTTGTGTCGCACGGTCAGCAGCTGCGGGGCAGCGGTCGCGTCGTAATCCCACAGATCGTGATGGACCAGTTGATAGTGCCAGAGACGTTTGCCTGTGCGCGCCTCGAGCGCTAGCAAGCAATCGGAGAAGAGATTGTCGCCCTTCCGGTCGGCGCCGTAGAAATCATATGTGGGAGATCCGGTCGGCAGATAGGCTATTCCGCGCTTCTCGTCCACGGTGAAGCCGCCCCACGTGTTAGTTCCGCCGATATATTTCCAGGCATCTTTCGGCCACGTATCGTAGCCGTACTCGCCGGGATGCGGAACCGTATGGAAAATCCATACCATCTTGCCCGTACGTACGTCGTAGGCACGGATGTCACCGGGAGGAGACATGTAATCCTCGCCAGTCGTGGAGCCCAGAATAATCAGATCTTCAAAAACTCGCCCCGGGCTGCCGGATTGGATCTGAGTTATGGACTTCGGATCACGGCCGAGACCCTCCCGGAGATCGACTTTGCCGTTATCACCAAATGACTGAATCGACTTTCCGGTGCGAGCGTCGATCTCCTCGAGATAGTTGTTGACGGGAATTAGAAGACGCCGATCAGATCCATCCTTGTTCTGCCAGTAGTTGATCCCGCGGTGCCTTACCGGCCAGCCGCCGCGCCCCTCGAGGGGAGGTTCGCTATCAGAGCGCGTCGGGTGTATCCAAATTTCACGTCCGCTCGCCGCGTCAAGCGCGACAAGTGACAGATTTTTTGCCATGACATACATCACGTCATCGATGATGATCGGGTTAAACGAATAATCGAAGTTCCCGCCGGTCGGGTAGCTCCATGCAACCTGGAGTTTATTCACATTGGAGCGGTTGATCTGTTTGAGTGCGGAATAATGCGAAGAATCGGAGCCGCCCAAATAGTCGCGCCAGGTGGTGTGGGACTGTTGGGCAGCCACAGGCAGCACAAATAGCATGATCGCGTCCAACAGTAAGGCGTGGGCTAATACTTGTTGAAGAATATGAAGGCCCCCTTACGCGCTGAGGTTAGGATGTCGACCTTACCGTCGCCGTTCATGTCCGTTGTCAGGATCTGAGTTCCCACACCCGAGTTGTTGTTGATCAGATGCGGCACGAACTCCACCCGCCCACCTGGCTTGCGAACCAGCTTGAACCAGTACAGTACGGCTGGCGATTGGGCATCGGGAACGCCGTAACCGTCTCCATGTGACCACCAGCGTTTGCCTGTAATGATGTCCTTCAACCCGTCCCCATCTACGTCGGCCAACGCGAGCGCGTGAAGCTCAGAAAACGCGACGGATTTGTCAGTCTCCTCCCATTTCTCGCGGTCATCCGGAGGCTCTGACGGATTTCCCATGATCATGTGGCGCTGCCACGAAATGGTGCCTTGCGCGTCCCTCTTCTGCTCGAACCAGGCGAGTCCCCAACCGTGCGCGGCCAGGCTCGTGATCACATCAGGAAGTCCATCACCATTTACGTCGTACACGAACATGTCGGCTCCGCCACCCCAGGGCCGTGCCATTTCAGCCCAGTCACCGCCGCCGAAAGGAGCGGCATGAAACTTCCAAAGGCTGTCAGTCCCAGGGGGCGGCTGTTCCCACCAGCCGCTTGCTTGCAGAATGTCCATTCGTCCATCGCCATTCACATCGCCGTAGCCAGTGCCGTGGTGACCCCAGTTTCCCTTCTCTGAAACCAGGTGAAGCGTCCAGGACTTGATGGGATCCGACCAATCGGGCTTCGCATAGCTGATTTGGTTATTAGCACCCACACCCTGTGACATGAGCAACTCGGGGCGGCCGTCCCCGTCGATATCCCCGAATTCGGTTGTTTCCGCAGCGATGGGACCGACGACCTTGTACTCGTCCCAATGACGGGTTTCGCCGCGTGGATTGATGTAGAGACGGGCACCCTCGAAGTTGACTTTCAAAACATCCGGCCACCCATCTCCATTGAAATCGTAAACGTAGTTTAAGAAGCTGTCGGTGTATGGGGGCGTGTTGGGGCTGAAGGTCGTGGAATGATAAATTTCGCGCGCTACCTTATAGTCGGGACCAAGATAATAGAACGGGCCTGCCACCACGTCTTGCACGCCATCGTGGTTCAGGTCTCCTGCCGCTATTCCCTCGCTATAGAAGAGGTCCGTGAGCTTCCGTTCCCGGAATGGAGTCTCGGTTACTTCCGTGGGAAGGACGGCCCTTTCGGTGAGATCTTTGATCGAGAGATTCTTGATGCGCACTTCGGCACCGGAGCGACCGGAGACGTGTAGTGCTAGTAATCCGTAGCGGCTCGCTTCACCTGATGTTTTTCCTGCAAACGCGAACGCTCGCAATCTGAAGCCGTTGAACGTCCCAACTACAGCGTCGCCACGCACGAAAATCTCGGCCTGGTTCCACCCGTCCGGCTTTAGAGTAATCCGCGCTGGTTGGTTGTTCTGATCCTGCGGAATTCCCAATGTCGTGCGTTCGGCCTCTTGTCCCTGAGCATTCACTCCGAGCTTGTACACGGTGGCGGCATTTGGGCCAGCGAAGGAAAAATATGTGCCGCTCGTACCGTCGCTGGTCTTTGTAGCGCGGAAAAGCACACCGCTTTCGCAGTCGCGGCACCGGAAAGAAAGCCGCACCATGAAATCCTCGTAGCCGTGATCCAGCACAAGCCAGCCACCTGCGCCGCCGGCATTGATCGACCCCACAATCTCGCCGTGTTTCACACGCCAGTCCGCCGGACCTTGAATGTGCCACCCGGCAAGCGTGCTGCCGTTGAAGGCCGGTACCGCCGATTGCGGAAGCCGGGACGGGGACGAAGAGAGAAGCAACGACAGCGCGAGGGCGGCACCGATTGCCAGGGTGCTGCTGCCAGAAACTGGACAGCGATCGAGACGCATCAGAACAAGAGCTTCAAGGCGAACTGAAACTGCCTCGGGTTTGCCCCGAGTAGGGTGCTCGTGACTTGGCCGAAACTGCCCGCTTGCGTCGGGGTTGTTCCGTTGAATGCATTAATGTTCGCATTCGGGTTCGCGAAGTTTTCTGTATTTGAAATGTTGAAGCATTCGGCTCGGAACTGCAGGCGCCAGGATTCCCGGAGCGGGAACTCTTTGAACAGTGAAAGGTCGACTTCTCTCTCGTGCGGGCCCCACAACTGATTTCTGCCCTCGTTACCCGGCCTACCGAAAGGCTGCACCGTGAATGCATTAATGTTGAACCATTCCGCGATATTGGGATTTGGAACTGTTAGCGGTTGACCGGGGACTGTGTTCGGGCGATCAGTGGACTGACCCGGAAGATTGATGGGCGCCACACTGAATGCAGTATCCAAGACTGTGAAGGGCGCCCCTGTTTGCCAGAACGATATCGTGTTGATCTGCCATCCTCCCAGCAGCACTCGCTTGAGGCCCGCTGCAGATCTCGCGAAGGGAAGTTCGTAATTTACTGTCAAGGCAAAACGTTGTTTAATGGCGATGTCGCTATTACCCCAGTCGTACTTCCTGTTATTAGCGACCTGCGCAACCGGAGCTATTCCGCCGCTGGGATCGCTAAAGTCATTGAGGTTGCTCGCAAACGTGTAGCTGGCATCGAGCACCAGCCCTTTCGAGTAACGGCGCTCGAAAATGAGTTGCCCAGCTTGGTACGACGCTTCGCCCTCGCCAAATACCGCAGCAATACTATTTACGTTCGGCAAAAATGCTTGATACACAAATGGGTTCGGAGCGCCGGACGATGGCAATGGCTCATCTTTATCTGGTCCCCAAGCTTGCCGCCGGCCCAGTTCGCCAACATACGCCACCGTAATAACATTCTGGCCAAATTGCTTTTGGAGTACCAGGTTGAATTCTTCTAAGTAAGATGACCGGAGATTAAAAGGAAGGAGGTTAACGCCTCCAGAAAGAGCAGTTGTGCTTCCAAGTGTTGGCACTTGCGGCCCTTGAGACAACGTGCCCACACCGGCCGGGCACATCAAGGCGGTGTTGGTAGTTCCAGGCTGGCAGTTGGCGATGAAGTAGAAAGGCGGGTTTGGCAAATTGACTGCCGATCCCGCACCGTCCAGGGGATAAAAACTTAGTCCGAAGCCTCCTCTGAGCACCAGGCCATGTCCAAGCGATGCGGCAAAACCAAACCGGGGCGCAAAGTTCTTGTAATCCGGTTGGATACCGGCGCTGGGATCGCTTGGGCTTGCCACCACTAATTTGAGAGTCTGAAGATCAAAGTTCGCTCGCTGATAGCGCGGGTTCGTGACAGGGCTGAAATAATCCCAGCGCACGCCGGTATTGAGCGTCAGCCAGCGTGTTGCGCGCCAGTCGTCCTGCACGTAGACGCTCGGCTCCCATTGACGCATATAGTTGTCGTAAAGCGGCAACTGCCGCGAAATTGTAGTAGGATTGCCAAGCAAGAAATTGGCCATGGTCTGAGGCGGGGAGCCATTGAAGGCGAACTGCCCCTCTCCAGCAGGTGCCTGATAATAGTTGAGTTGCCGGCGAGTCAGGCCGGCCCCAATCTTGATATTGTGCGTGCCTCGCGTGTAAGTCACGGCACCGTTCTCCTGGAAAACATTGTTGACATCAATGATCGGAAGATAGGTGGAGTCGCCAAGTGGTTGATAGCCGCCAATTGTTACAGGCGCGAGCCCCGAGTTGAACTGATTCACGTTTGAGTTTGGCATCCCGAACTTCTGGCTCGCATCCGTGCCGTAATTTATCTGAAGGGATTGAATATTGAGTCTGCTGAATCCTGCTTTCAATTCCATCAGCAGATGCGGCGTAAAAATGTGCACGTAGTTGAGTTGCACGGCTTGCGACGTGGTTTTATTCTGCCCTGGGAAATTAACTCCGCCCGGTTGAACTCCGTCGACAGGCGGCATCGCCCCGGGAGTGAAAGTTGTCACTGGGTTATTCGAGTAGCGCCCAAAGAACGTATCGCTGTCCGTGAAGTGATGATCGATGCGCACGTCGGCCGTCGTGCTGTATTGCGTCCTCTTCGGGTTACCCGAGTAATTATTAGTGGCGCCCGCGCCCGGCACGTTTGGCGCCGCGAACAAGCCGAAGTACTTCAACCCGACCGGGTCGATTTTCGATGCGGGAATGACAGGTCCGCCAATGTCGGAGAAATTTCCTGGGTTCTGTTCCTCGAACAGGGTCGGCACGGTTAAGAGGCCGGTAGGGGAGCCCTGCACAGTCCGATATTCTTCGATATCGCCGAAGAAGAATGTCTTATTCCTCTTGATAGGACCACCGATACTCCCACCAAACTGATTCTGACGGTACTCCGGCTTCGGCAACGCTGCTGCATTGGAGAAGAAATCATTGGCATCCAGTTTGTCGTTGCGCAAAAACTCGTACAACGAACCATGAAAGGTATTGCTTCCGGATTTTGTGATCACGTTTATGACCGCGCCCCCCGAGCGGCCCACTTCCGCCGTGTAGGTATTGGTATCCACTTTGACCTCCGCTATGGCATCGATCGAAGGCCGTATCATGATCAGGCCCTGCTCGCGCTCGTTATTGTCCATCCCATCTATGAGATTGTTGTTGTAAGCCTCAGGCTGACCATTCGCTGAGACGCTGTTTGTCTGACGGCGGTCGTCCGGCCGCGTGCCGCTGGAAATCCCATTCGGATTACCCGCATTCGCCCCCGGTGTGTCCTGGACCAGAGTGATGTAGTTCCGCCCGTTCAGAGGCAGATCCTGAACCGCGCGATCGGTCACGACATTACTTAAAGTGGAGCTGTCTGTTTGCAACGCCGGGGTCTGTGCCGTAACCTCGGTCGTCTGACTTGTCTGTCCGACCTGCATTTGCGCATCCGCACGCGCGCGGTCGCCGGCGGCGAGCGTCAAGCTAGGTATCCGGAAGGTTTTGAAACCAGGCGCTTCGACCGCGACCGAATATTGACCCGGCGGCAAAAGATTGAAAACGTAATCGCCCGATCCACCGGACTGCGCGGTTCGCGTTTCATGCGTCGCCAGACTCTCGATCGTGATATTTGCGTTAGGTACGACCGCGCCCGAGCTGTCCGTTACCGTTCCGACAATGTCCGCTGTTGTGACCTGCGCCCAAACCTGCTTCAACGCGAAGAAGCACATTGCGAGCAAGCACACTCTACCTATCCGACTTAGTCGTGTATGCATCTCATGACCTCGCCTTCCGCGCTCGTCTTACGACCGCGAGGCTGAAGCTTTGTTGCCAGCACCGTAAAGTTCCCTGATTGAACTCTTTTCGACGATCGCTTCGCAGTAGCAAATATACTGCGTATTCGAGATGTGTCAAGAAATTTTACGGGAGAGATCGGGACCGAAAGCAATTGCGAAGCGACGCGCCAATACTACCGTTTCGCGGCAGAGCTGTTCGGTAACGCAAAGGCAATGTAACTTCTGTTAACAGGTTCTTTCGACGGCTCCGGGGGCCCATCCCTGGGTATGGCTGAGCTCTTGGCGGTCGTCGCGCAGAGGACGATGTATTCGCGCCCGCCGACTTCATAAACTGCTGGCACACCCTCGGACGCAGCGGGTAAATCCACAGTCCAGATCTCTTTGCCCGTGTCCTTGTCGTACACATGAAGCTTACCCTCACCTTTTGTCGCCACAAGCAGCAACCCACCCGCAGTTACAACTGGCCCGTTTCTCGGCATCATGACCCCGGTCTTTTTGATCCCCCGTGAGGCGAGTTGTGGGGCATCCCCGAGCGGAACTTGCCACTTAATTGTTCCCTCGTTCAGATCGTAGGCGGTCAAAGTAGACCAGGGTGGACCTATGATCGTGGGCTCCATACCGTAGCCAGTCCAATATCGAACCGGAGCAGAACCTTCTGCGCCGGTAGGGTACGGCTTGGGCGGGGTATCCTCTCCCGGGTCTCGCGGCAGTGCGGACGCGCTGGCTGGATTTGCAAGATAGACCAGTAGCGCGTCGAGAAGCGAATCCGGAATCTCCGGAAATCCCGGCATGTCCGCGAATCCCTGATTGACCACGGTCTTAATCGTGTCCCCACCGAAGTGTGCCGGTGCATCGACCAGCGACGGAGTCGCCGGCGGTGCACCCTTCCGATCCGCCCCATGGCACATTTGGCAGAACTCTTCGTAAACAGCCCGGCCACGCTGCGCGGGAGTGCCCTCGGTTGGAATGTTCCATATATCCGGCGGCGCTTTTTTTACGAGTTTGAGGATAGCGGGCATATCCATCGAGAGGACGTACAGAGTGCCTTGCGTGGGATCGGACGCTGTGGAGCCCCAGTTTGCTCCGCCGTGATTGCCCGGCATCTCGATAACACTCGTCATGGCCGGTGGCGTATATAGACCCTCATTCCGCGCGCTCTGGATAGTGTCTCTCCATTTCGCGCGTTCCGCCGCAGTTAGTATGTAGGGATCTAAATCGTTGACCGTAAATTCTTGCCGGGCAAAGGGCGGCGGTTTAACTGGGAAGGGCTGCGTCGGTGAAGCTGCCTCTCCAGGCGTATCGGACTTCGGAACGGGCCGCTCCTCGATAGGCCAGAGTGGTTTGCCCGTTACGCGGTCGAACACATAGACGAAACCCTGCTTGCTAGCCTGAGCCACGGCGTCAACCATCTTCCCGTCGTGCCGCACCGTGAGTAATTGTGGAGCGGCAGTGGCGTCGTAATCCCATAAATCGTGGTGCACCAACTGGTAATGCCAGAGATACTTGCCTGTGCGCGCATCGAGCGCGAGCACGCAGTCTGCGAAGAGATTGTTCCCTTTCCGGTCGGCGCCATAGAAATCATATGTGGGAGCACCGAGCGGAAAATAAACGATGCCGCGTTTCTCATCCAGCGTGATTTCGCCCCAGGCGTTGGTGCCTCCCACATACGTCCACGCGTCCTTCGGCCAAGTGTCATAGCCGAACTCGCCGGGATGCGGGACGGTGTGGAAAATCCAAACCATTTTGCCTGTACGTACGTCGTAGGCACGAATGTCGCCAGGGGCAGAAAGGTACTGCTCGCCCGGAAAGGAGCCCAGGATAATTAGGTTTTCAAACACTCGCCCGGGCGTGCCGGATTGTATACGAGCGATCGATTTCGGATCACGACCGAGGCCTTCTCGCAAATCGACAAGGCCGTTCTTGCCAAACGATTCGATCAATTTTCCAGTGCGGGCGTCGATCGCTTGAAGGTTGTTGTTGAAAGTAATCAGTAAACGGCGATCAGATCGATCCTTGCTTTCCCAGTAGTTGATACCACGATGCATCTCTCTTCGCGGTGCATTGGGATGGTAAACCCAGATCTCTCTTCCGGTCGCAGCGTCAAGAGCAACAACCGAGTTGTTCTTCGCATGCACGTACATCACGTCATCGATGACGATCGGGTTCCAGGCATAATCAATGTCGTCACCGGTAGGGTAGGTCCACGCGACTTCAAGTTTGTTCACGTTCGAACGATCGATCTGCTGGAGTGCGGAATAATGCGCGG
This sequence comes from uncultured Acidobacteriaceae bacterium, assembly GCA_963771565.1. Classification (GTDB taxonomy): domain Bacteria; phylum Acidobacteriota; class Terriglobia; order Bryobacterales; family Bryobacteraceae; genus Bog-105. The sequence continues at coordinate 60,327 of CAVYUB010000009.1, forward strand.
AGCTCGGGCCGCCGAGATAATCGCGCCAGGTGGTGTAGGGCTGTTGCGCGACGGCCAACTCGAAATTCAGGCTCATGCAAGCGAACAGCCATGCCGTTTTGCGAAGTGTATTCATAAAGCTACCTTCTCGCTGGCGTGTTGAGCTCATTGAGAAAGATGAACGTACCCTTGCGAGCCGTGGTCAGCACGTCGGGTTTACCATCGCCGTTCACGTCAGTCGCGACGATCTGCGTGCCCACACCAGAATCGTTGTTAATCAGATGCGGGACAAACTCCACCTCACCTCCCGGCTTTCGAACCAGTTTGAACCAGTACAAAACGGGCGGCGAATCGATTGCGTTCTCTTCAGGAATGTATCCGTGCGACCACCAGCGTTTGCCAGTGACGATGTCTTTCAACCCGTCCCCGTCCATATCGGCCAGCGCCAGCGCGTGCAGTTCAGTGAACGCGACAGTTTTGTCCGTCTCCTCCCAGTTGCGGCGCGCATCCGCAGACTCCGAAGGGTCGCCCATGATGATGTGCTGTTTCCAGGAGATGACGCCTTGGCTGTCTCTCTTCTGCTCGTACCACGCCAATCCCGGTCCGTGTGCGTTCAGGCTCGTGACGACATCTGGAAGGCCATCACCATTCACGTCGTAAAGCAACATATCGGCGCCCCCACGTAAGAAGAAATCAGGTGCACTGCCGAATTGAACGGGATGGAATTTCCAGAGTCCCGCGGTCCCTTTGGGCGGCTGCTCCCACCAGCCAGCTCCCTGCAAGATGTCCATGCGTCCGTCACCATTGACATCGCCTACACCAAAACCGTGCGGAGCCCAAGTACCTTTCTCCGAGACAGGATGAAAGGTCCATGGTTTAGTGGGATCCGACCAGTCAGGCTTCGCGTAGCCGATCTGATCGTTCTGAGACATCAGCAACTCAGGGCGGCCATCTCCGTCGATATCGACGAGCTGCGTTGTCTCGGCGGTGATGCTCGGCAGGACGTCATAGTTGTCCCAATGACGGGATTCGCCCCGCGGATTGATGAAGAGATGTCCCGAAAAATCGGGACTGGGACCGAATCCCATCACCATCAGAACATCCGGCCAGCCGTCCCCATTGAAGTCGTAAACATACGCGAGAAAACAGTTCGTATAGTTGCCATGCTCTCCAGGTCCAGCTCAGGTTGATCGTTTCCGGAGGGTAGATCTCCCGTGCCACCTTATAGTCGGGTCCGAGATAGTAGAGCGGCCCCGCCACCACATCCTGGATACCGTCCCGATTGAGGTCGCCCGCCGCAATCCCCTCGGAGTAGAACAGATCAGTGAGCTGCTGCTTGCGAAACCCAGGCCCGGTCACGTCACTAGAAGGAGCGGCCACCCTGCGCGTGAGATCCAGGATCGAGATGTCTTTGAAGCGTACTTCAGCACCGGGGGAACCGGACACGTGCAGGGCCATTTGCCCATAATGACTGCGCTCGTCCGACGTGACTGCGCCGCCGCGCATGGTGATTCGAACCTGTTTCCAGCCGTCCGGGCGCGTAGTAATTTGCACTGGTGATTCCGGCGGCCACCGGAGCGGTCCAGCTCGAGGATCATTGATACCCTCGCACGGGATCGGCGGGCAAGCGCCGCGCCTAAGAGCTTCGGAACTGTCCGGCGCCGTGCTGAGTCGTGGGTTTCGGCAGCGGCTTACGGTCGATCACCCGCCCGTGGGCATCCAGAGTGACTAATGACAGCGCACCGGCATCCGAACCGGACAACGAAATATAAAGACCGCCTGTGCGATCGCCGATCTTCGCTGGATGAGAGAAACGCGACCAATTTAAGGGCGTATCACGCAGCAGCACGCCATCTGTCGCAGTTCGTGCAGCGGACTGAAAGCCCCAACACGAAATCCTCATAGGCCCTATCGAGGACTAGCCACCCGCCCGCGCTATCGCTTTTTGTGACTGTGCCTATAATCTCGTCATTTTCCACTCTCCAATGGGCAGCTCCTTGCGCGTGCCATCCGGCGAGAGTTTTGCCGTCGAATAGCGGGGCGAGGCGTGATGCATCGGCACCACTCATGACCGATATATATAAGAGGAACGCAGCCGCAAGCCAGGAGTAGAACCTCAGGCTAATGTTTGTTGAGCTCATTGAAAAAGATGAACGTACCCTTGCGAGCCGTGGCCAGCACGTCGGGTTTACCATCGCCGTTGATATCCGTCGCGAGGATCTGCGTGCCTACGCCCGAGTCGTTATCGATCAGATGCGGGACAAACTCCACTTCACGCCCCGGCTTTCGGACCAGCTTGAACCAATACAAGACGGGTGGCGAATCGATTGCATTCTCTTCAGGAATGTATCCGTGCGACCACCAGCGTTTGCCAGTGACAATGTCTTTCAACCCGTCTCCGTCCATATCGGCCAGCGCCAGCGCATGCAGTTCGGTGAACGCAACAGTTTTGTCCGTTTCCTCCCAGTTGCTGCCGCGCATCTGCAGACTCCGAAGGATCGCCCATGATGCTGTGCTGCTTCCAGGAGATGACTCCTTGGCTATCTCTTCTCTGCTCGTACCACGCTAATCCCGGTCCGTGTGCATTCAGGCTCGTGATGACATCTGGAAGACCGTCGCCATTCACGTCGTAAAGGAACATGTCGGCACCGCCGTTCAAGTAGGGCTCGGTGCCATGACCGAATTGAACGGGATGGAATTTCCAGAGTCCCTCCGTCCCCTGCCGCGGCTGTTCCCACCAACCGCCTCCCTGCAGAATGTCCATGCGTCCGTCACCATTGACATCGCCAACCCCAAAACCGTGCGGAGCCCAAGCCCCTTTTTCCGAGATAGAGTGAAAGGTCCACGGTTTGGTGGGATCCGACCAGTCGGGCTTAGCGTAGCCGATCTGGTTACCTGCCTCCCCACCTTGCGCGATGAGTAGCTCGGGATGCCCGTCACCATCTATGTCCGCGAGCTGTGTCGTTTCGGCAGAGATTGCAGTGACAACTTTGTACTCATCCCAATGGCGCGATTCGCCGCGCGGATTGATATACAGATAGGCGCCATCGAAGTTGATCTTCAGGAAGTCTGGCCAGCCATCGCCATTGAAGTCGTAAACATACGAGAGGAAACAATCCGAATAGTTGCCGTGCTCTCCAGGCCCGGCTGGGTTGACGGTCTCGGGAGGGTAGATCTCGCCCGCAACCTTGTAATCAGGTCCTAAATAGTAGAACGGCCCAGCTACTATGTCCTGGATACCGTCCCGATTCAGGTCACCCGCGGCAATCCCCTCCGCGTAGAACAGGTCGCTGAGCTGCTGCTTGCGAAAACCCGGGTCCGTAATGTCAGCGGGAAGACCCGCTCCCCTTTGCGTGAGGTCCAACAGCGAGATGTCTTTGAAGCGCACTTCAGCACCGGCGTCGCCTGAGACGTGGAGAGCCACTTGGCCGTAATGACTTGTTTCATCTGAGGTCGCATTGACATTTCTGGTCTTCCTTGGCCGCTGCACCACATCGCCGCGCAGAGTGATCCGAACTTGTTTCGATCCGTCGCGATCACTGATCTCAATGGGCCTATACTCGCCTTCAGGCTTGGGCAGTGGCTTAGTATCTAATACGCTTCCCTGCCCGTCCAGCGTGAGCAGAGACATCTCGCCTGCGTGTGGTCCTGACAGTGAAACATAGACCCCGGTTGTGCGATCGCTGGCCTTTGCAGGGTGCGAAAAACGGGACCAGTTTGAAGGTGCATTGCGGAGCAGCACGCCCGTGTCGCATCCAGTACACCGGAACAAAAATTCCAGCACGAAGTCTTCATAGGCATGATTGAGTACAAGCCATCCGCCTGTGCCCGCCTTAGCAACTGATCCGACGATTTCACCGTCTTTTACGCGCCACGCGGCCGTGCCTTGAACATGCCATCCGGCAAGAGTGCTTCCATTGAAAATCGGGGGCAAGCGCGGCGAATCGGTGGAAGCGTTCGCCCATAACGAGAAGAAGAATATCGAAGTGCAAAGGGCGAGCGCGAACCAGGAATACTTACGTATGTGCCCGTCAGACGAGTGTTGCATCGGGGTTAGGAAGCATCAGATCTCGGACATACGCAGCCAATCCATGGCACGCCTCAATAAACTGCCGCAGAGTCCTCACGGTGGGCGCAAACGTATCGAATTCTTGCGCGGAAAGACCATCTTCGGCGTAGGCCCGACGGAAATCAGGAAACTTGTTCAAGAGTTCTTCGACGATTCTTGGATCAATAGCCTCGTCGATTCGAGCCATCACTCCCACATCGCTCGCATTGAACCGAACCTGCCATTTGTAAGGCGGCGAGATCACCACGTCTCCGCCGATCAACTCACTCCAGTGCATGTGGTTGCGGAATGCCGCTGAAAGCAGCCGAATGCGGTATCCGCGTTCGCGGAAGATACGATAGGTCTTCTTGAAAACGGCGACGCCAGCCCACTCGAGGTATCCGGGATCAGTGATGATGTCCAGCTTTTCGGCCACCACCTTCAGCCAATCGTCGAGCCTGCCCACCATAATGGTGCATACCGGGCCCATGGTAGAGATGTCTTGGCCTTCTTTTTCTCGCCTCTTCAGCCCGCGTTCCACTGCTTCCGCCACCGCGATGCACTGGGGCGTTGTGAAGCAAACCGTCGCGTTGATGCTGATCCCTTTGTAGGTGGCCTGCTCGATCGCGATAATCCCAGCTTCCGTTGCCGGAATCTTCACAATCATGTTCGCTGCGCAGAGCATTGAATCGCAGCGCCTGCTCTAGAAGTGCCTCACGGCTGCGGTAATAGTGAGGGTCGGTCTGGATCGAGAGCCTACCGTTCTTGCCTTTCTCTTTCTCGAATATGGGTATCAATAATTGCGCCCTGGTTGCCGAGATCTCCTCGACAAGTCTCCAACCGATCTGTTCTTCCGTTGCGAACGGCATCTCTTTAATCAGCGCACGAATACGGTCATTCCAGAGATGGGACTCCTTCTTCAGTACCTCCAGCACGATTACGGGATTACACGTAGCGCCAACAGCGCCGTGCTCGATGGAATAGGTCAATTCTGAAAGGTTCGCAGAGTCGTTCCACAGGCACGTGGTCGTGGTCTGGGTCATTTCATACAATGGGCTCTTGTAAGTAGTAGCGAGGATATTCATGGTGTTTATGCCTCTGGATAAAGGAGCACCTTCAACGCCTTCTTGTCTGTGCACAAATCGAAAGCCGTGCGCCAATCTGAAATGGGGAGCTTGGTTGAAACCAGATCGTTCAGGCGCACCCGGCCCTGAGCATAGATCTTCATCATGCGATCCCAGGTTCGAGCGGTGTAGCATATTGAGCCGCGCATCGTGAGCTGTTTATAGAAGACCTGATCGATCGAAAACTGTATTTCGCGTCCACAAATTCCCACTTGCGTGTAGTGCCCCATCGGACGCAGGGACTCGAGACAGCCGCGCACGGAGCCAGCGTTACCGGCACATTCGAAAGCCACATCCACGCCAGCGCCGCCCGTGTGCTCGCGGATGGCATCGCCAAGATTCCGGTCACCGACATTGACGACGGCGGCTGCACCAAACCGTCGTGCTGCGTCTAACCGGCCGTCGTCACCGGACGCCCCGGCGACAATAGTCTTCACGCCTTCCGCTACCAGCAACTTCAGACACAGAAGGCCGATTGGCCCCGGGCCGGATACTAGAGCCGTGTCACCGATTCGGACCTGGGTCAGCTCCGTGACTGCCTGTACTGCGGCGGCGAATGGTTCGCTAAGTGCTGCCTCTTCCAGTGCAAATCCCTCAGGAATACGATATAGCTGATCGGGGCGCAGAACAACGTAACGCGCGAGGGCACCATCTACACCGTGTCCCATGCCGCGCCGGTTCGAGCAGAAGATGAAATACCCGGAGCGGCAATACTGACACTGACCACAAGTAACCGCTGTGGCTCCTAGGCCGGCTATCCTCTCGCCTTGACTTACCCCGCCAACATTGCGGCCCACCTCGACAACGGTACCTGAAAACTCATGCCCCAAAATGACCGGAGGGTAGTTGCGAAACGTGTCATGCAACACGTGGATATCTGTTCCGCACACGCCACAGTAGGCAATCTCCACTTTTACCTGGTTCTCGCCGCACGACGGTTCCTCAACGTCCAGAATGTCGACGTGTCCATTTCCGGAAGCGTACTTGACAAGAGCTTTCATGTTCTGCGCGGCTCACCACGATGGTTTGATGTTTCGGAATTCCGTTTCACGTATCGCATTCCAGTACTCTCGTTCAGCTAGCCTGCACCAATGAAACCCGGATACAGCGTCATTCCGCCGTCCACGTATATCGTCGTACCCTGCACATAATCGGATTCATCGGAGGCCAGCCAGACTGCTGTGCGCGCGACGTCCTCCGGTTCACCAATACGCTTGGACGGTATAAGTTTGAGCAAAACTGAGTCGAAAATTTCTGGCGACGTCAGCTTCTCAACGTTCATGGGAGTGCGGATCGCTCCCGGAGAGACCGCATTCACGCGGATACGGAGATGCGCGACCTCCTGAGCGAGGCTTTTCATCAGGAGCATGAGGCCGCCCTTAGCGGCAGCGTAATTCGCGTGCCCCTCCCAGGGGATCACGTCGTGCACAGAGCTAATGAAAATCAGTTTCCCGCACGCATAAGAGATCGAGCGATCGATTCCCTGGCGTTTGAAAGCACGGATGGCTTCCCGAGCGCACAGGAACATCCCGGTGAGATTCACGTCAATGACGCCCTGCCACTGCGCCATCGTCATTTCGTCCACCTTGGCGTTGAGCTGTATCGCAGCATTCGAAACGCAGATATCGAGGCGGCCGAAACTTTTGAGCATGCAATCGAACATCGCAGTCACTTCTTCCTCTTTGGCGACGTTCGCTTTGAAGACAACCGCCTTCCTCCCGTATCTCCGAATGGCTTTCGCTGTATGATATGCGCCTTGCTCATCCGTACTGTAATTGACGAGGACGTCGGCACCCGCTTGTGCGAACCCGATGGCCATTGCCTGACCGAGTCCCTTGCTGGCTCCTGTTACGAGTGCCTTCTGCCCGGCAAGTACCTGGTGGATGGGGGCCGGAGGCATTTCATTCGGGGGTGTATATTTGTTTTCCGCCGCCACGGATCAATCCTTAGTCGATTTCACACCACTTCGTCACTTATGATGGCTGCAACCAAGCCTGCTTAATGACAGGATTGCCGGCTGTATCGAGGCGGTGCATTTGGTCGCTGCTCAGCGTAACTTCGAGGGCCGCGATATTCTCCTTCAGCTGTTCGATTGTGCTGCCGGCGATGATGGGAAGTATCGACGGCTTACTCTGGCGCATCCACGCAATGATTACCTGATTAGGCGTGCTCCCAACTTCGCTCGCTACGGTCTTCAGCGCCTCTAAACGTTCATTAGCATCGGGTCCGGCAAATTGCGCGGGCAGTTCACGGTCGGCACGGGTATACGCTCCTTGCAGAAGAACCGAATACCCGATCAATGCAATTCCATGAGCTTGCGCATAGTCCTTGAGATCCTCATTGAGAAAGATCTGCGGGCCGAAGTCGGCACCATGACGGGGGCGCAAATACGTGTATCGCTGTTCAACAACGGAGTAGATGTTCCATCCATTCGCCTGGCTGATCACGTTGGCTTCGACGATGCGCCATAGGCTCAAGTTGCTAGCTCCGATTGCGCGCACCTTACCTGCGTTGACCAAGCGGTCGAACGCCTCCATCGTTTCCTCGATAGGTGTGCCGCGATCGTCGCGATGCGCATAGTACAAGTCGATCCTGTCAGTCTGAAACCTTCGCAGACTTTTTTCGCATTCACGTTCAATCTCTACCGCGCTCAGCCCGCCCGAACATCCCGGATAGTCGAACCCGAGCTTGGATGAAAGCACCATTTGGTCACGATTGCCTCGAGCCTTCATCCAACTTCCGATGGTTGTTTCGCTCTCGCCGCCCTGGCAACCTGGGAACCAACTCGAGTAGAAGTTGCCGGTGTCGATGAAGTTTCCGCCCTGGTCCTTATAGAAGTCGAACAGCCTGAACGAGGTCTCACGATCGATTTTGCTCCCGATCAAGTCTGTCCCCATAGCGAGGGCGCTGACTTTGAGATTCGATTTGCCCAGTTTTAGTTTTTCCAACAGCTAAGCTCCTGACGTAATAAATCAACGCAGACGACGTACAAATTTACCTGGTGTAAGTCGCCAGCACGACACCAGCGATCATCACTGCTGCTCCGAGAATATTTGTCATTGAGATCGGCTGTATAGGGGAACCCAGCCATCCGAAGTGGGACAAGATCATTCCGCCGAGAACTTGTCCTGCGATCAGAGTGATGAACACTGCTCGAGCCCCCACTTGAGGAAGCAACCAGGCGATGGCGAAGACCAGACAGGCACCCAAGGCACCAGCCGTGAGCAAAACGGGATGAACGCTCCTAAGCCCGCTCAGGGCACCCGAATGCCAACCCGTGAGCCCTATGATTACAGCGGCGAGTGCGCCAACGCACCAGAAAAGCGCATTCGCAACACGAGGATTGCTCAAGGTGCTGCCTACTTTGCCATTCATGGCCAAATGGACCGCGAGCACGATTCCGAGGAAGATCGTAAAGACATAAAAGAGGATTTTCATTTCGGTTCTCCACCGCTATACATTTTCAGAAAGCGAACGCATCTGCTCATTGCGCTCCGGCAGGCTCGCCATTATGATCGGGCAAAGCAAAGAGATAATAGCCTTGGACAGACGGGCTTACCAGGGGGCGAGGTTGTGCTCGCAGTCTCTGGCGATGAGCGCTCAACATCCCTCCCGCATATTGCAAGATACTCCCGCCCTCCGAGTTCAAAAACGGCTGGAACACCGTCCACTCTCGCCTGCAGCTCCTTTTCCCAGAGCACGCTGCCCGTATCCTTGTCGTACGCGCGGATTTTCCGGTCTGACCGCGTACCTACAAAAATCAGCCCGCCTGCGGTGACCACCGGACCGCCTCTTGGCCAATTGCTACCTGTGTTTTTGATCCCTTTGGCTGCGAGCGCCGAAACTTCTCCTAGCGGAATTTGCCATTTTATGTTTCCTGTATTGAGATCGTAAGCCGTTAGCGTGGACCACGGAGGATCGATCGCGGGGAGTCCTTCGGAAGAATTCATGTAGCCGTATCCGGACCAGTACCGAACAGGAGACGAGTCTTTTGCAGTCGATGTGTCGAGCCGGGGTGCCCGGCCGAGCCACGCCAGACTTTCCTTCGATACATCGCCTGCCTCGGGATGGGTAAGGAAAGCGATCAACACATCCACTTCCTTCGTCGAGAGACTCGCAAAGGAGGGCATGGGCGGCGCTCCGACCCGGACGATCGACCTGATGCGATCAGCCCCGAGGTTCGTCACGGCATTGATCAAAGATGGAACGGCGGGAGGCGAACCGCCCCGTTCTGGACCGTGACACATTTGGCAATGCTGTACATAAACAACTCGGCCCTGCTGTTCGGGCGATCCAAAAGCGTCCAAGTCGACTTTAGGCGGTTTGCCCTCGAGCTTCAGGGTTGTCGGCGCGTCCTTCGATTCGACGTAGATCATGCCCGTCGTCGGATCAATGGCCGAGGCACCCCAATTTGCACCTCCACTGTTGCCCGGCATTTCAATCGTGTCGCGAAACCCTGGCGGCGTGAACAGTCCCTCATTGCGCGCGCTCAGAACGGTATCGCGCCATTTCGCGCGTTCCGCCGGATCGGCTATGTATTGATTGATTTCGTCCGCGCTGAATTTTTGCCGCGCGAATGGTGGAGGAAAAGTCGGGAAAGGCTGGTTGGCGAATGCCTCTTCACCAGGCACATCTGATTTCGGAACCGGGCGCTCCTCGATCGGCCAGAGTGGTTTCCCGGTAACACGATCGAATACGAAGAGGAAACCCTGTTTCGTCGGTTCCGCTACTGCCTCGACAATTTTGCCCGCGTGCCGTACGGATATCAGTTTTGGAGCTGCAGTCGGATCGTAGTCCCACAAATCGTGGTGGACCATTTGGAAATGCCACAGATATTTGCCAGTGCGGGCATCCAGCGCGAGCAGACAATCGGCGAAAAGATTTGCGCCCTTCCGGTCACCGCCATAAAAATCGTAGGTAGGCGCGCCGAGTGGAAAATAGGCGATCGCGCGCTTCTCGTCTATGGTGATTTCGCCCCACGCATTGACTCCACCGATGCGTCTCCAGGCATCTTAGGCCATGTGTCGTAACCCATCTCGCCAGGATGCGGGACTGTATGGAAAATCCACATCATCTTTCCGCTCCGCACGTCATACGCTCGGAGGTCGCCGGGAGGGAGAGTCGTACTCCTCACCTGTTGCAGAACCCAGAATGATCAGATTTTCAAACACTCGGCCGGGAGAGAACGATTGAATCAAGGTGATGGTTTTCGGATCGCGGCCAAGGCCCTGGCGCAGATCCACTCGGCCGTTCGGTCACCGAAAGACTGCAATTTCTTTGCCCGTGCGGGCGTCAATGGCCTGCAGGTAATTGTCGGCCATGAACAGCAGGCGCCGGTCGGATCTGTCTTTGCTTTCCCAATAATTGATACCTCGGTGCGCTACAAGAGTTGAATTGACTTCGTGAACCCAGACTTCCTTTCCGGTGACCGCGTCGAGCGCACTAATAGCACCGTTTTTCGCGAGTACGTACATCAGACCATCAACCACGATCGGATTAAATCCAAACTCGGCACCGTTGTTTCCGGCTGGATAGAACCACATCAGCTCCAATCGCTTCACGTTGGATTTGTTGATCTGCTTCAGCGCTGAATACTGCGCTGAATCCACGCTCCCTAGATATTCTTTCCAAGTGGTGTAGGGCGTCTGGCCGGTGACGAATCGCACATTCAGGATTGTGCAGGCGAGCAGAAACGCTCCGGCCGAGATTCGACTCAGCGGGAAGTTCCCAAATGAACTCATTTCAGTCGAGAGTTGTCTTAGTTACTATACTGAATGTTCGCGATGTGTCAAGAAGTTTTTCACCATGGATCGAAAACGTAACCGCCGGGCGTCTGGAACCACTCGCAAAACAGACAAGTACTGGGTTCCTATTGTTGCCAAAACAATCGACCTTCTGGATTGCTTTGGATCCGAAACGGAGTCTTTGACGCTGGAAGAAGTTGTTCAGAGGACGGGCATCCCGCATACAACCGCCTACCGCATCCTCCACACTCTGGTTTCCCGTGATTATCTACGCCAGTCCGGCCGGCTGTACCGCGTGAATCGGCTACGAAAAAGGCTGAAACTCGGGTTCGCGAATCTCTCAAAACAAATCTCTCTGGCAGTTGAAATCGAACGCAGCTTGCAGAAGGCTACCGCTGCGGCCGGAATCGATCTGCTTGTCTGGGATAACGATCGGAATGCCGAAACTGCCATTAAGAATGCGGAAGCGATGGTAGAGAACAAGGTGGATATCGGCATCGAGTTTCAGCTTTTCGAGCACGTTGCGCCGGTGATTGCGGATACTTTCTCAAGATCGGGAATCCCTCTTATCTCGGTGGTAAATCCGCACCATGGCACGTTATATTTCGGTGTTGACAATTATCGCGCGGGATTCTCGGCAGGAATGGCTTTGGCTAAATATGCCTCGAAGTATTGGGGGGGTCAGCCGGATGCACTGTTGCTTCTGGAGTCGCCGCGGGCGGGAAGAACCGTCCAGAGCCGGCTGGTTGGCGTCTTGCGGGGTGTCGAAGAACGGCTTGGACCTATGTCCGAGGAATTCGTTCAGCACATTGACGGAGGCGGCGACAAAGCATCATCAAAAAGCGCGGTAGGAAGCTTTCTTCGCCAGCGATCGCGCAAGAGAGTCCTCATTGCCGGGATTAACGATGAGAGCGCAATCGGAGCAATCGAGGCCTCACAACAAGTCGAGTGGCCCCGGTGAGGTAGCCGTCGTCGGTCACGGTGGCAGCTCCGAGATAATCGATATCATCAGTGATCCGGAGAGCCACTGCATCGGAACTGTTTCCTTCCGCGCTGAACTATACGGTCCAGGCTTGGTCAGTTTCGTGGTGCCTACTTTGCAAGGGAAGTCAGCAAACCACCGGTACACTACATCCCTCACGAGTTCGTGGGAAAAGAGCGGCTGAGGAAGACGGGATGAAATCCAAGATGAAGACCACCGCCCAAATAAGGGCGAACGCTATGGGACGCCGTGAGTTTCTGATCGGCTGTGGGATCGCCGCCTGTGTAGCGAAAGGACGAGCACAAACATCCAATAAGCTCGACCGGGTATGTGTTTTGTCCTGGAGTTTTCGTAATCTTTTCGCAAGGACTCGAGATAAGGGCGCACCGGCTCCGGCGAAAGACTTCGATATTCTCGAGTTCCCGGAGATGATCGCGGATCGTTATCACATACACAACGTAGAAGTGCAGTCGATGTATTTTGCGTCCACGGAATCGTCTTATCTCCGCGAATTTGGCGAGCGGCTAAAACGGGCGAAGTCGCGGCTTGTGGATATACCGTTAGAATTCGACAACGAGGCCGGGCCTACGCCGACCATTTCCTCGCGCGATGCCAAGCTGCGCCAGCGGGCCATTGAGCTTTCGATGGAATGGATCGATCGAGCGGCTGAGCTCGGCTCGCACGCGGTTATGCCTAACCAGGGCGTCATCGATACTTCCGACCCTTCACTCACCATAGATGCCTTGAAGGCGCTGAAAGCTCATGCGGATTCCCGGAAAATCGCGGTGATTATGGAAGATCGCGGAAAAGCCGCGGGCACGCCTGAAGTACTAGCGCGTATCATCAAGGCTTCGGGAATTTACGCGAACCCCGATTTCGGCAACTTCCCGGATAGAGAGACGTGCGAGCGTGGATTGCGCGAGCTGTTCCCGTTGGCAGACGGTCTCTGCCATGTCAAACTGAACCCGGCAAAGTTCGATTTAGCCACCTGCATGCAGATCTCGAGAGATGCGGGGTTCAAGGGCCTGTATTCGATTGAAACTGAAAAGAGCAACGGCATTGATCCCTATCACGCGGTGCAGGAAATCCTGGACGCGTTGATTCAATACCTATAAAACAGCATTGATCGGGCGATTAGACTTTTAGATTGTGGAGGAAAATACAACTCTGGCGGAGTTGGTCCATGATATCGGATGGCCACGCTGCTGCCGGCGTTCCTTGTAGAGTTCGGGCGCCATAGCTGGAGCACTCCGCGAAATAGTTTTCGATGTGAGCTGCTTTCGCGGCCTCAAAAACTTTTTTCCAGTTAATAATGCCCTGCCCCACAGGCACACTCATCTTTCCGGGTGAGAAATCTTTAGCGTGCATCGAAAAATATCGAGTTGGGTAGCGGGTGAGCCACGTAAGAGCATCCTGCCCGGCAAAGGTCAAATTGCCGACATCGATTTGGAATTTGACCAGTTTTGGATCGGTTTCCTGCATTAATATCCCATAGGGCATTGCGCCTTCCACTTCGATAAACTCGATTTCGTGATTGTGGTACCCGAGCTGAAAACCATCGCGCTTCATCTTCTCACCGAGCGCGTTCAACTGGCCTGCTTGCCACTTCCAATCGTCAGCAGTTTTGGTCCTGCCCATGGCGGGTGCGCAGACAATGTTCTTCAGTCCAAGCTCGTGTGAAAAGCTGATTTTCTTTTCGTAGGTGTCGTGGAGCTCGGCGTATTCAAACTGACAGTTTTCACAAGAAATACCGGCTGCGTTCATCGAGCGGAGAATCTGTTTAGCGCTCATATTCGAAAGCGGGGAGTTCTCGTATCCGTAACCCGCGAAGGACACTAGATCGACGGTTTGAAACCCATATCCTGCCAGCGTCCGCCAAGTGCCGTCGAAATCCTTTATCAGCGCTTTTCTGGCATCGTAGGCCTGAAATCCTATAGGCATGTTCAGCGGATTTGCATTGAGGCGCCAAGTCCCCGATGAAAGAAATGTGGTCCCTGTCAGCGCGACTCCAGTTCGGCCAAGAAACTGCCTTCTCGATACGCGGTCCATGCTGTGCTCCTTACCTCCGTTGCTCTCCATCGTTTCTAGACCCACTCGGATGAGCCATTCAGTACCGCCTCAGTACCCATTTAGTACTTGACCCGCCCGGCTTTCAAGAGTAACATTGGGCCAATTTGCAGTTAGTCAATCAAGTAGGGAGGAGATGTCTATGGCAAGCTCCGGGAGTTCGCAAGTAAGGAGCGTTGGGGTTCAGTTGGCAGTGGCTCTATTGACGCTGGCAGCAGGCGGCATATTTTGCACGACGGCGTGGGCACAGCAATACACAGGCTCGGTGGCGGGTACAGTAACGGACCCATCTGGCGCTGTCGTCCCGAATGCCCGGCTGCAGTTGGTGGATGAGCAAAAGGGCTTTAGCTTTACGGCGGTATCCGATTCCAAGGGAGGCTATGTAATCCGCCAGGTGCCTCCCGGCACCTACAAACTCACCGTTGAAGCGCAGGGGTTCCGCTCCGAAACCCAGTCAGGTATCAAGCTCGATGTCAGCCAGAACGTTACAGTGAACTTTTCTCTGCAGATCGGCGCGGTTTCGCAAACTGTGCAGATCTCTGAGTCGGCGCCACTGTTGTCGACTCAGGACGCCGTTACCGGACAGACGGTGGATCGGAAGTTCATCAACGACTTGCCGCTGATCACGCGTTCGGTGACGGATCTAGCGTATCTCACTCCCGGTATCACCGAAGTGGCTACGGGGACCCAGAATTCCGCTCAGAATAACTTCGTTTCCAATGGCGGCCGCAACGCCACGGCCGACATGCTCCTGGATGGCGTCACGGTCACAAATTTCGAGCAAAATAGCGGCATTCAAGTCCCGACCTACACTCCGTCGGTGGACGCTGTCGAGGAATTTACGGTGCAGCAAACCAACTTCAGCGCGGAGTATGGTTTCTCGGGCGGGACCATCGTCAACATGGTCACCCGCTCTGGCACCAATCAATTCCATGGCAGCCTTTATGAGTTCTTCCGCAATCAGAAACTCGATGCAAACAACTGGTTCAACAATCAAGGGGGCGTCCCGATCGCGCCGCTGCGCAACAACAACTTCGGTGGCACGGTTGGCGGGCCGATCCGGAGAGATAAGACATTCTTCTTCTTCGATTACGACGGCACTCGGAGCAGAACGGGCACCACCGACGAATTCGGTGTGCCTAGCGCGGCTGAACGAACGGGCAACTTCGGGGAGCTCTGCGGTTATTCGGGAGGCACATTCAGCGCCACTGGCCTCTGCTCAGCCCCGGCCGGGCAACTTTGGGATCCGTACACCGGCGTCTACAATGCTGCTGCGGGCGGCCCCGTGCGCTCGGGCTACATTCCGTTCAATAACATGGCTACCTACACAAGCCCGGGCAGCGCCGTGCTGAACGGAACCCCGTACCAGCTTCCGACCCGGCCGGGCAACCTGATTGATCCGGCCGCGCTCAAGCTTATGCAGTACTATCCGCTTCCCAACCTGAACGTGGGGACTTCATCGTACAACCCATATACCAACTGGGTTGGTTCGGGATCGAACCAGAGCAACAACGATCAATATGACATCAAGATCGACCATCGGTTTAGTGATAAGGATTTATTGAGCGTGAAGTACTCCCGGCAGGGTAGCTTCAACCACGGGTTTAACTGCTACGGAAATCTCGCCGATCCATGTACTGGAGGCCCTACAAACAGCACGGCTCACTTGGCTGCACTGAACCTCACGCACACTTTCAGCCCTACGCTGTTACTGAACCTGTCATGGGGGTTCACGAGGGGCGCGGTATGGCAGCGCGGGATTGCCGGTGATTATAAGAATCTGGACCCGGCCGCGCTTCTTGGCATGCCCAAATACATTGACACTTCCGGGATTTCCTGTCATCCCCGCCATTTACCTGAATACCGGCTACAGCCAGGCGAACGGCTTGGACAGTATTGGAACGCAACCCTGGAGCTATTTGCGTCAGGGCCAGGAAACGCATCACTTGCTGGGCACAATGAGCTGGGTCAGGGGCCAACACGAGCTGAAGTTCGGCGCCGAAGGGCGGATGCACCGGGATAATTTCACTCAGCCAGGCGTTCCGGGCGGAATTTTCTACTACGATTTCACTGGAACATCGCAACAACCATTCTCCGGGGGCGGCGACGCCCTGGCGAGTTTCCTCATCGGCAATGGCGGGCCCGGAACTTCGAGCTTAGGAGGCCAGTACGAGGTTCCGAACCTGGTGAGCACGCAAAGTTTCCAGGCAGGTGGATTCATTCAGGACAATTGGAAGGTCAGCAAAAAGCTTACGGTCAACGTCGGGATGCGCTACGATCTCGATTTCCCACGCACGGAGCGCTACAACCGCATGAACGGGCTCGATCCGTCTGTCGTATCGCCTTTGCAAGTGCCTGGATTGGGGACGCTCCACGGTGGCGAGATCTTCGCCAGTGCCAGCAACCGTGCACCCGGCTACAACACCTCGTACACCACTTTTGGTCCGCGTTTTGGCATTGCGTACCAGCCGTTCGAGAAGACTGTGATACGCACCGGATACGGAATCTACTACTCGAGCGTCAGATCGGGCGCGGCGGGGGTTGGCCCTCCTGGTTATCAGGGTTATGACGAGTACACGCCCTGGATCAACACCTATCAGAACGACGGCGTCACGCCGTGGGGGGTATTGAGCAATCCGTTCCCTGCGGGCATCAGGCTGCCGCCGGGCAGCAAGTTGGGGTTGCTGAACGACGTCGGCTTCGGCGCAGTAGGCCCGATCCCCTCTATCGACTCGGCTGTTCCTTATGAGCAGAGCTGGAGCTTTGGAGTGCAAAGGGAACTGCCGGCTAACTTCCTGGTGGATGCGAATTACATCGGCAAGAAGGGAACTCATCTCTATTTTGGAGGCGCAGGCGGTTTGAACTATCTCGGTCCGCAAATCGAGCACTATAACTCAAACCAGATCGCTGCCCTCAACACCTACGTACCGAATCCGTTCTACGGCATCATTACGGACCCGAACAGCTCGCTTTCGAGCCCGACAGTTCAGGCATCTCAGCTCCAACTGCCGTTCCCGCAGTTCACGAGCTTCAGCGGCGACTCGCCTCCCTGGGCGAATTCCATATACAACGCGCTTCAGTTGCGCGTAGAGAAGCGTTTCTCTCATGGGCTGCAGGCCCTCGTAACTTACACCTGGTCGAAATCGATTGACGATGCTTCCACCACGGACGGCAGCACCACCTGGCTAGGTGGCATCGCACCTGGGCCGGAGGATCCGAACAATCGACGTCTTGAACGAAGTCTATCGACATTCGATATACCGCGCGTGCTGCAGTTCAGTTATGTGTATGAACTGCCGATCGGCCGAGGTAAGGCAATCGGCGGAAACATGCCATCGGTGCTCAATGCGATCATCGGAGGCTGGCAGACCAACGGCATCTGGCGGTTCACCGATGGTAGGCCGATACTGCCCATGTTGTCGGGGGGCAAGCCTCTTCCCACGTATGGCACCCAACGGCCCAATTTGATTGCTCCGCTGCACTGCAACAGCTGGACCCGACTTTCTGACCAACTACTTTTCCAATCCGGAAGTGGCGGACTGCGCCGCCGGCGTTCACGCTGGGCACTGCGCCACGTAGCTATGGAGGTTGCCGACAGCCAGGTCAGGACAACGCCACTCTTTCGCTGTTCAAGGAATTTCCGTTGTCGATGATCCGGGAAGGTGCGAGACTGCAGTTCCGGTTCGAGGCGTTCAATGCGCTCAATCATCCCCAGTTCGACGGCCCGGACACTCACGTCAACGGCGGTAACTTCGGCGTGATCACGAGAACGGCGAACTCGCCACGAGAGGTGCAGTTAGCCTTGAAGGTATATTTTTAATTTGAGTAAAGAGCCGCACGCGGAACCACGTCAGCGCGGCTCAATAATTTTGTGATAGCGATTCGCGGCCAGCCCTGACACTGTTTGCACTTGCCCGCTGGGCCAATGAATCTCGGCATTCACCGACTGGCGTTCACTGTGCCCTAATCCGAAAATCAAACGCTTGTCGTGCGACGAGAGATAGCTGCCGCCACCCTCGATCCAGCGCACGAGTTTTCGCGGGCCCGCCTGAATCACCACCTTTGCGCCAATGGCATCGCGATTACTGCGCGTGCCTTCAAGTTGTAACCCGATCCACCCGCCGCTTTCTGTCCAAGTGTTTCGCAGCAATATCGGGCGCATCATTCAGACGTGTGAAAATGACCTCAGCGCGGCCATCGTTGTCGAAATCGCCCACCGCCAGCCCGCGAGCGCGGAACTTTTGTTCAAAAACAGGTCCAGCGATTTTTTCCACGTTCTGGAAGGCACCGCCTCCGGTATTGTGCAACAGCAAGGGCGGTTCGCGGTAGGAAACATCGTTGCGAGTCCGTTCGATCGCCTCGTTCAAATGACCGTTGACAATCATCAGGTCCAGGTTGCCGTCATTATCGTAATCGAGAAAATGCGTTCCCCAGCCCACGAAAGAACGCGTCAGATTCGCCAGCCCTGACTGGACCGTCCGCTCCTCGAAGGGGAAATGTCCCGGATTCACGAATAAAGCATGGAACTCATCGTTGAAGTTGGTGATTACAAATGCTGGGCAGCCGTTTCCCATTACATCGCCGGCGTCAATGCCCATCCCCGCGCGCGCGTTTCCGTCCATGTTCATTGCGACTTCGGCGCGCAAGGCGGCATCTTCGAACGTGCCATTGTGCTTGTTGATGAGAAGTAGATTGGGAGAAGCGTCGCGGGAGACGAAAAGATCCGGCCAGCCATCGCCGTCGGCATCAATCGCCACAACCCCTAGCGCCCTTCCGGAAAGCTTCGCAAGACCGGCCTTCGCGGTTACGTCGGTGAACGTGCCGTCGCCGTTGTTATGGTAAAGCCGCGGTGATTCCCCTTCGTACGCTGTTTGCGCACAATAAGTCGGCTGGCCCTGATACGCGCAATGCTGGGGTCCATCAAACGAAAACTTCACGTAATTAGCAACAAACAGGTCCAGACGTCCGTCGCGGTCGTAATCAAACCAGGCTGCGCTCGCCGCGAACTTGCCGCTGTTGCTGACACCGGCCTTCGCCGTGACGTCAGTAAAAGTTCCGTCGCCGTTGTTGTGAAACAGGGCGCTCGAGGGATATCCGGTGATATAAAGATCTGGGAACCCGTCATTATCGTAATCCGCTGCGGCAATGCCCATCCCGTAAAACGGAATTCGGTCAATGCCCGCCTTGGCCGCGACGTCCTCAAACTTTCCGTTGCCAAGATTCCGATAAAGCGCGTTTCGCGGCGGCGTGTCACCCTTGCCGTGCGGCGTTTCTCCGCCAGTGATCAGGCAGATGTCCAGCAGCCCGTCTTTATCGAAATCGACGAAGGCGGCGCCACCACCCATGCTCTCGATCAGGAAGCGATCATTCGATTCGCCGTTTATGTGTTTCCAAAGAATGCCTGCCGAAGCCGTAATGTCCGCGAAAACACTTTCGGACGGCCCGCTTCCCGCCCCTAGCGCAATCAGCGCTATCGCGACCATGAAAATGCCAACGAACGAGCCGATAGAAAAGCGAGACTGCACTGGACTAGTGTTGCGTATCCAGAGTGGCACCGGTTCGCGTAGCCGGTTGTTCTGTCGCCTTCAGCTTCTGGTATTTCTCCATTTCCCGATCAGCATCGGTATTACGCCCTAAGCGACGATAAATTCGGCCCATCGTGAAATGTAACCGGCTATCATCTGGATTCATTTGAATCGCTCGCTCGAGATACTGCAACGCCGGCCGCAAACGTCCGTCTGCCAGTTCGACGTTGGCGAGTTGATACCGCGCCTCGATCGAGGAATCCTCACTCGCGATTGCCTTTTTTAGCAGCTCAATCGCGCGTGGCTTGTTTTCCGGGGATCCGTCTTCGAGCAGCAATGTTCCGTACGCCTCATAAGGTCGGCCATCACGAGGGAATTGCCGCATAATCGCTTCGAAATCAGAAATCGCCTGCTTTCTATTGCCAACGCGCCACTCCGCTATCGCCAGTGCACGCTTGGTTTCCGCGGAGGGGTGCAACTCGACTGCTCTCTTGCCGGAGTCCACCGCCTGAGAGAAGTACCGCAGCTTCATCTCGGTTTCGGCCTTGGTCGAGAACAATCTGTACGAATCCGGAAAAGCGTGAGTGGCTTCAGTGGCAATCTGAAGCGCGCGAACATACGCTCCTCTTTCAGCCAGGATCTTGCACAACAGAAGATATACATCGCTGTTTCCGTACGTGGAACGAATCGGCCCTAACAAACTTTCGGCCAGTGCGTAATCGTGAGCATCCATCGCCACGACACCTCCCATATACATCACGTGAGGTTCCACTGGGTGGCTCAGCAAATTCTTCAGGGCCGATCGCGCACTCTCGCGCTGATTTGTGTGGTAATACGAACTAGCCAACGCCACGAGTGCATCCGGTTGCTGCTCGGCGATATCGGGAATAGACTCGAGAAGGGCGATGCTGCGGGTGTAGTTTTTCTTGCGTTCACAAACCATACCCAGCAGGAAGACAGCTCTTCTGTCCGATGGATCAGCGTGGAGAAGGAGTTCGAGCTGCTGTTGCGCCTCTTGTAGTCGTCCAAGCTGCCACTCGTTTGCGGCCAGATTCCGTCGTAGCAAAGCGTCATTAGGCTCTAGTTTGACCGCTTTGGCAAGGTAAAGATTGGCTTGCTCGAGGTGACCTTCCATGCCGAGAATGCCTCCCAAGCTCGTCAGGAGTGTAGGGTCGTTTGGCGATAGCTCAACAGCTTTTCGTAGTTCGGTCTCGGCGCTCTTCAGATCTCCTCGTTGGGCAAACTCGAAAGCCTTGTCCGCCGATTGCTGGGCGGCAGAGGAATTTTGTGCAGGCAAAATGACACGGCAGGCGACAAGTGCGACGGCTATAAGAACTGGGGCGGCGCGGGACATTTTCGGATCGACGTTGTCAACCGGGCGGACGTACCGTGAAAAGAAAATCCTCCATCGAGAAGGGGCTTTCCTCAGATCCGCTGGTCTCACTCGCAATGTGTTGTATGGTTTCCATCTCAGCCTGCGATTTCTGCTTTTCGCCGAGAGCGCTGTAGGCGTGGCGCAAGGCATAGTGAGCGGGAACGAGTGTAGGTTGGAGATGTGTTGCATCAAGTAGTCGCGCAATCGCGGTCGCATAGTCCTTCCGCGCCAGCGCGATCTTACCCGCCAGAAGATAGATATACGGATCTTGCGACGTCAACGCCAAGGCATGCGTAATCGCGTTCTGCGCAGCATCCAGTTCTTGTGGCGCCGAATGCGTAATGGCGAGCGCTTGATAATAGTACGCCTCCGGCGTGTTTGCTCCGAGAGCAATTGCAGTCTCCAGCGTTTGCCTGGCCTCAGCCGACTTGAGATCGATCTCGAGCAGAATACCTTTCAATAAATAAACACGTTCCCATTCCGGCCATCGCGCTTGAATTCTTTCCAGCAGTTTTCCGGCATCCACATTACGGCGCAGCAGGTTGAGAGTAACGACCTGCGCAAGCAGCAATTCCCGGTCATCCGCGAGAACGCGTGAAGCTTGTTCGAGCAGTGCCAGGGCTTCGTGATACAGCTTGTGTTTCAGCAGGAAACCGGCAGCCTCATAGTACAGGCTGCTCCTGGCCGGTGCTGCACGAATGCCCTGGTTGAGCGCAGTTGCTGCGTCTTGAATTTTGCCCTGGGCATCCAGGATCTGAGCGCGCAATAGGTAGTAATCTCCCTTTCTGTCCGCTTCTGGAGTTTTGTCTAATTCAGCTAACGCAGCTTCAGGGCTCTGGGAATGGAAGAGAGCGATGGCCAAGTCAAGCCGGGGTGCGCTGAGAGAAGGAGCCAAGTGGATCACCGATTTCAGGAATTGGCGCGCCAGATCATATTGCTCGTAATCCAGCAGGATTCTCCCGCTGCTCGCGAGAAGCTCGGGGTTCGACTCTGCGCTTAAAGAGCGGAAGAGTTCCTGAGCTTCAGTGGTTTTGCCGTCGATCAACAGTTCCTTTCCTAGTCTGATTTTCCATGTCGCGTCGGTGGGATGCGCGTCGATGTTTTTGCGCAGATTGGCAAGATAGCGCTGCCGTTGGTCGGCTGCGGGAAGCTTGAGATAGTCGATGAGCCCGGCTTGGGGCCTTCGCCCTTCCACCGTGGAGTCCGCCTGCTTTAGCCGGGCGAACACCGCGGCGGCTTCCTCCTTGCGCCCCAATTTTTCCAGCGCGTCGCGGTAGTACATGAGAACCACAGGCTGATCTGGCGCTAAGTCAACGGCCTGTTTCAGCGCTACTGCAGCATCAGCAGCTCGATTCAGGGCCAAATACGCTTGTCCGAGACGGACGAGCACGTGATAGTTAGATGGCTCCCGTTCGAGCACGACGCGCAAATCATCCAGGGATGCCTCGGGCTTCTTGGATTCGATATTGAGCACTGCGCGGGTATAGCGCACCGGGATCATCGCGGGATCCAGGGCCAGGGCCCGGTCAAGCGACTTAAAACTCATCGTGCGGTCCGTGAAGTACTGTGCAATGGCCAGCTCATAAAAACCCGTCGCGTCGCCAGGATGCTTGCGTACGTACCAGTGGAGATCGGAAAGTGCGTTGGCCGGCTGATTAGCACACGCCCAAGCCATGCCACGCTCGCGGCGAGCGACGTCATCGGCCGGTTTCAGCTCCAGATAGCGCGTGTAAGTTGCTGCCGCATCCTCGTAGAAGCCAAGCTGGAAGGAAACCTGCGCGAGCAGCAGGTCAACGTCCGCGCGCTTGGGCGCGAGCTTTTGAGCCTTCGCTAACTGCGCCGCCGCCTCCACTGGACGCTCCTGCCTGATGTAGACACGCGAGAGAGCATAAAGCGAATCCGTATCCTCCGGCTTTTCTTTGGTGGCTGCCTCGAGTGCGGTCGCCGCACGATCGGATGGCCTGCCTCAAGCGCGGCAAGGCCCAAGTTATACAGGATGTCGAAATTTCTTGGATCTGCATCCAGTGCTCGCGAAAACGCTTCTTCGGCCTGTTCGTAGAGCTTGCACTGGGCACAGGCCATGCCAACGGAGTAGTGAAGGGTGGAGCCGGGTCAGCTTGGTTTTCAAGCTTTCCTAATAGCGCGCCGGCATCCGAGCATTGGCCTGTCAGACTTAGAGCGCGCGCGCGCAGCAGGAGTGCCACGGGGTCTGTACTTTCGGAATCCGGCAGGCGACTCAGGTAAGCCAGCGCCTGCCGGCCTTGTCTATCTTCCACACTCATTTGCGCGAGCTGCAGATTGGCATTTAAGTGATGTCGGGTCAACTGCAATCGCCTTCAGGTAAAATTCGCCGGCGAGTCTCCGGTTCCCGCTAGCCAGATAATGGTTAGCAATGTTATTGAGGACCTGAGCAGAGTGTGGGTTTTCCTGCAGGGCACGCTGATAGCAGCTCTCTGCTTCTTGGAATTTCTGCTGGGAATCGAGGACTGCTCCCATCAGAACGAGCGCTCTCAAATTGCGGGGATACTCTTTAAGAATTGGATCGAGCTTCTGTTCGGCCGCAATCGCGTCACCATGCTCGAAGGCCCCGGCAGCCTCATCAAGCTCCGTTTCGGGGTCAGTTTGTTGAGTGAAAAGAACCCCCGTTGTGAAAAATGCAAGCGAGAACAGCAGGATTTTTGACAGACTTCTTCGACTACACACCAGACTTATTATTGTCTCGTGTTCTTCGGAGCCGATTAGATGACCCGATCAGAAGGTAATTCGACCGACCAGTTGAATGTTTCTGGGCTGCGTTACTGTGCCGTTCCATTGCCCGAATTTCGCATCGGACGGATCGTTGTTGAAGGGAATGCAGTCGCCGAACGCCTGGCCATCGCACGTGAAATAGTGATTGTTAAAGATATTGAAGGTTTCGGCGCGTATTTCGAAATTGAGGCGCTCTTTAACGATGATCTTCTTCGAGAGCGAAAGGTTGGTATCGCGGTACGGAGATCCACGGACGCTACTGACGCGCGGGCCGCTACCGAGATAATTGCCGTTCGCGAAAAGCGACGACGGTTCAAAAGCCGCTACGTTGTAGGCGGGCTTATTTACATCCATATCACCCCAAGATTGCGCTAACACATTTGCCCCAGGAAGGATCCCGGGAATGCACTGGGCCTGGAACTGCGAGGGAACGCCGCAAACTGTAGAGTCGCGGAAGTACTGGGGCATACCGGAAACGAGCTTAATGCTGGAGGAAAGCGTCCATCCGCCGACGATATGGTTAAGAAATCCGGAGCTGTTCAGCCACCTTTTGCCATTGCCGAACGGAAGGTCATAAACGGCCATCAGAGCGAACGTGTGTGTAATGTCATCAGGCGAAAGCGACTGGTTCCGGTTGCCTTGGAAGGGATTGATTACGCCGCCGCTCGAGCCACCGATGCCACCATAACCGGCGGAACCGGATTGCGTGGTGGAAGCAGCGTCAGTCGTGAGCCGCGCGAACGTGTAGTTCGCGCCCAGATAGAAGCCGCTGGCAAACTGTTTTTCGATTTTCGTCTGGAACGAGTTATAGATCGACGTGCCTTCATTCTCATTAAGTCCAATAAGGCCATTGCAGTATTGCGGATACCGCACTAGGGCCTGGGCGACCGTCGGCTTGCACGTACCGACGCTATCCAGGGTTTGAACCCAATTGGCATAAGGAACACTCACGCCGTACAGCGATGTCTGTCCTGCTTGAAAAACGGTGTTCAGCTCGCTGGAACCCATACTGGTTAGGAGTGACGGATTCAGGTAGTTGAGCGGCTGCATTGCCGAGGGCAGATGAGTTCCCTTGTTGGCAACATACGCAGCGCTCGCGACCGCGCTGTTACCGAGCTTACGTTCAATCGTGAAATTCCACTGCTGCGTATAGGAGAGGTGGTTAGCGTAAGTCGGACGATACTGCGGTCCGCCTTTGCCATTATCGGCAGTAGCGCTAATATTTTCTGCTCTATCGTAAGCGGGAAAGCCATTATCCAAATAGAACGCAGGCTGATAGCCCCCAAGTGAATCGTTAAACGTGACCGACGGGTTAAAGCCGTCAAGGGACATGCCACCGGCCCAATTAGGGTAGAACGCTTGCGTATAGAAGACGCCGTAGCCGGCGCGGACAACGGTATTGTCGGTCAATTTATAGGCGACACCGATGCGAGGTGCGAACGCCCCGTTGAAGGGAGTTTCGGGATAGCGAACGCCGGCGCTGGCGGGGCCCCACTTGTTACCCGCGAACGCCAGGCTGCCAGGCAGATTTCCGGCGCCGGGGTTGGGCGCGAAGCTGAGGAACGACAATTCATTGCCTGTCTCGAAAGTAGGGGAAAACCTGTCCCAGCGAAGACCGTAATTGACCGTCAGCTTGGATGACATTTTCCAGGTGTCGCCGATATGTAGCGAATAGGCGCGCTGCTCGGCACCGTATTTGGCTACGTTCCAAACCTGAAGGTTGCCGTTATCAACCGCGCCAATGTAAAAGCTGGCAAAGGGGTCGCCGCTGGAGACACCGGGTAGCCCGGTAGATTGAGCGGTGAAGTTTACCGTCCCAGACTGGTTGTTGTTTTGGCGGAAGACCTGCTGCAGATGCCGGAATTCGCCGCCGAATTTGATGGTATGGGCACCATGGACCCAAGTGATCAGCTCGTTGGCAATGTAGGTTGGCCGGGTGGTCTTGTTCAAATAGCCCGGACCTTGATAATTTCCCCAAGGCGTATAGAAGTTCTTTATACCGTTGCCGCTGAAACCTGCTTCCGGCGAAGCATTATAAGCTGCTGCGTTCGGGATCTTCGGAAGCTGGTCGGGGTTCTGCCCAGTGACGGACCCGTAGCCTTCGTTGCGGTTTCCGTAGCCAACCGCGAAATGGCTCAAAAAGGTGGGTGTGAAGATATGATCCCAGTTGAAGCGATTGACCCAGGCATCCTCGGGGTTGGCCGGACTGGCGTTACACAGCATCACAGGCACTGCGCATTGCTCATTCGGCGGGTTCTTCTGGCGCCAGATGGTGAGGTAGAAGTGGTCCTTCTCGCCCCAATAATGGTCAATTTTGTAGAGGAAAAGATCGGTACTGGCGAGAATTCCATCGGGAACCGGTATCCCAAGATAGTTATTGAATGGTCCCGAGCTGGTGGTCGCGGGAAGAAATTTCATCCACTGCTGTGCAAGCACACTTTGCTCGGAAAGCGGGATTTTGTTCCCCGGATAGGGTGCGCGACTGATCACGCCATTGGTAATGGTTTCGGTCTTGGGATCGAAAATCGGAGTACCTAAATCCGAGAAATCTCCGCTGCGCTCCTGCTGAGAGGGAATCGAATATGTCGGGCGGGTAGTGCCGCCGGTAGTGCGTAAGTACTCTTCCTCGTGGAAGAAGTAGGTCTTGTGCCTCGATCCCCAGATGAAAGGCAGGAACGGCAACTTGACTGGACCGCCAATAAAGCCGCCGAACTCGTTTTCGTTGTCCTTTGGGCGCGCGTCGCCAGCGGGTCGTTGGTTCGTGAACTGCAGCGCATTCAGGTCTTTGTTCCTTAGGTACTCAAACGCTCCGCCGTGGAATGTATCGGTGCCATG